>CAIJYD010000051.1 GCA_903824785.1 uncultured Bacteroidota bacterium
CATTTTTAGCCACTCTGTGGCTTAAAATACATACTGTCTGTACATATATATATTGCGAAGCAGCTACTCTTTATCCACATCTTTTTCAGATTACTTTTTACCGAATACAATGTTTCATAATTAATAGTTTTATAACCCAATAAGATCCCACGCTGGCGCTTCGGGATGAAATTATTTTTGTGCCACAATCAGCCGGTGGCGTCACGAAAAGAGTGAGGGAACTCCCTTTAGCCAAACGGCACCTTTAATATAAGTATCATTAATCAGTAATGAATAAATCAAATCTGGTTTGGATAAAGTAAAGTTTTACGATGGGGATTAAGGACTCAGGGGATGTAGCTGCAATGAGCTTCACTTAAAAATAACATTTAATAATACAGAAAAGAGAGTATGTGATTCCTTGATAACATTAAAATTAAAATGCGCTAACCCGGGATATATTTAGCATGTTTCTTTTTGAATTAAAAAATTTAAGTAATTTTGTGCCTTATTGTAATTAACAAATCAAAAAAATAATCGAAATGGCTTACAAAATTAATGATGATTGTACTGCTTGCGGAACATGCATCGATGAGTGTCCTGTTGAAGCAATCTCAGAAGGCGATATTTATAAAATTGATGCGGATGTTTGTACCGATTGCGGTGCTTGTTCCGATGTCTGCCCGGTTGAGGCTATTCATCCAGAATAGTATTTCAGATAAATAAAAAAGAGGCTGTCTCAAAAGGGGCAGCCTCTCTTTTTTTCCCTGCTTTCCACCTTATGTTTTTTTCAAACCGCATCTCCAAAACCACCGGAGGTGTTAAACGAATTTATTAATAGCTCAACATTAATAAGTTGTTAATAAGTATTGCTATTTAAGTATCGCTATTATGAATATGCCATCTATATTAGTACTCTGAATTTGATTAAAGGCTCAGTTAAATTCAGATAATGCATCGGGCTATTTTCAGGGGTTAAAACAGTAACTGCAAACCTCAGTTTCTTGCAGTAAAGAGAAGCAGATTCGTTTTTTCCGATAGGGTTTTTTTAATTATCATGAAGGAGGCAAGCCCTGCTGAATTCAAGAGTACTCTGCTAAAAACAAGAAAAAATAATCGGATATAATTGGATATGGTTAAATCCATCAGATCAGGTGCTAATGTACCTCATATAAATGCAATTGGATATAATTGGATATTTTAGAGCGAAAACTGATTTTACAGAGCTGAATAGAATGGGGCATTTTTACTGCCCAAAAAGAAGGAAGCCATCTCATTATATCATCAATACAGCCTGATTATTGAGGACTGTATTTCGCATTTTCGAGAATTTTCTGAATATCAGAATCCCTCATCAGCTCTTCAAGTTTTGTCCCCGGGGTTCTGGTCATATACGATTCAATTATTCTAAAACCTAACCACACTGCTGCCTTACCAGGCGACTCATTGGTAAAATAGGTTGTAAAGGGAGCCTCCCCGACCAGCTTACGAATCGTCATCTGGTCGCTCCTAAACAGCAGATCATTCTCAATCAAAAGCTGCCACATACGACCTTCATTGTTCTTACAGAATTTCATCTGCTCAGGGGTGAATCCAAAGATGATCTCATCACTTACTTCCGGCAGCATACATCTTTCGAAATATCTGAGCTTGCCATTATGGATGATCTCTGCCAGAACATTATCTGCAGAATATTTTACAACTGAAAAATCCCATTCTGAAGCACCCCATCCGTACATGCAATCAGGAACAATATTTTCCCTGGTCATACGGGCTGCCATATATTTGTATATTTCAAGCCTCGGGTAATATTCACAATCAGCACCAAGATACCTGTCGAGCCCGATTCCCAGAACAGAATCTCCGGTGATAATGCTGGTGTTAAATCCTGAAATACATGTAAAAACTCCGGGTATTTTTTTCTCAGGGAAATAATAGAGGTAATGACGGAATGCATCGGAAAGCTCTTTCTCAAATTCCTCAACACCGGGGTACTGCTGAATCGCCAGGGCATAAACATCATTATTCTGTTTATCGGTACAAAACCTTACCAGGAAATCGCCAAAAGAGGTTTCATTGACATCCCCTGTGTTGATAACATAACTAAAGAGTTGCAGGAACCCTTTATACTTTTCCCTGAGGGAAGGGACAACGGCCGGAATCTCATCAGGAGTGACAGTGAAAAGGTCCTTTTCAAGTCGCTTTATCTTAATGTCAGCCTTGATTGAGGAAACGTTCACCCTGTAATTATTCTTCCTGCATGAGATAACCGCCGGAACAATCAATAATAAGATGAAACTTAAATATCGGATTCTCATAATAACTGTTTATTAGCTATTCCAAAATAAGCACATTTTCAATTATAAGGCAACAATTAAAAACGGTGCTTTAACTTCAATTATTATTTGTTATTTTTACGTATGATTTGAAGGGCTGTTTTAAAGGTTCACCATATCTTTTCCCGGAGTTAACTGAAGGATTATATTATCTGTTCAGGGAGGTATTTTGTCCAGCATATTTTTTTGAATTGATTTATAATATTTTATGATTTAGAGACACTTGATAATTACAGCTTAAGTTAATTGAAATCAAAGAAATTTATTATGGAAATATTAAAATCTGTTTATAGAAGAGCGTTAAATTTATTGTTCCTTCTGCTTTTCTCGCTTTTTCTTCACAGTCCGGTTCTGGCTCAGCAGAAAATAAGCTTCGGTATACATGCCGATCCTTCTGTAAGCTGGTTCTCTTCCGATATTAAGGAAACAAAAAATGACGGAGCAAGGCCCGGCTTTAATTTCGGTCTGACCTTCAACAGGTATTTCACTTCAAACTACTCCTTTTCAACAGGTATAACCCTGATGAATGCAGGAGGAAGACTTACCGGCAGTGATACCATAAAGATGGAGTTTACAAATTTCACTTCAAAAGTTTTACCGGGAAATCCTGTTATCTATAAAATACAATATCTGGCAATCCCGATTGGGTTAAAGCTTCAGACAAACCAGATAGGATACATTACTTTCTATACCGATCTGGGGGTCGATCCGAAACTTGTTGTCGGTGGAAAAGCAGATATTCCCATGCTAAACATCACAGGTGAAAAGGCTATCAGTGAATTAAGAATGTTTAACCTTTCATACCACATAACTGCAGGAATTGAATATTCGATGGGTGGATCCACTGCAATGACCATGGGGCTGAACTTTGATAATAACTTCCTTGATATTACCAAAGATAACGGAGATCAGCTTATTGATAAGGTATCACATAAGATCCTCAGTTTCAGGCTCGGCATTAACTTCTAACCTGACAGAGATGAAATTCACCGTTGCTCAGCTTAATTATCATATCGGAAATTTTAACAGGAATAAAGAATTAATCTGCAACGCAATCACAAAAGCAAAAGCAGAGGGATCTGATCTTATAATTTTTTCCGAACTCTGTATCCCCGGATACCCGCCACTTGACCTTCTTGACCGACTCGACTTCATAGCGAAATGCAGTCAGTCGGTAAACGAAATCGCAAAAGAATGTACAGGAATCACAGCTATAATAGGCTCTCCTACTCTGAACAAAAATGCCGAAGGAAAGAAACTTTTCAATTCTGCACTGGTATTGGCTGAAGGAGAAATTATCTTTTCTGCAAATAAAGCACTGTTGCCTACATATGATATTTTCGATGAATACAGGTACTTTGAGCCTGAAAACAGATTCTCTCTCTTCACATTCAAAGGGCTAAAGCTTGCCATCACAATTTGTGAAGATCTATGGGACGAGCAGCCATTTGATAACGAATTTGAAAAGAGCAGACTGTACACTGTCTCTCCGATGGAAGAGCTTGCAAAACAGAGTCCCGATATTATTATTAACATCTCCGCCTCCCCTTTTTCATACTCAAAAACCGAAGCAAAAGAAAAAATCTTCAGATCAAAGGCGGTCAAATACCAGATCCCTGTAATATCTGTTAACCAGACCGGGGCAAATACTGAGCTGATCTTTGACGGGGCTTCCATAATTGTGAACAAAAAAGGAGAAGTATTTAAACAGCTGCCGTTTTTTGAGGAAGCGGTTGAGACATTTTCATTCGAAGAACTTCTTACCGGCACCATTGCAGTAAATATTGCTAAACCAACTGCCATACCTCTGATCCATAAGGCGCTGGTTACCGGAATCCGCGATTACTTTACAAAAACAGGTTTCAAAAGCAGTATTATCGGCCTTTCAGGAGGAATTGATTCCGCTATCTGCCTTTGCCTTGCAGCAGAAGCTCTTGGAAATGAAAACGTGCGAGCCCTGCTGATGCCATCACGATATTCATCTGCCCATTCCGTAACTGATGCCGTAGCGCTTGCCAAAGCCCTCAATGTCCGTTATGATATTGTAAGTATTGAAAAACCCTTCAATGCATTTGAGGAAGAGCTGGCACCGCTGTTCGAAGGAAAAGAGAGAGATATAACTGAAGAAAACATCCAGGCCCGTATTCGAGCTGTTCTGCTTATGGCTGTTTCAAACAAACAGGGATGCATTTTACTGAACACCTCCAATAAGAGCGAAGCTGCAGTAGGATACGGAACACTTTATGGCGATATGGCCGGTGGCTTGTCTGTTATCGGGGATGTATATAAAACCGATATCTATCGTCTCGCAGATTATATTAACAGGAACAGAGAGATAATTCCTGCAAACACAATAACAAAAATGCCCTCCGCTGAATTACGACCCGATCAGCTTGATTCAGATTCACTTCCTGACTATACCACTCTCGATACAATTCTATACCAGTACATTGAATTACAAAAACCTGCCCAACGAATTATCGATGAGGGCTCAGATCCGGAAACTGTGTATAAAGTTATAAAGTTGATCAACTTCAACGAATACAAAAGATATCAGGCACCTCCTGTTCTGAGAATTTCCTCCAAAGCCTTCGGGGCAGGCCGGAGAATGCCTCTTGTATTTTATTTATTTTAAAGTATTTTTTACCTTTGATATGTTTTTTAACATAATTTACTCATGCAATATATCAACCCATATATTGAATTATGCCTTGAAGGTTCTGATTCAGTTTTTAAGGGACTAAGCCAGAAAGAGAAAGAGATCATTGCCAATCACCATACTATTTCTATTTTCAAAAAAGGTGAATATATCTTTAAAGAAGGAGATAAGGTGCGCGGATTAATCTGCCTTGCATCAGGAAAAGCAAAAACTTACAAGAACGGTGTCGGAGGCAGAGAACAGATACTGCAAATGGTTAATCAATCTGAATGTCTCGGCTACCGTGGGCTCTTCTCTGAGAACACCTGGTCCTTTTCTGCGATTGCTCTGGGAGACTCTACAGTATGCCTTCTGGCTAAACACTCCCTGGTAAAGATTCTGAAAAAAAACAGTGAACTCTCATTTAAAGTGAATAAGGTTTTAGCTGATGAGCTCTGGTATTCCTACAACCGGACCATATCCCTTACTCAGAAACATGTCAGAGGCAGACTTGCCGAATCGATGCTTTTGCTGGCAGAGATTTATGGCTATGAGGAGGATGGAAAAACACTCAGGGCAGCACTTTCAAGGGATGATATTGCTCACCTGTCGAATATGACCACATCAAATGCTATCCGAACACTTTCAAATTTTGCATCGGAAAGTATTATTGAACTTAAAGGAAGAAGGATTAAAATTATTAATCTGCCAGGACTGGAAGATATCAATGAATCGGCCTGAGAAGCCATCATAAGGAATATAATTAAAATTACTCCCTGAAAAAGACCCTCTTAACCCTGCCCGGAATTGATGTAAGTATTTCATATGGTATTGTCCGGCATTCAGAAGCAATCTCATCGATTGTAATATGTTCACCGAAAATCTCCGCTTCATCTCCCTCCCTGGCATCTGTACCTGAAATATCTGCCATACACATATCCATGCAGATATTCCCTATAACCGGAACCTTTACACCGTTAATATAGAGGTTACCGTTTCTGTTCCCGAGGTTCCTGTTGAGGCCATCGGCATAGCCAACTGGTAATATTGCTATAGTTCGTTCACTATCTGACACATCAGCACAACCATAACCAACAGGTTCGCCAGAGCTTATCCTTTTTATCTGGGAAATTCTGGTCTTAAAACGCCCTGCTGTTCTGAGGTTAAGAGATTCAAAATGGCCTACACCATATATCCCGATTCCCGGCCGTACCATATCGAACTGATATTCAGGCATTCGCGAAATACCTGAAGAATTAAGGATATGACGAAGAAATGAATATCCGGTGGCTTTATGGATCTGTTCTGCTGCCTTCAGAAAAACTACAACCTGTTTTCTGCTGAATTCATCTTTATCAGGATCTTCACTTGCTGACAGGTGTGAAAAGACTGAGGTAATTTTAATACACTCTGACGTTCTGATCCTATTTGCAAGGGCTTCAATATCTCCGGGCATGAAACCTAGTCTGTGCATTCCAGTATCAATTTTAATGTGAACCGGATAATTGATAAGACCGTGTTTTGATGCTGCTTCAGAAAATCGTTCCAACGACGAAAAACTAAAGATCTCAGGCTCAAGATTATATTTAATTATTATCTCCGCTGCTGCCGGATCGGGATTCATAACCATTACCGGAAGTGTAACACCGGCGTTTCTCAGTTCAACGCCTTCATCAGCATAAGCAACTGCCAGATAACTTACCCTGTGATATTCGAGCAATGCAGCAATTTCAGCTGAACCGGCTCCATAAGCAAAAGCCTTTACCATTGCCATAATTCTTGTACCCGGATTAAGATGTCTGCGGAACTCATTAATGTTATGAGAAATAGCATCCAGATTAATTTCAAGTACCGTCTGATGGATCTGTTGCTCGAGCAGCTTTCCTATTTTCTCAAACTCAAATATCCTTGCCCCTTTCAAAAGAATTATCTCATTTTTATAATCCTCCGAATCAAAGGCTCGGACAAACTCGTCAGTTGAATAGAAAAAACGTGCGTTATTGTCAAATAAGTTACTGTTTCTTAAAAGGGATTCTCCAATGCCTGTAAATTTAGCGATTCCGGTTTTTCTGAGCATTGCTGCTACTTCGCCATACAACTCCTTTTCATCTCTCCCGCTTTGTACAAAATCGGAAAGTATCAATGCAGCCGGCCGGCCATTTTGCGACTTAAGATATTCTACAGCCATCTGAAGTGAACCCGGATCAGAGTTATAATAATCCTCTATCAGCTGACAATTATTGATTCCATTCTTCATCTCCATCCTCATGGCAACAGAGACAAGACGGGAAAGACCTCGGGCAAGAATATCCTCTTTTATTCCAAGCATCAGGCAGACAGAAGCAACAGTAATTGCATTCTCAACTGAAGCTCTGTCACTAAAGGGAATCTCAAAATTATTTACTCTTCCGTTATAGGTCATCTGCAGAGCCGTATGGCCATCTGATAATGAAATCTTCTTTACAAAAATACCGGCATTCTCATTCTCACACGACCAGTCTGTCAGCTTTTTGGATTGCAGGTTCTTATCCTCATGAATCAACCGGTGAATGAGCTTCTGATCGCTGGAATATACTATTGATGAACTATCTGCAAAAAGTTTAAGCTTCTCCCTTGCTTTTGCCATATTATCCGGAAAACTCTCGCTGTGGGCATCCCCGATATTTGTAATTACGCCTATATCCGGATTAATGACCTTCTGAAGTTTCTCCATTTCACCGGGCAAAGAGATACCTGCTTCAAATATCCCTAGTTTGTATTTATCTTCCAGTTTCCATACCGACAGGGGAACTCCGATCTGAGAATTATAACTTTTCGGACTTCTTATAACAGAAGTTGTAAGACCAAGGATATCGGCGAGCCACTCTTTTACTATCGTTTTTCCTGCACTTCCGGTGATGGCAATCACCTGCGACAGGAAAGATTTCCTTTTATACATAGCTAGAAGCTGAAGGGCTTCAATTGTATTTTTTGTTACAATAAAAGCTGCATCAGGAAATTTAATAAGTTCCCCTGGAAGCTTTTCAGTTATGAAGATCCTTACCCCTTTCAGGTAAAGATTCTCAATATATTGATGTCCGTTATGATTTTTTCCGGTAATGGCGATGAATGCAAGACCTTCAGTATAAATCAACTGTCGGCTGTCAGTAACAATATCTGTAACCGGAAGATCAGGGGGACCGGTCAGAAGGCCGTTTGTGATGTTAGCAATATCCGATGAGCTGATTATCACAGTTATTTATTTAATGCAGCATTATAGCAATTCCTGCAGAGCGGCTCATAAAGATTTTTTTCTCCCAGGAGGACCACTTGTGCCTCATCTGATTTTCTGAAAGAGTATTGGGCAAGATTGCCGCACCTCATACATATTGCATGAACTTTTGTAACATACTCAGCTATTGCAAGAAGCTCAGGCATAGGCCCAAAAGGCTTTCCCGAAAAATCCATATCGAGTCCGGCAATGAGAATCCTTGCCCCGGAGTCGGCAAGCTGATTACAGACAGTAACGATGGAATTGTCAAAAAACTGAGCCTCATCGATGGCTACAACATCTACCCCTTCCGTAAGTAACAATATTGAGGAGGCGTTATCGACAGGAGTAGAAAGAATCGATTTGTCATCGTGCGAAACAACCCTGGTTTCAGAATACCGTTTATCCAGGGATGGTTTGAATATTTCAACCTTAAGTCCTGCAAACTGAGCTCTTCTGAGCCTCCTTATCAGTTCTTCCGTTTTTCCGGAAAACATAGAACCGGTTATGACCTCAATGGATCCCCTCCTACCTGTTGCCCTTGCTGAATATTCAAGAAAGTCCATTGTCTGTTTAACTATTTTGTGTTTGTGCAAATTGTAGTTTTATTCCATGATGACTTATGGAATAATAGTTACTTTTGCAAAATAAGGAAAATGGTTTGTTAAATTAACATCAAAGTGTATGGATTTCAATGCAACCATTGATTTAATTATTAAAGATCTCGATGATGCTTACGAAATAATCGATGATCTTAAAAAATACCCGGGTGTTCCGGCATTGCAGGTGGAACTTGCAAAGTCGAAATGCAAAAGCGCCGGTGCTGTTATTGCATTTCTTAAAAGCATGAAAGAGACTCTTCCTCCGGAAAAGAAAGAACCGGTTGAACCACCTCACCAAAAAGCGATTCCTCCGCAGGAAAAGAAGGAGGAACATACCCTTATCTTTGAGGTAGTTCCGGTTCCTGATATACAGGTAAAAGAGAATAAACCGGAAGAGGTAAAGCCCCCTGCAGCAGAAAAGAAAGAGATTGTAAAGGAACCTGTTGAAAAAACAGCTGAATCTGCTATTATTGCTGACCGGTTCAGCCATCTGTCGAACAGGTTCAATGAGCAGCTGGGAAGCGTAAAGAGAGACGATGATTTATCTGCTATTATGAATACGAAGCCATTAACCAGTCTGTCGGAAGCAATTGGAGTTAATGACCGGTTCCTGTTTATACGCGAAATCTTTGCCGGCAACAAAGAGACCTATTCCCAGGCAATCTTAAAACTTGAAAAGGCAGAAAACCTTACAGATGCAAGAGCAGTTATAATGAGTTAT
This sequence comes from uncultured Bacteroidota bacterium, assembly GCA_903824785.1. Taxonomy (GTDB): domain Bacteria; phylum Bacteroidota; class Bacteroidia; order Bacteroidales; family VadinHA17; genus LD21. Next base: position 9,527 of record CAIJYD010000051.1, read on the forward strand.
ACAGGAGATAACAACAGTAATGAAGCGGCAAAGCAGCTGCTTGATCTGGTAAAACGCAAACTATCTTCAAATGAGTAAGCTTATTCTTGTTCCTACCCCTATCGGCAATCTCAGGGATATTACCTACAGAGCCGTGGAAATCCTTGGTAGTGTCGATCTTATCCTTGCCGAAGATACCCGCGAGGCAAAAAAACTACTGAATCACTACAATATTAAAACACCTCTGCAGTCGCACCATATGTTTAATGAACATAAGAGTGTGGAATCGGTCTGCACCAAAATTCTTTCAGGACAGACAATTGCACTAATTTCAGATGCCGGTACACCAGGCATCTCCGATCCGGGATTTTTACTTGTAAGAACGTGTGTTGAAAAAGAGATTGAAGTTGAAACACTACCGGGCCCGACAGCTCTTATCCCTGCTCTGGTAAACTCCGGACTCCCCTGCGACAGGTTTTGTTTCGAAGGCTTTCTCCCTCCGAAGAAAGGAAGGAACAAAAGAATTACCGCATTAACCGATGAGACAAGGACAATGATTTTTTATGAATCTCCATACCGGCTGGTTAAAACGCTTAATGAATTAGCTCTGCATTTCGGACCGGATCGCGAAGCCTCCGTTTCCAGGGAATTAAGCAAACTTTTTGAAGAGAATATCAGGGGCACCCTGTTGTTCCTTTCTGAATATTATTTAAATAAGCCGCCAAAAGGGGAGATTGTTATTATTGTTTCAGGAAGAAAGTAACATTCTGCTGCCATTAATCGTTTTACAATAAAAAGTATTACTAAAATGAAGCATGTTAAACTTTTTATTATCATCATATTCTTTTCAATACAAATTTCACAGGCTCAGGTACTTAAAGGAAAGATCCAAACACAGTCAGGTGATCCGGTTCAATACTCTACGGTTTATATTCAGGAACTGAAACAGGGAACCACTTCTAACACTAAAGGAGATTATGAGATCCGTTTGCCTGCAGGTAAATACACCGTCATCTATCAGAGCCTGGGTTTTCAGCCTGTATATACTTCAATAACATTGTCAGACAAAACAATAATAAAAGATATTACACTCCCTCTTCAGTATTATGAAATTCCGGAGGTCAGAATTACTGCTTCAGGTGAAGACCCTGCCTATATCATTATGCGGAAAGTAATCGGACTGGCACCTTATTATCTGAATAACATAAACTATTATAAAGCAGAGGTTTACCTGAAAGGCAATCTGGTAATCAACAAAATCCCCAAACTTCTGCAGAAATCGATGAAAGTCGAATCGTCAAAACACAGTACCACCGTCTCAGCCGGAAAAGGAAAACCTTCAGACGATGAGGTAAAATTAAAAGAGGGCGACTCATTTCTGATGGAATCGTATAATGAGATGGAATTTACTGCTCCCGACAAATATTTTCAGAAAGTTATCTCATTCAACAGCACCTTTCCTGAACAGGGTAACGAAATATCTCCAATGGACTTTATCCAGGCAAGTTTTTATCAGCCTGTACTTGCTGATATGGCAATCTCCCCTCTCTCTCCGGCTGCCTTTTCTCATTACAATTTTAAATATTCAGGTGCATCACTTCAGGGAAATTTTACGATAAATAAGATTCAGGTAATCCCAAAAAGGAAAAGCCAGCAACTGTTTGAGGGAACCATTTATATTATTGAAGACCTGTGGTGTCTTCACAGCGTTGACCTTACAAATGAAAATCTTGTGGGGAAAATTCGGATTCAGCAACTCTATATACCTGTACAGGATGAGATCTGGATGCCAGTAAGTCATAAATTTGAGATAAATATCGGAATAATCGGATTCAGGGCTGATGCCGGTTATGGAAGTTCTGTAAAGTACGTTGAAGTAAAACCTAACCCTGCTCTTCAGAAACCAAAAACCATCTCAACTGATTATACAGGCAGAAAAACAACTTCTGTAAATACCCCCGATACCGTTGTTTCAAAAGAAAAAAAACAGATTGAAAAGATCCTTGAAAAGAACGAGTTGTCGAATCGTGATATGGTAAAACTTTCACGCCTGATGGCCAGCGAATCTGAAAAAGCCTTGCCTGACAGCACAAGAAAGAGCCTCGAGATAATTGAGCACACCACTCATGTTGTTGAGAAAGATGCTGCTAAAAAGGATAGCGCCTATTGGGCAGCAATAAGGCCTATTCCCCTTTCTGAAGTTGAGATGAGGAGTTTAACTGTTCGCGACAGTATTAAAAAAAAGTTGTCTGTGAGAGAAATTAAAGCCGATACAACTCTTCAGGGTGAAAAAAAGAAGAAAAGCAGATTCTTCATTAATGTGAAGTATACCGGAACCGGACACACCTGGGCTGACACAAGTGGCGTCAGTTTTACCTTCGGCGGCCTTTTTAACCTTAAAAATCTCAGTTTTAATACGGTTGACGGTTTTGTATACGGAACCGATTTTCAATTTTCAAAAACATGGAAGAACAATAATACATTCTCAATCTATCCTGATATAAAATGGGCTTTCAGCAGGGAAGCCGTTATGTGGAGGGTGAACGGAAATTACAGCTTCGACAGGTTAAAACCGAAACAACTTTTCATAAGAACAGGTATTACAAGTAAAGATTTAGGTAACGGAGGAAGCATTAATACCTTTTTAAATTCTGCAGTAACTCTCCTTTCCAGAAGGAACTATCTGAAACTTTACGAAACACGGTTTCTTACACTCGGCTATAGAAGTGAAATTATTAACGGGCTGAGTCTTGGATTAAGTGCAGGCTATGAAGACCGGAGAGTGCTGAAAAACACAACCAATTTCTCATTCATAAAATCTGACAGGCTATATTCCGAAAATATTCCCGTAAATGATTATCTGGGAGAGGGTTCTAATCCTGAAAATAGCATTATCAGTCAGAGGCATGCTGATTTTGTAACAGATGTTACATTTACTCCAAGGCAAAAGTACACTATTCGCAATAACAGAAAAATACCCCGCGGGTCAGACTGGCCAACGTTCAACGTTTCATGGAAGCATGGAATTAATGAATTTCCCGGAGCGCCTGACCGATATAAACAATTCGACATGATTAGGATTGAGGTCTTTAAACATCAGGAAACAGGTGCTTTCAGCGAATTCAGATGGAGGTTAAGGACAGGTGGATACCTTAATAATTCCGGTCTGAGCTATTATGACTTTTTCCATTTCAATTCACAACAGCTACCCTTGATGCTTGATGATTATCAGGATGCATTCATGCTGCCGGCCTATTATTCCCTTAGCACTCCGGAATTCTTTGGAGAGGCCCATGTTAAATATACAACTCCTTATCTTCTCCTTAAACTACTGCCCGGATTCAGCAACACCCTATTGCGCGAAAATATCAGTATTTCGTATCTCGGCTCAAGGTTCCACAAAAACTACACGGAGATAGGGTACAGTATCAGCGAAGTCTTTTTCCTTGGTGAGGTTGGGGTCTATGCCGGGTTCAATGACCTTACCTACAAAAGTATCGGAGGAAAGGTGGTGCTTCGTTTCAATTGATTTTCAGCAACAGACGGCTCTCTTCTGTGATCAGGCAAAAGGCGGTTCATCCTGATTTTCAGGCTCTTTTTCAAATCCACCACCAAGATTCCTCAGGTTATCGTGGTTCATCTTTGATTTAAGGGTTATACTCTGATATCCCTCTCTGCTATCAGGATTACCATCCATGTCAAAATCATCAATATCGACAAACTGAGCCTTCTCTTCCCTGAATCTCAATTTCACATCGTCGACAGGGCCGTTACGGTTCTTCGCAAGGATAATCTCGGCAATACCTTTTGTGGACGAGCCATCTTCGAAGGCAGGAATTCCGAATTTATCCTGTCTGTGAATAAACAAAACCATATCAGCATCCTGCTCAATTGCTCCTGATTCGCGAAGGTCTGAAAGAAGCGGCCGTTTGGTACCGCCCCGCATTTCAACCGAACGGTTAAGCTGGGAGAGTGCAAGTATTGGTATATTCAGCTCCTTGGCAATACTCTTCAAGGAACGTGAAATAGTACTTACCTCCTGTTCGCGGCTTCCGGCATTTTCCGGACCCGACATAAGCTGAAGATAATCCACGATCACGATATCGAGTTTATGCTGCGCCATCAGACGCCGGCATTTGGCTCTTAATTCAAAGATTGAGAGAGCGGGAGTATCATCTATAAATATCGGTGCCTGTACCAGTTTCTTTATCCTAGTGTCAAGTTGCTTCCACTCCTCTTCAGAAAGGCGTCCGTTCTTAATTTTATCTCCGGGAATATCTGTTTCGGCTATGATAAGCCTGTTTACCAGCTGAATAGAGGACATTTCACAAGAAAATATTGCTACATTTTTTCCATGATCAATAGCCATGTTTCTCGCCATTGAAAGAGCAAAAGCTGTTTTACCCATCGAAGGACGTGCAGCAATAATAACCAGTTCTGATTTCTGCCAGCCTGAAGTAAGTCTGTCTAGCTTAGTAAACCCTGACGGGGTTCCCACCAGTGCATCCTCTCTCTTTCCGGCCTCTTCTATCTCCTTGATAGCCTTTTTAATGACATCACTTATCGGTGCCACTTCCCTCTTGATATTACCTTCAGCAATCTGAAAAAGAGCATTTTCCGAATAATCGAGAAGCTCTGTAACATCATACGTGTCATCAAACGAGCGGGTCTGTATTTCGGTTGAAACTCTGATAAGCTCACGCTGTATATACTTCTGAGCCACAATCCTTGAATGAAAATCAGCATTGGCTGCCGAAACAACTTTCGACGTAAGCTGAGTAAGATAGACCGGGCCGCCGACACTATCAAGCAGATTATGAGCCCTTAACTCTTCTGTTACAGTATATAGATCAACAGGGTATTCTCTTGTGTGAAGGTCGGAGATCGCCTTGAATATTTTCTGATGGCCTTCCCGGTAAAAGCTCTCTGGTTTCAGAATATCAAGAACTGTAATGACAGCCTCTTTTTCAAGCATTATTGCACCAAGAACAGCTTCCTCCATGTCATTTGCCTGGGGTGGAACTTTTCCAAAATCCGGAAGATTTGTTATGGTTGTGTTTGGTTTTGTATATTGTTTGGCCATTAATGTTATATAATTGATTTACTGATACTTAGATGTTAACAGTTATGTTTTGTGTGTATTTTCAAAGGTATAAATAACCATAGGCAATAGTCATAAAATGAAGTTTTTTGTTACAAACAGAGGATGTTAAAAACTTGTTGAAAAGCTAATAAACCAATCAATAACAATAAATTCAAAACCATATGGTATTTTTACACCAAACAAAGAATAATGGTTGTTTTCCCAAAAGCTAAAATAAACCTTGGATTGCGAATAACTGAGAAACGTCGCGATGGTTATCATGACATTGAAACAATATTTTATCCTGTAGGTCTGTGCGATGCTCTGGAGTTCGTAGTTTCTTCAGCAGCGGGCGACAAAGATATTCTTACTGTTTCAGGAATCAATACGGGAGGTATTCCGGAAGACAATCTGGTTTTAAAGGCTGTAAATAAATTAAGAGTAAATCACTCCTTCCCTTATTTAAAAATACATCTCCATAAAGCTATCCCAGTAGGAGCCGGCTTAGGAGGTGGCTCCTCGGATGCGGCATATCTTTTAAAAGCAATTAACAAATGTTTCGGCCTCTTAATCAATGACCAGGATCTGAGCTCCCTGGCACTGGAGCTTGGAAGTGACTGCCCGTTTTTTATTAATGAAATTCCTTCATTTGCCACTGGCAGAGGGGAGATAATGGAGCCTGTTCCTCCCATTCTTACAGGTTACTATTTCATTCTGCTCAACCCGCAGGTAAGCATTAATACAGGAGAGGCTTATAGGAATTGTAGACCGGAACATACTTCAGCCAGTTTGATGAAGTTAATCTGCAGTCCGGTTTCCGAATGGAAAGAGCTTATTTTAAATGACTTTGAAGAGTTTGCATTTAATAAATACCCTCTGATTGGTGAAATTAAAAACCAAATGTACAAATCAGGTGCTCTCTTTAGTTTAATGTCAGGGAGCGGTTCGAGTGTATACGGGATATTTTCAGAAAAGCCTGATATTCCTGTTAAGCTAAAGGATTTCGTGATATGGGAAGGAGTGATTTGATTTATCACTCCAGCTCAATCAAAACGGTTCCCTTTGAAACTTTATCACCCTTCTTCACAACAATCGCTTTTACGATGCCATCCATACTGCACTTTAATTTATTCTGCATCTTCATGGCATCCAGTATCATCAGATCATCGCCCTTTCTGACTTTCTGATCTTTTTCTACAAGGATGTCAAGAACCGTACCTGGAATAAAACTTAAAATAATGCGAGGGTCAGCAGGCTGGTAAGGTTTCCTGTTTTGAAATTTTTTGGTGATCCTTGTCTTATATAATGTAGTGTCGATATTTAGGATACCGAAAGTATTTTGATTATCCATTTCTGTATTTTATATAATGGTTCTGACTAAAATGGAGGAAGACCGTGCTTTTTCGCCGGCATAACCATAACTTTGTTTTCTGAGACTTCAATTGAATGCATCAGGAATTTTCGGGTTTCGGATGGTTCAATTACGGCATCGACGTATCCACGTGAAGCAGCCACATAAGGATTGGCAAACTTAGCCTTATACTCTTCAACTTTTTGCTTTCTCATTCCATCAGGATCAGTTGCAGACAGGATCTCTTTTCTGAAAATAATATTTGCTGCACCTTCAGGGCCCATAACAGCAATCTCGGCGGAAGGCCAGGCAAACACAAAGTCGGCACCAAGATGACGGGAACTCATAGCGATATAACCACCACCGTATGCTTTACGTAGAATCACAGTCAGTTTGGGAACAGTTGCTTCACTATATGCATAAAGAACTTTTGCGCCATGACGAATAACGCCGGCATGTTCCTGGTCTACGCCGGGCAGATAACCCGGAAGATCAACAAGTGTAATAATCGGAATGTTAAAAGCATCGCAATAACGAATGAATCTTGCAGCTTTGTCGGAGGAGTCAACATCAAGAACACCTGCCATTTCGAGCGGCTGATTGGCAACAAATCCTGTTGTACGTCCACCCATGCGACCGAAACCAATTACAATGTTTTTGGCATATAGTTGCATAATCTCAAAGAAATCTGAATTATCAACTACAGCTCTGATCACATCTTTTACATCATAAGGGAGAGTCGGATCTTCAGGAACGATCTTGTCTATATTATATTCGGGTTTAGGTTCCCCCGGCTCGAACATCTTTGCTTTTTTCCCATTGTTCCATGGAATAAAAGTGATGAGTTTTTTTATCTGTTCGAAGCACTCCTCTTCGCTCATTGCGAAGAAATGTGCATTCCCGGTTACTTCGCTGTGAACACGTGCACCTCCGAGATCTTCCATTGAGATCTCTTCACCAAGTACTGTCTTTATTACTTCCGGTCCGGTGATAAACATTTTCGATATTTTATCAACAACAAAAACAAAGTCAGTGAGAGCCGGGGAATAGACAGCTCCACCGGCACAGGGACCAAGAATTACTGAAAGCTGAGGAATGACTCCGCTTGATATTGTATTCCGGAAGAATATTTCGCCATATCCGGCCAGAGAATTTACACCCTCCTGTATCCTGGCACCACCTGAATCATTTATTCCAATCAGGGGCATTCTCATCTTCAAGGCATGATCCATAATTTTTGTAATCTTCCTGGAATGCATTAACCCAAGCGAACCACCTGCAACGGTAAAGTCCTGGGCAAAAATAGCAACCGGAGCACCATATATAGTTCCAGAGCCAATGATGACTCCATCGCTGGGAAGCGATTTTTTATCCATATCAAAATCACGGGCATCGTGCTCAACAAACAGGTCATATTCATTAAATGAGTTCTCATCGAGTAAAGCCATTATGCGTTCACGGGCTGTTCTTTTACCCATTGCTTTCTGCTTTTCAATCGCCTGTTCCCCTCCGCCCAGCAGAACCTGCTCACGCTTTTCCTGCAACTCAAGGATCTTTTTGTTAACCGGCATATAATAAGGTTTTAGTTGTTTATTTATAATATTATTGTTCAATTTAACCAAAAAAAAATAAAAGATACAATTTTAAGGAAATTGCATGAATTACCTGCTTATTTCGGCGCCAATTTATAAAGTACCAAAGCAATTATTGAATACAGAATGTTTGGTATCCACATGGCGAGCAGAGGGTTCAGGTCTCCTTTGAGTGAAAACTGAGATGCGAACTGAAGAAACAGAATGTAGGAAAAACTGAGAATTAATCCGATACCTATATTCATACCAATACCTCCCCGTATCTTTCGTGAAGAGAGGGAGACTCCGATAAGTGACAGAATGAACACCGCAAAAGGGTTGGCAAACCTTCTGTATTTTTCAATGAGGAACAGTTTCAGTTCATCAGAACCCTGCAGCCGGAGCAGACTTATGTAATCATCCAGTTCACGGTAAGTCATCGTTCCTACAAATCCCGGATCTCTTGAAAAATCGCTGGGTTTAATAGAAAGTGTCGTATCCATTTGGGTTCCCCTTGAGATTCTCTCCTCATTGCCGGTTATTTCTCTCAGAGAATAATTCATTGCCGACCATTTATGTAAAGTTGTATCATAAGTAACAGTAGGAGATGACAATTTTGACTCGAGCCTTCCGCTGTCACTGAATTTTTCAATGGTGAAATTCTGACCTCTCAGACTAATAGGATTGTACGACCCCATATAAACATAGATATTTTTGAATACCTGCCTGTGAATATTCTCTACCATCACCTTCCGGCTTGATGACCTGTAATATCTGTCTTCAAAAACCATCCTTTTCCGGTTTGAGCCGGGTATAACAAAATTGGTCAGGATAAAGGTGAATGCAGCGATAAACAAAGCCGAAAGAAAATAAGGCCACATCATCCTCCTGAAACTCATTCCGCTATTAAGAATGGCAATGATTTCGGTATTAACCGCCATTTTTGAAGTAAAGAATATAACTGCGATAAAAACGAACAGAGGTGCAAATAATGTGGCAAAATACGGAATGAAATTCAGGTAATAATCAAATATTATTGCTTTTACAGGAGCCTCCTTTTCCATAAAGTTATCGATTTTCTCGGCGAAATCGAATACAACAGCTATTGTCAGTATCAGGACAAGTGCAAAGAAGAAAGTTCCAAGAAACTTCCTGATAATATAAGCATCAATAATTTTAATTCTCAGAGAATTTACAGTCGCTCCGAAAGTTTTTTTACCATTGCGTCTTTCCATTTTCTAAAATTACCTTCTTCAATTTTTTTTCTTGCTTCCTCAACCAGTCTCAAATAAAAAGCCAGATTATGAATACTTGCTATCTGCGCTCCAAGATTTTCGCCCGAAATAACGAGATGTCTTAAGTATGCCTTTGAATAGAAAAGGCTTACCGCAGAAGGCCCCTCAGGATCAATCGGCGAGAAATCGTCGATCCATTTTCTGTTTCTGATATTTATCGTCCCCTCACTTGTAAATAGCATTCCATTTCGTCCGTTCCGTGTCGGCATAACACAATCGAACATATCAATACCTCTCTCTATGGCTTCGAGAAGATTTACAGGAGTACCCACTCCCATCAGATAACGTGGTTTATCATCGGGAAGGATTTCATTAACTATCTCTATTATCCTGTACATTTCGTCAGCCGGTTCTCCAACCGACAATCCACCTATTGCATTTCCCTCTAATCCCACAGAAGCTATCTTTTCGGCAGAAAATCGCCTGAGATCATCAAATACACCTCCCTGAACTATCGGAAAAAGGAACTGCTCTTTCCCCCATAAAGGATCGGTGGTGCGAAAACGGTCAACTGCCCTGTCGAGCCATTGATGTGTCAGAGCTACCGATTTTTTCACATAGTCGTACTCACATGGCCAGGGAGCGCACTCATCAAAAGCCATTATTATGTCGGCGCCAATAATGCGTTGAATATCAATTGTATTTTCAGGAGTAAAGAGATGCCTCGATCCGTCTATATGAGATTTAAAGACAGCACCTTCAGCGGTAAGCTTCCTGTTTCCTGTAAGCGAGAATACCTGATAACCTCCGCTATCGGTAAGTATAGGGCGATCCCACGACATAAAACGGTGAAGACCTCCGGCTGCCTGCAGTATTTCAGTACCCGGTCTCAAATAGAGATGATAAGTGTTTCCAAGAATTATTTTTGCATTAATATCCTCTGAAAGATCACGTTGTAAAATTCCTTTTACAGTACCACCAGTCCCTACCGGCATAAAAATCGGAGTAGGGATATCGCCATGTGCTGTTTTCAAAAGACCAGTCCGTGCTTTTGTTTCTTTATCCCTGCTCTCTATTTTAAACATATCAATCAATCGCATTTTTGAAAACACAAATGTAATTCATCCATACGGCCTTATAAAATTATAGTGAAAATTTTTTCTTAACCTGTTATGAGCAGATATCCTCCGGGCTAAAAATTTCAGAATGTTTATTGCTAATAATCATTTATCATTACGATTATCTTATTAATATTGCTGAAGTAAATGGAAATGATACTATGAATCCAGATAAAATTTTTCTCATTATTGTTTTTTCAACCTTCGTTGTAACTGCAGCCATTCAGTTATTTTATTATCTATTCTTTTATCTTACTGTGTATGTGAATAAACCGGGGAAGATAAATGATGAGAAAAAATCTGTCTCGGTAATAATATGCGCTAAAAACGAAGCTGAAAATCTTAATAATTTTTTGCCGTTCATATTAAAGCAGGACTATCCCGATTATGAAGTTATTGTTGTAAACGATTGTTCCGAAGATAATTCTTATGATATACTTGGGAAATTTACGAAGCAATATCCCCATTTGAAGATCTCAACTATCAATAAAGACCTCAAATTTACACATAACAAGAAGTTTGCTCAGTTTATCGGAATAAAGGCTGCCAAAAATGATATTCTCGTTTTTACGGACGCCGATTGCCGGCCGGATTCAGATAAATGGCTCGAGGGAATGACTTCACATTTTAATGAAAAAATCTCTTTTGTACTTGGATACGGAGGATATTTCAGGGAGAACGGATTCTTAAACAAATACATCCGTTACGACAGCATGATAATAGCTATGCAGTATCTTGGGATGGCACTACGGGGCTTTCCTTATATGGGTGTCGGACGCAACCTGTCATACCGCCGTTCGGTATTTTTTGAAAATAAAGGCTATGGCGCTTATAATCATATCATTTCGGGAGATGATGACCTGTTTGTAAATACAAATGCTTCGAGGAACAATACAAACGTCGAATTCAGGAACGGCACACATACAAGGTCTGTTCCATGTACAGGGTTTAATGAATGGATGACACAGAAGAAAAGACACATGACCACTGCGCCTCATTATAAACTAAGAGATAAATTACTACTGATTACTGAACCTGTTACAAGGGTTCTGTTCTTTTCATCACTCATTGTTCTGCTTTCGTTTACTTTTCTCTGGCCGTATGTTTTGTCAGTATTTGGATTGAGACTAATAATACAAATAACTGTTTTCGCACTTGTTCAGAAAAAATTAAATGAACCGGGTTTGTTAGCTTATTCGTTGTTTTTTGATATCTTTTCCCCACTTATTAACTGTATTGTTTATTTAAGTAACATCCTGAGCGGACAAGGTAATAACAGATGGAAATAGCACATGGACTATCGGATAAAGCCCAAAACGATCTGCTGCTTGTTTTAGAAGCAAAGGAAGGAAGTGAAAAAGCTTTTGCCAGCCTGATGAACAGGTATTGGGATTCAATCTTTTTTTTACTTCTGAAAATGGTTAACAACTCCTCTGATGCTGAAGATCTTACAATTGAAGCATTTGGGAAAGCCTTCAGAAACCTTGATTCCTATACTCCGAAATTTGCATTCAGCACCTGGCTATTTAAAATCGCCACAAATAATTGCGTCGACTTTATCAGAAAGAAACAGGTATCTCCAACCCCGCTTGATCACTTACAGGACAGCCTTGATATAGTAATTGTAAACATTCAATCGGACCAGCCCGATCCGGAAGAATTATTAATTAATCATCAGGAGATTGCTGCTCTTAAAGATATTGTAAGCCAGTTAAAACCACGATACCGTACCCTCATTGAATTGCGTTATTATAATGAGTACTCATATATTGAGATCTCATCAAAACTCAACCTCCCCATTGGAACGGTGAAAGTTCAGCTCAACAGGGCAAAAGCACTTTTATATAATATTTTAATCAAAACAGGCAAAAGGTAGTGTCAGAAATCATTTTCAGCTATTTTCCATTGATGTCCGGGGATCAGAAAGAAAAGATCTCGCAACTGTACAGCATTTACCTGAGATGGAACAATATGATAAATGTGATATCCAGAAAAGACATGGATAATTTCATGGTACACCATGTGCTGCATTCTCTGGCAATAGCAAAAGTCATAACATTCCTGCCGGGAACAAGGATCATTGATATAGGTACAGGAGGAGGGTTTCCGGGGATCCCGCTTGCTATCCTGTTCCCCGATTCTGAATTCACCCTGCTTGATTCCATTGAAAAAAAAATCAAAGTGGTAACATCTGTTGCAGATGAACTTGGTCTGAAAAATGTAAGGCCGGTACGGAAAAGGATCGAGGAAGAAAAAGCCAGATACCATTTCGTAATAAGCCGTGCAGTAGCCGCATTTCCTGAATTTGCAGCCCTCACTTCAAAAAACATTGAAAAATCGGAAAAAAACAAACTCAGGAGTGGAATTTTGTATCTTAAAGGCGGAGATCTTACCGCTGAGCTGGTATCGTTTCAAAACAAGGTTAAAGTGTGGAATATCAAGGAGTTTTTTAAAGAACCCTTTTTTGAAACAAAAAAGATAGTTTATCTGCCAATTTGATTTTTTTTAAAAAAAACACTTCCCCCGTTTTTATATTTCAAAAAAGTACTACATTTGCAGTCTCAAATCAGACAGTTAGTCTATAATATAATTGAAAAATGAAAAGGACATACCAGCCATCGAGAAAAAAGAGAGCAAATAAGCATGGTTTCAGGGAAAGGATGTCAACTCCCAACGGAAGAAGAGTTCTTGCAGCCCGTAGAGCAAAAGGTAGGAAAAAACTTTCAGTTTCCCCTGAACTTAAATTAAAAGGATAATCGTACAATACAATATCTGCTTAAAGGTGTCTTTATCAAGGCACCTTTTTTGTTTCATTCAAACTCAGAGTATCACCTCCTGTTACATTTTTAACCACTACTTCAATCCCGCTCCTTTCTACTGCTACGGAACAGGATCCAGACATGAATTCCTGCTGAATCGAGGAGAGAATTGAAACCTATTTATGTATTATTAAGTATTTTACAGTGTCAAAAACCAGGCTGTGACGAGCTAATGAGGAATAGAGATTATTCTTAACTTTACACCCTTCAATTACAGAAATTTATATGAACGACCTATTTAACTATATTGACGATAAGAACATCCGTATTATTGCAGATAAGGTAGCGGAAAATAAAAGGATTACCCCTGAGGAGGGTTTGTTGCTCTTTAAAAAAGCAGATCTTGCCTTGCTCGGTCTTCTCGCAGGAATTGTCAGAAAAAGATATAACGGCAATTTTGCCTGGTTCAATAATAATTTTCATATCGAACCAACCAATAAATGCATTTATAATTGCCGGTTCTGCTCCTATCATAAACAGGAAGGCGACCCTGACAGTTGGGAATACAGCCACGAAGAGATGCTAGACATTGTGAAACGCTTTGATAATAAAAAAGTTACTGAAGTGCATATTGTAGGTGGAGTGCATCCCTCATATGATCTTCATTACTGGGGCGGCCTCTTAAGAAAAATAAAAAAACACCGTCCTGAACTGCATATAAAAGCTTTTTCTGCCATTGAACTTGATTACATGATTACAAAGGCAGGCCTCTCTTTCGAAGAGGGATTAAAAATACTGAAAGATTATGGCCTCGATTCAATACCTGGTGGGGGGGCAGAAATATTTGATGAAGAACTCCGGAAGATGATATGCGATGAAAAGGCCTCATCAGATCTCTGGCTCACAATTCACGAAACAGCCCACAGGTTAGGTATTTCATCAAATGCAACAATGCTCTATGGCCACATGGAGACTTATGCACACCGTATTGATCATCTGGAAAGGCTGCGTACCCTTCAGGATAAAACTTCCGGATTTAATGCTTTTATTCCATTAAAATTCAAAAAGTCGAATAACAACATGTCATACCTGGGGGAGGTAAATATTATAGAAGACCTCCGTAACTTTGCAGTATCCAGGATTTATCTCGATAACTTTGCTCATATCAAGGCCTACTGGCCAATGACAGGAAAAGATAATGCCAGGCTTGCTCTCTCTTTCGGAGCTGATGATATGGACGGAACGATTGATGATACAACCAAAATATATTCGATGGCCGGAGCAAAAGAGGAGAACCCTGCAATGAGTACTGATGAAATTTCTCAACTGATACGCGATGCTGGGTTTATTCCCGCAGAAAGAGATTCTCTTTACAATCCCATTCTGCCTCCTAATACAACTGAAATCTGAAAAAACAATGGTCTTTCGGATACAACCTTACCGGTTTATTATCCTCGAATATCCAACTTATAATTTTATCAGTACCTTTACGTTATTAATAATGTCCAAATTGTCAGTATGAGCTTTAAGAACTTTATCCGGAGCAAAGAATTTCTTAAGAATCTTGGTATTTCAGCGGCAATTTTTGCCGGATCATTAATGATATTACTGCTGTGTCTCAATATCTATACCAGACACGGGCAGGCACGGCCTGTTCCTTCATTCTACGGACTTACGCTTGAACAGACAACATTACTTGCAAAAAAAAATAAATTAAGATTCCAGATCATCGATTCTGTTTATACAACCCTCGTACCTCGCGGATGTATTGCTGAACAAAATCCAAAACCCGGGTTCAAAGTAAAAAAAGGGAGGAATATAGTTCTCACTTTAAATGCCTTTCATCCCGAAATGGTAGCAATGCCAAATGTTATTGATCTTCCTAAAAGACAGGCTATTGCCCTTATGGAAAGCACAGGTCTCGAGATTGGAGTATTAAAATACAAACCCGATCTCTCAATCGATGTTGTTATCGATCAGTTGTATAACGGGAAAAACATTCCTGAAGGCGATTCCCTTCAGAAGGGTTCAGTTGTTGATCTTGTTCTGGGGAAAGGATTAAGTAACCAGCGTACTCCTGTTCCGGATTTAATCGGAATGAATCTGGAACCTGCCAGAAATAAAATTCTTGGTGCATCGCTTAATCTGGGGGCATATATTTACGACAAAACTATTCTTCAGCTGGGAGACTCTCTTACCGCTGTTGTTTTCAAACAGAATCCGGAGTACAGGGAGGATGCAACACTTCAGCTTGGATCTGCTGTATATCTCTGGCTTACAGTTGATTCGGCCAAAATGCCGGTTGACTCAACAGAAACTTCTGTCCAGGACACTATTTCTGATATCAATATAATTAAGGAGACATCTAACTAAACCAGATGATCAGAAAGATAATCCCATATTTAGTATTACTTTATTATTGTTCCATAAACACATCTGCCCAGGAGATTGTAACAGGGCTACAATCGAATTACCCTATTTCTGAGAACAGGGAAAATCAGAAAAAAAACAAAGCTGAAAGCACCTCAGATACTCTGGAACTTCCTCTTTTCGATGATTTCTCAGGCCATTCAGTTGTTCCTGATAATAAAAAATGGCTCGACGACTTTGTATTTATCAATAACACCTATTCCAACAGGCAGATAACTGAAGGAGTAGCCACTTTTGATGCACTCGGGAATACCGGAAGGTTATATGAGACTTCTACTTCAACGGGCTTTGAAGCAGACAGGCTTACATCAAAACCACTGAATCTGAACTATTCAGCTTCAGATAATATCTGGCTCAGCTTCTTATATCAGCCCGGCGGTCTGAGCGATCTGCCTGAACAAAAAGACAGTATTACACTTCAGCTCTTTGCTCCTGAAGAGAAGAAGTGGTATTCTGTATGGAAGGCAGAAGGAGATACAGTTCAAAGATTCAGACCGGTTATCATAAATATTAATCAGACACAATTTCTGAAAAAAGGATTTCAGTTCCGGTTTATAAATTATGCAAGTCTGAGCCCAAACCTCAGCGACCCTTCGATGGTTGGAAATTGTGATATATGGAACATCGATTATGTGCTGGTCGACAAAAACAGAAATTCAGGAGATACCGTCTTTGCCGATGTCTCTTTCAGGCTCCCTCTTCGTTCTCTTCTGAAAACACATGAGGCAATGCCATGGAAACAATTCAGACAGATCGAGCTTCAGGAGATGGGATCATCTATAACGGTTCAGTACCGGAATAACGATACAATTACCAGAAATGTAACCCGAAATTTCGAAATCTGGGATGTTTACAAAAATTCAGAATCACATTTTTTTTCTGCCGGAGCTTCAAATATCGACCCTTTGACCAATTTTAATTACAGAGCAAACCTCATCTATACCTTTAATACTGAGAATACTGATTCTGCCCTTTTCAGAATAAAGTGTTCCCT
The DNA here is from genome assembly GCA_903824785.1 of uncultured Bacteroidota bacterium. Taxonomy (GTDB): domain Bacteria; phylum Bacteroidota; class Bacteroidia; order Bacteroidales; family VadinHA17; genus LD21. The sequence goes on from CAIJYD010000051.1 coordinate 26,047, forward strand.
GAAAACAGATGAGTTTGATCCCAAAGAAAACGACACACTGGTCTATTTTCAGGTTTTTAAAAACTATTTTGCATTCGATGATGGCTCTTCCGAAGGGGGATACGGAATTAACGGACTGGGATCAAGAAATGCGATGGCTGCCTACAAATTTACCTCATTTATGACTGACACACTGAGAGCTATACGTATATGCTTCAACGACAGTTATCTGAATGCCAATGTGAGAACATTCGACCTTATGGTATGGGACAACAATAACGGGATTCCCGGAAATGTTATTTATACAACTGAGGAGGTTATTGTTGAACAGGGTGAATCAGTAAATGGTTTTTACACCTACACTATTCCTGAAGGAGTTATGGTAGATGGCGTGTTTTATATCGGATGGAAGCAGCGCTCAGAAACCTTTCTTGATGTCGGCCTCGACGTAAATACCCCAAATGCCGGAAAGCAGTTTTTCTGGTTGAACGGAGAATGGAACAAGTCAAAGATCACGGGAAGCATTATGATAAGACCGGTTGTTGGGGACCCTCTTAAAGTAACATCTCTTGAGGATACCTATTCCGGGAAAAAAATGGTAAGTATATGGCCTAACCCGGCAACCGATCACATTAATATTGACACAGGAGAACTGCAATTTACAGGATTATCATATATAACAATTCTGGACCTTCAGGGGCGCCAGATGATAAAAGTGCCAAATACCGGGCAGGTTGATATCTCTTCTCTTAACGAAGGGGTTTATATTGTTATCACAAGTGTGAATGGAGTTCCTGCAGGGTATAACAGGTTAATAAAAACAAGGTAAACTATAAAATGGCAGAAGAAGAATCATTTGACCAGCAGGAACTCTTTGAACATTTCAGGTTTAAGGCCGATCCGAGGCAATCACTTCTCAGGATAGATAAATATCTTTCCGACAGAATAGAAAATGCCTCACGTACCCGTGTTCAGAATGCAGCCAATGCAGGTAATATTCTCGTAAATAACCATCCCGTTAAACCCAACTATAAAGTTAAACCGGGTGATATCGTACAGGTTGTATTACCAACACCTCCGAGAGATACTGAACTTATTGCAGAAAATATACCCCTGAATATTGTCTATGAAGATGATGATGTTCTGGTAGTTAACAAAGAGCCAGGAATGGTTGTACATCCTGCTTACGGGAATTACACCGGCACTCTGGTAAATGCCCTGATGTGGCATTTCAAAGATCTTCCGCTTTTCAGTACAGGAGAAAGCAGACCCGGGCTGGTTCACAGGATAGATAAGAACACCTCAGGGATTCTTGTAATAGCTAAAAATGAATTTGCCCTGAACCGGCTCTCCAAACAGTTTTTTGACCGTACAACCGACCGCAGATATAATGCACTTGTATGGGGGATTCCGGATCCCAGAGAGGGAACAATTACAGGAAACATCGGAAGAAGTGCCAAAGACAGAAAAGTAATGCAGGTTTTCAGGGATGAAAGTGAAGGCAAAAATGCCATTACTCATTACAAGGTTTTAGAGGATTTCGGATATATTTCATTTGTAGAATGCAAGCTTGAGACCGGACGTACACATCAGATCCGGGTCCATTTCAGTCATATTAAACACCCTCTTTTCAATGATGAGGAATATGGAGGAAATCAGATAATTAAGGGGACAACCTTTACAAAGTACCAGCAGTTCATCAAAAACTGTTTTAAAATATTACCGCGCCAGGCACTTCATGCAAAATCGCTGGCGTTCGACCATCCTGTTACCGGAAAAAGACTCACCTTCGACTCCGATCTGCCTGATGATATGCAACAGGTTATAGATAAATGGAGAAAATATATTGCAGGCAGGGAATCTGAAAATGTTTAGCCTGATAAACTCAGGCTAAAGTACATATAATCAGACTATATAAGAGAAAATTCCGGAATAGTATTCCGTTGTGAAGCAGCTACCAGCTTCCGCCGGCACCACCTCCGCCAAAGCTTCCGCCACCGAAGCCGCCGAATCCGCCACCGCCACCTCCACCACCTGAGAATCCGCCCCAGCTTCCGCTATGAGAGTCTCTTCCTGAGCCCATCATGCTAAGAAGTAACCAGAATGGCAATCCGCCTGAACTGATATTTCTACTGTTCGATCCTCCAGATTTTCTGGAGATAAAAGATAAAATAATGATTATTGCAAAAATCGCTATTCCTATTGAAGAACCTCTTGCATCATTTTTCTTTGCCCTCTTCCCATAGTCTGTAGCTGTATATTCTCCACGGGTAAGTGACATTATTGAACCTGCTGCATTACTTAGTCCTCCAAAGTAGTCTCCGTTCCTGAATGCGGGAAGGATTTCGTTATCCACTATTTCTCCGCAGGTTATATCAGGAATAACACCTTCAAGTCCATATCCCTGTGCAATAAATACTTCGCCTTTCGAATCAATAGTTTTTGGTTTTACGAGAATCACAACACCATTATTCAAACCCTTCTGACCAATCCCCCACTTCTCTGCCAGTCGCTGGGCATAGTCTGAAGGGGCATATCCACTAAGTGACGGAACAATAACTATTGCTATCTGAGTTGATGTTGAGTCGTTGAAAGCAACCAGTTTTGACTCAAGAATAGTTGTCTCCTCACCATTAAGGAGGCCGGCAAAATCGTTTACAAGTCTGGGTGGAACGGCCCTGTCAGGAATATCCTGAGAGAAGAGATTATTTCCCGGAACAGCAAAAAGCAGAACTGCCAGGGTTAGTAAATACAAACTTATTTTTCTCATTTTCGTTACTCCCCCTTAATTTTATCAAATGAAATCTCATCGGACAGTTCATTAACATCGTCCTTACTATAAGGGAAATGAGTCTTTAGCTGTTTCCCTGCAAGCAGGATTCCTTCTGAAAGTCCTTCTGTGAATTTTCCTTCCCTGAAATTTTTCTGAAGAAGCTCTTTTGTCTCATCCCAGAAACCGGCAGGCACTTTTGCATTAATACCGGCGTCGCCAATTAGAGCGAATTTTTTGTCGCTTACAGCAAGGTAGAACAGGACCCCGTTACGTTCGGCAGTATTATGCATGGCCAGTTTTTTAAAGATCCATGCCGCCCTGTCGAGAACTTCGCCTGAGCATTTGGTTTCAATATGGACCCTGATCTCGCCCGAGGTTGCCTTCTCGGCTTCCTTTACAGATACAAGTATCTGAGCCTGTTGTTCTTTGGTAAAGAACGCTGAAGCTTTCATTATATAGCAGGTATTATATTAAAATTTAACTTCCGGGGCCTTTTCAGCACCTTCAACAGCATCAAAATATGGTTTCGACTGGAAGCCAAACATACCGGCAATAAAGTTTTGCGGGAACCTTTTGACATATGTATTATAGCCCCTTGCGAGATCATTGAATTTTCTTCTCTCAACAGAGATCCTGTTCTCAGTACCTTCAAGTTCTACCTGAAGATCTCTGAAATTCTGAGTTGCCTTGAGCTCAGGATACTTCTCAACCACAACCATCAGACGTGACAAAGCTGAGGAGACCTGTCCCTGCGCCTGCTGAAACTGCTGCATATTTTCTGCAGTCATTTTCGTAGGGTCGATAGAAACGGAAGTAGCTTTGGATCTGGCTTCAATTACCTGAGTGAGAGTAGTCTGCTCAAAATTGGCAGCACCTTTAACAGTATTGACGAAGTTTGGAATAAGATCTGACCTGCGCTGATAGGCAGTCTCAACATTGCCCCACTGGCTGGTAACATCTTCATTCATTGTAACCATACCATTATAAACCTTTGTACCCCAAAGCACTACACTTATTACAACAAGCGCCAGAAAAGCAACTATAATAATTCCGATTAAACATCCTTTTTTCATTTTATCTCTTTTTAAAAGTTTCAACAAAGGTAATATATCTGCAGATTATTCAATATCAAATGATTTGATTTTTTAATAAACGGTTCTTCAAATGGGGTCTGGGTCATCATGCACCGCTGATATTTTATCTATGTTTTCAAGGTTTTACATCGCTAAAATGAGTAATTTTGGTCTGAATAATTAAACAGGATATGAAGACTATTGCTATAGTTGCCGGTGGGGACTCTTCAGAATATGAGGTTTCGGTAAAGAGTGCCCGTGAAGCCGGCAGAATATTATCATCAGAATATAATATATATATCATAATGATAAAAGGTACCAGCTGGTTCTGGGAGGATCAAAAAGGCCGTTATCATAATGTTGACAAGAATGATTTCACACTGGTTGCTGATGGAGACAGAATCCGTTTTGATGCTGTATTTATTGCAATCCATGGCACTCCGGGGGAAAATGGCTTACTCCAGGGCTATTTCGACATGATGGGGATCCCTTATTCCAGTTGCGGTGCATTCTGCTCTGCCCTTACATTTAATAAACAGGCATGCAAGCTGTTTCTGAAAGAGTATAATATTCCAATGGCCGAGGCCATCCTGATCAGAAAAGGTGACAAAACCGAAACAAAAGAGATTATTAAGAAGATTGGCCTCCCCTGTTTTGTTAAGCCAAACGACAGCGGGTCGAGTTTTGGGGTTTCAAAGGTAAAAAAGGAGGAAGAGCTGGCCGGAGCAATTGAATTTGCGTTTAAAGAGAGCAGCGAAGTTCTTATTGAAGCCTTTATGAATGGCCGGGAGGTGGCTTGCGGAGTTGTTAAAACCAGAAATAAATCAATAATCCTTCCGATAACTGAGATTATCAGCAAGAATGAGTTTTTCGACTTTGAGGCAAAATATACTCCGGGAAAATCAGATGAGGTTACACCTGCTGATCTGCCGCCATCTGTTACAGCCGAAATTCAGCGGCTCAGCTCCCTCGTCTATGATCTTCTTGGATGTAAAGGGATTGTAAGGGTTGATTTCATAGTGGTTGACCAGAAACCACGGTTCCTTGAGATAAATACAGTTCCGGGAATGACTGAAGAAAGCCTTGTTCCAAAACAGATTCAGGCTGCCGGTATATTACACGCAGACCTCTACTCGATGGTACTGGAGGATCTGTTTACTTAGCCGCAGAACCCTGCAGACAACCAGAATTATTATAACCAGACAATTAGCCAATGAATATGTTTACTGCTTTTCTTTGGCCATTTTCAAGGCGCTTGTAGTAATAAAATATTTTGTGATCATATTGGGCACTTCCCATTCCGGCAGATTACCGGCTTTAAGATACTCCAGAAATTTAGCAGTGACCTGGCCAAAATGCTCCTCGTGACTAACTCTGTATTTTACAGGTACCGATAATTTAAGAGAGTTCTGATTTATTGCAACTGAACCCAAACTATCATAAGGAAAGGAAGAGAGTGCTTCTTTCAGTTTTACGTTGAAATCGTTCATAGCAATTCCTTTAACATTCTCAACATACAGTGTAGGAACATAATTCTCATCAGGACCCTGCTTAATGACAAGATCGCACCTTGTTCCGTGCATAACCGAGTAATGGGTATCTCCGCCTCCGGGGGGTGCAGAATATTTCCATTCAACAGAAACTTTTGCAAATACTCCTTTCAATTTGTAAACCATTTCGCCGTTGGAAAAGACATTGAGAGTGCCATTTTTTACATCTTTCTGAAGATAATCCGGAAAACTGTCAAGCCCTGTAACACCTTTAAATTCATCTTTTGAGATCATCGTTGGCCATCTTTTTGCCGAAACCATCGATACGTCGCCTGTTGACAGGATCTGCTCAGGAAAACATGCCCACTGAATAAGATCGACAAGATGTGTTGTTACGTCAACAATCCCTTCACCCTGCTGCTGAACATCAAAAAACCAGGCAGGACGAATCAGAGGAGTTCCTGAAACAAGCTTGGAAAAATGGTGAACACTCACCTTTGTAACAGCAGGCTCTTCCCTGGTTCCTGTCATAAGAGTACCAAAGACTTCCGCTTTCTGAGAAAGCATTTTCTGCAGAATGGAATTCACTTCAAATCTCTCCGTCATTATATCATACAAAAGCAGGCCGCTTTTTTTCGCACCGGCAAAAGCTGCTTCAAGGGCAGGGAAATCTTCAGGTGAAATAATCATTGGCTTATCTGCCAGAACATTGATCCCGGCATTAATGGATTTTGTAATATATTCTGCTTTTATCCTGTTGTTGCCTGATAGAACAACAACATTTCCGGCTTTTTCTTGAAGCATCTTTTCAAAAAAGTCATTCCCCGTATATACAATCTCATTCCATGATGTCGGATTAACAGGTCTGCTGTTATAGGCTTTTATCCTGTTCAGATGCTGAATATAATCAGGCCCCTCAGGTGCATATAAATGTACATCAGTAGATACCTGGTCGTACATAGTTTTCTGAACCAGCGCGGCATGAAAATGGCCGGGATCGACAGTTAGTAGTTTTACCTGAGTTTTGCTTTCCATTGAACCATCGGATTTACCTGTTTGTTGTTTTGAATTACCCGTTCCGCAGGAGAACAAAACGAGAGCAAACAGAAGGATTATTAAAGACAGTTTTTTCATTATTCAATATTTTTTTATTTGTTTTTCTGACGCAATGTTGCTAAAGTGTGTGTGGGCTAAGTTAAATAAAATCAATTACTATTTGTATTCATTTTTTCAGATCCTTTTCAGAATTAATAATTTCTGACAGCCTTGATAAATGCATTTATATTAGCATCATTAACATCAGGTGGCATCCCACCCCCGGCCGACCATACAATCCGGTCGTGTATTGAAATTTCGCCCAGGGCTTTCTTTACTGCTTCTTCAACCTGAAAAGGAGTACCGGCGGCGAGAACATCCCTTGGAGGGATATTGCCTACAAGTACAACTCCAGGGCCTGCAAGGTCACGGATCTCACCCATCAAATGGTTAAAAGAAAAATTGAACATATTTACACCCATTTCAGTCAGGTGCTTTGCAGTTATCAGGCCTTCAGCATCGTTATGAAGAAACCGTACTTTAACACCGGCCGATTCAAATATTCTTTTAAAATATGGAATTACAAATTCCTGAAACTCAACCTCTCCAACGAAACCTATAATATCGTCAAGTATCAAAACTCCCTCAATAGATGGGAAACACTCCTTCTGCCAGGCTATCCAGTCGCAAATAAAAACGGAAATTTTCTCAAGGAGTCTGTGGGTTCCTTCAGGATCCATGGTGATAGCCATCATGAATTCGGTTGTTCCCATAAGAAAACTTGCAATATTCAAAGGTCCTCTTGCAACGGCAAATCTTATCTGATGATCTGCCCTGACAATTGCTTCCTGATTTATTTTAAGCCGGTTGATCATGAAAGGCAATAGCCCGTCGGTTTTCACATTGGGTTGCGGAAGCGATCCGGCTTCTTCAATCCCTGAAAGGATCCTCTCCGCATGAGGCAGCCCTTTCTCAAGAAATATCATACGCGAACCAAATGCTGATGGCTCAGTACACATCCCATATTCTGACCAGAATGAGGGAAGGAACCACACATCCGGAAATGTCTCAGCTGCTTTCATATTTGATTTCAGCCAGAGATCGTCTGACGAATAATAGTCAGTATTTGAGATACCATACCATCCCGGGATCCAGGGGCTGTCGATAATAAATCCTACCGGCCGGTAATTCAGTTTCTTACCGTCAATAAGCGCTGTAAGATCGTTCCATGAAGAGTTGCGCATAACTATTGAAGTGGCTGATAATTGTTTTTAATAAAATTCAAATGTAGAAACCTAGCCTTTTTTCATTTCCTCCCTGTAGGAGTCAATAGGATCGCATGTGCAAACAAGATTACGATCGCCATAACTGTCGTCGATGCGTCCTATTGCAGGCCAGAACTTATTTTCGGCTACCCATTTCAGCGGGAAAGCAGCCTTCTGGCGACCATAAGAATGGGTCCACTCATCTGCTGTTAAAACCTTAACAGTATGAGGAGCATTATGCAAAACATTATCTTCACGACCAGCCCTGCCATCTTTTATCTCCTGAATCTCATTGTATATTGATTTCATAGCTTCAATAAACTTATCAAGCTCCTGAAGCGACTCTGATTCAGTTGGTTCCACCATAAGCGTACCATGAACAGGAAATGAAAGTGTTGGAGCATGAAATCCATAATCCATTAATCTCTTGGCAATATCTGCCTCAGAAATACCAGCCTCAGCTTTAAAATTCCGGCAATCGAGGATCATCTCATGTGCAACAAATCCTTCCGTCCCGGTATAAAGAGTATTATAGATCCCCTTTAACGACGCAGCAATATAATTAGCATTCAGAATGGCATATTTTGTTGCACGGGTTAATCCGGAGGAACCCATCATCATTATGTATGCGTGCGAGATTGTAAGAACATGTCCGCTGCCAAAGGGAGCACCTGCAACAGATGAAGTACCATGACTGCCGCCTGTCTTTACAACCGGGTGCGATGGAAGAAACTCAGCCAGTTTATCATTAACAAGGATAGGGCCCATACCAGGTCCTCCACCACCATGAGGTATAGCGAATGTTTTATGAAGGTTTAGATGACAGACATCGGCTCCTATATGGCCTGGATTAGTCAGACCGACCTGAGCATTCATATTTGCCCCATCCATATAAACCAATCCGCCATATGAATGTATTATTTCCGACATTTCAGAAACAGCCGATTCAAACACACCGTGGGTTGAAGGATAAGTGATCATAAAACAGGCAAGATCAGCTTTATGCTCCTCCGCTTTTTTCTTCAGATCTTCCACACTTATGTTTCCTTTTTCGTCGCACTCCACAACCACAATCTGCATTCCTGCCATTGCAGCGCTTGCAGGGTTTGTGCCATGTGCTGAAGAAGGGATCAGAGCTATATTCCGGGCACCCTCTCCCCTTTGAAGATGATATTCGCGGATAACCATTAATCCTGCGTATTCGCCTGCAGCACCGGAGTTAGGCTGAAATGAAATTGCCTGAAATCCTGTTATCTCTTTTAGTGCCTCACCCAGTTCATCCATTATTTTATAATATCCAATGGCCTGATCCTCCGGGACAAACGGGTGAATATTCCCGAATTCAGGCCAGCTCATTGCAAAAAGAGAGCTTGCAGGGTTCAACTTCATAGTGCAGGAACCCAGCGAAATCATGCTGTGAGTAAGGGAGAAATCTTTTCTTTCAAGCATCTTGATATATCGCATCATCTCTGTTTCGCTATGATACCTGGTAAAATTTCCTTCACTCAGGAATGATGATTGCCGGAGAAACTTATCATCAATAACCTTACAGTTGCAGTATGAGTTTACTCTGGTATGGTCCAGTCGTGCAGCTTTGGCAAATATCTCAACGATAGTGTTTATTTCTTTAATAGTTGTTATCTCGTCTGTGCTTATCAATACAGTATTATCGTCGGGATAACAGAAATTCATCTCTGCTTCAAGGGCAAGGTTCCGGATAGTACCTGATGAAATTCCTGTTCCTGTACTAACCTTTATTGTATCATAAAACATAGAATTCAATTGTCTGTATCCCAGTTTTTTAATATTGTAACTTAAAGTGCAGGCAGAATCGTGAATAAGTTTGGAGATATTCTTTAACCCTTCGGGGCCATGATATTGTGCATACATTCCGGACATTGTTGCCAGAAGCGCCTGTGCAGTACAGATATTTGAAGTTGCCCTCTCCCGTTTTATATGCTGTTCTCTTGTCTGCAAGGCCATTCTTAAAGCATTACTGCCCTGAGCATCAACCGATACTCCTATGATACGGCCGGGCATGCTTCGTTTAAGTTCATCACGTGTGGCAAAATATCCGGCATGGGGACCCCCGAAACTCATAGGCAGTCCCATTCTCTGGCTTGACCCAACAACAATATCAGCACCCCATTCTCCGGGAGGAACAAGTATAGCAAGACTCATAAGATCGGCAGCAACACCAACGAGTATTCCGGCAGAGTGAGCCATATCTGTGAACCCTTTGTAATCCCTGACCGGACCAGAAGCTGCCGGGTACTGAACAAATGCTCCGAAGAAAGATTCATTGAAGAGAGCCTGAGTGTATTTCCCAAAAACCAACTCGATCCCAAGAGGAGCCGAGCGGGTTGTTATCACGCTGAGTGTTTGCGGAAAAATATCTTCATCAACAAAAAATTTATTGGCCCCTGCTTTTACCGAAGCTCTCGACCGGGCATTAAACATCATAATCATAGCTTCAGCAGCTGCAGTAGATTCATCCAGCAGAGAAGCATTTGCGATCTCCATTCCGGTAAGCTCAATAATCATAGTCTGAAAATTCAGAAGAGCCTCAAGCCTTCCCTGCGAAATCTCAGCCTGGTAGGGAGTATATGATGTGTACCATGAAGGATTCTCAAGGACATTTCTGGTAATTACCGACAGGGGGGCAACACCATAATAGCCTTGTCCTATAAATGAGCGGAACATTTTATTCTTCTTACCCAATGATCTGATATGATTAAGGTATTCGAATTCACTCATTGCTTCAGGAAGCCTTAATGGCTTTTCAAGCATAATTGCTTTTGGAACTGTTTTTTCAATCAGCTGATCGAGAGAATTAACCCCGATTGTTTTCAGCATTTGTGGCAACTCGTGCTCACGCGGACCATTATGACGGTTTACAAATTTATCTGATAACATATTTCAATTTATATCTTGCTCAAAAGGGAAACTTAATTGTTTTAAAAATTCAGGGAGTAATAGTAATTGAATTATCAACCTAATAACATGACAAATATTATGCAAAAAAGGGGTTAGACAGCTTCTCTCTTTCAATAGTTGTCTCTTTTCCGTGACCCGGATAAACTACAATTGCCGGAGGAAGAACAAAAAGTTTTGTATTGATACTATTTATAAGCAATCCATAATCTCCTCCGGGAAGATCCGTTCTTCCGATACTTCCTGAAAAAAGGGCATCACCTGTAAAAACAGATCCGTTTTGTTCGCTGTAAAATGCAAAGCTCCCCGGAGAATGGCCAGGCACATGAAGTGCCTTAAGTTCCGTTGTGCCAAAAGCGAATACCTGATTATCAGATATGAAGCCTTCTGCGGCAGGGGGCTCCTCCATGGTTAATCCAAAAATCCTGGAATGCTGCTCTGCATCCTTCATATTCTTTTCATCGCCTTTCCCACAGAATGTTTTCAGTTTATATTTATCGAGGATGAATTTGTTTCCAAAAATATGATCGAGATGGCAATGGGTATTCAGCAGCAGGACCGGATTAAGATTCTTATCACTTATAAAAACCTCCAGCTCTTCCGATTCATTGGTGCCATAGCATCCGCAATCTATAATAGCACAATCTCCCGATTCATCGGCAAGAATATATGTATTAACTTCGATAGGCGAAAAGACAAGTCTGAATATTTCCATAAAAAGTATTTTTTGTATTATGAAACTGTTCACCCGGCTACGTCGCAGGCTGAAAAATATAAAGATCAATTATTGTTCACAATCCCTTTCAGCATTGGTACAAAGATAAAATTTCCGTGTTCGGAATTGATGAAGGATTCTTCTCCTGTCCGTTCAACAACTGTCATAACCTGCGAACCTGAATTACCTACAGGCACTACAAGCCTCCCTCCTGTTTTAAGTTGCCGGATAAGAGTCATTGGAATCTCCGGAGCTGCCGCGGTAATAATTATTCCATCGAAAGGGCCATATTGTGCTTTCCCTTCATAGCCGTCTCCATAAAAGAAATCAACAGAATAGCCCAATGAATTAAGTGTTCTCTGGGCTTTAATAAAAAGATCCCTGAAGCGTTCTATTGTATAAACTTTAGCACCCATTTCGGCAAGTATTGCAGCCTGATAACCCGATCCTGTGCCTATTTCAAGAATTTTATCTCTCTTCTTCACTTTAAGCAAAGAACTCTGAACTGCTACTGTATAAGGCTGGGATATTGTCTGCCCGGATGTAATGGGGAATGCTTTGTCAACATACGCGTGGCTAAAGAATGCAGCATCCATAAAAAGATGTCGTGGAACTGTATCTATGGCTCTCAATACTTCTTCATCATTTATACCTTTCTGCCTCAGTTCTGCAACAAGTATTTTCCGCTTTCCTTTTGCTTCAAATGTATCTGTCATCGGGGATCCGTGATGTTGAAATTTACAGCAACAAAAATATAAAAAATGTCAGACAGCCATCGAAAGAATTTCATTCATTTTTTTTATACCTTTGTGCCATAAAATTTTCTTCTGATGAGTATTCGGGAAATTGGAAGACAGGCATTTGATTACTTGATTTCAATTATTTGTCTTATTATCTTAAGCCCTGTTATTCTGATACTTGCGTTTGCAATAAAAGTATCATCAAATGGGCCTGTTGTATTTTCCCAGGAACGTATCGGAAAGTCCGGAAAAGCTTTCACTCTTTATAAATTCAGGTCAATGTACCATGGATCTGAAGATGGAATACCACTTCTGGCGGGTAAAAAAGATCCAAGGATTACGCCGGTTGGACGTTTTATGAGAAAACACAAGTTTGATGAGATCCCTAATTTTATAAATGTTCTTAAAGGTGATATGTCAATTGTCGGACCCAGGCCTGAACAGCTCCATTTCATCAGAGAGGTTATTTTGACAACACCTGAATACAATCTGGTTCATGAAGTTAAGCCAGGTATTACATCGTGGGGAATTGTTAAATACGGCTATGCTTCAAACCCCGGTGAAATGATTAAACGGCTTGATTACGACCTTGAGTATCTGGAAAACCGCTCCTTTATGTTCGACCTGAAAATTATTTTTCATACAATTGGCATTATCATAAAAGGGCTCGGGGTATAGAAGGAAGAGCTGATCTTCTGGAATAGCGAGAAGGCGGCTATAGTCTTCCGGCATCTATTTCTCTGATAATCTGCTCTATAACAGCATCTTCCCCATAAGCATCAAATTCTTCTTTAAGATTTGTTCCAAAGATACGGGCAATACCCTGCCATAATGCTGCTGAAAACTTCCCCCGGTAATCTTTAATCAATGAATATGAGGTATTCTGTGTCTCCCGGTCAATAAGTTTTATCAGCAAGCGGCCCTGGGTTATAGTCATTTGCCTCATATCACCTTCATATTGTGCAAATACATCCTTTTCCACATCCTTCAGATAATCTTTCCGCTCCTTTTCATTGTCAATGCTTTTAAGAGCTTCATTTACCACTGTAAGACGCTGCCTTACCATCATGGCATAAGGATATACTCTTTTAATATTGAATATAAGTCTCTCGTATTTACGGTATTCATTTCTTTTTTGTGCCCTTGGCCTTCCAATAACTGTCACCTCCTTAATCTCAACCTCAGGCATAGTAACTCCATCTCTATTCACCTTCTGTAAAAGATAGAAGCTCTCAGGAAGAGTATCATTGCTGTTTCTAATTGAATCCTTCTGACCTGAGATATCAGTTGAAAAAAGGACGATTACCAATATTGCAAATATCAGCCTCACAAACGAAATGTTTTTACAAATGTATCAAAATACAAGGCATGTTTTAATATTCAAAGTGTTTAGCACAATTTTATGCTAAAAAAATATTCTGACTTCTCTTTTGTTTCCATCTATTAATCGGTAAATTTGTTAAACGCGATTGATGGCGTCACTGTTTAAAGTTTTACATAATCCAATAAGATAAAAACCACGAAATGAAAAAAATTATAACCTCTGTTTCGATTTTTATTTTTTCTTCCTTTTTAATTTTAAACGCCCAGATAACAAAACAGGATCTGGCAAAAATTGACGAAACTGTTAAAAAGGCATTTGATGTTTTCAAACCTACAGGCCTTGCTATCGCTGTAGTTAAAGATTCTGTTATTATTTACCATAAAGCGCTGGGATTCAGCAATGCAGATATTAATAAACCCTTAAATACAACTTCTCTTTTCAACATTGCTTCCTGTTCTAAAGCATTTACAGCAGCATCGATTGGGATATTGGTGGATGAAGGCAAACTAAAATGGACCGATAAAGTAACTGATTACTTTCCGGGCTTCAAACTGGCCGATGAGTACATAACAAAGGAACTGACTATTGAAGATCTTCTCTGCCACCGGTCGGGGCTTGGTACTTTTTTCGGAGACCTTCTCTGGTATAACACAACATATTCTGATGAGGAGGTTATGAGACGGATCCGTTACGAATCGATAACCAGAAGATTCGGAATTGAATTCGGCTACCAGAATATTATGTTTATGATAGCAGGTGATATTATTCAGAAGGTTACCGGACAGTCATGGTCGGAGTTTGTAGAATCGAGGATTTATAAACCTCTGGGCATGATTCAGACCCGTCCGTCGAATGATGAACTATCACCGGGTCAGGAGATTGCTCTTGGTCATCTTAACAATAAAGCCCTGGATGTATATGATTTCAATGCTGCAAAACCAGCGGCTGCAATGTATTCAAGTGTAGATGAGCTCAGCATGTGGACAACGCTGATGATGAACAATGGCACTTACAGAGGTCAGAAAATCATTTCATCAAATAGTGTGAACCGGATAATGGAACCTCACACAATTCTGGGGGCAGGCAATAGTCAGAAACAACATGGGATCAATTTTTACACCTATGGACTGGGATGGTTTATTTTTGACTATAATGGGAAAAAAGTAGTTGAACACGACGGTGGAATGCCGGGTTATATCAGTAAAGTAACAATGATACCAGAACAGAAAATCTCTGTTATAATCCTGAATAACGGGAATGACGGTTATGTTAATAATGCACTGAGAGGTGACCTGATGGATATTCTGGTAAAAGGAAAGGAATTTGACTGGATCGCAGAGTATTCTGCAATAAAAACACGTTCGGATGCTCATGAAATAAGTAGCGACAAGGAAAGGTTGGAAAGCAGAATAGAGGGAACAAAACCTTCGCTTACTCCGGATGGATATTCAGGTACTTACCGCGACAAGAGTTACGGAGATGCGGAGGTGACTTCTGAGGGTGGAAAACTGAAACTGACTTTCCTTCCGGCTAAAACTGTGTTTACCGGAGATCTGGAACATTGGCACTTCGACACCTTCAAAGTTAAATTCAAAGATGAGTTCCTTACTTTCGGCCTTGTTACATTCAGTTTCGATGCACAAGGCAAGGTTACCGGTTTCAAGATTGATCTTCCAAGCGGTGACTTCCATTTCTGGAACCTGAATTTTAAAAAAGTTTAACCCGGAATCTGAAAATATGTGAGTTTTTAAATCTTAAACCATAATTTATGAAAAGACAATTTCTAATAGTTTTAATCTTTGCACTATCCTTTGCATTTGTTTCAGGACAGAGAAAAATCGTGAACCTTCCGGATATTCCCGGGTATGTTACCATCAAATGTGACTTTCACATGCATTCAATTTATTCCGATGGCGATGTATGGCCAACTGTAAGAATAGATGAGGCATTGCGCGATGGGCTCGATGCCATTGCAATTACGGATCACCTTGAATATACTCCCAAAAAAGATTATATTCCCCTTGATTTTAATGCAGCCTGGAAAATCGGCGAAGGATATGCAAAAGAGAGGAATCTGATACTCGTTCATGCTACCGAGATCACCAGGAAAATGCCTCCCGGACATTTTAATGCGCTGTTTATTAATGATGCTTCTCTGATTGCAAAAGACTCTGTATGGGACGCTTTTGAAGCCGCAATAAAGCAGGGTGCATTCCTGCAGTGGAACCACCCGGGCTGGAAGTCTCAGGAACCAGACGGCATCCCAAAGCTTTACGATATTCATAAGAGAATGTTAAAAAACGGATGGATCCATGGTATTGAATATTTTAACGACAGCGAATATTACCCACTGGTATTTACATTCTGCAAACAGAACAACATTGCCCTGATGGGAAACAGTGACGTACATGGAATAATAAGTGAAATTTATAAGTCATCTGAATATAAAAACAGGCCGATGACTCTCGTATTTGCAAAGGAAAAAAGCCATGATTCACTTAAAGAGGCAATGTTTGCCGGACGCACAATGGTCTATTTCAAGGATATTCTTGTTGCAAAAGAGGAATACGCTAAACCCTTTTTTAACCAATGCATCTCGGTCGGAAAACCATTCTTCCAGAATGATAAAAACCGGTATTTTGAAGTAACTAATAATTCTGACGTTACATTCTACCTTATTAACGGAATTGCAAATTCCCCTGCAACCATTACCCTTGCCGCCAACTCGGTAACAAGGGTTGTTGTAAGTAAAAAAGTTACTTCTCCTCTGACTTATGATGTAAAAAATGTGCTGACAGGAGAAAAAGACAACCTTAAAATTGAACTCAAATATTAGCTGAAGGGTTGAAGGAGTTGAAGGAGTTGAAGGAGTTGAAAACTGGTTTGAGGCGTGCGGCTTGCGGTGTGGTATGCGGAAACGTTAAAGGCGACTGGCGACAGGAGTGAGCCGAAGGTACCAAAGACGTCCCCCTCTTTGCGACGCAGAGAGGGGGAAGCTGAGCGTAGCGAAGGAGGGGGTGAGTTCATGAAGATATGAGCGAAGTCGAAGCAGGAGTGAGATGTGACGTGTGAGCCGAAAAATGAATGTAAGATATTAAATACCAAAGACGTCCCCCTCTTTGCGACGCAGAGAGGGGGAACCGAAGGGGGTGAGTTCATAAGGTTAAAGGGTTGAAACTTTTCTAAAATTTCTCCTTAGCCAGTTTCAGAATATCATCGTCCTTTACAATTGGCCTGATTCTGAAAGAGTATTCATATTTCTTTTCGGAGAGGCGATACTGCGGATGAATAACTGCACCCCAGGAATCATCTCCTCCTACTCCCATCTGACCAAGGTCGATATTCAGATTTACAAGATCTAGTGGCTTAACATCCACGGTATGTGTATTTGCACTTTTCGCATCTTTCCTGTATTGTGACAGTTTTCCCGGAGATTCAAAATCATCGTGGATATTATTAAGTGCCGCAAAACAGATTAAAGGATCGCCGCTGAATAAAATCCCCGTTCCGTTGTCATCGGTAAGGGTAAGCCACCGGGTATCTGTCTTGTAACCATTTTCCTGCGGCCTGATATAGGGTACATACTGATCGGCAACTGTACTCTCATAAAGACCAACATCAGCTGATGTTTTTCTATCGGTATAATTTTCATGAGGTCCGCGTCCAAGCCATTTGAGATTTGTAAACTCTGCAGGAAGCTGCATCTGCATTCCCATCCTTGGAATTTCCGGAATATTATCTGAAATTTTTGAAAACTGGTTTTTAACAACTACATCTGCCGATCCGTAAATAGTATAAACAGAAGCATAACCGGCAATTTTTTCGCCTTCACTTCCTTTGATATCATAAGTGAAACTGACAATTACCTTCCCTAATTCTGGCTGACTGATATTTGCTTTGGTAACAACTGTACTTTCACCTGCCTTCTTCCAGACTCCCAGTTTTTTATCCATGCCATAACCATAGTCATTGTCTGTTGGTGGTCTCCAGAAATCCGGTTCTGGACCTTTTTTTATCAGTTCCTTTCCCTTGTATGCATACGATTCCAGCCGCCCCTTCTCAAGGTCAAAAACCAGCTTCATATCACTACCACTGACATTCAGCTTTTTTTCTGCTGTATTAGTTTGAAGTACAGCAAGATCATCCCGCTTTGCAAACAGAGGTGCACCTTGCTCAGGCAGTTTAAACTGTGCGGAAGCATAAACATGTTCTTCGGGAACAGAATTCCACTCGTCACTCCTTAATACCCTGATATTCAGAAAGTATTCTGCCCCCCTTGCAGGATCGGTTTTTTTGAGTGGAATAGCCACCATTGTTTCCGCTTTAGGTTTTAAATCCGGAATTGTGAGCTTGCCTGATTGCGAAACAACACCATCGGAAATAACCTCCCACTCAAAGTTGAATTCAGACAGATTGGTAAAGTCATATTTATTTTTTATCCGGATCTTCCCCTCAGTCAGATCAACGGGGTCGAATCCCACATACTGATAAACTTTATTAACCTCAGCCAGACCCGGATGGGGAGTCCTGTCAGGCCATACAAGTCCGTTAATGCAGAAGTTACCATCACTTGGTATTCCCTCTTCTCCATAATCTCCTCCATAGGCCCAGAATTTCTCACCGTTTTCATCAGTTTTAAGAAGACCCTGGTCAACCCAATCCCAGATAAATCCGCCCTGCAGTTTTGGATATTTTTCTATTACAGTCCAGTAATCCTGAAGGTTTCCGGTTGAATTGCCCATTGCATGTGCATATTCGCACATAATCAGCGGCCTGTCGTTCTTTTCATCTTTTGCATAGGCTTCTAAATACTCAATTTTCGAATACATAGGACACCAGATGTCGGTATGGCGTTCAGGGGCATTGGTATTGTGCTCTGCCCTCTCATATTGAACCGGACGGGTTTTATCTCTTCCCTTTATCCATTTATACCCGTCAAGAAAATTATGTCCATCGCCTGCCTCATTACCCATCGACCATATTATTACAGAAGGATGATTCTTGTCCCTTTCAACCATGCGCTGCATTCTGTCTGAATGAGTAGCTGCCCATTCCGGTTTGTCGGCAATGGTAATATCCTTATCATAGCCAATGCCGTGTGATTCAATATCCGCTTCATCAATAAGGTACAGTCCATATTTATCGCACATCTCATACCAGAACTCCTGCTGAGGATAGTGCGATGTTCTTACTGCATTGATATTATTGCTCTTCATTACGCGAATATCTTTCAACACCATTGCTTCGTCAACAACATGCCCGTTGATATCATCGTGCTCATGCATATTTGTCCCTTTAAGAAGGATAGCCACTCCGTTTATCAGCAGTTGTGATTTGACAATTTCCACTTTCCTGAAACCTGTTTTTGTGCTGACTTTTTCAAGAATATTACCCTTCATATCCATAAGACTTATTAATACGGAATAGAGGTTTGGATTTTCGGCTGACCAGATTTTTATCCCCGGAAATTTCTCGGTAAAATTAACTATTACTTTACCTTCAGATAAAACAACATTTTTTGTTACTGTATAAATCTTTATTTCGCCATCAAAAAGCGATGCTTCAACAATAAAATCTTTCTCATCTGAGGCTTTCCCATTTAAGGAAACATCAAGATTAAGAAGACCTTCACTGTAATTGTTCTCAAGGTCACCAATAACAAATAAGTCACTGATATATGTCTTCGGACGGGCATGCAGGAAAACAGTTCTCTGAATGCCGCTCATTCTCCAGAAATCCTGGTCTTCAAGATAGCTGCCATCGCACCACCGGTAAACCTCAACTGCAACTGTGTTCTCTCCTCCATTAAGAAACTTCGTAATATTAAACTCTGCAGGGACTTTACTATCTTCACTGTAACCGACCATCTCTTCATTCACCCACACATAAAAAGCTGAACTCACGGCTCCGAAATGGAGAAAAACCTCTTTATTCTTCCAGTCAGGAGATACTTTGAAGTTACGCTTATAAGAACCGACAGGGTTCCACTCATGCGGAATATAAGGAGGGTTGTTTTTATAAGGATAGGGTATGTTAACGTAAACCGGAACATCGTACCCCTTCATCTGCCAGTTTGATGGAACCTCAATATCTTTCCAGTCGCTGATATCATAATCATCCTTAAAGAACCAGAAAGGACGCTGATCAGGCGATTTAACCCAGTTGAATTTCCACGTTCCGTCAAGAGAAAGGTAATCGGGGGAATTGGTTTTTATCGATTCAAGTGCACTTTTTTCATCAGGAAAACTGATAAGAGATGCATGCGGATCCGCTCTGTTTATGTTAAAAACTTCGGGGTTCTCCCAGTCGCGAGGCTCCTTTTCAGTGAAGGGAACACCTTCATATTTGCTCTGGTTTTTGCACGCTGCCATAGTCAGGGCTGCAATAAAAATATAAAATGATATTCTCTTCATAAAGTCTTTGTTTAAAAACAATGATAAAGTTAATAATAAATGAGATTAAACTGCTCAGCCTGTTCCCTGCCTGTTTTGAACAGCTGCCAAAAAATATTATTCAGTCAGACCACGGGTTTTTTCTGGAAGCGGATATATCTGACGGAGAATTAATATTAGTAAAAGCCCTCTTGTTCACCTCATTTTCATCAAGTTGCAAATAGCTTACATTCTGTGTCTTAATGAATTCCCTTACGGCATAATTGTGTTTACCGGCAAGATATTCTTCGAGACTATTTGTTATGGTAGTATTATAAATCGCATGAAGAGGTTCTATGGAATCGTTAATGCGCGGTATCAGGATATCACATTTTATACTGTTATAATGATCTGCCTGTTTTAAAATAACATCCTTGTCAAGCAGAGGCATATCGCCTGCTAATACAAACACTGCTTCCCCGGAAGCGGCTTTCAGTGCAGCATGAATCCCACCAAGAGGGCCTGCTTTCAAAAACTGATCGCTGACCATCTTATGGTTTTTATGTGCATCGAATTCTTCAGGAGTGTTGGTTACAATAATTATCTCAGAGAACAGATTTTTTAACACCGATAATATTCCGGAGATAATAGTCTTTCCATTTATAACGATATTGGATTTTATTATTCCATTAAATCTGGTGTTGGCACCTCCTGCCAGAATAATCGCTGAAATATTGTTTATCATTAAAAAAGACCTGTAATGTTTCCATCAGCATCTATATCAATATTTTCTGCTGAAGGAACAGGCGGAAGCCCTGGCATTCTCATTATTGTTCCTGCAATAGGTACAATAAATCCGGCACCTGAGGAGAGCTCCACCTCTCTGATTTTAATAGTAAACCCAACGGGACGCCCTCTCTTAGTCGGGTCATCGGAGAGAGATTTCTGGGTTTTTGCAATACATACAGCCAGATCTCCAAGCTCCAATTTATCAATTCTATCAAGTTGCGTTTTCGCCTTTACAGTATATTCCACATGGTCGGCACCATACATTCGTTTACATATTGTTTCAATCTTTTTCTCAAATGACCACGACAATTCGTAAAGTGGTTTGAAGTTATTGCGGCTGTCGGAAATTGCCTGAAGAACCAAACGTGCCAGATCAACAGCTCCTTTGCCCCCTTCCGCCCATGAGTTGTTCAGAGCCACATTAACATCCTGTTTTCTGCAATGTTCCATAAGTTGTTCAATCTCATTGCTTGTATCAGAGTCGAACTTATTTACAGCGACAACAGGACTGAAGCCAAACTGCTTCATATTTTCAATATGTTTATCAAGGTTATCGAAACCTTTCTTAAGAGCTTCAATGTCTTCAGTCTGAAGGCTGGTAAGCTTTGCGCCGCCATGGTATTTCAGTGCGCGGATAGTGGCAACAATTACAACGGCATTTGTTTTCAGATGCCCAAACTGTGATTTGATGTCAAAGAATTTTTCTGCACCAAGTTCACTGGCAAAACCAGCTTCAGTAACCACAATGTCGCTAAGGGAGAGTCCCATTTTAGTAGCAATTATTGTATTGGTTCCCTGGGCAATATTGGCGAATGGACCGCCATGGATAATTGCAGGAGTTCCCTCCAGAGTCTGAACAAGGTTAGGTTTTATTGCATCTTTCAGCAGTACAGCCATAGCTCCCTGGGCTTTCAGATCTCTTGCAAAAACAGGTTTATCTGCATAAGTATATCCGACAAATATATTCCCGAGCCTTCTCTTCAGATCGGTCAGGTCTTTAGCAACGCATAATGTAGCCATAACTTCTGAGGCTGCTGTAATATTGAATCCTGATTGTCTTGGAACTCCTTCAGTAGTTCCGCCGAGTCCGATAACAATATCGCGCAGCGACCGCTCATTCATATCCATAACCCTTTTCCAGGCAATTGTCCGGGGATCGATCCCAAGATTACCTTCCTTTAACTGAATATTATTATCAATAAGGGCAGCAAGAAGGTTATGTGCTTTTTCAACTGCCGACATATCACCGGTAAAATGAAGATTTATATCTTCCATTGGAATAACCTGGGAATAACCTCCTCCGGCAGCACCTCCTTTTATACCAAATACCGGTCCAAGTGATGGCTCCCTAAGTACAACCGTTGTCTTCTTACCGATAAGGTTAAGTGCCTGTGCCAGCCCAATTGATGTTGTTGTCTTTCCCTCTCCTGCCGGCGTTGGAGTTATTGCGGTAACAAGAATAAGACTGCCTTTCCTGACACGCTCTTCATCTATATATTTAAGAGGAAGTTTGGCTTTGAATTTACCATACATCTCCAGTTCATTCTGAGGAATCCCAAGCAGGGCAGCTATTTCACCTATCGGTCTTATCTCTGCTGCCTGGGCAATTTCAATGTCATTTTTCATAAAGATGATATTTGAGAACAATTAATTGCGAATCTAATAATTATGCTGCAGGTGTGATAAAAAATGTTAAATTTTCTTTAATTAACAGCGATTTATGAAATTTGTTTACCATTTACAGCCTTCTATCGGCTTCTAAAGGAATCCTCGAATAAAAATTAATCTACTGCCAACCAAGAAACAGAGCTTTTGACAAGGAAGATGCATCAAGCCTGATACGCCACTCCATTGGGAAATAGTTATTCACCCTGTTGCCAATATTATTCACAAACCCAATATTTATTCCATTGAATGTCAAGATATTCCAGCCAGGTGCTGCATTCTGAAGTACAAAATTATCGCGCCGGAGATATGAAACTGCTCCCTGCAGATCAACTTCTGAATGAGGGAAGGCATCTTTTCTTAACTTTTGCGACAAAGCCAGCTCGTGAGATGGCAGGTAATTATTCTTCTTTACGTTACAGATTCTGGTTCCTGTTTTAACGATCTTCAGATTCTGAAAGAGTTGCAAATAATCATCCATTTCACAGGGAACAGCAAAAAGCTCATCTCCCCATTTTAAAAGCCTCTCTTTTGGAAAGTCACTCCACCTTCCTGCAACTTCCAGATCTGTTTTGCCGGGCTTCAGTTCAGATATCTTCTGACTCCTGAAAGGCTTAGTTTCCTGGCTGCCTGTTTTCCGTAGAACAGAAATAAAGAAGCCTTCCCCTCTTGTCTTACCCGGATAAAAACCATAGCCAAAGATTCCCTGATAGTCGATCTCAGTAATTCCTGCAAAGTCTGATATATTTATCCTGACACATTCAGCTTCCTGCTTGTCAGTGAGCCATTTAATATTCTCTTCATTCTCTCCCGGATTAAAAGTACAGGTGCTGTAGATCAGGATTCCGTCTTGTTTCAGTGCAGGCCAGACATCCATCAGAATCCTTTTTTGTCTGACTGAGCAATGTGCTGTATTTTCTGCCGACCATTCATTTATGGCGACACTATTCCTGAACATCCCTTCGCCTGAGCACGGAGCATCAACCAGTATAACATCAAAGAAGCCGGGTAACCTTCCAAACAACGCGGGATCGTTCTGGGTTACCAGAGCATTTGACGAACCCCATTTTGTAAGAGTTTCTGATAGTACCGCGGCTCTCTGCCTGATTACTTCATTTGCTACCAGAAGATTCTTTTCGCCAATCAATTGTGATAAATGAGTGCTCTTTCCACCGGGGGCTCCACACAGATCAAGAACCTTAATCCTTTCCGGCAACCCTTCAGTCTGCCTCAATACCTCTTCAAGAAACATACTTGAAGCTTCCTGGGGATAGTAACATCCTGAATGAAAAATCGGATCAAGCGTATATGACGGTCGGTCTGAAAGATAATAACCTGTTTTGCACCAGGGCACAGATCCGTCATTTAACGGCTTCTTATCCCATTTTGCAGGATTAACCCTTATGCTTACAGGGGAAGGCTCATCAAGGGCATTCAAAAGAGCCTCCGGATTCAAATATTTCTGACCAGCAATCCTGTTTATAAAATCATCTGGAAGCATATATGGGGAATAAAATCCTTTTAAAGCAAAGTAAGGTAAAAATATCTTCCGCTGACTGCAATTTTATAAGCAGATTAACCACTCCGTTTTATTTACTCTTTCTTTAATGGAATCCTGAAAATGGTTATACTGGCAGGACCCACCTTAACTCTATTACTAAATCTCGCAGGTTCAGGTCCGGTTATTATTACGGCCGGTTCTCTTCCGGGTTCATTGGTCGACATATCGTCAGGTGATGTTACCCGCCATATTTCCATATCCTCAAGAGGAATGTTCCCTGTGACTGAAAGGGGAAACTCAAATGCCTCCCGGGTAGGATTAACTACTGAAATAGTAAGAGTATCACCTCCTGTAGTCAGAGTGGAACCGATATCCAGAGGCCGGGTCTCACCACTTGTTTCAACAGGAATAAATCCGAATTTGTGCCTGTAAAGTTTCAGCACCTGGCCTGTGGCATCAAAAACCGAATGTGTGGTGTTTGTCTTGATACAACCTATCACATTAACGGTCTGTGCATAATTAGCCATATAAATTATATCCGAGTTCTTCGAGTACTCATTGAGTCCTGCAGCGATTCCCATAGCATCTCTGAAAAAGTATCTGGTGCCGAGTTCTCCGTAGATATATGGACCATACCAGTAGTTCCATTCATCCATACAGATCCGGATATCTTTTCCTTTAAGGGCAGGTATAGATTTCCGGTATTCCCGGTGGGCAATGGCCTTTTCCCTGATGGCATCAGGAATCTGCTTAACATGGTTCATCAGGCCTCCCTCAGGATAATTCCCCTTATAAAAATGTTCGCTGATATAGTTAATCTTATCCGAACAGTTAGCAAGGACCATTTTATCCCAGCTGCCCAGGTCGCCGACAGCAATAAGCTTGATTGAAGGATCCACCGATCTCATCCTGTCGGCAAAGTCGTTATTCTTTTTAACAAACTGCTCCGTAGACATATGTCCCAGCTGCCAGTCGCCATACATTTCGTTTCCGATTGACCAGAATTTTACTTTCCAGGCCTCTTTATGGCCGTTGGAAGTTCGCAATTTACCCATTGGGGTAGTCTCGTTGCCATTAGCGTACTCAACCTCCGACATTGCTTCATCTGAGTTTCCAAGTCCGGCATTAACCGCTATATATGGTTCAGTATTAATAAGTTCGCACAGATTCATGAATTCATGTATCCCCACATCATTAGCCTCTACACCGAGCCATGCCGGATTTTTTCGTGGCGGACGTTTATCGCGATCTCCAATCCCGTCCCTCCAGTTATATCCGCTTACAAAATTACCACCCGGCCAGCGGTAAACAGGAGAATTAAGTTCCCGAAGCAGGGTCAGTACATCCGTTCTGAATCCTTCAATATTATCGGATGGCATAAGTGAAACTGTTCCTACCCATAGTTTTCCATTACCAACAGGTTCAATTGAAAGGAGAGCATCGTGAACTAGAACTGTCGATTTGAAATTCAGTTCGTAAGTTGTATATTTATTAGTAAGCCCTTCTATTTCAACCTTTTCAATTTTATCGGCCCACTTCAGGGATACTACAGCTTTCAGAATGCCGGGAGTTGCCTTCAGTATAATCCGCCCATTATAATCAAGGTTCTCTTTTAGTCCGAGATTCTCCTGAAACAGAATTGCTTTTTTATCACCTGCTGCAGACAGAACAGGCGTTTGGTTACCTGTAAAAGGCTCTTTAAGGTCCATTGAAAGAAGATCTTCCTGACCCGATATTTTCCAGGACGAATCGTCACTTCCGGGCTGGTACCAGAACTTCCGGTCCCCTAACATCTCAGCCCAGATCCCACCGTATATGCAACGACCCAGATGCTCAATAAACTGTCCGTAAATATAAACAGGCATAGCTTCGGCTCTTGCAGCAGTATTTATTTTAACCCCTGTTATAATTTTTTCTGACGAGAGAAGTTTCATATTCATGTCATCGAACCAGGCTCTCCCTTTTGCTTTTTTCTCAATATCGAGAAGGCAGGAGATTGTAATGCAGTCGTTATTTTCTGTTTCAAACTCATAACTTACTTGCGTCCAGCCATTTGTTCCGGACAATCCTTTAGGCTCCACAGGAAAGCCATCGATTCTGAAACCTGCCCCTTTCCCATTTTCTGAAATTATATTCTCAGTTTTAATCCAGCCGGAAAAAGTATATTTTGACCAGGGTTTAACCAGTACCTTTGTGGCCCATCGACCTGTTGCAAACCTGTCTGCGCTGATAAAAAGGCTTTTAGTCCCCTCTTTGGCAACATTGTCATAGAAATGGATTACATCTTTTGCACCTGCATCAAAGGTCCAGCCTTTTACATCAGATCCCTCCGTTACTTCAGCTGAAGGATTCTCCATTATTCCATATTCAACACCCTTATTGGTACTGGTTCTGTTTGTGCATCCCGATATCAGGGCGGCACCTGTCAGGATCATTAGAATTTTCTTCATCTGATATCAATTTTTTATTATTAACTTTTTTTATGAAAGATAGTAATTTTTCCGGTTTGGCATTGTACTTTAGCTGCTCTTCTGATTAAAACAGATGAAACCCGCATTATCGGGCTTTATCATAAACAAGAAGAATCGAAGCTCAGCGAAGTCAGCATAAATGAGTTTAAAAATAAAATTTATGCTACCGCTAATGAATTATATTTAAGGAACAAAAACGCACAAAATTAAAGGAGGAAACAATCATGGAAAATAAAATTAAATGGGGCGTTATCGGATCGGGAGGTATTGCAAGAAGAAGAACAATCCCTGAAGGTATTATTAAAGCTGAAAACGCCGTTCTTACTTCAGTATATGATATAAACAGCAACGTGAATGCTGCTGTAGCCAGAGATTTTAATGCCACTGCCGTAAACAGCATTGAGGAACTCCTTCAATCGGGTATTGATGCAGTATATGTAGCTTCTCCGGTAAATATGCATCCCTCCCACGTAATTACTTGTGCAGCAGGCAAAAAACATATCTTATGCGAAAAACCACTGGGGATGACAATTGAAGAAACAGAAAAAATGATCTCAGTCTGCAAAAAAGAAGGCGTCCTTTTAGGCACCTCCTTTATGATGAGGTTTCTTTCACAGCACCAGTCGGCCCTGAAGATAATAAATGAAGGAAAACTGGGCAAGCCTGTCTATGGAAGGGCACAGTTGTCATGCTGGTATCCGCCTCTCCCCGATGCATGGAGACAGGATCCGGTTACAGGCGGTGGCGGGTCACTTATGGATATGGGCAGCCATTGTATTGACCTTATGGAGATGTTTTTCGGAAAGATCAAGAGTGTCAGCTGTTTTATCAATAATAGTGTCCACTCCTATAAATCCGAAGACAGTGCAGTGGTATCACTGTTTTTCAGTAACGGGGCAATGGCTACCGTAGATACTTTTTTCTGTATTCCTGATAACAGCAGTAAGAATATCCTTGAGCTATATGGTTCAGGTGGTAGTATCCTGGCAAAAGGAACAATCGGGCAGGGTGATTCAGGCGAGATGACTGCCTATCTTGAAGCGGATACCTCTGGATATAATGCACAGCAGCTGAGAAACCAGGCCGACGGAGTGGTTATCAATCCACTAGCAGTAAACACATATCGCGCCGAAATTGAAGAGTTCAGTAATGCCATTCTCCGTAAACAGGAGCCAAAAAACAATGCATCACTTGGATTACAGAATCAGATAATTCTGGCGGCGTGCTATGAATCGGCCAGAAGCGGAAGAATTATTGAAATCAAGTAACCTGAATCATTATGGAAAAAATTGTGCTTGGTATTTTTACACACCCCGATGATGCGGAAATGGTATGTGCTGGTACTTTGTCGCTTTTCAGAAAAGCAGGATGGGAGGTTCATATTGCCACAATGGCACCCGGAGACAAAGGAACCGCCGAGAACTCAAGAGAAGAGATAAGCCGGAAAAGAAAGATAGAGGGAGCCAATGCCGCAGGAATTATTGGGGCAACTTATCATTGTCTTGAGTTTGAAGATGTCTATGTATTATACGACCGTGAAACAATTAACAGAACAACTGCTCTTATCCGAACCATCCATCCTTCAGTTGTTTTCACTGCAAGTCCGAATGACTATATGGTTGACCATGAGCTGACCAGCATGGTTGTTCAGACTGCCTGCTTTGCATCTGGTATTAAAAACATGGAGGTGGATGTCACTCCCTACGAACCGGTTCCCCATCTCTATTATGCCGATCCAATGGAAGGAAAAGACATTTTTGGAAAGCCTGTTATTCCTTCAATGTATGTTGATATTTCAGAAGTAATAGAAGTAAAGGAGAAGATGCTTGCGCGTCACGAAAGCCAGAGAAACTGGCTACTTACCCATCATAAAATTGATGAATACATTCTTGCAATGAAACGCTTCTCCGCGAAAAGAGGTCAGGAAACTGGGGTGGAATATGCAGAAGGGTTCAGACAACATCTCGGACACGGGTTTCCACAGAATAACATTCTCTCTGAAGTTCTTGGTGATTCGGTGCTTGTAAAATGATTAACATAACAAAAAATCAAAACAGGATTATGATGGAAAATGAGATCAAATTTCTGAGCCCGGTTGATGGAGATATGTTAAATGAATACGATGGAACAATAATTGAAGATGGTTTACTTATAAAGGTGAAGGTTCCCGCTTCACCGGGAAGAAAGTTAGAGATTAACCGGATTGAGGCAAAATTCTCAGACGGCAACTATGTGGCTGACATTATTCTGAAAGATTACAGGAATGTCATTGTGGCGGAAGATCTGAATTCAGGGGAGAAGAACACTATAATTGTCTTCCGCCTGAAAAACATTGTCAATAAGTACAGACTCTCAGTCGACGACAATATCTGGGTTATGAAAGATCTTACCGCTAATGCAGACATATACGGATCGATCTTTGAAAACGAATATCTCAGCTTCTTCAGGCAGGTGCATGATAAATTTGGCACAAAAATCCACCTTAACTTATTTTATCAGACAGACGGATTCAATCTGTCGCAGATGACCGGTAAGTTTAAAAACGAATGGATAGAGAATGCCGGCTGGCTAAGGTTGAGTTTTCATTCTCTGCAGGATGAACCGGACAGGCCGTATATAAATGCCGGTTATGACCAGATGAAAAAGGATTGCGATCTTGTAACGGAGCAGATCAAAAGGTTTGCCGGAGCTCAGTTGCTCGGTCCTGTAATGACACTCCACTGGGGCGAAGCTACTGTGGAAGGCTGCCGTGCATTAAGAGATTCAGGATATAAGGTTCTGTCGGGTTATTTCAGTTTAGAAGGCCCTGATACTGTTTCATATTATACGGATGAGAAAATAAGAAAGCATATAAATAACAGGTTCATCTGGATGGATACCGGCGAGGGGATTATATTCAGCCGGATGGCGTTAGTAATTAACACACTGGAAAATGACAGGATAATTCCATATCTCGACAGTCTGAGAAGCGATTCTCATAAACCCGCTTATGTCGATATGATGATACATGAACAGTATTATCACCCGTCATACAAAAATTATCAGTCCGACTTCAGACAAAAAGTTTTAACATCGGTAAAATGGGCAGCAGATAATGGTTATCAGCCTGCCTTTCTTGACGAGTCTGTTTTCAGCTGACAGCTCATTAGAAAAAAAATGGAAATTTAATAGAGTAAAGAGTAGTATCAATTAAAATAAGGAGAAACAGACGATGGCCCGGAAATTAAGTATGCTGGCACCCGAATGGTGGGATTTTACAACCTTACCCGATGATTTACTGAATGAAGCAGCAAGGCTCTCCCAAAAAGATATGCCTCACCTTTCAAGGGAAGGCTTCAGAGTTAAATTTTATGATACTCTTGAAGATTTCTACCTTGCTGAAGCTCTCGAATATATAACTGCCTGGAAACAGGCAACAGCTGACAACCCGGTCGGGATATGCGGACCTGTTGGCCCCACAGAGCAGCTTCCACTGGTGGCCCGAATGGTAAATGAGCTGCAGATGGATCTTTCAAATGCACATTTCTGGGGAATGGACGAATGGTATGTCAATGGAAAAGAGCTCGATGCAGCAAATCCCCTTTCATTTGAGAAAGCCGACAGGGATCTCTGTTTTAACAGGATGGATAAAAAATACCGGATTCCGGATGCTAACCTTCATTTTCCAAAAGCTGATACCCGTAATTATATCAGCAGCTGGGAAAGCGGAATCCGTTGTGCCGTTATGCAGGGAGGACAAGGTGATACAAAGCACTGGGCTTTCAATGATCCGGTAAAAAGAGAAGGCAAATATGCTGACGCACCTCCCTCACCGGAAGAATTCAGAAAACTCACAACACGGATAGTTGACCTTCATCCCGTAACATGCATGCAGAATGCGCGTACCAGTGCAGGAGGAGTTGTAACAGGTGTACCACGGCAGGCTCTGACAGTAGGACCTCTTCAGACATGGAAAGCAGAAAAAGTATCCATCTGGCATGCCGGCACCCACGATAATGCATTCGGACAGCGACTTACCGCACTTATGATCAGCAAAGGCATTATGGACAGTTCAGTACCTATGTCGTTGCTGGCCGGTCATCCCAATGTGCAATTCAATTACTACAGAGGCGGATTCGGCGTCTGTGAAACGGAAATGCATTAGCCGCCATTCCTTAAAAAATGGCAGCTGATAAGTGAGAAATAATCCTGATTACAGAAGCGATTCTTTATTCTTTTCCTGCCCTTTATTATATTTTTTCCAGATATAATAAACAGGAATACCCATAATTACTATTCCCAGACCGGGGAAGGTGTAATCGGGTTTGTATATTAAAAGAATCACCATAATGAAAACTGTTGTAAGGATATAAATGGCAGGTATAACAGGGTATCCGAATGCTTTGTAAGGCCTTGGGATATCGGGCCGCTTTACCCTCAGAACAAATATTGCCAGAATAGTTAATGTGAAAAAAATCAAAACTGCAAAGATCACATAATCAAGAAGATTACCGTATGTTCCTGACAAGCATAGCAATACGGACCATACGCCCTGCACAATAATTGCGAAACCGGGTACATTATTTTTATTTATTTCTCCAACTTTTCTGAAAAAAAGACCATCTTTTGCCATTGCATAATAAACCCGCGGGCCGGCCATTATAAGACCATGATTACAGCCAAATGTGCTGATCATAATGAAGATTGCCATTATTATTGCAGCATAATCACCAAAGACCACGCTCATCGCGGATGTAGCCACCCTGTCGTCTGTTGCAAACTGAATTCCACGGCTTAATACATCTGCACCATCCGGAGAACCAGACAGAGGCAGTATTTTAATATAAACAAAGTTAGTAAGCAGATATATTGCCGAAACAGTTAAGGTACCGAAGAAGAGGCTGAGAGGAACATTGCGTTTAGGGTTTATTACTTCAGCTGAGAGATAAGTAACATTATACCATGCATCTGCTGCGAACAAAGATCCGACCAGGGCGGTACCGATTGCAGCAATTAGAGCGAAACCTACAATGGGTATTACCTGGAAATCCTTCCCCACCTGAGCCGCCTTCCAGAAAACCTCCCTGTTTATCTCAAGCGAATTCAGGTTTTTTGTAGCAAAAAATCCAATAACAATAAAACCGAAAAGGGCAATTACTTTTGTTGATGAGAAGATATTAGCTACCGTCTTGCCTGTTACAATTCCTCTGGTATTCAGCCAGGTAAGAAATGTGATCATGGCAATTGCAATAACCATTGTGCTGTTAACCTTCAAAGGGCCCAGTTCTAGTAAAATATTTTTTTCAGAGATCCAGGGAAAAAGCACCCCGCTGAATTTGGCAAATGCTACTGCAACTGCAGCAATCGATCCGCACTGTATTACAAGAAAGGTTGTCCAGCCAAAAAGAAATCCAACCAATGGATGATAAGCCTCCTTCAGATAAACATACTGACCTCCCACATGAGGCATCATTGAGGCCAGCTCTCCATAACTCAATGCACCAATCACCGTTATTATCCCGGTAATAAGCCAAACCACCATCAGCCATCCCGGAGAACCGACATTCCTGGCAATATCGGCACTTACTATAAAAATTCCCGAGCCGATCATTGCGCCTGCCACAATGGAAAATCCATCGAAAAGGTTTACGCGCTTCTGAAATAGATGATTTTCTGCCTGCATTGTCTCAGTTTATATTCGAAAATTTTAACTAATCGGAAATCAGCCTTAAAGGAAACCCAATTTAAGAGTGCCTAAAGTTAGAAAATCAGGTGTTATTACCAATTTTATTTACGGGTTTAACAATTTCAGGGGTCAATAATCTGCCATATTATAAAAAAAGAGTATCGGGAATCAGGAATATTATCTATTTCTTTTGTTCCGGGAAACAGATTGATTTAATTTGAGATTACCTTCAGCGAACTCGTCCGGAAAAACAGGGTGTTAATTAATTTAACCTCATCAGATTTTCATATATTGCATTAAGAAAAACAGATAAAAATCTTCCACTCTTTTTTATTAATAACTTTAAAACGGACTCTGATAAACCTAATAATATAATACAATCATGAAACAAAAATTAAACAGACTGCTGCTGCAATCCATTTTACTTATCGCATTTTCTATCAATGCCTTATCACAACCTGGAACCAACCTGGTAAAAGTAATTATTTCACCGGACCACAAAGACTGGACCTACAAAGTGAATGAGGTAGCAAAATTCTCTGTGCAGGTTCTTAAATTCGGCAACCTGCTGGAAAACGTTACCATCGAATATGAAACCGGTCCTGAGATGCTGCCTGATGTTAAGAAAGAGGGTGTTCTGCTGAAGAGCGGCAAGACAGAGTTTACCGGAACAATGAAAGTTCCTGGCTTCTATCGGCTGCGTGTCTGGGCTGTTGTTGATGGTAAAAAATACGAGGGTCTGGCAACAGCAGGCTTTGAGCCTGAAAAAATTCAGCCGACGGTGAAAGATGTCGCAGAATTTGATTCCTTCTGGAACAATGCAATCTCAGAAGCAAGAAAGATTAACCTCGATCCAAAACTTACTCTGATGCCCGAAAGGTGCACCAGCGAAGCCAATGTTTATCATATAAGCTTCCAGAATGAGATTAACGGATCGAGAATTTACGGGATTCTGGCAATGCCAAAAAAACCGGGAAAATATCCTGCAATCCTCAGGGTTCCCGGAGCAGGTATTCGTCCCTATGCCGGTGACGCGAAAACAGCGGCTCTTGGTATCATTACACTGGAAATTGGAATACATGGCATCCCGGTAAACCTTGATGCACAGGTCTATGACAATCTTATGAGCGGAGCATTATCCTCCTACTGGACCATAAAAATGAATAATCGCGATCTGTTTTATTATAAACGTGTCTATCTTGGATGTGTGCGTGCAGTCGATTTTATCTTCTCACTGCCTGAGTTCAACGGCTCCGACATTGCTGTTACAGGGGGAAGCCAGGGAGGCGCTCTGACTATAATTACCGCAGGACTGGACAAAAGGATTAAATATATGGCTGCCCTCTATCCTGCACTTTGTGATTATGCCGGGTATCTTAACAAAAGAGCCGGTGGGTGGCCGCACTATTTCAAAACTTCCGAACCGAAACCGGGAGAAACTGAAACTCTTGATTATTACGATGTTGTAAATTTCGCACGAAGGATCACAATTCCGGGGTTTTATACCTGGGGTTATAATGATATTACCTGTCCTCCAACTTCCATGTATTCGGCTTACAATGTTATAAAAGCACAAAAAGAGTTGCAGATCTTTCAGGAAACCGGGCACTGGACATATCCTGAACAGAATGAAGCGGTAAGTAACTGGCTGATAAAACAACTTAAGGGACAATAGCTGATCAGGACCGGGCAACCGGTTTTATTACAATGCAGCTTTTGGGGCAGACAACCTCGCATGCTCCGCAACCGACACATTTCTGGTTGAGGACCACAGGGATAACGTTTAAAACAGAGTGCCCTGATACAAACTTAATTGCATCATACTTGCAGGATTCCACACATCTGACGCACTCTCTGTTATTTACTACCAGGCAGTTCTCCAGATCTGCTTCTGCTGTCCCCATAAACAACCGGTTTTTTGCTCTGACATCAAAAAGGGTAATGGCACCGCTCGGGCAAACCTGACTGCAACGACTGCAGGTTTCAAGACAATAACCCGATTTGAAGCTTATCTCAGGCGTCATCCATGAGAATGGACTGGTAAAATCTGTCTGCGGGGTGATTATCCCTGTCGGACAAGCTTTGCTGCAACTTCCACACCTGCAGCATAAACTGTTAAAAAGAGAAGCCTCAACGGATGCTGGTGGCCGGATAACATTGCATGCCGGAGGCTTAAGAATGCGTGGAATAACCGATCCTGCCACTATTCCTGCTCCGGTCATAATAAAATAACGACGACCGGAATCATTTGATTTTGGTTCCACCGCCCTGTTTGTAAATATTCTCTTTACCTGATGGTTCAGATCAGAAATTACCAGCTGAAGTCCACCAAGAGGACACAGTTTTGTACACCATATACCGGGGAAAAAGAAGCTGATCAGAAGAAGAAGAGGAAAGCCGGCAAGCGAGACAATGGCTGCCAGTTTTAAATCACCTGAGAATACTGAAAAAAATCCATTGAATATTGCCAGCGGATCTGATATTATGAAAATTGGCAGCCCTGCGGCGGCGGCGGCAAGGGAAATAACTGCGAGCAACCTGCTGATATCAGGTAGTCGCCTGTGGCTTAATGGACTGCGGGTTCCCTGTCCGGAAACCAGATCACAATAATAGCCAACAGGACAAAGATTATGACAAAACCATCGCTTCCGGAAAACGGCAATAATTATAACCGGGACAGATACAATGTTCAGCCAGACAAAAGACTTTAAAACCAGAACAGAGTTAAGCATTATAAAGGGGCTTAGCCAGGAATAGAATCCTGCCAGCCCATTCCGGGAGACCGGTAAGGCCAGAATCAATGCCAGCAAGGCAGAGAAGAGTCGCAGGTTGGAAAACCTGAAAACATTTTTCATCCTAACCAGGCTCCCTGCTGTTTTAGAGTCTCTTTAAGCTTTCCGATATTAACATCTCTGACTGTTTCCCTCTCTTTAATTGCCAGTCCGGCGGCAGCACCGGCTCCGTGACCAGTAACGAGACAGGTGCCAATAATTCTTGTATCCTCAACCAGTTCCTTCTCAAAACAGAAACAACGGCCTGCGACAAGAAGATTTTCTGTTTTTTTAGGAAGCAGCGACCGATAAGGGATCTGCCAGAGTGGCCGTTCTGAAACAGGAACCTTTTTCCCTTTGTAAAGCATTGTTGTCCATGCACCACTTATACCTATGACATCTTTAAAAGATTTATAAGTCATTGTATCTTCAAGAGTTAGTCTGTATTCGCCATCAAGAATACGTGACATCCGGACACCTAGCTGCGATGCTGTATCCAACAGGAAAACCTCTTCATATCCCGGAGTCTTTCTGATTTTCTGCACGCTCTCCCATATTTCTTTCCTGTATTCCGATTGAAGCTCCGAAAGATTAACCACGTCAAGGGCATTCTGATTCTCTTTTCCCCACATATTGACCCAGTTAACGCTCGGAATGGGTGTTGCAGTTCCTATATTCATCTTTACATACCCTGCACGGTTCTTATCGATACGATCAATGTTTCCAAGTCGGTGAACAAGTCCGATAGCATAGTTCATAACATCATACCTGTCGCCGGCCAGATGAAAAATATCTCCATCACCTGTACAGTCAATTACCACTTTGGCCAGTATGGCCTGCCGGCCTGATTTACTCTCAATAAACAGACCTTTTATGACATTTCCATCCATTATCACATTTGCTCCCCAGGTATGATAGAGCACTTTTACGCCCGATTCGCGCACCATCTCTTCAAGAACATATTTCGCAGCCTCCGGATCAACTACCGGATTAACCTCATTTATTGACATCCCTAGATCCACGAGCCTCTTTGACATCTCACCACCAATCCCGAAGATAACCTGTTTTCTTCTTTTCTGCTTATCAACAGCATGAGTGGAGAGAAGCGGGAGCACCAGCCCTCCGGTCCAAAGCCCTCCGAGATGGTTATATCGTTCCACAAGATATGTTTCAGCCCCTGTTCTGCTTGCCGCTATTGCAGCTGCAGTACCGGCAGGACCTCCGCCAATTACAAGAACATCAGTTTCAACCATTACCGGAATTTGTTTCTCCGGCTCTTTAATAGTTTTTCCCGAACCCGTATTCAATGAGAGTTGCGCCGCCTCTTTTATCTCAGAAACCGGTTCTATCTTTCTCTTACAACCAATTCCAATGGTTAGAGCGCTGCCTGTTATCAGAACTTTGGAAACAAAATCTCTGCGTTTCATACCTTTTAAATATTATTTTTCAAAATTTATACCCTAATTCTTAAAAGAGACCTCTTTTCCTGTCAACCTTACTCTGCCTGTAAGTACCTGTGTGAACTGAGGATCGAGATATCCAGTAAACCCAGGTTGTTTGCCACCCGCTGAAACGGTAAAATAACCCGGTTCAATTACCCTTTTCCCTTTATCATTTATATTTGAAAACTGCCGTGGAACAAGTTTAAATTCAACCTCTTTACTTTCACCCGGCTTCAGAAATATCCTGTTAAAACCTTCAAGCTGACGAATTGGTCTGGGAGTTGAGGCTTTCTCATCTGAAAGATAAAGCTCAACAACCTCATCGCCTTCTAATTTTCCGGTATTGGTAACGGTAACTTTGATGGTTACATTTTCGCCTGCAACAGCTTTTTCTGGAACCGATAAGTTACTATAGCTGAAGGTTGTATAACTCAGACCGTAACCAAAGGGAAAAAGCGGCTCCTGTCTGAAGAACCGATAGGTTTTGCCTTCCATATCATAATTTTCGAATGCGGGTATCTGATCGATTGATTTATAATATGTTACAGGAAGTCTTCCGGCAGGATTATAATCACCGAAAAGAACATCAGCCACTGCATTACCACCCTGTTGGCCGGGGTAACCGGCGAGAATAACGGCAGATGCCTTTTCCCTGGCACTGTTCACTGACAATGCCCCGCCATTCATCAGCACTACTACAACCGGTTTTCCGAGGGAGGTAATCGTCTCAAGAAGACGTTCCTGTGAAGCCGGCAGATTTAAATTTGTACGGTCACCACCGTTGAACCCCTCAATTCTGATACTCATCTCTTCACCTTCAAGTCGCTGGGAAAGGCCCAGGACAAGAACAACGGCATCGGCTTCTTTTACTGCTGTAACAGCCTGTGCTGCTAGCGTTTCACGTGGAGGAGCCCAGAGCAGCCTTATATCAGCATCGCCTGAGGAATTCCTGTAAAGAACCTCAATTTTATATTTCTTCCCTGCCTGCAATTCAACAGGTACCTCACTGTTAAATGCATGATGGTCATTCAGCGATGAGATAATTTTTTTCCCGTCGAGCAGGATCTCTGAACTGTATGAGCTCCAGGAGCCAAGAAAATAGGTTCCCGTTTCAGGAGGTACAAGAAAAGTGGTCCACCTGATACCAAAATTATCGTCTGGCATTTTATACGAAGGAGAGAGCTGCTCCCAGTAAAAATTGATATTATCATCAACCCGTGTAAAAACAGGTTCCCCTTTCATTTCACTGTTGTTGAAATATTCTCCGGTTGCCCCCTGTTTCCCGTCCGCCGTCTGAAGGTATCTTGAAGGAATTGGCGACAGATTATGAATGCCTTCTGCCAGATCACTTCCTTCGGCATAAATTACCTTTGTTCCGGGGGTTACCTTACCAATAATACCTTTCAGAACAGTAACCGGGTTTTTGGGGATCCCATTATAATTACCGATAAGCGACTCGAAGTTATCAGCGTTGGGACCAATAACCGCTATTGTTTTTAATTCTTTTGAAAGAGGGAGTGTATTATTGTCATTCTTCAGCAGCACAATAGATTTCTGTGCAGCCAGCCGCGAAAGGGTATTATTAAAATCCGAGCAATTGACAAAAAAAGGAATTTGTGCATAAGGTACCTCCCTGTCGGAATCGAACATGCCAAGTTTAAACCGGGCTGTGAAAATTCTTTTTACAGCAACATCAATATCAGACTCTGTAAGCAATCCACGCTCAACAGATGTCATAAGGTTTTTGTAATCAATGCCACATTCAAGGTCAGTTCCGGCATTAACAGCCTGTGCAGCAGCCTCTGCAGGGTCTTTTGCGAAATTTGTGAATTTATAAAAGTCCGATACTGCCCAGCAGTCGGAAACAATATAACCTCTGAAACCCCATTCATTACGAAGTATGCCATATAATTCAGGATTGGCACAGCAGGGAAAATCCCGGAATCTGTTATAGGCTCCCATTATTGAATAAACTCCTGCATCAATTACAAGGGTCCGGAATGCCGGAAGATATGTTTCTCTCAAATCTATCTCACTAACCTTTGCATTAAAAGAGTGTCTGAGAGGTTCCGGACCAGAGTGAACGGCATAATGTTTTGCAGTAGCAATTGTTTTCAGATATTTCGGATCGTCACCCTGCATCCCTTTTACGAATTCATAACCCATTCTGCCGGTAAGAAAGGGATCTTCGCCATAAGTCTCATGTCCCCTGCCCCATCTGGGATCTCGAAAAATATTTATGTTCGGCGACCAGAAGGTAAGCCCCTGATAAATACCTGTTTTGCCTCTTCTCTGAAACTCATGATACTTTGCCCGTGCTTCATCGGAAATTGCATTTGCAACATTGAACATCAACCCTTCGTCCCAGGAGTTGGCGATTGTAATTGATTGGGGAAATACTGTTGCATAACCTGCTCTTGCCACACCGTGAAGAGCTTCATTCCACCAGTTATAGGCAGGAATACCAAGACGGGTGATAGCCGGTGCGGTATATAGAAGCTGGTCAGCTTTTTCCTGAAGTGTCATCCTTGAAACCAGATCGGCCACTCTAACTTCTGTAGAGAGGGCACTGTTTTGAAATGGATATTTTACCTCGCCCTGCTGGCCTGATGACACGAAGCAGAATGTAACAAATGTTACAATATGAATTGAAATAAAAAGTTTTTTTAACATATAATTAATTTTAATCCTTAGCGGTTCTGAAATCTATTTCAAGATATGCTCCTGTTGCATTGGCATCTGCAGTAAACTGGGGAATACCACTTACCATGTCAATTGTCTGCCGGTGAATATGCCCGGCAAAGATGCCTAGAAGGGAAGGTGCGGAAAACACCTCCCTGTGAAAATCCAAAGTAACCTGTGAAGGGCCATTTTCCGGCCATCTCTCGCGTCTCTCGAGACCGAATGAGGTATCAGTTTTTGCTCCCCAGGAAGGGTCTCCGCAGCCATACGACCGCCCCGGGGCAAACATTGGAATATGCATCATCAGAATGAAAGGAGCCCCTTCCCTGACATGCTTTCTGAGAAACTCCAGCTGCCCGGGAAGAATCTCATAGGTTGAATTATCAATTGCCAGAACTGTAATTCCGTTTAACTTATAGGAGGCCATCATCGGGTCATTCCCCTGGTAAAGAATATTCAAACGTTTCTTTGTCCATATTTCCCTCAAACTCTGGCTGCTTCCCTCCATTCCTTCATAATGCCAGTCATGGTTTCCTGAAATATACAGACATGGGATCCCGGTATTTTTAAGTTTCTCATAAACCCATTCGATAGCAGCTTCAGAAGGAAAACTGAATATATCTCCCGTCATTGCTATAAGATCGGCTTTCCTTTTAACTGCCATATCAAGAACCTCCTCAAATGCTTTTACAGGATTAAGAGGTTCTCCGGTTCTGAAGTGCTTTGTTACATTGTATGCTTTTGACATCCTTTTGCTATACTGAATAAACTGTTCACCTCTCATGTCATCCATCCATAGGTGAGTATCTGATATTTGTATAATTTTTAAAGGAGTTGTCAACCCTTCAGGAAAATATGAAATTCTATTGTCGTCAACAGAAAAGTCACATCTCCGGAAGGGAGGCTGCTTTGACTTATTAAATATTTCAGCTGATGCATTTTGACTCAAACCTAACCCGGCTGAGGCTATAAACAGTGTGTTTAAAAAACTGCGTCTTTCCATACTACTTTAATTAACCGGTTTACACTCAACGTCCACCTGATATCAAATATATGTTTTTCTTCTTAATGATTTTTCGCTTCCGTCTCTTCTTTTGTTTATGAATTTATCATCCGTTCAGAATCCCAGTAAACTTTCCTTTTTACAGGAAATACTGTTAAGGAACTGACCAAGAAGCAAAACTATTAAGAGGCCATCATTATCAGCCATTTGCTCAAAAAAAAGCCCCTGAATAAATTCAAGGGCCTTTTATAAATCAGTCTATTGACAAATCATTGAAACTATTCTGCACCGCCATCCCACCAAACTTTGGTAGTCATTTTATCAGGTTGTGTTGAAGTAGCTCCATAATTTGGATTTCCGGCAGCTTCTGCAGCTGGAATCTGAAGTCTTACAGGAATCGTGCCACTGGTAGCGTTTCCAGGATAATTTGATGGAGTTAACACAGGGAAACCGGATTTTCTCCAGTCAGACCATGCATCCCACCACATCATGAATTTACTAAGCCACAACTGTGTGTAGATCTGTTCGACTGCAGTTGCATCGCTATAAGGATAAAGAGCAAGATAAGCATCAACCTGTGCATCGGAAACAACAAGTGAAGCGTCATATACTGTATAAAGCTGCATAGCAAGTTTAACACCGGCATCATAATGCGATTTTGCTGTTCCTGTTATCCCTGAACCTATCCCTTTTTTAAGAGCTTCAGCTTTAAGGAATTCACTCTCAGCAGCATTCATAATCTGATAAGGCTCATCATCCTGCATCATTTTGAAGTTCACAGATGAAAAGATCTTATAAGGTGTTACTGTGGTACCGTAGAAGTTATTCAGCCATGAGCCGTCAACTCCAACTGGATGACCTTCCTGTTTGGTAGGATCAAGTTCGATAGGAACAACTGTATTTGCTGTCCATTCAACTATACCGCCTGTGAAGATCATAAGTCTTGGATCGTCATCAGCTGTGCTGGTTTTAATGGGCCCTTTTAGCTTGTCTATGAGAGTTTTGCTAAGAAGCTGACTCTGCCATGCACCGCCATCACCAGGATAGAATGCACGTGAGATACCATTCTGATTAGTCCACTCACTTGGTGTAAGGGCCATTTTTACCCATACGTTATCGGTATTGCTGGCCATAGTTCCGCCTGCAACAGCTTTTGTAACATAAGAACCAGCAGTTGCTGCATCTACATCAGATAATCTCATAGCAAGACGAAGCATAAGGGAATAGCCAAACTTTTTCCATTTTGCAATGTCACCATTAAAGATAATGTCAGCTTTTACAAAGCCAGGATAATCAATATCAGAAGCATTAAATGCTGCACATGCCTCCTCAAGCTCTTTAAGCATATCGGTATAGATCAATTTCTGTTTGTCATACTTTGGCTGGAAAATTCCCTCAAGGCCCTTGTTGGCCTCAGTATAAGGAACGCTACCATACCAGTCGGTAAGACGGTGGAAATCAAACACCTTAATGATTCTTGCAGCCTGACGGGTATTAACCAGTCTGCCGTCCATAGTACCTTTTGGATCAGTCTGTTTGAGGATCTCAGCAGTTCTTCTCAGTGCGTCCCTGTAATAGAACTGAAAAGGAGCATTAAGAGGTTCTACGTCATTATCAAAGTATTTCTCACCTGATGAGGAGCCTGTCATTGCAAAGTGCTGTATTGCAAAAGAGGCAAAGTTGATGTTTGTTCTCCAGTCAGTATATCTGTTATCACCTGAAGATCCATTACTTGCCATCCCAAGTTCGGCGGCAGTAAAGAAGTAGTTCATGTTAATCTGATTAACTGCATTGGGATTGATATTCATCTCGTGCAGTGCATCAGTATCACATCCTGCCGTAACAATTGCTATCAGCAGAGTACCTTGAATCAGTTTTAATATATGTTTCATTTTTTTCAAGTTTAATAGGTTAGAATACCACCCTTACGTTAAAACCATAGCTGCGGGTTCCGGGCATCGTGAATTGATCAATTCCCTGTCCGCTACTACTTGTATAGGATGCTTCAGGATCAATGTTGTCAGTGTTCCTATATATGATCGCAAGGTTTCTTGCTACAAACGAAATTGCAACAGTACTAAGTGGTGTCTTATTCAGTAAACTGGAAGGCAGGCTGTATTCGAGAGATACCTGTCTCAGTTTAATAAAAGAAGCATCATACATGAAGTTCTCCTGAGCACGTGAAGAAAGATTACCCCAATAGTTTCGAGTCTGCTCCTGATTAAGTGTCATAGATAAAGGAGCATAAATCGCTTTTCCGTCTGTTCCTGTTCCCGTCTGAATAACACCTGTTATCGGCATGCCGCCTTCACGATAAGCAAGGGTTTGCTTATGCAGTCCCCATGAGGTTAAGTTTACTTCTGTTCCTGAATAGATATCGCCTCCGAATTTGAAGTCAGACAGAACATCAAGTTTTAAACGTTTCCAGGTCAATGTATTGTTGAAACCACCTGTTAATTTGGCAATTCCATTACCAAGAACTTCAAATACGTCTGATCTGATAGGATAACCATTGGCATCATATACTTTCAGCCCTGAAGCCGGATCTACCTTCTGTTTATATCCTAAGATCATACCAAAAGGATAGCCTACAACGTGATAAACAGCTGCATTCCTTGTACGTGGTTCTTCAACAAATAAGCGGGTAACACCTTCACTGAGTGCAACAACCATGTTCTCATTCTTTGCAATGTTCAAAGAGACGTCCCATGTTATCTCACCCTGAATAGGAGTACCTGTAATCAAAATTTCAATACCTTTATTGGTAAGTTCACCAATGTTTACAGATGTTGAATTGAATCCTGAAGCCTGAGAAATTGTAGCTGAAAGGATGTCATCAGTTGTTTTCTGTGAATAGTATGTAAATTCCACTCCGGCTCTGCCGTTTAAGAATCTCAACTCAGTTCCTACTTCAATCTCCGACGATAATGCAGGAGAGAGGTTAGGGTTAGGAATATTATCACCAAATGAGAATGTTCCCATTGGAACACCAAGGTGTCCCTGCCCAAGCAGACCATAGGTTGGATTAACTGAATAAGCACCCACGTTTGCGGTTGCAACCTGACCCCATGCAGCTCTTACCTTACCAAAGCTAAGCCATTTAGGAAGACTCTTGAAAGCATCTGTGAAGACAAAGCTACCACCGAGAGATGGATATAACTGGCTGTTGTTCGCTGGATTAAGTACTGAGAACCAGTCATTTCTGGCTGTTGCAGTAAGGAAAAGGTAACCTGCATAGCTTAATTCAGCAGAACCGAATACTGAGTTGATTCCGTTTTTACCATAACCATATCCAAAACTCTGAGATTTGGTATTGTTAACTGATGTGAAGAATGGAACGTTAAAGTCTGATCCGG
The DNA here is from genome assembly GCA_903824785.1 of uncultured Bacteroidota bacterium. Classification (GTDB taxonomy): domain Bacteria; phylum Bacteroidota; class Bacteroidia; order Bacteroidales; family VadinHA17; genus LD21. The sequence continues at coordinate 69,091 of CAIJYD010000051.1, forward strand.
AAGCATTAATAGCTTCAGATTCTCTTAACATAGTTGATCCTCCGACAAAAGCATTCACTCTTACTTTACCAAATTGCTTATCAGCACCCATGGTAACCTCCTGGTTAATCTCCCTTACGAAGTTTGAGGTTTCACTTTTTGCGCCACCACGCTGATAACCGGTACCCTGAGGTACAAGAGAATTATTATTTCTGGTGTACCAGTCCATTCCAACCTGGCCCTGGATATACAACCAATCGAGAATATTATATTTCATATTTGCAGATGTGATGAAACGATCTCTCACGTTTTCATTCAGGATCTGATAAGCTGCCCACCAAGGATTCTGCAGCCAGTTATTGTTTGCCTGCTGATACTCTTCACCTGCTGACTTAAGGTCGGGAGTTGTTGTACCGTTTGGAACTGCACCCAGTTTATTCGGGTCGCCTCTCAGGTCATCAACGTTTACTGTATTGGCAAGACCCCAGATAGAGATAGGTGCATTACCCGGAGAGTCTCCAAGCATGGATCTGTTTTTCATTATCTCATTCGAATACATAACCTTCGCATTGAATGTTACTTTTTTGCCAAATTTTCCGTTTGTCGAAAGAGAAAGGTTCTTTCTTTTAAAGCCAGAGTTTGGAATGATAAAATCACTTTTCAGATCTGAGAAAGAGAACCTGAATGTCTGATTATTACCACCGCCTGTAACAGCGAGACTGTTGGTAAGAGAAGTTCCTGTCTGATAGAAACGGTCCCAGTTGTCTCCTGCGAGTGAATAAGGACGCATTACACCATCGAACTGCATAACTGAAGATCCGTCAAGTTTTGGTCCCCACATTGAATTGGCACCCCAGTTCCATGCTTCAAGCTGGTTAGCAGCTTTCGTATAGATCTTTGGTCCTGTAGGATTAGCAGGATCGGTACCAAGACCGCCAGGTCCGTATACATTCTGAAGATCATCAATTCTGTAAACTTTTTCAAATACATAGTTTGTGTTGAACTCAATTCCAATACCTTTCTTCTGTGAACCTCTTTTGGTTGTGATGTTGATAACACCATAACCACCTCTGGAACCATAAAGTGCTGCTGCTGCTGCACCTTTAAGAACGGTAACTGATTCAATATCCTCCGGGTTGACGCTTGTAAGACCGTCACCCTGGTCGGTACCACCCCAGACGCCTACCTGGCCGAACTGGCTGTTATCCATAGGGATACCATCAATAACATACAATGGCTGATTACTTCCACCGATCGATTTGTTACCCCTGATAATAACGCGGGATGAACCGGCAGGACCTGATGATGATTTTGTTACGTTAACCCCGGCAACACGACCCTGGATAGCCGAACCAAGGTTGTTTTCACGAGCTGCTGAAAGGCTCATACCAGGAACTTTAGTAATAGAAGACTGCAGCGCTTTCGTGCTTCTTTCAACGCCCAGTGCAGTCACGACAACTTCACCCAGCTGCTGAACATCTTCTTCAAGAACTACGTCAATAGAGGACTGAGTGCCAACAGGCACTTCCTGTGAGACGTATCCGATAAAAGAAAAGACAAGTACTGCATCAGACCCTGCCTGAATGCTGAACCTTCCCTTTGCGTCGGTTAAGGTACCAGTTGTTGAGTTCTTTACGAGAACCGTTACACCCGGCAAACCCGCACCTTTCAGATCCTTTACAGACCCGGACACTGCCCGTCCCTGAGCCAACACTGCGCTTGAGCAGGTTAGCCACAGCAACAGAAGCAGTGTTTGCTTCAAATTGTTGTACACTTTTTTTCTGATCATAGGTTTTGGTTTTTAGAGCATCTGAAAATTTCACTTTCGATGCCATTGTTTGAAACAAAAGTAAAAACTATTTTTAAAAAACATAACATTTTTTAACATTCATTTACAATTATGTTAAAAATCATTAATATTCACAGTGTTCGTCTAACCACAAATAAATCATTTACTCTAATATTTTGATTTATTGAGTACTGAAGGGATAATTAGGGAAAGTTGCTTTTCCCGTTTTGTTGTTATTCAGCCTTCTTTGGCAGGCCAATTAAGATTTTTTAAAAGTAATACAGCGCGAAATCAGGTAAAATGCGAGTCTTTATTGCGGAAAATCAGATCTTTTTCCTGTTGCCATACGGATGCATAAAAAAAATAATTTCTGATACTTTCCTGCATGTGATTTACAATAAAAATATTACAACCGATAATGTAAAATACCTTTATTAAAGGGGATACCCATATATAATAAGGCTCCTGAATGCTATCAGAATTTTCCTCCGGCATTCAGGAACCTTTTCACCGGAAACTATTCTACTACGATCTCATCAATATGCATTCTTGCAGGCTGACCTGCTCCGGGATGTGATTCGGGAGTATTGCCGATTGTATGAGCAACCACCTTTACATACCGTGCATTCCGTGGTGTGAAATCAGAGATGAAGTCTCTTTGATAGGAATCATACTGATCAATGGGAAGAGTATTAATAACAGTACCAACCTGTTCAAATTTCACCCCGTCGTCCGAAACAAAAAATTCAACTTTCGCAGGAACAATGCTCAGCCATGCAGCAAGCTGGTAAAAGGCACACTCTATATGTTTCACCTTCTGAATTTTTTCAAGGTCTATAACCACATCGAGGTTTTTGCCCTGAAATGAGGTCCAGTTAAACCCCGTTTCATTGCTTCCACGAATTCCATCAGTCAGTTTCCGGGCGTTTGCAGCCGGGAGTTCAGTGGTATCCGGACTGATGACCTTCACTTTTTTACCATAGGCAAGATGTTCATTCATACCCTGATAAAAGAGCCTGTACATTGCGGAGCGATATGCTTCCGGGGTTGTGCACCACTCTTTCACCCTTGTCACCCCCTGACGGAGGCAGAGATCAGTAAACGGATCAATCATTGACCGGATCTCAGGCCTGACCAGCCACTTATCACCTGTCTTAATAAACAATCCATTTTCGCCGGTGAAATTTTTCTTGGCTTGTTCCATAATAGCATAATTAAGAGGAAGCCGTGCTATTCTTACACGCTCAAGAAGTTCATGTTTTCCTGCAACTGCAGATTCTGCTTTATCAAATAACTGCTTGTAATTATTAATCAGCGCAGGAGTAAGATAACTGACAGCTGCCTCATTGGGAGAACCGAAAATACGAAGTTGCTGACCGGAACTGATAAGCGCCTCGCGCATTTCATCAATATACTGACGAATCGGTTTTCCTGCAGCTCCGTAATACCCGTTCAGAAAATCGTTCATCAGGGTGTCGGCATTTGCATAGGGATCCCACATAAGCTTTGAGATCAAATAGGTACGCAGTTCGGCAAATTCACCGCCAACTTCACGGTTACCCTGTTCAAACATTGCAGTAACACCGTTTTCTGCAAAAAACCTGAGATTGGGCTGTAAAACCTGAAGATTCGGGAAAGGGCTGATGAGGTTGTTGAACTGAATAACATAATCCCATATTATAATGTCGCTTGCAATCCTGCCCCAGGCTTTAACATCCCTGACAAAATTGATACTCATTGAGTCGTCGGCCATTGCAACAGGTTTATCACGCCTTATTTCGATGCTGCAAAGCATTATGTTTACGTTCTTCAGAGGCCGGATTGTGGATGGTGCTTTTCGACCATATTCATAAGCGAGTGTGGAGATCATCAGATCAGGAAACTGTTCAGCCACCTGGTTTACAAAAGTGATGATTGAACCGGAAGGTGAGCCTTCGCGTTTATCTATTGCCTGACATTTATCGCACATGCAGTATTTCCTGTTGTCGTTCTGACTGACTGACCAGTAAGTAGCTTCAGGGTTACGGGCAATCTCCTTGCGAAGGTTCTGAATAGTAATCTTTAATACTTCGGGATTCGTCAGACAAAGCTGAGTCGGAGTACGTTTACCGTCGCGGAAAGCGTAATATTCAGGATGTTCCTTGAAGTAGATCTCAGGTGGAACAAGACTGTTGAATGTATGAACCCATGTGCCCCAGGAAGGATGAGCTCCGTTGGAGTCGTGGTCAATTTTATGCCAGTCGGAATATTCAGCGTCCCAGGATACCTTGTAATGAGTGTCCCTGAATTTTATCACAGGCACCTCTTTGTCGTTTATTGTACCAAGAATGATACTCTCCTGCTTCGGAATAATTTTCACAGCAGGGCTGTACATACGGCAACCAAGATACTTTTCAATAAAAGTATAAACTCCGTAGAGTGTGCCTTTCCTGCTTCCCCCGGTAATAAAAAGACGATGACCATCCGTCCTGATAATAAATCCATCTGCCGAAAGCTCACTCAGATTTACGGCGATACCCAGTTCATCAATACGTTCATTCTGCCCAAGGACTATTTCGTACTGACTTCCTGGTTTACCGGCAGAGATTATTGGCAGCGCGGCACCGGAAATCTGAAGAAGGTAATCCTGGAGAACTTCAGCTGCTTTCTGCTCCTGCAATGTGGCTGAAGCGGGGATAACAATACGATAGTTAGTGGTTCCTTTTTCAGTAAGGGTAATATTCTGCTGAACAGGAACGGCAACTTCAGTTTTACTTTTTTTCTTCTGGGCATTACCTGTCTGAATGAACAGGAACAGACCGCAGAGAGTAATAAATACTACCCGGGTTATAAAACCCAACCTTGTTTCAGTATTCATAATTTTCATAATATTGTCTTATTTAATATTTTACTTTGCAAGAGGCCTTCCTTTTGCTTTAAGAGGTACCGCGACCGGTTCCTGAATAAGCTCCAGTAAAAACGCAACATCCTGCCCGATATAACTGGCATGCGAGCCGTTAATACGCAGATAAGGAACACCAAGAGATACTGAGCCGTTAATACATTCAACCTCCTTTTCATCAATAAATGCGCCTCTCCAGGTGTGAAAGATTTTTAGTTTATATTTTCCTGATGGTATTCCTGAAAGGGTAATGTTAACGCCAGCCACATCCGCTTCGGAGTTCACAACCCATCCAAAAACTACTTCATTACTCTGAATAGCATAGGCATCGCCTCTGGTAGTTTTAATCCCCGCCGGTTTAATATTTGTCAGCTTATCAAAATGAATCTGGTTTGTAAATTTCCGGATACTGGTAATCTGTGAGGTAAGGATATTATCATTGAGCAAACCGGAATATGCCCACCAGAACGGAGTCATTGCTGAACCTGTTGCCAGAGTTACCCAAAGGGCGTTATGATACATTGCAAGATAACCGGGCATGCTTGGCTCAAAGAAAGTATGATCCCAGCCTGTTTCACCATTTACAACTGGTTTTTCGTAGCCATGCCATAGTTTCTGATTTTCAGAAGCATAGTTTGAATAGCTGCTTTTCAGTGGGTTAACAGCTGCTGAATCGATAGTACTTGTTTTATTAATCTGAAATCCCTGTGCTTCATAGATCTCGCGTGCGGCAATGTCGAATGTCTGATAACCCTGATGCCAGAACTCCTTAACCCCTCCGCTTCTGGTTCCTGTAGTGGGATGGTTATAGGGATCGTTTGTCTTGAGGTAATTATGAACTTTTTGACCCCAGGCTGATGCTGACAGACTATCACCTGAAACCCAGCCATCGGTTCCGTTAACTTCGTCGACAACAAACCATATTGCCAACGCCCTGCTGTAACTGTATCTGGCAATGAAATAACGGTATAATTTTTCCTGATATTTCCATGCTGCATCACTTCTGAAGAAATCTTTGGCACTGGTTATCTGCTGATAAGGATTGGTATACCACCTTACGTTTCCTCCACCCCATACTGTTTCAGAGAGGTATGAATGAAACCAGAGGTTAAGACTCAGAAGCATATCGCGTTCTTCACACATTTCAAGAATTTCATCAAGACGTCCGCATATATTCTGATCATAACGACCTAACCCGCTACCCATTGTCTCAAGCGGAGTAATATATGTTCCGATAAAATTAACACCGAGTGTTTTTAAATTATCGAGCTCTTCCTTCATAATCCGCCCACTTCCAAAACCTTCATAGCCATCGTTGTACCATAGCCCAACACCATAGAAATCGGATCCGTCGCTGTATTTCAGGTAACGTTTATTCGCAGAAACCTGAAGAGGTCCTTTTTTCGAGGATTTAACTGCAACAAACGACTGGACGCTACTGGTTGTCTCACCGTTTTTATCACGAACTTTAACAGAGTAACTCCATTTCCCCGTTTCATTAGGAGAGAATCTTATTTTCCAGAGTGTGGCGCGTGAAAAATAATAGAAGCCCGGTATTTCCCATTTCTTTCCTGAGGGTGATGTAAAAATTGCCTGAATATCAATATCCGCAGGGTCGAACGGGTTAATAAATTCACATTTCATTTCAAGCGAGACTTCAAATTTTTCATAAAGTCCTACCGAGTCGGGTCTTTGTCTGATATTAATTATTTCAGGTGCCTTTGCAGAATAGGCCTCATTCTGAAAAACGATAAATAATGTAAAAAACAAAAAGCGTACAATCTTCATATCTTTAATATTTTACACAAATTATTATTCAAATTTTAAGATCTGTTTTAATTACGATCTATTCCTGATCAAATAAATCTTTAATCAGAAACAAGTGACTTTTATTTATACTCCTTTGTCAGTTCATCCATCCTTTTGCTCATAGCTCTAAATGTATCCCATGGGTTAAGCAGCTTTTTTTCAGGATTGGTAATATCATCAGAATAATATTTTCTGATCCCGTAAAACCCATCAATAAAACCATCAGCGCCCATCCAGGTCGTTTCCATCATTCCATAATAGCGTGGTTTCATTTCAGGTGTGGCATATTTGATGAACTTTGCCATATCTTCGGTCTGTATTATAGCTGTTTGTACAGTTCTCCATGGGCAGGTAATTACCCTGAAGCCTTTCATGGCAAAATATACCGGTGTCTGATCAGGTCTTTCGTAATGCCAGTCGCATATAACTATATCTTTTGAAATCATGTCAATAGCTCTGTAGGTATAATTGTAGCTTGCTTCCCAGAAACCCAGTCCTGTGGTTTTTCCATCAATCAGACGATCGCCCCAGATCCATAGCTCCCTGTTTTTCTCTGCCAGATGATTTCTGAGCCTGGTTACTTCACCTGCGAAAAGTTCCGCTTTGTCAACACCTTTGCAACGTGGACATTTAGTATCTCCGAGGTAGAACACTTCATCCATTCCTGCATGAAAAGCAGGCGATTCATAAGCATCGCAGATCTCGTCGATAAGCGCAAAAAGTACTTTGTGAAGGTCAGGATGGAGGGGACAATAGCTTTTGCAATACAACTCATCGCTGTTAGGCCATACATATTTCTCAGGCATCTTAATATAAGGTGTCTCATCGAACTGAGGGAAATTAGTCAGAAGACTATTAAGTTTATTACCTCCTGACTGATGACCCAGCATATTAATCTGCGGGATAATCTTAATGTTATTCTTCCGGCAGGCAGCCACGATCTTTTTAACATCAGTTTTTGAAAGCGCTCCCGAGTCACTCAGCTGAGGATAGCTCTCAAACTGATAGTTGTAATCCACAAGCACAAGCAGCGTATTGATACCACGAGGTGCAAGCTCCTCATTAATGAACTTTACGAACCGGTCAACGCCTTTTGGTTGTGGAGCACTGATGCAGAATCCCTTAACCTGGAACAGTTTTCCGGCCGATTCCTGTGCAAATGTACCGGCTTGCCATGCCAGAAACAAAATTAACAAACAGAGCAGATTGATTTTCTTTTTCATTTGATTAGGTTTTTTAGGTTGGATTAAAAACAGTTTACTTTATTAATTGGTCTGTTTAGTAAGAATATCAAGAACAGGCTGAAGAGGTTTCATCTCTCTATCAACTATTCCGAATTCTCCCGATTTATAATTCCAGTTGGCATAGGCAATTCCATATTCATTAAATATTGATACCATATCTGTATACCAGGCCAGTTTTGAAGCCGGAAAAGAGTTCTTGTAGATCCCAAATTCTCCGCAGTATAATGGTAATTTAAGGCTGTCGGCAAGGTGAATGGGTTTCTGCATCATTTTTTCAAGTGTGTCGCGATTATATACACGCTGATGTTCAGAAAGCTTGCTGTTCAGAACAACCTGCCCCGGATAATTCACTTCACCTTTGAAGTCTTTGAACTCTGTCCAGGAAGCCTGATAGTGGGTCAGAAACATTGGTTCATAAAAATGAAAGCTCAGAATAATATTGGTGTCGTTCTTTGGAATTCTCAATTGATCAAAAGTGCTGGCAGACTGCCAACGGTTTGAGCCGATAACCAGAACACGTACAGGCTCCCATTGACGAATGGAATCAGCCACACGGGCAAGAAGTACATTCCATTCTTCTGCACTGTCTGCAACAGGCTCATTCATAAACTCATAAGCAACCATGGCATTTGGCCATTTCTGAAGAAATCCTGAAAGGTCCTTCCACATTCCGATGAATTTATCCTGTTCTGCAGGAACAGTCCATAACGGCTTTTCCTTTGCATTAAAATGATGAGACCGAAGAATATGCAAATCAACAACTACCCGAAGTTCTGCTTTCCGGCACCATTCAAGGCTGTTATCCAGCAGAGTAAAAGCATCTTCATTCCGTTTTCCGGCTTCATCCCACATCTGTTCTTCGTCGATTGGTATTCTGACATGATCAAAACCGGCGGAGTCAATAAAACGGACATCCTTCTCAGTAAAAAATGCTTTTCGTTCTTCTCCCCTTGCCTTACTCTGGGAAAGCCAGTGAGCTACGTTGGTACCTCGCTTCATCTCAAATGATGCGAAAGGAAAAGTCTTGACTTCTGTAGCTGGTTTACTGTTTTTACAAGCTGGAATTAAAACGACAAAAGCCGTAATAGCAATGAAATAGAGCAGAGATCTTCTCATAGGTTTATGGTTTTTAGGTTCATTAAAAAAATCGGTTTTCTGAATTAAGGATAGATGAAGTAAGATTTATGGATTATTGGATTCCAATTTATGATATAAATATAAACATCCTTTAATAAAAACAAAAAAAATAAGCTAATAGTGCAATTATGTTTTTAATATAAACCGGAGATGGTATAAAGATATTTTTGTACTCCGAAAATCTGAAAATCAGCAAAGTTGTAACAGAATATAAATAATTTTTGAATCTTTGCGGACTGACGGTCAGAAATTTAATAGATAGGTCATGAAGAGTTTACTGAATAAAATGTTTTATAACATATTTTTTGCAGAGTCATTTCTGATGGCAGTTCTTTTAACCAGCCCTGTTTGTATGTCCGGGCAGCAATTAAAACTTTTTGAATCAGTTCCTCCGCAGAAATCAGGGGTTGTGTTCAAAAATACTATTACCGAGAATGAGGAGCACAACGCCCTTACCCATGAAAACCTCTACAACGGGGGTGGTGTTGCAACAGGAGATATTAATAATGACGGGCTGGAAGATATCTTTTTTATTTCAAACATGGGGTATAACAAATTATACCTCAATACGGGTGACTTAAAATTCAAAGACATAACAAAAAGCGCAGGTGTTGAAGGAAGGGAAGGGTGGAAGACAGGTGTAACAATGGTTGACATAAACGGAGATAATTTGCTTGATATTTATGTCTGCTACTCAGGCAAAGACGAACCTGAAAAGAGAAGAAATCAGCTTTTCATTAATAAAGGTAATCTGAAATTCGAAGAGAAAGCCAAAGCCTGGGGTCTGGACGATCCTACATTTTCCACCCTAGGTGCATTTTTCGATTATGATCTGGATGGTGATCTCGATCTGTTCATTGTTGCTACCAATGTTATAGTAATCAGGGGCATGGAATTCGAACAGGCTCGTACAGGAAATGATCTCTATGCCGGAGATAAATTGTTCAGAAATAACGGCGACCATTTTGTTGATGTAACAGCGCAATCAGGAATTATATCAAATGCGTTAGGCTACGGACTTGGAGTTGCCATTTCGGATATCAACAAAGACGGATGGCCTGACATATATATTACGAATGACTATATCGAGCCTGATTATCTCTACATAAATAACGGCAACGGAACTTTCACAAATAAACTGACTGAATATGTTCAGCACATATCCCAGTCTGCCATGGGATGCGACATCAATGATTTTAACAATGATACCTGGCCCGACATTTTCACAACCGACATGCTTCCTGCGGAGAATAAACGGATGAAGCTTCTTTACGGTCCGGAGAACTATATGCAGTATGCTCTAACTGTTATGCAGGGCTATTACCATTCAAGTATGCGCAATATGCTTCAACTGAACAATGGCAACGGAACATTCAGTGAAATAGGTCAGCTTGCCGGGGTCTCAAATACCGACTGGAGCTGGGCTCCCCTCTTTGCCGATTATGACAATGACGGATGGAAGGATCTGTTTGTCTCAAACGGATATTTCAGGGATTATACCAATCGAGATTTCTTAAAAACAAAAAATGACTACTATGCCCAGAAAGCGAGGGCCAAAGAGCCGGCCGACACTTTTCAGATTGCAGCGACAATGACCTCTACTCCTGTTCATAATTTTATCTACAAGAACAATAAAGACTTAACTTTTTCTGATAAAAGCATGGAATGGGGATTAGAAAAGAAGGGATTCTCTAACGGTTCTGCCTATTCTGATCTTGATAACGATGGGGACCTTGATCTGGTTGTAAGTAATCAGAATGAATCGGCTTCTCTATACAGGAATATGCTTCGCGAATCAAAATTACCCGGTACAAACTTTCTGTCTATCCAGCTAAAAGGGACAGGCAAGAACAGTTCCGGACTGGGAAGCAAAGCATATGTTTATACCCGTAAGGGGGTACAATATATTGAACAGATGCCAACGCGTGGATATCAGTCTTGTGTTAGCAATAAGCTTCATTTTGGATTAGCTGATAATGAAGTTGTTGATTCAGTAAGAATTGAATGGCCCCGTGGGAATGTCAGTGTCTTAAAGAACATAAGTGCAAATCAGCAGATCTCAATAGCAGAAAGTAATGTAAAACAGAAATCTGCTCCGTTCATTGCTGCAGTAAAACCCTTCTCGCCAATGGAGTCGCTGATTAAGTATGAACACAACGAATACGGATCGAATGATTTTCAGCGTCAGCCTTTGCTGACAACAATGCTGTCGGTCTGCGGACCTGTAATCGCGACCGCCGATGTTAACGGAGACAAACTTACTGATGTATTTGTTGGCGGTACAAAAGAGAATCCCGGGAAACTTTATCTTCAGCTTGCAAATGGAACATTCACAGCTTCAGCGAGTTTTAATTTCAAGGAAGATTTCAGATGCACCGATTCCGATGCATTATTCTTTGACGCTGATAATGACGGCGATCAGGACCTTTATATCGTCAGCGGTGGTTATCACGATTATGTGAAAAACGACAAAGCGCTTCAGGACAGGCTTTACCTTAACAACGGCACCGGCCGCTTCACACGCTCAACTGAAGCACTTCCTCCAATGTTAAACTCTAAATCATGTGTGCGTGTTGCTGATATTGACAAAGATGGCGATGCTGATCTCTTTGTCGGAGGTCGAGTTATGCCGGGCGAATACCCGAAACCACAGGAGAGCTATATTCTTATCAACGACGGTGCAGGGCATTTTAAGAATGCTGCTGTATCTTTTCTTCCTGAGCTGAGTACAGGAGGTATGATTACCGATGCAGTATGGGTTGACCTCAATAAAGATTCCTGGCCAGATTTAATTACTGCAGGTGAATTCATGCCGGTTCGTGTTTTCATCAATGAACAGGGAAAGAAATTCAGAGAGGCAACGAAATCATGGTTTGATGTGCCGGAAGGGGGCCTCTGGAATAAAATTACAACTGCAGACTTTGACCATGACGGAAACATGGATCTCATAGCAGGAAACTTCGGAACCAACTCGCAATTAAAGAGTTCCGCAAACGAGCCACTCTCACTTACCTTTAAGGATTTTGACAATAACGGAACCGTTGACCCGATTCTGACCTATTACAATGAGAAGCAATCGTATCCCTGGGCAAGCCGCGATGAGATGCTCGGACAGCTTCCTGTACTGCGCAGAAAATTTCCAACCTACGAATCATACTCCGAGGCCAGGCTTTCTGATCTCTTCCCGGCAGGGGATTTAAAAACAGCAGGTGTATTATCGGCTACAGAATTAAGAACCGTTGTCTTCAGAAATACCGGCAGTAAGTTTAAGAAACAGCTACTCCCTGTGGAAGCACAGTTTTCACCTGTGTACGCCATTGAGACGCTCGACTATAATCAGGATGGAAATACAGATTTTATTCTGGCCGGAAATCAAAATGCAATTTGTGTCCGTCTGGGTGTTATGGATGCCAGTTTTGGTCAGTTATATGAAGGGGACGGGAAAGGAAATTTCAGGTATATCTCGCAGCCTGCTTCCGGTCTCTCTCTTACCGGTGATGTTAAATCGCTGAAAGTGCTGACCATTAATAAAAAACGTTATCTGCTTGCCGGTGTTAACAATCTTGGGATTGTGACTTTTAAAATGAATCTAAAATAGAACCGTACTTATTCTAATTCTGTTTATATTCAGCCATACATAATACTAAGGGGTGGATTAAAGATTAGATTTTCATAAAACTAATAAATATATTTGTCTCAGTTAAAGGGCTGAAATAAAGGTCTTATTTGAACCTCAACTAATTTTAATTTCTGTAAATGAACAATCCCCTCCACAAAATATTTATACTATTATTACTAATCAGTATATCAGCCTGTACCCGCGATAAAGAGCATCTTTTCACCTCGCTTTCACACAAGAGAACCGGAATAGATTTCAAAAACATGATCACAGAAAGTGAAGCATTCAATGTCCTTGATTATGGTTATCTCTATAACGGAGCCGGTGTTGCCGTAGGCGATATTAACAATGATGGGCTGGCTGATATCTATTTCAGCGGCAATCTAACAAAAAGCAAACTATATCTCAACAAGGGCAATTTCAGATTTGAAGACATCACTGAGAAAGCAGGTGTTGCCGGCGGAGGAACGTGGAATACCGGGGTTACAATGGCCGACATCAATGCCGACGGGTTTCTCGATATCTACGTCTCGAGTTCAACGGATGGCAGAACAGAATACAGAAAAAATCTTCTTTTTATCAATAACGGAGATAATACTTTTACAGAAAGTGCCGCCAGCTATGGAATAGACGATTCGTCCTATTCCACCCACAGTGCCTTTTTCGATTATGATAAAGACGGAGACCTCGACCTTTTTGTTCTGAATCATTCGCTTGACAAATTTGCCCGACCAAAGCCGGGTCTGAAAAACGAACACGATTCAAGATATGAGCAACGTCTGTGCAGAAATAACGGAGGCAAATTCACTGATGTTTCCAAAGAAACAGGTATGATACAGAATGTTATGAATTTTGGCCTTGGCATTGCAATAGCTGATTTCAATAATGACAACTGGCCCGATATTTATATATGCAATGACTATTCCGAACAGGATTATTTGTATATCAACCAGAAGGATGGAACCTTTTCGGAACAGCTTGAAAAATATTTCGACCACGTCTCTCTCTCCTCGATGGGCAATGATGCCGCTGATATAAATAATGACGGTTATATTGATCTGTTAACTCTTGATATGTATCCGGAGGATAATTATAGCAATAAACTTGTTGCCGGCCCTGATAACTACGATAAGGTGAGCATTCTTAAAAATACCGGCTACTACCATCAATCAACCCGTAACATGCTGCAGTTGAATAATCAGGGAAAATATTTTACTGAGATTGGTCAGTATGCAGGAGTTTTCAGTACCAACTGGAGCTGGTCGCCTCTCTTCTGCGATTTTGATAATGACGGTAACAAGGATCTCTATATCACCAACGGATACGGAAGAAACAGCACACATATGGATGCTATTATGTTTTCCGTTGAACAGATGGTGAAGCAGCAAAAGGGTGAATCATCTATGACCAAGATGGATATCATTAAAACAATACCGGCTACAATACTGAAAAACTATATTTTCCGGAATAACGGGGATCTCACATTTACCAATGTTACTGATTCATGGGGCGATGAGATGCCTTCATTATCGAACGGAGCTGCTTATGCCGACCTTGATCATGACGGAGACATGGATCTGGTGGTAAGCACAATAAATGACTTTCCGCTGGTTTACCGTAATAACTCGGATAAACTTAATAAAAATCATTTCCTGAAAATAAAATTTGATGGAATTGGTATGAACAAAGGAGGTATCGGCGCAAAGGTGGAAGTTAAATGCAAGGATAAGACTTATACACAGGAATTCAATCCTTCACGCGGCTATATGTCATCAATGAATCACGAGCTGATTTTTGGTATTGGCAATGCTGAGGCTGCCGATGAGGTGAAAATTACATGGCCCGATCTGCGAATTCAGGTGTTGAATGGTGTCCCGGCAGATCAGACAATTGTACTTCATAATAAGGATGCACAATTTGTAGAACAAATAGCAGATTCAGCCTCACAGGCTCTTTTTATTCCTTTGAATAATCATAATATTCTTGATTTTAAGCATATTGAGAATGAGTATTCCGATTTCAGAAAACAAATTCTGCTGCCTCATTTCCTCTCCACGCAGGGACCGCACATAGCCAAAGGTGATGTTAACAATGACGGGCTGGAGGATCTCTATTTTGGTGGTGCCAAAGATTCTCCCGGCAGACTTTATTTTCAGAAGAAGGACGGATCATTTGAGCTTCAGAGACAACCGGCTTTCGAAGAAGACAAAGGATCTGAAGACGCCGGGGCTCTGTTTTTTGACGCTGATGGTGACAAAGATGCTGATTTATATGTAGTAAGCGGAGGTAATGAGTTTCAGGTTGATTCGCCTGAATTGCAGGATCGCCTCTACCTCAATAACGGGAACGGGGTTTTCACTAAAACCGATGACAGACTTCCAAAAATGTTAACAAGCGGCTCATGCGTCAAAGCTGCAGATATTGATAATGATGGAGACGCAGATCTGTTTGTCGGAGGAAGGGTTACTCCAGGTTCTTACCCAATTGCACCAAGAAGCTACATTCTTGAAAATAACGGGAAGGGCTATTTCAGCGATGTAACAGCACAGTACAACAAGTCGCTGTTGAATCCGGGAATGGTTACTGATGCGGTATGGACCGACTTCAACGGAGACAGGAAGATGGATCTTATCGTTGTTGGAGAATGGATGAAGATCATGATTTTTCAGAATAGCGGTAAAACTCTTTCCGAAATAAGTGACATGAGCGAACTGAAAGATTCGGAAGGATGGTGGAACACAATTCTGGCTGACGATTTTGATAACGACGGTGATACAGACTATGTTATCGGTAATCTTGGCCTCAACTCGCAGATAAAGGTTTCTGCTTCTGAACCTGCAACAATTTACGCTAAGGATTTCGACAATAATGGATCAATCGATGCTGTAATGTGCTATTTTATTCAGGGTAAAAGCTATCCATTCTATTCAAAGGATGACTTACAGACCCAGATGCCATTTATTAAAAAGAAATATCCCACTTATGAATCGTATGCAAATCAGACCATTACCGATATCTTCTCTGCCGAAGAACTCAATAAAGCCATGGTTCTGAAGGCCTCTATCTTTGCAAGCTGCTATCTGGAGAACAAAGGAGATGGTCAGTTTAAACTTACTCCTCTTCCGCGCGAGGCACAGTACTCCCCGATATATGGCATCAGCTCAGGTGATTTTAACAATGACGGAAACCGTGATATGATACTGGCAGGAAATTTCTTTGGAACAAGAATAAAATTTGGCGAATATGACGCAAACAAGGGGTTACTGCTTACCGGAAACGGAAAATGTGACTTTACAGCTTTAAGCGAAAAGCAAAGTGGCTTTCATATTAATGGTGAAGTCAGAGATATAGCTTCGGTTAACTCAGCTTCCGGAAAGAAAACCTTTATTTTTGCACTAAATAATGACTCTGTCAGAATATACGGTTTAACTAATAACAAATAATATTATTCATTTAAGCAACAATTCCATTATGTATAAACTTAAATATTACACCGTTATCATGATACTGGTAATACTCATTACCGGATCATGCGACAATCTGTTAAAAAAGGATTATTCCCTTACTGTAAAGGAATATCAGAAGTTAGGAATCCCTGATCATAACAGAATCTGGACCAATGATGATTATATCAATTCCAACATAACCTTAGGTAGTATTAAGTCAGATTATCCTCTTTCCCTGCCAAGAAAAAACAGCAAAAAATCGGGAGCCATCTTCAGCCGGTTTATCAACAGGGAAAACCTCTCATTTACTGGTGATACTGCCCTTCCTCTTCGCTCGAGAGCTTATCTGATCCAGCATTTCACACGTTTTCAGGGCGAATTGCAACAGGCATATTCCGATAAAACCAAAGAGGAACAATATTATGAGGAGGAGCTGATTGATATTGAGATTTTCGGACTCTTTGTACACGAAAGAATGCTCTCTCTTGCAGAGATAATCATGAAATCAACAGATGAATCTTTAACCGGCATCCAATCCGGACTAAAGACTGTGAAATATAACTATTTACAGTTGATTGAGATGTTACTGGCTGAACAAGTCAGAACAAAAGCATACTCCACTAAGAATCTTGAGAAGTTAAGCAAGGAAGTTTCGCGCTCTTTAATTGAAAATCATGAATGGATCTTACCTGCTGACAGATTAACTATTTCTGCACAGATACAGAGTACAATTGATAAATCGTCATCAAAGATTGTTAAGGCTGATTATCAGAAAATACTTAATGCACTTGACGATAAAAAGTAATATTTTTTCTATTCTGATAATTAAGAATTATTCATTTTGAACTGATGAGTTTCATCTGACTCATCCAGTCGATACAATACCCCATCCAGGTATCGCGCGAAAATCCTTTAAGAAAACCGTGATCACCTTCGGGATAAATATGCAGCCCCGCAGAAACTGAATCTGAAAGCAGCGCTTTATAGAACATTATGCTGTTTTCAACCGGAACAGCCTTATCATCTCCTGCATGAATAAGAAATGCAGGCGGAGTAAGCCGGCTAACCTGCTGCTCGTTTGAGAAATAGCTAACCGTTTCATTTGAAGGTGATTTGCCAAGGAGATTTTCCCTGGTTCCTTTATGTCCCGTTTTTTCAGAAAGAGAAATGACAGGATAGATCAGTAACATAAAATCGGGTCTCAGGCTGGTTCCATTTGCATTTTCTATGAATGCCTTATTAAAATGAGTACCTGCAGTTGACGCCAGATGACCACCTGCAGAGAAGCCCATAATTCCGATCCTGGATGCATCAATATTCCATTCCGAAGCCCGTTCCCGGACTATCTTTATTGCCTGCTGTGCATCCTGAAGCGGACCGATAGATTTATCTTTCATCGTTTTGTCGTCAGGAAGACGATATTTAAGGACAAATGCTGCTACTCCGAGTTCATTGAATTTCCGCGCTACCTCATATCCTTCACGTTTAATCACATTTACTCCGTAGCCTCCGCCAGGACAAATAATAACAGCCGTGCCGTTTGCCTTCTCCTTGGCGGGAATAAAGAAGGAAATAGTTGGTTTTGAGATCTTATACAGCACCTCTCCATTCTCATTCCGGGACTCTTCGTCAGGAGCAGAAAGCGAGCCGGGAACTACTCCGGGGTATAATGGAATAGTTTCCTGTGACTTAACTGCTGAACAGGAGAAAATCAGCAGCAGCAGAACAAACATTGGTTTTATTTTCATATTCATGTTATTTTATCCGTTAAATCGCAGGAACATTTTTCGCGTATATTAAATTTCTGATGAAGGTTCATCTCTGTCAAACGGCTTATTCTATGATCAATACATTTACTACAACCTGAAAAGAGGTGTAAATCCCAGGTATCTGCAAACACCCGGCCTGAGTTCAGTCCGATGCCATATTCCAGGACGCTCTCCAGGGAGGAAATATCCGGAGGGGAGAAGAGTCCCTTTTCCAAAAGCTGATCCATTGCTCCGTTGCCGGCCCTCACAGGAATAACTGTACAACATTCGATCCCGGTACTGAAAGCATAATCAATTGACCTTTCAGCCCAGTAAATACCTTCAGATTCAGACAAAAAAGGAGGTCTTAGCAAAATAAATGCTCTTGACCTGATTCCATTCTGAGTGAGAAAGCTTACAGAGTTTTTAAAATCTTCTGTTGTCATTTTCTTGTTAAGCTTTCTAAGTATCTCCGGATTAGCCGATTCGAGTCCCATGGCCACCTGCAATTCAGGCTTAAGCAAATTCCTGAATCTCAGGCACTTTTCATTAATAAGTCTGGGGTGACTCTCAACTATTACAGTTTCATAATTCTCAAGAAGCGAGGCAATCCTTTTATACTCTTTTTCAGGAATGGCCCTTTCATCAAAAAAGCTACCACTGTTATAGAGTTTCAGATGTTTAACATCAGGCAGCTGACTTAAAGCCCATTCAATCTGGTCAGAGATTGCACCGGCAGGAACTGATTCATCTGTTGTATTTTTCCACAGGTCGCACATCAGACAATGAAAGGGACATTCCCTGTTTGTCAGAAAAATGATGGCAATATCTTCGATTCTCCCTGAAGCTGTTCTCTCCTTCTCAACTACCCACCCATACGGTTTCCGGTGATCGACAGAATTTTTCTTCCCCCGGCAGGATAAGATCCACCCGTCCGTTAATCCGGTGTCGGTATTCTCACTCATAGATTGAAAGAAATTCCTTTCTGTAGGTCATTTCTTTTAAAGGAAACAGTTTGTCGAATGCTCCGCGGGAAGCAGCGCCGTGCTGAAAACGTCTTTTCTGGAAAACCGGCATATCCATTCCTGTAACGGCTTTGATACCGTACGAAACGATCTGTCCCTTAAGGTCATAAAGTTTTTGATGATCCCAGCTGGTCATGTCAATATATGGAATTCCTTCTGAAATCTCAATAACATTTGGAAGGGTATATGGGCTGAATCCATTAAAACCAAGGATATCGGAAGTTGTGAAGCTCCGCATATATCCTCTGCTCAATCCGCCGGAATATGTAAGTGAATGCTTTATTGACTCCACTCCCCACCCTTCATGATAAAGCATCAGATTATTCAGTACGCTTCTTATTGTGAGTTCAGGATTTTCTTCAATCGGATAATCTTTCAGATTTTCATCTCCGCCTTCTCCGTCAATTAAATATTTCCAGTCGGGGTAGCGCGATCTGATTCCCTGAAGAAGAGCAAGATTCATTGTTGCAGATTGAATATCAAGAGGTTTATAATCTTCAACAACCTTTATCGCATTCTTCCAGTCGAGTGATGAATAATCAACTTCAATGGGTTCCAGAAAGATATCAAGATTGAGCGCGGCAAGAAATTTTCTGGCCTGAATAAGGTCAGCTCCGTCGCCATCAATGGAAAGTGTGAAAGCTTTCAGCCTTGAAGGACTTTCACCGAGCTCTTTCAGTGCATGATAAGTAAGAAGGAAAACTGAGCCGCTGTCAATTCCTGCAGAAAACGTAACACCGATGGGGCCGGTTTTTGCCTGAAACTGCAGCCATTTTTTTATCTCCGAGTACAATACTCCAATATAATCCGCTCCTATCTGTGCCGGATTTTCATCTAAAAACCTGTTCCGCTCAGGAGTGAAAAACCTGCTATAAACAGGATTAGGATCGGGGCAACCCAATAATTCAATTTTAGTAATATAATGGGCAGGAGCCATTCGGGTATAGGATGGATGAAACTGATCTTCAAGACCTTCCTTTTTAAGATAATCATAGATAACGTCAATTCGTTCGGCAATAATCAGGTTAGGACCTGCCGGCCTTTTCGCAATGAAATAACGTATCGGGCGGCCAATTGATCTTGCCATCCTGATCGTTTTTCCATCGACTGAGATCAGAGAAAACTGCCCGTCGATTTTTCTGACTGCTTCAACATCTCCGGAGCGGACAATATTAACTGCCTCTTCGTGAGTCATATTATAAATTACATTTTTTTCAGGATTTGTAAGATCCACAACCTTTTCCAGATATTGATTATTCATATTCCTGTTTTAAATCTTGATTCAAATTTTATTCTTACCTATTGTAATTATTCAAACATGCAACAATAATTTCCAAGCGGTCAATTCTATAAAGTCCGTTTTTGCCGTCCTCTGATTATTTGACTATTATTCCCTTACCTTGCTGAATGGTAAGGTAGCGGTCAGCAGCAATATTCTTATAAACCTCCTTCGTTCCGTCCGACCAGGAGATCTCAAGAGTGCCGATCTGTTTCTCCTTTCCCAATCCTATATGGAGGCGGGGATCGATATTGGAAAGGTAGCTTGTAGTCCACTGGTTAACGAAAACCTGCTTTTTTTCACCTGCTGTAACCATTACTTTTGCTGCAATTGCAGAAGCCGGTCCGTTTTTTCCTTTCAGAGTCAACCCCAGCCAATGGTTTGTGTTGCCACCATCATTTCTCAATAAAGCGGCTGTTGTCTGCTTGTCAACATGAGAAATAATTATATCAAGGTCTCCGTCATTATCATAATCCAGGACGGCAAGTCCTCTGCCTGAGCGTTTTGTGGAAAAATAGTCACCCCGCTCCTGCCCTGTGTTTGTAAAATGGCCTTTCCCGTCATTCTCCAGCAATAGTGGTAATTGAAGAATAAGTTCTTCTGCTGTACCATTTGCAGCGACCATATCCAGATCGCCATCATTGTCATAGTCAAAAAGCACTGCACCCCAGCTGCCTTTACCCTTAATATAACCTGCTATACCGCTTGTTTCAGTAATATCTTCAAACAGGCCATTTCCCTTATTACGGTAAAGGGCACCATATTCAAGATCAGTAACAAGCAGGTCAATAAGCCCGTCACCATCAACGTCGCCTAACGATCCGTGCATGGAACCGGTTCCTTTTCCAAGGCTGTTTACTGCAACGCCACTCTCCACACCTGCCTCCTTATATACACCCTTGTCATTTCTGAAGAGGAAATTAAGCTGGTGGTCATTTGCCTGGAAGATGTCAAGGTCTCCGTCATCATCAAAATCGAATATTGTCAGTCCCATACATTTAGAATCGGGGTAATAGAGGCCATTCTGCCGGGTAACATCAATAAATTTCCCATCGGGCTGCTGTTCATAAAGCATCGAAGCCTGACCTTTATATTCAGATGGATGCGGCATCATACCCGGTGCTGAAGCAGAAACATAAGCAGGGTCGAAGGCAAGGAAATTGCCAACCATTGCATCAAGTCTTCCATCTTTATTATAATCCCAGAATGAAACACCAATACTCCATTTTAAAAATCCGTTTAATTTTTCAGGACCGGCCAGCCCTAATGAATTTGTTATATCAGAAAAGGTACCGTTTCCATTGTTACGATAAAACAGATTAGCCCCATAGTTCAGAAGATAAAGATCCTGATCGCCGTCATTGTCATAATCAATAGCACCTGCGGCCATGCTCCAGTGCCGGTCGTCGACTCCTGCTGATTCCGAAACCTCTGTGAATGTTCCGTTTCCGTTGTTCCTGTAAAGCTCGTTATGAGTGTTCTTAAATACTTTCCCGTCCGGATCAGAGATACCCTCAAGGTAAGTCCCGTTCATAAGGTAAAGATCCATCAGATTATCATTGTTGTAATCGAATACAGTAATCCCCGATCCACTGCTTTCCAGGATGTTAACATATGAGTAGTCACCTATAGTGTACTTAAAATCTATTCCTGCCTTTTTGCTGACCTCTCTGAATGTCACCGGGTTTTTCTGGGCACAGATCTGAAACTGGAAAAATGTTAAAAGGAAAACTGCCACAGACAAGAATAGTTTTAAACCAGATGCTTTAGCCCCAAAATCTTCCAGAGGGATTATACCGTCAAAATGGTCATCAACTCTCCCTTCCCGGAATTCAGCAGAGACTGACCTGTTATTAAAATACAACATCAATAAACATATTATTATTTGATTTTCAAAGCATTAAGATAGGCATCGCGGGTTACTACCCGGGTATTATACTCCTGATGATAATTCTGAAGTTCAGGATCATCGGGGTATTTATCATCCGGTGAAGGGGGGTAAGCTGACATACCATGAAAAGGAAGCGGAAGCACAGTATTCCCGGTTGCCGTGTTGATATCACCGTCTTTTACCCAGCCAACACTGTTAATAAGAAAATCCCTTTTCCACCCGGCTTTTAGTTCAGGTAATCCCTTCTGATCAAACCTGACAGATGTTTCGTCACCGGCGTTGGAGATAATGTATTTATTATCGGACTCTGTCAGCAGAGGCAGCACATCACCGTATCGGGTATAGCTTCCCGGCAAGTCTCTCCATTTATGATTTGTATCAACATTGGAATAATCAAACCAATGGGGACCGAACCGGCCGCCTTTTCTAAAAGAGCCGGAGAAACCCCTGTAATGAATTTCGGCTGAAACCGGATTCATTACTGTTGAAACCTGTGGCGCATCTGAAAGTTCATCGGAAAAAAATATCTGATCCCAGTAGATCTCCATATTGGTTAAGATCCTTATCCTGTGATCGGATGAAAGAAATTTACCGGAAAGGTCGGCAATTACCATTTTGTCTTTACCCATCGGGAAGCCCGGATTGTTAATTACCGTTTCCCATGCCCCTTTTTTATTAATAACCTGTATGACTGGCGGATTAACTTTCAGGTTACCTGATTGTGAAATGGCCACGTTAATGCTGGCATCAGTGGGGAAGATCCATCCATTCATGAAAAGAAATAATTTTCCATCCTTACCAATTTTACCCGGATCGAGAATGAGCTCTTTCATGGCTGTAACTCCCTGATATTTATCGGGTTTGAAATCAGATACATATTTATCATCTTTTTCGGAGATAACCGGAAGCAGATCGTTTCCCTGCGAATCGGTAGCCGAAAGGGGAAGATGCTTATCCCTGACCTGGTAGGTTTTCATTCCGGGAAAAGGAGGGGGAGAAAACTGTTCCGCAACAAACAGGTCAACTGAATCGGGATGATCGACAGCCACCAGGCGGATCTTATCGAGATATATTGTCTCCCACAATTCAGATGTGAGCTGAATGGAATAGATTCCCTCTTTCGGTTTTAACACCTCTGAAGGAATTTTAATATAGTCATCCGATGCATCGGCGAAAGCATAAGCAGTTGCACCGCCCATGATACCCAGCGGCATACCGAGTGCACTTCTCCAGAGAATATCCTTTACAAAAACAAATGCTTCTCCGTTCCAGGTATAAAGAAACGGGCATGACCCTTTCAGCGTTTGTGCTTCAATAAGTGACTGATCTGTACCGGGAAAGAAGATATTCTGAGGCACGCCGTTTGTCCAGGTAATTCTGATAACATCTGCTGTTGAGCGGTGTCCAACGCCAAAATGGACATTAGGATCGGTAACCGTGGTAGTCTGATAAAGGTCTCCTGACCGCATTTCAACTTTTGCCCCAATCCCGAAATGGTTGTTTTTCGCACTTCCGGCTCTCAGCCCTACAAGTTTAACCCTGAGAAAATGGTTATTGTTACCACCGTCATTGCGTAAAAGGGAGATCCCTCCGTTCATGCCGGCGATGACAAGGTCGAGGTCGCCGTCATCATTGTAATCAAATACTGCTATCTGCCTTCCCGACTTCACCTCTTCAGGCAAAAGATGGGAAACACCGGAAAAGTTTCCTTTCCCGTCATTATAATAAAGGAATAACCCTCTTCCTCCTTTTTCCTTAGGTTCACCGGCAAAAAGAAGATCGAGATATCCGTCGTTGTTAAAATCGAAAAAAGAGGCGTCATAACCTTTTACATTCTGAATTGAGCTGAACATCTCTTTTGAGTTTTTCTCCAATTCGAAAGTGCCATCGCCCCTGTTCCTGTATAACCGGTGAACTTCTCCGCTTACTGAAGTGATGAAGAGATCAAGAAATCCATCATTATTATAGTCTCCTGCCACGACCGAACCGGATCCACCTTCACTTTTCAAACCGCTTTCAACAGTAATATCTTTGAAGAGACCCTGTCGCTGATTTGAGTATAAAATATTACCTGCATTTTCATTTACGACAATAAAATCGATATCCCCATCTTCATCAAAATCGCCAAAGGCTGCATCGCGGCTGTTAACATCCGAAGCTGACAATCCCATTTTTCCGGCTTGCTCCTGAAAAGTGCCATCGGAATTATTTCTGAACAAAAGGTTTGATTTATTTCCCGTTTCAAACAGATCCAGATCTCCGTCATGATCAAGATCGAAAGCCAGAGCCATATTTCCTCCGGTTTTACTACCGATAAGAGCTTTATTTGTGACATCTTCAAACGCACCTTTCCCGGTGTTCCGGTATAAAATATCACCATCTTCTTTTACAATGAACAGGTCGGTGAAGCCATCGTTATCAAAATCGGCCAATAAGGCTGAAGTTTCTTTGCCTGAATGAGTTATTCCGGTTTCAATTGAAACATCAGTGAATCTTCCCATCTCATTATTGAAAAGAAAATGTTTCCAGGATGAAGTTGCCGGATCGTAACTACCTGCATAAAGATCTATATCACCATCCCCGTCATAATCGGCAGCTGCCACGTGAGAAGGATATTCTGAAAGAGGAACAAGATCCAAACCTGCAGAAGAAGTTACATCATTGAATTTAACGACATCCAGAAGAGATTGATTTTCAACTATCTGAGTAAGCATCTGCTGATCAAAAGTAATCAGAGGAAATCCTATGAGCGAACCACCGGGGCCCTTTAAATCCATTATGCCTGCCTGATACGGAGATGTTACTTTCAGATAATTATGAAAAATCGTAAATTGAATAATCGCATTTCCCTTATCCTGTTTTTTCAGCAATGACGATGCTTTATCGTAATATTCAATAGCTTCCTTTGGGAATTCGGGGAACTGTTTATGTATTATTTCAAGTTTTTCAAGAGCCTTATCGTTTTCTCCGTTGACGATATAGATCTCTGTCAGGTTAAGGAGCGGTACTAAATTTCCGGGGGCTTTTTCAACGAGCTGAAGTAAATAGTTCTCACGTTGCTTCCGGGAATCCTCATCTGAAGCTGCAGTGTATAATTCAGAAAGATCATATAGAATTTTTATATTGTCGGGAGCAAATTTAAGAGCCTCTTTAAGTTCTGTAACAGCTTTTTCCCGTTGATCATTCATCTGGTAAACTGTTGCCAGAATCAGACGGATGTCAGGATCGGCAGCATCAATTTTAATTGCTTTCAGCAGTTGTTTTTCAGCTTCCGGATACCTTCCCATTCTAAGGTAGGCAAGGCCGAGGTTTGCATATCCCAGTTTCTCTTTGGGTGCCAGTTTAATAAACTTCAGGAACTCTTTTTCCGCATCTTCCAGTTTAAACTCTTCAAGATAGGCAAGTCCCAGAGTTTTTATTGTCATCAGATCAAGAGATTTCTGCTTTGCTTTCTCCGGACTCTCCTTACAACCTAAAAATGAAAGGGAGATAATTGCAAACAAGAGCAAAATTTTCAGGCTATATTTAATATTACACATAAAAGTATTGAATTTCAAGCGGTTTGGACTGGATTCTCATTTAACCCTTTAATGTTTTTTATAGCATCAAATTTAAGAAATAAAAAGAATTTAATACCGTGGTTTTCATTCAACTGCAGCGGGATGTCCGTTTTTTATCTCCATCAGCACTCCGGGATTCACCCTGTTTCCTTTGGCATCAAATGTAATTGTTCCTGTAACCCCTTCGAATTTAAGGTCCGCCAATGATTTTTGAATCTTATCACGGTCACCGCCGGCCTTTCTGACAGCCTCAATAATCATGTTCATACCATCGAAGGCATAAGCAGCAACTGCCCCCGGCATAGTGCCGTAAGTACTCTGATATTCATCAATGAAGGCAGACCCCCCGGCACTCAGCCAATGACCCGGTGTTATCAGAACAACACCCTCATATTTCTTTAATTCCATTTCAGACAACTCTTTTTCATCGAGCAGGGATAATGCACCAAAAACCTGCCTGCTCATTTTTCTATGCCTCATCTGGTCGATAATTTTAATTGAAGAACGAGGTAGTCCGAAAAGGATAATTGCCTCACTTCCTGCTTTATCTAACTCATCAATGATCGAAGTAAAATCCTGATTCTGATTATCATAAGAAAACAGTGCAGGGACCGGCACCCCTTTTGTTTTTGCTGTTTTCAGGAAACTGGATATGGCGAGTTTTGAATCATACCCATCATCGCCTACCAGAGCTACTTTACTAAACTTTCTTTTAGTAAATATTTCATGGATGAGCAGGTCTGCCTGCTGGAGATTGTTTGGAACACAATTGAAAAACCAGGGAACAAATGCCTGGGAGAGGGTTGGATCAGCGGCCCAGGCTGATAAGAAAACTATCCGTTCTTTTGTGGCCACCTGCTCTGCAAGGTGTGCATTCCTCCCGTAGTGAGAACCTATAATTGCCCATACCTTTTCATCAAAGATCAGGTTTACCGTCTCTTTGGAACCTGTTCCCCAGGGTCCTTCCATAGAACGCACAACAAGACGAACAGGGTGCCCGTTGCAACCACCGTTCTGATTTGCGGTTCTGACGGCTATTGCAGCCCCTTGCCTGGCTGAGGGTGATTTATTGTCTGATATTAACAGACCGATTTTTACGGTATCGCCTTTCAGTTCGTTTCCCGGAAACGGCTGAACTCCACAGACAACATAATAAGGAAGAACAGTTACCAGGAATACCGGGAATAAGAATTTAAGAAATCGCATATAACTATTCCCTGAAACCTTCATATTCTGAAAGTTATGGTTATGAAATATTTCTATCGACAGCCAGTGCTATTTTTTTCAGCTCCTTTATCAGCTGTTCAAACTCAGGCAGATTAAGTGATTGGTGGCCATCGCATAACGCTTCCTCAGGGTTGCAATGGACCTCCATAATGATACCATCGGCTCCAACGGCAACAGCCGCTTTTGTCATTGCAGGCACCATCCATCTCAGACCGGTTCCATGGCTGGGATCTATTATTACAGGAAGGTGGCTCAGCCGTTTAAGCATTGGTACAGCGCTAAGGTCGAGAGTGTTTCTGGTAGATGTTTCAAAGGTGCGGATACCACGTTCGCAGAGTATTACCTGATCGTTACCCTGATTTAGAATGTATTCAGCTGCCAGCAAAAACTCCTCAATGGTTGCCATCATACCCCTTTTGAGCAAAATCGGTTTCTTGCATAATCCTGCTTCCTTTAAAAGAGGAAAATTCTGCATATTTCGTGAACCTATCTGAAGCATATCGGCATAGCCTGCAACCAGTTCAACCTGACGTGTATCCATTACTTCGGTCACCAATGGCAGACCTGTTTCTTTACTTATTAAACCAAGGAGCCGTAACCCCTCTTCTCCCATACCCTGAAAGTTATAAGGAGAAGAGCGTGGTTTGAAAGCCCCTCCTCTTAATATCCCTGCTCCACCTGCCGCTACTGCTCTGGCAGTTTCAAACAACTGATCCTGACTCTCAACAGCGCATGGCCCGGCAATTATAACAATATCCGAACCACCTATCGTCACCCCGGCAACGTTTACTATTGTTGCCTCAGGCTTTATCTTGCGACTAACCCTGGGGGGAATTGGAAATCCGGCATTTACAGGAACATCGCATGAATTAGTTTCCATTTTCTCTTTTTCTGTGATATTAATAACTTCCGGTTTTGCTGCCTGTTTTTGTCTTCAGATCCAAAGGAGGAGCCGGAGAAAATAAGAACTTACCATTCCTTACTTCAGCCATAAATATGTCTCCCATATCATTCCAGCTTCCATCCAATATAATCTTCCCGGTTATCCCCTGATATCCCTGAAATGTCTTTCTGTCGGTAAGCACATCGCGCAGAAGGACGCGGTTAAGTCCCACTTTACGGATAGCTTCAATAGTTATGTTCATACCATCATAAGCATGTGCAGCAAACACATCTGGCTCCTGTCCAAACCTCTTCAGGTAATCTGCCTGAAAGGTTTTCAGTTTAGGATTATCCGAATCAGGATTATACTGACAAGTAGTAACAACACCTTCAGCCAGATTGCCGGCTATTTTCAGAAACTCAGGAGAAACAACCCTGTCGGAACAATAGACAGGCTGTTTCAAGCCTGCTGAACGAATCTGTTTGAGAATAAGTGCTGACTCTTTTGCATTTCCCCAAACTAAAATTGCATCAGGTGAAGTTCTTTTAATCCTTTCGAGTTGTGAAGTAAAATCGATATCTCCGTCAAGAAACCGTTCTTCAATGACAACCGGATGGCCAATGCGGATTGCCGCATCGGTATATTCCTTTATACCCACACGTCCATACCGGTTATTAGGTCTGATAACAGCAACACGGGTATGTCCCTCCTTTTCATGTATATAATTAAGCAATGCGTATGAGCTGGCTCTGTCATCGCTTATCACACGAATCGTCCAGGGTATGTTTGTCTCTGTATAAGTTGGGTCGGGATTTCCTGTACAGACCATAAAGATCTCAAGCTTTAAAGCAGCACGCAGGGCAACATGGGAAACAATATCGTCAATTGAGCCAAGAAAGAGCCAGACTTTTTCATCATCCATTTTTACCACTTCGTTGGCTGCAGCACCCCATAAACCGGCATCATTATGAGGCATTAAGACAAACGGCAAACCACGGTAACCTCCTTTTTTATTAGCCGCTTCAAGGGCCAGTGTTGCTCCCTGAAGCATCTGCAAACCCTGAGGAACCATTATAGAACCGCTTAAAGGCCCGAGAAAACCAATTCTTACTTCTTTCAGACCAGAAGGGGCAAGTTTTTCACGACCGGCACCATTAAACGTGAGAGGGATAAGAAAGTGATATTTATAAGCTTTAGTGAAATTCTGATATGGGAAGATCTCATCAGGTGCTTTTCCGTAGTTCTGTGTTTTCTCCTGTCCATAAACGAAGGAAACAGGAAGAATAAAAATCAACACAAAGATTGCAGTAGAACAGAATTTAGCTTTCATTATTCTTTTATTATACAGATTTACATATTGCGTATGCTTCAATTTCAACAAGCAGGGTCTCCCAGCATAATCTTGCCTGAATCCCTGTGCTTGCCGGAAGAGGATCGAGATTCATCCACTGATAAAAAGAGGTACGGATCTTATTGAATTCGGCATAATCCCGCTCAATGTCCCTGAGGTAATTTGTTGTTCTCACAACATCGTGCCACGACATTCCTTCTGCCTCCAGAAGTGTTGTAATATTGCGGTATGTTCTCCATAGCTGAGCCTTAAAATCACCAATATGTTCAGGTTTCCCCTCTTCATTTACGCTGGCAGTACCCGAAATCAATAAAACTTTATAGCCTCCAAAGTCAAGTCGCAACGCTCTTGAGAAAGAGGATGGTTTCTGGTAGTCGTAAGCTTCATTCAATACCTGAGGAGCATGCACAACATGTTTCTCTATCGGAGGACGACCTATATGCACGGAAGGATAGATGAACCCTGATATCTTGTTCTCATCCGTCAACATTCCGAGTTTTTTCATCTCAATCTTTTCTCCATCTGTAAGTTTTGCCAGATCAATCAGTAACTGCTTATCACCCATTATTTCTTATATTTTAATTTTAATATTCGTTTTAGTATTTTCAGTGAACTGTTTTTATTTCATCAACTCCCCGCGGCTTACTCCTTTTGAAGTGGCAACCCATAATACGTCAGCATCAGCATCAACACCAATAATAAAATTATGTGAAATTGATGGAGAGAGCGGAAGTTCTTTTTTCTGAGTACCATTTATTATTATGGCCATTCCATTACTATTGTTTTCATTCTTTTTATAGGTAACCCAGTTTTTCCCGTCCGTAGTACTAAGTCCCTTATCGGAGCAGATAAAAACCCATGGCCCCTCTGCCCGTACAAAGTTGATGAAATTACTTGCAAGACCGCTGTCGTGATCAAAAAATCCCTTCCAGTGAGAACCATCATAACTGGATAATCCAAAGTAGGTTGACACCCATAGCATTCCATTAGCGTATGTTGTTCCGGTTGTTATATCATGAACAGGGCCATCATCGGGAAGAAGATCTATTTCCATCTCTCCGTCTGGATCAGTGTAGTCTCTGAACTGTTTTGTTTTGGTTGTATATTCTATTACTCCTCCGCCCCAGGCAGCAATAAAGATCTTGCCATCTCCTGCAGAGATTCCGTATGTCCATGGTTCATGCATAGGAGCATTCTTTTCAGTAAAAATCTCCCACTTTTTTGTATAGGTATCATATTGGCCGGCACCACCTCCTGTTGCAACCCAAACATCTTTCCCATCACAGATAACGCAATAGACCAGATCGTTTGGCATTCCGCTGTTGAACTGGGTAAAATTTTCAAATTTACCTCCCGACCAGCAGCTTAATCCTCCAAGGGTTCCGATCCAGACATCACCAGTAATTTCACTGACATCAATTGATACAACCCCGTTATGCGGCAACCCATCTTTTGAAGTATAGGTCCGCCACTTGCCTTTTTCATAAACGGCAAGCCCATCATGAGTACCAACTAATACCCTGTCGCCGTCAATACGAACGCAATAGGCTTTATCAGAAGGCAATCCGTCTTTTGTTGTAAAATTTTTCCAATTACCATATACAGGTACAGGTTTTGAATCCGCTTTCGAATCACTTGTTTTACTGCCAGTTTCAGTCAATCCTTTCAGATTACCATCAGTAACCGGCTTATCCGCAGTTATATCATTTCTATAGCCAGGCTGATTCTCAACAATGATAAATCCTGTTGAAAGTAAACCTGAAATGGCAACCGGGAGCATAGCAAATTTAAACCAATTCCTTTTATCTCTCTTTTTCATATTTTGTCTCTTTTTATATTAAAATGAAGCATGATATAACTTTGAAGATTTATGTTCATAGGCCGGAGCTCTAAGTGATTTCAGATAATCGACCAGATCGTTAAGCTGATTTTTTGTCATGTCATTTGCCAGTCCATGCTTATCTTCCTTACCATACTTTGTCCAAATCTCTTCAAGAGTCGCTGCGCGTCCATCGTGCAAATAGGGAGGGGACGCAAAAATATTATTAAGGTGTGGTGTGTCAAACTGAATCGAATCGTCAGATATAGCCAGCGTACCTACACTGGCAAGTTTTAAATTTGTAAAATATGGCGGAGGATGACAGGTAATGCATCTATTATTTTCAGGGATTATTTTACCTGTATTATCCTTTGAACGTTCAAAAAGATCTTTCCCCCGAAGCTGCGATTCAGTAAGTTTTCCTTCGGGGTTATACTGCAGATTAGGAGGATAATGAATTCCTGTTATTATATAGGCTGTTATTGCATCAAGGTTATTATAACTAAACTGTTCAGTCCTTGTAAGAACAGTAGAAAATCTCATCCCGTCCTGTTTGTAAACGGTCTGGTTTTTACCATTCCATTTAAATGGAGGGGTATCGCCAATATCGCGTAATGACTGGGTATTGGTAAGGTTACGTCCCATATCTTTTGAGGCCATATTGTACACAAGGCCATCCTCATGCATATCGGGGTGGCAGGTATAGCAATCGAACTGATTCTGAAATGTATGTCCTGAATTGTTAAAAAGCCTGCGCCCCTGACGGGCAACAGTAATTCTCCGCGGACCGCCAAGATCGATAGAATTGATTTTCTCAAGCGTTTCAGTATTTATAACTCCAATCCTGTCTTCGAGCTGTTCGGCAACATAAAGACGTTTCCCGTCAGGAGAAAGAACGAGTCCTTTAGGATCAGCACCGGTTTTAATGCGTTTGATAACATAGCGGCTGCTTATTCCAAGATTATTCGAATAAGTTTTAACCACTTCAGGTGTAGCTTCAGCAATTAAGCTCCTTACAGAGTCGATATCGACAACAGAAATGCAATTAACACCGGAATTTGAAATAAAAGCTTTTTTGCCATCCGGAGAGATAACAATATCGAAGGGATCGCAATAATAGGCATTCGGTTCATCGAGCAAAAGCTGAATAACCCGGCCATTTTCCTTCTGTTCAACAATACCTATTCCATAAGTCATCATCCACCCCTGTTCAACCTGTATTGAAGGAACAAGGTTCTTTGGTCTGATAAGTGTAATTATTGCCAGATCTCCGCCCGGAGTAAAGGCAATGTTCTCCATGATATATGCCGATTCTATGGTCTTTCGTTCAGTAACTCTTTGCCTGCTCTCATCAATTACAGTAAGCTCACTTTTAAGGGTATCGCCGTATGGGGCAAGAAGAGCACGCCTGCTGGTAACATATAAAGTTTTGCCATCGGGTGAAAGCTGGGTTCCTGTAGGATTATTACCTGCAGTAAATCTTTTTCGTTCTTCTCCGGTATTGAGGTCAATAACAGTAACATCTGAAGAAAAAGAATTTACGATATAAAGTAATTTGTCGTCGGCGCTTAAGGAGAGGCCTGCAGGACCATTTCCTGTTAAAAGAGTATCAACCACCTTCGATTTGGCCAGATCTATTACCGACACATTATCAGACCACTGATTACTCACATAAGCCTTTTCTCCCCTGTCATCAATTACCACACTATGAGGGTACTCTCCGACTTTTATCTTATTTAATACCTTATGACTTTCAGGATCAACTACCATCAACGTATTTGCCTCCTGTGCCACGACATATAGTCTGTCACCGTTTTTGGAAACAGCCATATTGAACGGCGAATAATAATCAGCATTAATAAGCTTTGAGACAAGTGGATTCTTTGAGGTATAAAGATGGCAGGAGATACAGAGAAGAGGATGATCTTCAACAGCAGTCTTGGTATTAACATGTTTCCGGGCTATTTTGCGTCCGGGGAAATATATGGCCAAACCAACCACAAAAAGAATTCCAAAAATCAACAATAATTTTGATGTCTTCATATCTATTCCAATGAAATCTTTTTTTCAGCGATTTTACTAATGTGAACCGGAATAACGACCGGAGGATTTTTAACTGACATTGACAACCTGTTTTCCGGAACTATCTCACGGTCCTCATGGCATCCGACACATCCACGCCTCTCATTTGGCCTTAGCCAGATCCAGCCACCCGGTCCGTTCAGAACTTTTCCTTTTTCATCAATCGTCTGAATCCTGAATGGGGTATCAGCTATCACTTTTAAATAGACCGAGCCATCTTTCTCAACATTTACCACACCAAGTGTTGAATCAATTCCCAGAACCTCAATCATACCGGCGTTGAGAACAGAGACTGAACTTACTGATAGGGGATCCGTGAAATTGATATCCTGGCAAAAGAGCAACCCCGATTTCACTCCAAAATCTACTTCGCTTGGCAATTTTTTTGGTCTGTCATGTGTTTCAACTGCAACAGCTTCCAGAACATTGTAATCTGCATTGCTATAAAGAACAGATCCGAGAGATTTTTTATCAGGATCAAATTCATAAAGTGAATATGTTTTTGCTTCCGGCGAACGGTAAGAAACCATAAGTTTTCCTGAATTTAAAGGGAAGGGAGGACCGAAACTTCCTTTAATTTCGGAAGTTAAATTAACCCTGCTGTGCAAAGGGCGGTTATATTTAACTGAAATTAAATTTCCTCCTGACAGGGTATCGGAGTCTGATTCTGTAAATATTATATTTCCATTTGTAGTTTCCCTTATCCTGCTTTGCAAAATACTACCCTCCAATCCTTTATAGAATAGTTCCGATTTTGTGCCGTCAGGTCTTAAAACCATCAGCACAGGATCACGATTATCCGGGAAAAGTTGTCTGCTGATTGTCACTACGCGACCATCTTTTAAAACAGAAGAAGCGAAATAAGTATGAGGATTGAAAGTAACACGTTTAAGGTCAGAACCATCAAGGTTGCAAGTATAGAGTGAATGCCCTGCCTTCATTGTTTCTTTCATATCGATCTTGCTGAATAAGATGCGTCCTCCAGGTAAATAAGCAGGATCGATACAGTTTTCCAATGAAGAGAAAACCTGTTTTATTTTCATATTATTCAGATTCATCTCCCAGATCTGCCACGGATCGTTCTGTTTTTGCTGAGCAGAAAAGAGCATCGATCCGGCATCATAAGAAATATCAGGAGAGAGTGCAGAATAGAATCCTCCTGTAAGCAGCTTAACCGGTTTTTCTGGTTTACCGGGGTCAATTGCAACAATGTTAGCCTGAGAAATATATCGCCAGGAATCTCCGGAAAAATAATTTCCTTTCTTTATCTCTCCTGCATATTGAGTTAAAATGACCATCCCGTTCATTGACTTTCCCCTGCAGGAAGAAAAGAAAATGGTAAATAAGCCAATAGCCACTATTAATAAGAGTGAAAGGGCAGCTCTGTTTCTGTTCATTAACAACTATTTTTAAGGTTCTTTAACCGAAAGGATCTGATTAGCTTTGACATTCTCCAAGACCTGAACTTTACCTGATGGCCACTTAATTTCAATTTTTTCAACCATCTCATTTTTTGCAAGTCCAAAATGGAGACGAGGATCATTCTGTGAAAGGTAACCTGTTGTACTTCTTTTCTGTGCTGTCTGAACTTTTCCACCGGAAATGACCTTTATCCTGGAGCCTAATCCATCTCTGTTACTGGTAGTTCCTGTTAAATCGAGGGTGAGCCAGTTATTCTGATTTCCTTTATTGTTTCGCAGTAATACTCCCCGGTCGTTAAGGTTCACTATAAAGGCATCAATATCGCCGTCGTTGTCGTAATCACCCAGACATGCTCCGCGCCCAACCAGCTCTTTCTGAAAGTATTTTCCACGTTCAGTTGAAACATCAAGGAATTTTCCATCGCCTGAATTTTCAAATATCTGGTCTTCATGCCCGTACAGATGCTTCAAGGCACCATTTGTTTTAAAAATGTCCACATCACCATCATTGTCATAATCCACAAAAGAGGATGACCATCCGACATACTGGGCTGCTGCCATTGAAATACCGGAACTATAAGATCTGTCAGAAAAGACGCCGTTCCCAATGTTTTCATAAAGAGAACAGTACTTATCATCAGAAACGAACAGGTCGAGAAGTCCGTCTCCGTTATAGTCGGCAAAATCGACCGACATACTTACAGTTGCTTCTCCTGCCTGGCTGAAGGCTGTTCCCGACATTGTCCCCTTATCAGTAAATCCTTTCCCTCCGTCGTTATGCCAGAGATAATTCACTGTATGATCATTTGCTACATAAACATCCACGAAACCATCATCATCATAATCGGCTGCCCCCACGCCCATGGCCCTTCCGTCAAGGTCGGTTATTCCCATGGCTTTGGTAACATCTTCAAAGATACCATCTCCCATGTTGTGGTAAAGGAAATCCGGCTGACTGTCATAAGCCATAGGGCCCGGAAATCCATCGGGAGCATAGTAATATTTATACTGAGGATCAAAATTCAGGTAGTTCCCGACGTAAAGATCAAGCAGGCCGTCATTATCATAATCAAACCAGACAGCTCCTATACTGCATTCATTTCCTGCTACTTTGGCTTTTTTTGTTACATCAGAAAAAGTTCCGTTACCATTGTTTTTATAAAGTACATTGGGGCCGTAATTACTTACATAAAGGTCAGGAAAACCATCGTTATTAAAATCGCCTACTGTTACACCCATGCTGTAGCCATGACCACCGACACCGGCTTTTTTGGTAACATCTTCGAAGGTACCATTCTGAAGGTTACGGTAAAGATGGTTCTCAGGCAACTTACCGGGTTTTTCGGTCCCGGTGAAACCTTCGAGCCATGTCCCGCTGCAGACATATAAATCAATATAGCTATCCTTATCATAATCAAGAAAAGCAGCTCCGCCACCGCTTGATTCGACAATATTGGTGAGATGTTCAGCACCTATAGAATGGACAAAATCAAGTCCGATCTCCTCATCTATCTCCTGAAAAAAATCATCATTTGCCGGTGCAAGAATTTCAGCAGATTGCTTCTTCAACTGTGAGGAAGGCTTATTATCCGACTGGCATCCGGACAGTATCAGCATAATAAAGAAGACGGATAATAAATACCCATAATCATTCACACTGATGTAAATATTTCTAATTGTAATCATAATGTCAGGCCTTTAGGTAGTAATACAAACATATCCAATAATTCCTTCTTAAAATTTATTAAAGGAATTTTAACTTTTGAAACGAATATATTTATGAGAATTTTAAGACTCCGCTCTTAAAGTTTAAAAAAAATTAACACTCTCCGGGATTATAAAAATATTCCGGTTTAAGAACAGAAAACAGATGCAGAAATTATTTTTTGGAAATAACCCTGACTTTATACATATTGATATCGGGAATATTAATAATAATGTCCGGGTTCTTACAGTAAATATTATGAGTCCACCAGCTGATTTCGCCTTTCGTATAAACCAGTTCCTGAGTAGTTTCATTATAATTAACAGATTTAACATTTTCTATTCCCTGCAATGGTGTGAAAGGAGAAAATGTTTTCTTACCTGTGTCAAATACCCAGACGCCTTTCATAGTTGTAAGAATAAATTTATTGGCTGAAAATGATACAAGGTCATGACCTCCGTCATCGGGTAAGATCCACCTCTCCATCAATTGAAGCTCAGGCTTACCGGAGTCCCAGTTTTTGAGTGAATATGAGCGCAGATCATTAAAACCCAGAGTGAACAACCGGCTCATTCCGGCCATCCATACCACCCCATGACCAGAATAAAGTGTGTCTTTGAAAATAACAGTTTCCGGTTTCTGAATATCAAATATCTTAATGCTATTGCCATCAG
Source organism: uncultured Bacteroidota bacterium (assembly GCA_903824785.1). Classification (GTDB taxonomy): domain Bacteria; phylum Bacteroidota; class Bacteroidia; order Bacteroidales; family VadinHA17; genus LD21. The sequence continues at coordinate 105,660 of CAIJYD010000051.1, forward strand.
CAGCAGTAGATGAGGCCACTGCAATCCTGTCATTGGGAAGCAGTTCTGCCGAATGTGCATTAGGGACGTATGCATAGAAAATAGTTCGTTTGGTTTTCCTCTCCACCAAAGCAACTCCTCCTCCGGAAGAGGTGATAAGTATTTTCCTGTTACCATCGACAGGTTTGCACTCATCGGTTGTTGCAAGATACTTCTGATATTCTTCCGGCATGCCGGTAGCTTCAGAGACTTTCCATCTCCAGAGAACTTTAAGGCTCTCTTCAGGGGATATCTTTTTTTCAATAATCAGGATCTGATCCCCTCCACAGATTAATATTTCAGAAGTCTTACCGGAACAACCTGATATTGTTATAATTATAACACTAAATATCAGCCACTTAATTAATTTCATTGAATTATTTTTTATTGAGTATCGGATTTAAGTAATGAACTCACCCCCTGCTTTTCACCTCTGATCTTCACTTATCAGAAAGATTTTCTCCAAGCTCCTCCAGAGTTCTTCCATTAGTTTCAGGAAAATATTTCCATACAACAAAAACCTGAATGATCATCATTATTGAAAAGAACATAAACGCATGTCCTACCCCAAACTGAGATAGTTTTCCAATTACAGGAAACAAAAATGTTATTAATGCAGCAAAGAACCAATGTGAGAAGCTACCGAGTGATTGTCCTTTTCCACGAACCTGTGTAGGAAATATTTCTGCAATCAATACCCAAATAACAGCACCTGTTGAAAAGGCAAAAAACATAATATATATTAACAGGTAAATCAATAACCCATAGCCTGAAAAATCCTGAGTATAAAACGTTTTAGCAACAAGTCCGAGGCAGATTGACATTCCAATGGATCCGGTTATCAGCAGTTTTTTTCGTCCAGCCCTGTCGATCAGAATAAGTCCGACAATTGTAAATAAACCATTGGTAATTCCAATGAGTATTGACTGAAACAATGAATCAGAGTTGGTAAGGCCGCTTAGTTCAAAGATGCGGGGAGCATAATATAGAATTGCATTAATACCTGAGAACTGGTTAAACATAGCTACTAAAAATGCTATTGAGATTGGTTTGAAATATATTTTTGAAAAGAGCTTTTGCCGTTTAATTGATGACTGACTCATACTTAACTTTATCTCCTCAATCTCCTCATCTATTGACGAAACCTCAATCTTTTCAAGGATTGCACGCGCTTTTCCCATCTGTCCGATCTTAATAAGAAATCTGGGACTTTCAGGTATAATAAAAAGCAGGGAAAAAAAGATGAAGGCCGGAATACCGGCGACACCAAGCATCCATCGCCATGGTTCAGCACCTGCATCTCTTAAAAGATAATTGGAGATATATGCTATCAATATCCCGGCGATAACATTAAACTGAAACATTGCGGTCATCCTGCCTCTGATTTTAGCCGGTGAAATTTCTGCAATATACATAGGTGCAACCACCGACGAAGCTCCAATTCCAAGTCCACCCAGGAAACGAAAAATAATAAATGAACTTACATTATTTGCAAGGGAGCTTCCCAGCGCTGTAAGAATGTATAATGCAGCAATTACAAAGAGTATCGGCTTTCTGCCATACCTGTCCGACGGGTTTCCGGATATTAATGCTCCAACTATCGTTCCTATTAATGCTGATGATATTGTCAGACCATGCCTGAATGATGATAGCTGAAATAATTCCTGTACATGTTTTTCTACCCCTGAAATAACTGCTGTGTCAAAGCCAAAAAGGAATCCTCCCATGGCAACAATGATTGACCAGACAAAAACCTTATTATTTGTTTGTTTCTTCATAAATTAAAATGTTTCCTGCTTAATCATTATATACCACGGCCGGCTCAAAAACCGGTCGTGGTTATGCCCATAAAACAGAGGAATCCATTGTATAAGAACGGATTAACTGTTAATTAAACCGATGCTTTGCTAAGCTCCTCGTATAAACGGTCAGCTACTATTTTCACCTGATCGGGCTTCAGCATAAATACTGAAACTGCAACATTGTTTCCGCTCCCACCCATTATTTCAATAGAAGGAGTTCTTCCCCGCATTTTTTCCTGAAGATCTTTACTTGTAAGCTTCACCTTGTTTACGTCCCACGATATTTTGAGATTAGGAGTATGGTTTGCAAACGGAGGAACTGTAACCTCAGTAGTTACACTGGTTACCTTCTTAACCGAGTTATCAATGAAAGCGATTCTCTCCTCCCACATTTTCCATTCTTTTACATGATCGGTATTGACATACTTTTCAAGAGCAATATACATTCCAAGGATCTCCTCTTTATTTACTTTCATTCCCCGACCAATATTTCCACCACGAGGAGGAGCATTAAAGCGGGCTGCTGCAATCAGATCCTTCTTACCCATAAGTATTCCGGCACTTTGAGGTCCACGCATAGCTTTTCCTCCGGAGACACATACCAGATCAAAACCCATGTCATTAAATCTCCACAGGTTTTCAACAGGAGGAACATCAGCTGCCATGTCAATCATTGTAGGAATATTGAATTTTTTTCCAAGAGCAACCCATTCCTCATGTTTGATTTTTCCATCAGCGGTACAATAATTAAGGAACCACATCATTGCAGTTTTTTCATTAACTGCAGCTGCCAGCTCTTCTGCAGTTTCCACTTCAATTATTTTAACCCCTGTGTTTTTAAGAGCATGAATATATCCCTGGTTATGAGATTTCTGTGTAATGACCTCCGACTTCATACCATCGAGGAAAGGCAGCTGTTCCGACTTTTTAGCATCCAATCCGGTAAGTACTCCGGCAGTACCTAATATCATTGCAGACCAGCAGCCAGCTGAAACCATAGCTGCCTCAGCATGACATAGTTCTGCAATTTTCACTCCTACCTTATCCTGGACTTCATCAAGTATCACAAAATCCTGGGAAGAGGTAACAATGGTATCAATTACCTCATCATGCATCAAAGAGCCGGTCATAAAAGTAACCGTTCCAACAGCATTGATTATTTTACGAATACCAAGCTCATTAATTAAGTCGCGTTTTACAACTGCCGGGGTACAGGCAGTCATCATTGCACCAATTGGAATGGCACTGCCTAAAAGAACTTTTGATGCAGGCAGGATTGATAAATTTTTGATTAAGTCTCTACGTTTCATGGCAATTTATTTAAGTTAAGCTAAAACTATACAACAGGATTAAAAAATTCTTACTCAGGTGACAATAAAATCTGCAGGAACATTTACCAGTCGTGATATATCGGTAATTTTTTCCTTTAAGTTGAAGTTTTTGCTGCAGGCGGTACTGCATGTGTCACAGGATTGGCAAGGGTTATCTCCTGTTGCAATGCCGGTTAATAATGTATGGGCCAGTTCATTATTGGCATAACCATAAGCATACATGTATGCTCTCATAATTTTAGGTATGGGAAGATTCCGTTTGCAGTTGGGAACACAGTTATTGCAGGCGGTACAATAGAGCCCTGCTTCAGACTGCGCAAGAGCAAGATCTTTCTTTTCCATATCATTCAAAGCTATATCCTCTAAAATCCTGATATTAAGATCAAGCTGATCAAAATTTGTCATTCCGGGAATAGTTGTATGAACACCGGGGTTCGACAAAGCCCACTTAATAGCAGCAGTTGTGTTAATAGGTTTTGTTCTCTCCTTATCAAGAAAGCCGCCTCCGGCCAGAACCTTCATGGCAACAACACCAAGCCCGGCATCACTGGCCTTTTTGATTGCTATTTCCATACCTTTTACAGGAGGTTCTGAATTTTTACGGATCAGTTCTGTATTTAAGAAATTATATGTAGTTAAAACAACATCCCAGATGCCTGCATCTACCATTGCATCAATCACTTTAGGCAGATTATGTGTAGAAACTCCAATAAATCTGGTCTTACCTTCCTTCTTAAGTTTCTGCATGACTTTAACGATCGGCTTGAAGTTTACCATCTCAGGTGATAAAGCTTCATGCATATAAAGGATGTCAACATGATCCATTCTGAGGCGCTTGAGGCTGGTATTAAACTTTTCGAGGAAATCTTCCCCTGTAGTAGCGTCCGATGGCATTCCTGTTTTAAGATCTACGCCATTAGGCTCAACCTTTGTTGCAATAATAAATGAATCGCGGGGATAATCCTTAAATACCTCTCCGAGCATCTCCTCGTTCTTCCCATTCTGATAGCTGTTTGCCGTATCAAAGAATGTAATACCTTTATCTATAGCAGCTTTTACCAGCGAAGGATTATTGGCACTCATTACCCCCATACTGATAACAGGTATTTTGAGCCCGGTTTTACCCAGAGTTCGGTAAATGATCTTCTTCTCCTTTTTTGAAGGTGAGCCTGCAGCTATTCCTGAGTTCAATGTCACTACGCCGGCTACACCCATCAGTCCTGATTTCAGGAATCCTCTCCTGTTAAACTTTCCCATAATTTGAATTTTTATTGAACCAGTATTATAAAAGTTAAAATTTTAATTTACAGATATCTATACAATAAAGTCGGTCAGTTAAGTTATTATGTCAGGGAAAATCTCCTTTCCCAAACCTTTAATTATTAAACCACCGGAAGTTTCCAGGGGGCTCTGTAATCGGGAATCAGATATTTGTTGGCATCGTCATCGTTTGCGAATTTTGTTCCATCCCAGACGAGTTTCCTGCCTGTACGGTAGGCAATATTTCCAAGAGCTGAAAATTTGGCAATATGTGCACCTATCTCTACACTGGCATTGGTAGCAGGATTACGGTTATCAATACAGGTTAGAAAATTTTTCACATGGTTCTTAAGACCCAGTCCTGTGCCTTTTTTAAGTGGAACAGCTTCCATCCTTGTCTTACCGCTAACAACCTCAGGTATAACCTCCCATCCGTCGCGATCAATAACAAGGGTTCCGTTTTCGCCGACAAAGCCTAAACCATGATTTCGTCCGTAAGCACCATCATTTATTCCAATGGCATGATCCCATAAAACATTGAAACCATCGAATTCATAAATAGTCTGTAAGCTGTCGGGAGTTTCACAGGCATCATCGGGGTAACCATACTTTCCACCCATTGCCATTATAGATCTTGGAGTAGTAACATCCATTCCGTAAAGGGCATAGTCGAGCAGATGAACACCCCAGTCGGTCATTAGTCCTCCTGCATAATCCCAGAACCATCTGAAGGTAAAGTGATAACGGTTACGGTTAAATGGTCTGCTGGCAGAAGGGCCGAGCCACATATCATAATCAACTCCTGCAGGAACCGGTTCATCGGCCAGAACAGGAATTGAAGGGCACCAGCCCTGATATGAAAATACTCTCACAAGTCTTATTTTTCCAAGCTTTCCTGAACGGATAAAACTGACAGCATCGAGCCAGTGGGGATCGCTTCTTTGCCACTGACCTACCTGAACAACAGTTTTATAACGTTTAGCAGCTTTTATCATAAGATTACACTCTTCAATGGTTCTGCCAAGTGGTTTTTCGCAATAGACATCCTTTCCGGCTTCACAGGCGGCAATCATAGGAAGACAATGCCAATGGTCGGGAGTACCTATAATTACAACATTTATATCTTTGTTGGCGATAAGCTTACGCCAGTCTTTATATAGGTTAGCAGGTTTTTTTCCGCGTATTTTTTCCACATCTGCAGCTCTGCGGTTAAGAACGCTATCGTCGATGTCGCATAGCCCAATGCATTCTACCTGAGGATTTTCAAGAAATGTACTTAGATCGGCAAAGCCCATTCCGTTGCATCCGATAAGACCAACATTAATCCTGTCAGAAGGAGCACAGCCTGTCAGTGCCCCTGATAATGCAGGAGCAAGGCTCAATCCTGCTGTAGTAATTGCAGTGTTTTTCAGAAATACGCGTCGTGTTGTCATAATCACTGATAATTTATTGATTCTATAAGTTCATATAAGTAGAAATAACTGCTTTTAAGTATCAATAAAAATAGTTATTTATTCAATCCTCCCAACATAAAATAAATAAGAAAAAAGCCGGAGATAAAAAATAAATTTTCATCTCCGGCAGAAATAATTTAAAAGCTGATAATTACTGACAACCACTTGGCTTTCAAGTGATAATCAGCATATGGCTATTTTTTCGCAGCGGCAGCTGCTTTGCGGGCTGCAGCTTCTACTTTACGTTTATCCATATAATCAAACAAAACTTTTTTATCCATAGGCAAATCGGGATAAACATTAATCCATTCCACAAAAGCCTTGTCAAATTCTTCAGGAGTTACATCAACAAATTTCTCATTATCATATTTGAATTTTTTTGTCTTTATACAAAAGAAGTTGAACTCATCGTGCAAAGCAGTGTATTCACCCGATATTACACATTCCTCCAGAAGGTGTGGAGGGATAAAAGTCACCCCTTGTTTTTTGGCAAGAACAACATCACCCGGCAGTACGGTAACACGACCAATACGAATGGGAGCATTAACGGAAGCGACCATCATCTGACTGATAGCTGAAGGATCTGATCCTCTTATCCAGCCATTGAATCCCTTGATTTCCCCAAGGCCTTCCAGGTCTCTTACAGAGCCGTTAAAAATAATTCCACGCTTACCATTCTTAAAGATTGCATTGGCAAGATTATCACCGATGAGTGTACCTTTTTCAATTTTACCGTAACTATCAGCCACATAGACATCTCCCTCTGTCAAAGCATTAATTGGAGCATAGTTGGTGACAGGGGAAGTGAGGTTTTCCTTTTTCCCGACAGCCTGCACATAATTATCAAAATCTTTTCTGAGTGGCGTGAACTGAGCAGTAACGACACGACCGGTCATAACCTCTTCAGGATGGATAATAACCCAGCCATTTTCAAATGTGCTTGCAAAATTTTCAAACTGGTTTTCGTAACCTTTTGTACTCAGATAGCCCCAAACCTCTTCCATAGATAATTTTTTCAGCCTTTCGAGGAGGTTATCAGATACTTTAGGCCTTCCGTCAGGAGTACGTTCACCTGTCCAATCCGGAGTAAGGGCTTTAATATCATCAGCTGACCATTTAACACTTTGAGAAGTGGCAAGGAGACTGGTTAAAACCAGAGCAAATATCAAGATTGCTTGTTTTTTCATGTTTTTGATTTTAATTACTTTATATAAAGTCTTAATAGTTTATAATGACCAATAAATACTTTCCAAAATTAAAAACGGATTCTATCCTTTCCTGCCATTCTTAGCTACCGATTCAGCCAGCCCGCGGATATAACCTGTTGCATACAGATTACCCAGGGTCATATAACCCGGACGTTCGTTGGTTTCGCCAAACATAGTTGGAACATGATCGGGTCTCAGAGGACCGTTAAAGCCGATGTCGTAATATGCCTGCATTGCTTCGTACATATCGATCTGCCCCTCGTCGTGGAAACATTCGGTAAATTTAGTGCTTGGTAAAACTCCGCTGAGATCCTGAACACTTCTGAAATGAACAAAATTAATTTTGTCTTTTCCCCATCTTCTGACCAGTGCAGGGATATCTGCTCCCATTAAAGAAAAATTACCCTGGCACATTGTCAATCCACTGAATTTGCTTGGATATAAAGCAAGCATTCTGTCGAAATTTTCAACGGTGTTCATTATGCGCGAGATGCCTTGAATGCTATCAACCTGAGGATCATCGGGGTGCAATGATAGATTCATTCCAATTTTTTCAGCTTCGGGAACAACAGCTTTAAGGAAGTATTCAAGGTTTTTCCATAAGCTTTCTTTGGAGACTTCGCCAAATTCAGTTAATGGTTTACCCTTCATGTCTTCATAATCAAAGGCAGTCATTAATGCGCCTCCCCTGCCGGGTCTGTCCATCTGAGTCCGTGCCCAGCTGATTACCGGCATCCAGTTATAGCAGATAACATCGACATCGCCATACTGTTTCAGGTTTTTCATAAAGGTTATGAAATTTGAGATTTCTTCGTCTTTGTTTGCCAGACCGAGTTTTGTAGGAGATCCAAGGGTAGGAGGACCTTCCACCACGGTCCATTTTATTCCCTCTTTTTCCCAGGCCTCCTTTGTAGCAGTAATTACTTTGGGATCCCATGGTTTCAGATCAGGGTTTCTTATAACGCCTGAGACAGCGTGAAGAACACCCATCTGTCTTGCATACGGTATTTTTGGAGAGGTAATCCCCATGGAAAAGGCAAATTTTATTCCGGCATCTTTAACGTATGGCCTTTTCGATCCGGTTTTTTTACTTTTTTCAACTGGCTCTGACATTGCAGAGCTTATGCCACCCACAGACATAACTGCTGCCAGAGAAGCACTTTTTTTCAAAAAATCTCTACGGTTATCTTTCATGATTATTTTTTATTTCTTTAATTACAAATTCAATCAGATGGATTGGGCTGCCTGCATCATTGCACGGGTATAGGCCACATTAAATGCCTGTCCAGTATATCCGCCGCCGCCGGGATATCCTCCGCCAATTCCACCCGGATGTTCTTTATCATAGTCGAGTCCGCGGGGATGCTCAGGATAGATACCAAGTTTGTACCCGACCTTAATCAGCTCCTGCATTACGGCAAACATATTCACCTGACCAACGTCAAAGAAGACCTCTTCATATTTCACATAAGGTTCCTGCACGGTAACGTTTCTGAAATGCATATGGTTAATCCGGTCGCGTGAACCTAAGTAACGGAGCACCTCCAGAGGATCTTCTCCCATCTCGCGTGAAACGCCGCAGTCGTAGGTCATTCCGTTCGAAGGACTATCAACTATTTCAATAAGACGTTTCCAGTCTTTGAAGGTTGCCATTATCTGTGCTGAGCCATGGCTTATAGGTACCGGAGGGTCGTTGGGATGAAGAGCCATCCGCACACCGGCCTTTTCTGCAACCGGAATTACTGCTTTAAGAAAGTATGTAATATTTTCCCAGAGCTGATCAGCAGTGAAAGCACCGATTTCGGGTTTTGGCGGCAGGTCTTTAGCCGGAGCATAATCGAAAGCAGTAATACCGGAATCGCCACGGCCTTTCTTTTCATAGTAACCTTCCATCAGACGGTCGGCATAAAAATTGTATTCGACCACAGCAAGACCTGCAGCACCGGCGGCCACGAGTGATTCCTGTATTTTAGCAATCTCGGCATCACGTCCTTCTCTTCCGAAAATTGTATTCGGGTGTCCGCCAATCATCATGTTGATAACTGTAAGACCTTCAGCTTTAAACCGGTCCATAATTGCCTTCAGATCTTCTACTTTCCAGGGAATAGGAGGACCGCCCATAAGAACGTAGTCGACGCCAATCTGTTTTATCTGTTTCATTGCAGCAACAGTGGCATTACTGCCAAGACCCACGCATATTTTTGGTGTTGCAGGGCCTTCAATAACAGGCCATTCAACAATCTTAGCGGTTTCATTTCCGTCACTTTTCTTACCTGATTCTGAGCAGGAGCTTAATCCGGTGACCGAAATAGCGGCTGCAAGAGAAGCACTTTTCCTGATAAAATCTCTACGGTTATCTTTCATAAAGGGTATCTGTTTAGTTATTAATACTAAAGATATTCTGGCCCAGTGTTTATAGTGAGCCAGAATAACTTTTAAATATAATTATTATTATAATTTATCCCACCAAACTCTGGTAGTAAAAGTATCAGCACCCTGATTAGCTATAGCTGCTTCAAGATTTGCAGCATTGAGAGCTTTCTCATTATAAGAATAGATAAGACGTCTGATAGTGGCACCTCCGGTTGAATTAAGGACATAATTAATAGGAGTAAGGATATCCGGGAAACCGGTACGCCTCCAATTAGCCCATGCTTCAAAGAAATCGAGATACATATAATGAGCCAGATAGAACTGAGAATGAATCAGGTTTAATTGTTCTGTGGTAGTACCAGTTAAAGAATGAGCAGCCAGATAATCAGTAATTTCAGCAGGAGTAATCTCCATAGGTGCAAGGTTACTGTTTGGATATAATAAAGTTGATTCCATACTTGCTCTGATACCTTTCTTATAATGAACTTCAGCCGTTTCGGCAGTTTCCCATCCGCGTACTGCAGCTTCCGACAGCAAAAGCTGGACCTCAGAGTAACTAAAAATAATTGTAGGAGTAGCTAAATTAGCAATGGTAGCAGTATTTGGTTCGGAATAAGAAGTAAGCATTGTATTACTCCAACCAGGGATTGCTGTACCTATTGTACCTGCATCGTAGCCATTTGGCAAACCTTTCTGCAATTCAGGAAGTGTAGTCTGAGTTATAACCTGAGTCTGTTTGGAAAGAATATTACCTTCCCATAAAGTTGCATAAAACGGGAGTCTTGGATCATTATTTGCTTTCAGTAAATCAATAAAAGGCTTACCCATTTTTACTAATCCTAAACCTTTATTGCCTTCAGGAAGACTCTCTCTTTTAAGTTCGCTGGCGTCCCAGTTCCAGGTATTTCCGGAAGCGGAAGTATGAGCTAATTTGGCAATATCGCTGTTACTTTGCATAACACCACCTGCAATAGCTTTTTGCACCCACTCTTTTGACAAAACAGGGTTCACTTTAGTTAACCTCATCCCCAAACGCAGCATCAATGAATAGCCAAATGTTTTCCATTTAGTAACATTACCCCCATAAATGACATCGGCAGCACCAAAAGAGGCTTTTGCCGGATCAAGCTGTTTAATAGCAGCCTCCAGATCACTAAGCATCCAGGGATAAATATCGGACTGCTTATCGTAAACTGGTTTGTAAATACCTGAAGTACCACCTTTAACTGCATCTTTATACGGTACATCACCATAAGCGTCAGTTACACGGTGAATAGCATAAATCCACCATATTTTAGCCATGGCATTCTGGTTAACCATATCATCCTTGCCATTGGTTTTATCAATAACTACCGCAAGGTTTCTAAGATGAATAGTATAGACCGTTTCAAAAAAGTTTCCCGATTGTGAATTAACGATACCTTTTTCGCCATACCAGAAATTCTGCAATGTTGCAAAATACTGCATTGCACCAGATACATGCTTGATATTAACCCTGTTCCTGTCTGCAGTACCAGTACCAACCGTTCTGATTATGCTGGTTGTAAATAATGGTGAAAGAGAAGGTTCAGTATATGCATCAGGGTTTACATTCATTTCTTCAAACCCTTTATCGCATGCAGTAGACAGCATTGCGACAACAACTCCTGTTACAAGAGCTATGCGTGAAAATTTATGTTTTATATAATTCATGATGAAATAGATTAATAGATGTGAATAAAAATGTTTACTGGATTTAGAAACTTAAACTGAGGTTAAACCCATAACTCCGCGTTGTTGGAAGTCCGAAATTCTCTAATCCCTGTGCATTTGAATTATTATAATTGGATTCAGGATCTATATTCTTAGCCGCATTGTAAATTATCAGCAGATTACGTCCGACAAATGAGATATTAGCTGATTGAATTGGTGTTTTGGACAGAAGAGAAGCAGGAAGATTATATCCGAAAGTAAATGAACGGAGTTTAATGAAATCCGCTGATTCAACAAACTGATCTGTAATACTATAGGCTATTCCTCGGTAATATTTCTCTGCAGAAATTGTACCTGAATAAGGATTCCCGTTCTGATCTACACCGGAGACACTAACGCCTGTTTCCCGAACATTATTTGCAACTGTATTGCTGTGCACTCCAAAATCTGTTCCGTAAGCATTTGTAGCAGAATAGATACTTCCACCCCATCTGCTATCCAATAAGAAGCTCATGTTGAATTTTTTATAACTCAGATTATTATTCATTGCAATGGCAAGAGGAGCAACACCGTTTCCTAAAGAAACCAAAGGACCTGCAACAGGTAAACCGCTGGTACTATTGAAAACAAGCTGACCATCTGCATTCTTTAACTGTCTGTAACCTGCAACCATGCCGAAAGGCTGACCTTCAAAATGATAAATCCATCCGTTCAGTGTTCTGGTTGTTGCCCCCGGCAATTGAAGTGCGGTAAGTCCGTCCGAGATTTTAATTACTTCATTCTTATTATAAGCTATATTGTATGATAAATCCCAGGTTAATCCATTAGCTGATTTAACAGGAGTTCCTGACAACATTACCTCAATACCTCTGTTTCTCATCTTTCCAACATTCAATGCAACGCCTGTGTAACCACTGGATTCAGGGATAGCAGCATTTACTATATCATCGGTAGTAGTCCTGTCATAAACTGTCAAATCAAAAGACAAGCGATCATTAAGCACTCTCATTTCGACACCTGCTTCAAGAGTAGTTGATGTGTAAGGTGTTAATAATGATGGTATTGTTGCACTTGAAACACTCATTAATGTTTGTCCAAGATGAGTTATCGCATCAGCAATGTAAGTCTGGTAAATAGAATAAGGGTTTGGTGCACCACCTCCAACCTGTGCCCATGAAGTTCTGACTTTAGCATAATCGATCCAGTTTGGTTTGCTCTTCCATGCTTCAGAAGCTACAAAACTTAACCCAACTGAAGGATAAAATAAATTGTTATTGGATGCATCAAGTGTAGAGAACCAGTCATTACGACCGGATACAGACATATATAAATAATTATTAAAATCTATATCTGCGGAAGCAAATAAAGAATTGATAGCCAATTCGCTGAAATTCTTACTAAAAGTCTGGCTGCTGCCGTTTCCGATAAAATACTGGAATGGCAGGTTAAACTGACCACTGGAAAGGTTAATTCCGGAAAATTGATTTTTCATCTGATTTCCACCTGTCAGAACATTAACAGAGAATGGTCCAAAATCTTTATTAAAACCTAATGTAGCCTCAATATTGGTCTCTGCCCGCAAACTGTTATCTGTATTCATCTGTCCTCTGTTATTGAATTGCGTTCCAGTAGGTGTTATAGCGAATCCATCCATATCAACCTGATCCAAACCAATTCTAACCCCGGCATAAAGATAATCTGTGATATTGTACCTGGTTTTAAAAGAACCGATGAACCTTTTTGTATTATCCCCGTTTTTTATCTTATTAACTGCGAAGTATGGATTTGTTGCATAAATATAGTCGCTCCAGGGAGTCTCATAACCATCAGCTCCAAAACCAGGACTAAGTGTGCGAACATCAATATTAGTTGCGATAAGCTGTGCTCCTGCATTGGGATTAAGCTGAAAATCTGCCAGATACGTTCTGTTCTTAACTTCTTCTGTAGTATACTGCGCATTACCTTCAAAGATCAGCTTTTTTGCAAGTGTTGCATTTACCCCAAGATTGAAAGTTTTACGGTTCATTGTATTGTTAGGCACAATGGCTTTATTATCAGTATTTGAAGTAGAGAAGTGGAAATTAGCAGTTTCGTTACCACCTTCAAAGGCGATTGAATTAGTAAATGTTGAACCACCCTGATAGAAGTTTTTTACATTATTTCTTTGTGCAGAATAAGGCCTGAGTTCACCATCAATCTGAATAACGGGTGACCCATCCAATTTAGCACCCCAGGAAGTTCTGCCAAAGGCAATTGCTCCGGTCTGTGTTGTTGGTGCGATACCACCTCCACCGGAACCAAAATCATACTGCCAGTCTAATAAATTAATTACCTGATCATAAGTATAACTTGTATTATACTGGATTCCAATTCCTTTTTGTGCTTTTCCCGATTTGGTTGTGATCAGAATGACTCCGTTAGCTGCACGTGAACCATAAAGAGCAGCAGCGGTACCACCTTTTAGAACAGAAATTGATGCAATATCGTCTGGATTTATGCTTGAAAGACCGTCTCCTCTGTCAATTCCGCCATAAGTTCCTGCCGAGCCCGGATTAGTATTAGTTATTGGCATACCGTTTACAACATATAACGGCTGGTTATCACCATTTAATGATCCGTTACCTCTGATAATTACACGGCTTGATGCTGCAGGGCCACCTGAAGTACCTGAAGCAGTAACCCCGGCAACTCTTCCCGATAAAGCATTACCAAGATTTATCTCAATTGCTTTCGAAAAAGCTTCTCCGCCTATTTCCGATACGGAATAGGTTAAGGCCTTCTTTTCGCGTTTTATTCCCAATGCTGTAACAACAACCTCATCCAGAGACAACGATTCTTCTGACAATGTTACATCATAAGAGGTACTTCCGGCAAGAGTTAACTCTTTTGGAGTAAATCCTATAAAACTGAAAACCAGAATACCGTTTGCATCTGGTATATTTATTGAATACTTTCCGTTTATATCTGTTATAGCTCCAACAGTAGAACCCTTAAGAACAACATTTACTCCGGTAAGAGCATCTCCCTTACTGTCTGTAACTTTTCCGGTTATCCCTTTTTGCTGCTGCTCAGTTTCTGCCGCAGCAGACAGCATATTATTTTCGATAGGATCTGTTGTGAGCAAGATCTTTCTGTCAAGAATCGCAAAATTGACATCGGTCCCCTTAAATAAGACAGGAAGAATATCGATAATAAGTTTATTTTCTGCCTTAATATCAACTACTCTGTTAACGTCAATCTGTTTCTGGTTGAAGATAAAATAGAATTCGCTCTGCCTTTCTATTTCATCCATTACCTGCTCGAGGTTTCTGTTCTTCATATCAAGAGAAACCTTGGCCACCTGAGAATAGGCCGGAGCAGAAAATACATTTGAAACACCGGCTACAATAATTAGGATAGCAATTTTTAGTTCCATGATTAGTTTTTTTAAAGTTGGGCGTGAGTCTACCCAGAGATCAAGATTTTTTTTCATAACTTTGTAATGATTTTAGTTAGGTTATTGTTTTGAATAGTAACTTAGCAACACTTACAGGAAGGCGCTTGCATCGCTTTCCTGTTTTTGCTTTCGGCAGATTTACTTCATAGGCTAAAGTTTTTAGGTTAGTATAAGGTTTATTTTGTTTTAGGTAATATAATTACTTTCATTTTATCATAAGTATTATCATTGTTCAGATTTCCATTCTGAATCTTGTAATCTATTGGTAAGCTTCGTTTCAGTAACTTCAGAACCTCTTCAAGATTTTCATCAATGAAAGTAGCACGAAGCCTGAAATTTTCAACCAAATTAACATTCACCTCAACATCAATATTATACCATCTTTCCAATCTTCTGCATATTACATCAAGCGGATCATTCCTGAAAACCAGCCGCCCCTCTGTCCATGCCAGATATTTCTGAGGCTGAACAATTTCTGTAGTAAATTCCTTAAGTGTCTTATCATAAATTACCAGGTCATTAGGGACCATTGAATAAAACTGTTTCATCTCCTTATCATTAAATTCAAGGCTACCCTCTTCCAGAACAACTTCAACATTTTTTTCATTAGCGTAGGAAGCAATATTAAAACGGGTTCCCAATACCTTAAGAACTACTTCATCGGTGGTTACCGTAAAGGGTCTTTTTTTATCCTTATAAACATCAAAAAAAGCTTCGCCTGAAAGTGTCACATGCCTTTCGGAAATAAAGTTCCCACTATATTTTACACTAGAATTACTGTTAAGCCACCCGGTAGTACCATCAGGTAAGCTGAAACGTGCCCTCGTCCATGCCGGAGCTTTTATTTCAACCCAGACATCTTTTGTCCTGAGGTTATCATTATTTAAATGTATTCCCATTAAGATTAGAATCGGAAGCATTATTATACCTGCAATCCGCATTGACCACCTTACTATATTAGCAATTGTACTGCTTTTTGGTTCAGATAATCGGGAGTTAATATCATAATGAATTCTGTAAAGAATATGATCAAGGTTCTTTTTCTCTGATTCATCTTCAGGCAATAGTTTATCAAACTGCTCTGAAAGCAGCTTTTTTAGTTCTTTTTCATTATCATTATCACAAAAAACTGAATCAATATAAGATTCATCCTGCTCTGTATATTTTCCCTTAAAAAATTGATCTAACTTTTCATTATCAAAAGGGATCGGCTCCATACTATAATTCTCCTATTTATTATTTCCTCACTAATATAAAAATCAACTTTCCTTTTTCCACAAAATTTACAAAAAAGCAGCCCCTGAGAAATGGGAACTGCTCTTTCCCTTAACCAATTAACCTAAACCTTCTAATAGTATCTTGTCCAATAAAAAAAAATTCAGCTTCTTTATAGTCTTTTATACCATATTCAATATAATGTAATATCCACTTCTCTACTCATACACCTATATGAAATAGTAAAAAAATTAGAAATAAATTTTAACGTGAAGCAAACGTGCAGGTTACATTTTTTGATTTTCAACCATTTGGGATTGATTCTCTCCCTTAAGTATGACGACTTCATTACTGGAAACAATGGTTAGTCTTCTAAAATAGTATAATATGGCCCAAAACAAAACAACTTTTCCCTTGAAAATAAGTGTTACCCATTTATTTTATTTCATGTAAAACAGAAAACAAAATAAAATGACCGGTAAACTTTCCCTGTTCAGATTTGTTCTTATATATTTCAAAGCGTCTGTCAATTGATTTTCGACAGTTTTATGGCTGATATGTAAAGTTTCTGCAATTTCATTAATACTCAACCCTTCGAATCTGCTTTTGATGAATATCTCTCTTCGTTTCAATGGCAATTTTTCAACCAATTCATTTACATATTGGTAGAGTGAATCATAATTAATATCCTGAGTCGTCTGCATATCCATATCATCATAAACCAGACTCTTAAAATAACCGGAAAGATAAGATTTGGTTCTGAAATGCTTTCTGATTATATTGAAGGCAATAGTAAAGATAAATGATTTAAAAGAGAGCTCCTCTTTAAGTTCAGCGCGCTTTTCCCATATTATTGTAAAAACCTCCTGAACCAGCTCTTCTGCCTCATCTTCTGACTTTAGATACCCATAGGCAAAACGATACAACCGCCCGCTGTATTCATTAAATAAAGTATTAAATGCCAGCAGATTACCCTTTGACAGATTATAGACAAACCGGGCCTCGCTCCCATTCCTGTTATCTTGCATCAAACAGATTATTTGCAAGTGAAATACTCATTTTAAAACCCAATCAAGCGCAAGTTAATAATTTTTATCTTTGAACCTAAACAGTATGAAAACGCAATTAATCCATAAAATGTAAAAGTTATGATTCCGGAAGAAAGCATCCGCATTAAATACCGTTTGGAAGCGATGGGAAAACAGAGCTCAATTTACCCCGGGAGATCAGGAGGAACTGCCATACCTTCTATTATATGGATGGTAGTCTCAAAATAAAGAATATTCTATCTATATCATTCAGAATAAACATTTTCAACATATAAACTGTCCTCTTATCTTTCATAAATGCTACCTTAATAGATACTCCGGTTCAAGGTTTAGAATGAGCCGGAATAATTTTTAAATATAAGTATAATTATAGGGCACCTCTAAATACTATTTTTTCGATGCCGTTGTTTAAAACAAATATAATGTTTAGGTTTCTAAAAACCTAATTTTACCCCCCCCCTAATTTTTATTTAATTAAATATCAGGTATTTACAAAATTACGTCTTTCACGTCTGGACATACCTATCCCATGGCAACCACTATTTTTAATTGAG
>CAIJYD010000052.1 GCA_903824785.1 uncultured Bacteroidota bacterium
ATTCCTCCAAACCTCCGCAAGCTCCGATTTGTCGGAATTCGGGATGACGGGTTATTTTTTGGGACATTGGTACGGAAGCAATAGTTTCAGTTTTTTGTATATCATTGTACAAAGGGGTTATGTTGTTGTAACGACTTTAAAATATAGCTGAATAAGTTATAAATAAGGAACAAAAAAAACCTTTTTTATGAATAATTCAGGTTAAGTTTATCTAAGGTTGTTTCACTTGTAATGGAAGGAACAACCTTTTTTAGATTTAAAATGAAGCTTTACATAGTTCTTTAACCATTTTTTAATAATATTGAAAAATAAACGACCAAACCGGTATTTGAACACTATTCCGGTAAAAACAGATTAATTTTTAACCATTAAACTATGCCATTAAATATTCCGGATAAACTGCCTGCCATTGAAGTTCTTCAGAAGGAGAATATCTTTGTTATGGATGAGTCGCGTGCCTCAAAGCAGGATATTCGTCCGCTGAGGATTGCCTTGCTGAACCTGATGCCCGTAAAGATGACTACCGAAACGGATTTAATCAGACTGCTTTCCAATTCTCCGTTACAGGTTGAACTGGATTTTATCAAACTGAGTTCACACACTTCGAAGAACACTCCGATAGAACATATGCAGACTTTCTATAAAGACTTTAATCTTGTTATTCACAATAAATATGACGGCCTTATTATTACCGGTGCACCTGTTGAACAGATGCCATTCGAGGAGGTAATCTACTGGAAAGAGCTGACTGAGATCTTATCCTGGGCAAGAAGCAATGTTACATCTTCACTCTTTATATGCTGGGGGGCGCAGGCTGCTCTTTATCACTACTATGGCATACCTAAATACCCGCTCGGTAAAAAAATGTTCGGGGTTTTTGAACATACTAAGAGTGAGTCACAAAATCAGATTCTGAGGGGCTTTGATGATGTTTTCTATGTGCCTCACAGTCGTCATACTGAAATAAGAAAAGAGGATATTGTTAAGGTGCCCGGCCTGACCATTTTATCTGAATCGAAAGAATCGGGTATTTACATGGTTGCCTCGCTCAGCGGTCGTGAGCTATTTCTTACAGGTCATTCAGAGTATTCCCCTGAGACACTTGATATTGAGTATAAAAGAGACCTTGCAAAAAATCTTCCCATTGAAATACCAAAAAATTATTACAAGGACGATAATCCGGATAACCCTCCTCTGGTTCGCTGGCGTTCACAGGCAAATATGTTGTTTGTAAACTGGCTTAATTATTTTGTTTATCAGCAAACGCCTTACAATATTGATGCAATAAAGTAGGATTATTTCTCTGATACTTTTTCATTAACCCTTTTGATGTAGTTATGAACTTCAATCTGCGACTGCACAGGTTTCTTTGAGTTTTTAACAAATTCATTTGAAAAAGTTGAATCGAATCTTCGTGCCTTTATATTATCGCTCCATTGTATTTCGAAAATCTCCTTCATCTCATTCTTAATACCTTTATCAAATACAGGGCAAGTGACTTCTATGCGGTGTTCGATGTTTCTTGTCATAAGGTCGGCTGAAGAGATGAAACACTCTTCATTTCCTCCGTTACAGAAGATCATGAACCTGGTATGTTCAAGAAACCGGTCAACAATTCCTATTGCCTTGATATTATCACTGATATCCGGTAAGCCGGGCACAAGTGAGATCATTCCCCTGATAATAAGCCTTATAGTAACACCTGCATTGCTCGCTTCATACAGGTGATTAATGATTTCACTGTCGGTAATGTTATTCAGTTTTATGTAGATGAAGGCTTTTTTTCCTGCTTTGGCATTTTTTATCTCATTTTCTATCAGTAGTGTAATCTTATTTCTAAGGGAAAATGGAGAGAGGATGAGGTGGTAGAAATTATCTTTCTTGTAATTTACATTGAAGAAGTTAAATGCCTTGAAGATCTCATTGGTGATTTTTTTATTTGTTGTTAAAAGAAGATGGTCAGTATAGATTTTCGCCGTATCCTCATTAAAGTTACCTGTGCCAATTGCCGCATAACGTTCTGAGACCTCATTCTTAACACGTGTTATCAGGCATAACTTGGAATGAACTTTAAGTCCCGGTACACCATAGATTACCTTGACTCCCTCTTCCATCAGTTTATTACCCCAGAGAATGTTGGCCTCTTCATCAAAACGGGCCTGAAGTTCAACAACGGTTGTTACTTTTTTCCCGTTGCGCGCTGCATTCAGCAATGCATTTATTACGCTCGAGTTTCTGGCTAACCGGTATAATGTTATCTGGATGGAAGTGACATACGGATCGATAGATGCCTCTCTTAACAGATCAATAAAATGGTCGAAAGGGTTGTACGGAAAGAAAAGCATGACATCCTTTTTCTTGATAGCTGTCAGAATACTCTTCCCCGGCAGGATATCCCTGTGAGGAATAGCGGCAAGTGGCTCGTAATAAAACTTTTTTCGCCCCGGATTAGGAAACTTCATGAAGTCTTTGAAATTGTGATATCTGTCAGCCGGAATTACAACGTCATCAGGACCAAAATTGAGTTTTTTTGTGAGAACCTTCAATAGATCCTCAGGCATATTCCTGTCGTAAATAAACCGGACTGGTGTTCCCCATTTCCGTTGATGAAGACTGCGTGAAAGTTTATCTATATAGCTCTCAGAAATATCATCAACTATTTCAAGTTCAGCATCTTTCGTTAACTTGATAGTATATGCTGAAAATTCATCAAAATCAAAAATGAAGAAGATATCTTTCAGTCCGAACCTTATTATATCATCAATGAAAATAATATATTTATTATCGTCTTTTTCAGGAAGAACGATAAAACGTGGAAGTACATCAGTCGGGATTTCAAGAAGTGCGAACCGCTTTTTCTGGGTTTCCTTTTTGAAAAGATAAATTGCAAGATAGATTGCATCATCAGTAAGGTTTGGCAATTCTGAATCTTTTTCGATAAGAAACGGCATGAGCCTTGTACGAACCTGGCTATGAAAATATTTCTGTACAAATTCAGTCTGTTCAGGATTCAGCTCTTTTTCATTAATAATATGGATCTTATGCTTGCCAAGCTCCTGAATCAGTCCGGAGTAAATCTTCTCAAACCGGGCATTCTGCGACAGCACTATTTCATGAATGCTTTTAAGAGTGGCTTTGGGGCTGTATCCGAGAATAATCTTTGATCTGGCTCCGAATTGTGAAAGCCTTCTTAAGGTTGCCACTCTTACCCTGAAGTATTCATCGAGATTATTTGAATAGATACCAAGAAACTTGAACCGTTCAATTAGTGGTACTTCTTTGTTATCGGCCTCCTGCAAAACACGTTCATTGAACGACAACCAACTAATCTCTTTTGGAATGTAGCTCTTGCTCATAATAGTTATTCAGGTTTAAGAAAATATTCAATTTTACCTGTGTTCTGATCTATTTCCGACCAGCTTTTTATTTTGAATGAGATGCAGATGATACCGCATTTTGGCATAAAATCGCATCCTTCTTTACTCAGGCTATCCACCAGTTCTGTAAATGAAGGGTTATGCCCGAAGATAGTAATCATGTCGGTCTTGTCGCTTACCTGAGAAAGAATTTCATTCAGCTGCCGGAAATTCATTTTATGATAAATGTTGCTTACCATTCTTATATCCTCGGCTTTTACTCCAAATTCCCCGGCAAAAATCAGCGATGTTTCGAGAGCTCTGAATGCCGGGCTGGTTATCATTACTCCGGAAATTTCCTCCTCTTCTTTAAGCTTGCGCGCCATCAGTTTGGATATGGCTTTTCCTTTCAGGGTTAACGATCTTTCGAAATCTGATATTTCAGGTGAAGGGTCTTCAGCTCGTCCGTGACGTATAAATATTATTTTTTTCATTCTTTTCTTATTAATAACTGACGGGTGGATAATGATTGTAAATTGTAGTTCAGATGCCGAAACTTGTTCCCATATTTTGTGCCTGTATTACAAGTGGGTCATTTGGCTCAACAAGTTTCAGCTTTCCTGAAACTTCACCAAGCGACACAGATACAATCCTGTTGTCTTTCAATGCTACCATTTTGCCAAAGTCACGCTCAGCTATCATATCAGCTGCAGCAGTACCATACCTTGTTGCAAGAACCCGGTCCATGGGAGAGGGGGTGCCTCCTCTTTGAATATATCCTAGGACAGTCTCCCTGGTTTCCAGACCTGTCATCTCATTTATTCTTTTGCTTATATACTGTGCGGCGGATCTGTCTTTTGCAGGGTTTTTGATTCCTTCTGCAAGAACAACTATCGAATACGGTTTATTTTCATTTACACGGTGAAGAAGGTACTCTGCAATTTTCTCTTCATTATATTCTATCTCAGGAATAAGAATAACATCACCTCCGCCGGCAATTCCGGAATACAGAGCAATCCACCCTGCATTATGGCCCATTAGTTCAATAATCATTATGCGTTTGTGGGAATTGGCAGTAGAGTGCAGCCGGTCGATAGCTTCAGTTGCTATATTTACTGCCGAATCGAATCCGAATGTAAGGTCGGTCCCCCAGACATCATTATCAATTGTTTTGGGAATACCAACAACATTAAGCCCCTCCTGCGACAGAAGGTTGGCTGTTTTGAGGGTGCCGTTTCCGCCGATACAAACAAGGCAGTCGAGGCCCATCTGTTCATAGTGTTCTTTAATCAGAACGGGTTTGCTTATCTCATTTTTGCCCTTCCCCATGCCTTTGAAAGGTTTTTCCCTCGAAGTGCCAAGAATTGTCCCTCCAAGTGTAAGTATCCCTGAAAGATCATGTTCAGTAAGTTCCCTGTATTCCTTTGTAATCAGTCCGGTAAAACCATCGCTTATTCCGACAAGTCTCATCCCGTATTTTACGATTGCAGTTTTACCTACACCACGAATGGCTGCATTTATTCCGGGACAATCGCCTCCGGCTGTCAGAATCCCAATCTTCTGGCCCCTTACTATTTTACCCATTTTTTTATTTTTTTACTCTTTATTGTCAGCAAATTTAGCTTTTTCTTTCAGGTTTCGTGCTGATTGTGCTGATAACAGCATATATAATAGGCTATCAGTATGAATATCTTTTACTTTTTTGTTTAACTTTATAAAATTCATATATCTGTTCAGGAACTTAAAAATGAAACTTGACGTTGTAAAATTGAAGGAGATAAAACCTGCCCTTACAGGATATGTCAGTGAGTCTCAGGCCTTGCTCAAACTATCGCCCATCCCCGGAGAGGAAGCAGTTCATGATATCCGTGTTCTGATGAAGAAATCCAGAGCGGTCCTCAAACTGGCTGCCACACAGCTTGATCAGGATTCCTATGAGAGGGATATCCGTGCTTTCAGGGAAGTGGGCCGGCTATTGTGTTCCTGGCGCGAATCATCCGTTCACAGAAAAGTTCTTAAGGAGTTAAGAAAAGAAAATCCGGCTCTTTTTTTGAAGCTTCAGGAAAATGAAAAGCTTACAGATCTTATGAAAAAAGAGCTCCATACGGTTGAGTCTTCTGAAGAGTTAAGTGCCGGATTGGAGCAGATAACAGATCTTTTAAATAAAGCCGGATACCGGATCCGATTTCAATCGATGGATAGGATCGACCCGCATATTCTGTTAAAAGAGCTTGAGCTTTCTTACACCCGTGTATCAGAGAAATATCTGACTTGCAGGAACAAGCCAAAGGCCTGCAATATGCACGAATTCAGAAAGCTGACAAAAGATTTTCTCTATCAGCTCTGTTTTTTCAGACCGCTGAACCCTTCTGCAGTTAAAACTCTTGAAAAAAAGCTTGAAAATCTGACTCAGGATCTTGGAAGGTTCAATGATTTGTCGCAACTGATAAGAGCCCTCGGCTATAAATATTCTGAAGGAACAAACCTTCCGGCATTGGATGAACTCATTGTTAAAATTCGTGAAAAACAGGACCGGCATCTTGCTAAAGTCTGGCCGGTTGCTTATAAGGTTTTTTGTCCGGGCCAACAGCTGGTAAATATGCTTGGATTTAAATTACTTGTTATCTGAACATCCCGGATTTTTACCTGATTATCTTGCCAGGCTTACTGTTTAAGCCATCTTAATGTAATTTATACAGATTATAAATAGCAGACATACATCAGACTGTTAATTTGTTAACAGTAGAATATTTTTGTCTCAATGTATCCATACATATATTTATGTAAATACTTAAATAAAAGCCCGAATATTTTTTTCTAAATTTGAACTGTTATTATACTTCATAAATGGCTAGCAGGAGAGATTTTATTAAAATTTCGGCAATAGGAGCAGGTGTTCTGGCAGTCGGAGCAGGGGCATTTAAAGTTATTAAAGTTCTTTCTTCATCCGAAGAGATAAAAAAACTGGTTGTTGATCTGAAGCGAACACCTACTTATTGTGAGGTCTGCTTCTGGAAATGTGCAGGATGGGTTTATAAGAATTCGGAAGGAAAAATCTGGAAGATAACAGGGAATGATGAAGATCAGCATTGTAACGGCCGCTTCTGTCCCCGTGGTACCGGAGGGGTTGGAATGTATTACGATGAAGATCGTCTTAAGAGTCCGTTAATCAGGGTTGAAGAACGGGGGAAGCAGGTTTTCCGTGAAGCCACATGGGATGAAGCTTTTGAGCTTATTGCAACCAAAATGAAGGATATTTCATCAAAATATGGTCCTGAAAGCATGGCTCTTTTTACTCATGGTTCAGGTTCGGGTTATTTTACTACTTTATTAAAAGCATACGGCTCAGGAAATATTGCTGAACCATCGTATGCGCAGTGTCGCGGGCCTCGCGATGAAGCATTTTTCGCCACTTTCGGTGAAGAGGCTTATTCCCCTGAGATAACTGATATCCGCGATACCAGATGTCTGGTTCTTATAGGATCGCATATCGGTGAGAACATGCATAACGGACAGGTTCAGGAGATGTCGGACGCAATCGACAAAGGTGCAGTAATAATAACTGTCGATCCAAGGTTTTCTACTGCTGCAGGTAAGGCCAGATACTGGCTCCCTATAAAACCGGCAACGGATATGGCACTGCTTTTAGCCTGGATGCATGAGATAATTTATAATGAGTATTACGATAAAAAATATGTTGAAAAATACTGCTCAGGATTTGAACAGCTAAAAGCTCATGTAAAGGATTTTACTCCGGAGTGGGCTTACGGGATCACTACTATCAAACCTGATCAGATAAGGAAGACAGCTAAGGAGATGGCCGATGCTTCTCCTGCAGTGATTGTACATCCCGGACGCCACGTAACCTGGTATGGAGATGATACTCAGAGAATAAGAGCAGTAGCAATACTCAATGCACTACTTGGTTCCTGGGGGAGGAGAGGCGGATTTTACAGACCTGCAAAATTTGCCCTTGCCTCATTTCCCATTCCTGCTTTCAAAGCACCTGCACGGACATGGCAGGATATCTTCCCGGGCAAATATCCTATTGCCAGCTCTCCTGTGTCAAATGCACTTATTGATGCTTCCGTTGCAGAAAACAATCCGGTATATCCTGTAAAAGGGTGGTTTGTTAACGGAACAAATCTGATATTTACTATTCCCAATCAGGCCAATACACTTAAAGCAATACAAAATCTTGACCTGCTGGTGGCCATCGACACTATGCCAATGGAGATAACAGGTTGGGCTGATGTGGTGCTTCCTGAATGTACATACCTCGAAAGATATGATATCCTCAGAGTCAGTCCACACCGAAAACCTGCCATTGCATTACGGATGCCTGCTGCAGAACCCATGAATAATACAAGATCTGCTTACTGGATTGCGCGTGAGCTTTCAAAAAAACTGGGACTATCCGGTTATTTCCCTTTCGAAAAGCAGGAAGAGCTGCTTGACTGGCAATTGCAAAAAGCCGGATCATCGCTCGAAGAGATGCAGCGGATTGGTGTTAAAACTTTTGAAAGGGATGCTGATGATCTCTATTTTGCAGAAGATGAGAATGTTGAATTTTCTACCGATTCCGGTAAGATTGAGCTCTACTCCGCATTTTTTGAAGGTGCAGGTTTTGATCCGCTTCCAAAATATGTGGCACATGAGGAGCCTGCAGAAGGTTTCTACAGACTTATTTACGGACGGGCCCCGATGCATACTTTCAGCCGTACTTCCAATAACCCGAACCTTACCGATCTCATGGATGAGAATTCTGTCTGGGTAAATCCACTTGTTGCCAAAGAGTGGGGTTTGAAATCGGACCAGTATATCTGGCTTAAGAATCAGGATGGTATTATTACTGATTTCTCTGTTAAAGTGCGGGTTACAGAACGGATCCGATGGGATTCGGTCTATATAATACATGGTTTTGGTCATGCTCAGAAACAGATGAAACGCTGTTTTGGAAGAGGTGTCAGCGATACGCAACTGATAACAAATGTGCTTGTTGATCCACTTATGGGAGGAACCGGAATGAGATCGAATTTTGTAACATTTGTAACTGAAAAAGCAGAGCAGGAGGTTGTATCATGAGATATGCAATGGCAGTTGATACCCGGAAATGCGTTGGTTGCAGCGATTGTGTTGTTGCCTGTCAGACCGAAAATAATGTACCTATCGGCTTTTGCCGCGACTGGGTTGTTGAGGTGATGGATGGCACTTATCCCCAGCTTGAAATTGAGATCAGGTCGGAAAGGTGCAATCATTGCGTTAATGCTCCATGTGTCCGGTGCTGCCCAACCGGCGCAAGTCATATTATTGATGGCGGAATTATTCTGGTTGAACACTCCGACTGTATTGGTTGTGGAGCCTGTATGGCTTCCTGTCCTTATGATGCGCGTTATCCCCATCCCGATGGATATGTTGATAAATGTACATTCTGTGTTCACAGGATTAAAAACGGGTTGTCACCTGCATGCGTTGCGGTTTGCCCGACAAAATGTCTCTATTTTGGCGACCTTGATGATCCAAACAGCGATGTCTCAACTGTGCTTAAAAAGAGAAAATTCAAGACTCTTATTCCCGAAGCAGGTACTGCCCCTCAGCTATATTTTCTAATTTAGATTATTAACCTTCAAATAAAATGAAAGAAGAAATTATTGTAAGTGGAAGGATGAATCAACTCATTGATCCACATTTACATATCTGGCACTGGCAGATCTCTCTTTATCTTTTTCTGGGCGGAATGGCAGCAGGGATCCTGGCAATAGCTGCCCTATATTTCATCAGAGGCAGAGAAAAAGATTACAGAACAGCAGTCCGCATTACTCCATTTCTGGCACCAATACTCCTTATCCTTGGATTAATTGCACTATTCATTGATCTTCGCCATAAGCTTTTTTTCTGGCAGCTTTATACAAACATAAAACTTCAGTCACCAATGTCATGGGGTGCCTGGACACTTCTGGTTATAACACCTGTCTCATTTATCTGGTGCGCTCTGCATATAAAAGAGATTTTTCCGAAATGGGACTGGAAGTTTCAATTTCTTTATGATCTGGAAACATTCCTGAACAGATTTAAAAAAGTACTCGCCTGGATTATGCTGATCTATGCAATCATCCTTGGGATTTATACCGGTATTTTGCTTTCAGCCTTTAATGCTCGTCCGCTGTGGAATACATCAATTCTCGGACCTCTGTTTCTTGCTTCAGGCTTGTCAGCAGGTGCTGCTGCAACTCTTTTATTATCAAAAGACAAAGAGGAGCGGAAACAGTTTGCCAGGATTGACCTTGTTTTGATCGGGGTGGAATTATTCCTTATCATTCATATGTTTATGGGATTTCTTGCCAGTACTCAGGTGCAGATTGAAGCAGCAAATATGTTCCTTGGAGGGCCATATACCATGTCGTTCTGGATTTTCGTTGTGATCCTCGGGATGCTGATACCTGCTCTGCTTGAGATAATGGAACTGGGTAAATTTCATATTCCGGTAATAGTACCTGCAGGCCTTGTAATCTTCGGAAGCCTTATGCTCCGGTTCATCATTGTCTATGCAGGGCAGGTAAGCAGATGGTTATATTAGGTTTCCGCCAACCCGATGCCGCAAACCGCATACCGTAAAAAGATAAAAACAGATTATTTAAAATAGAATTACAAATGACTAAAACGAAGGAAGTAAAACAAAAAAAGTACCTCAACCCATATGTAGGAGGGGTATTGCTTGGTATCGTTCTTCTGGCTGCGAATTTTGTTTCAGGCCGGGGACTTGGCGCCAGCGGTGCCATAAAAAGTACAGTTGTTACTGCAGTCACAGCTATTGTTCCATCGTCAACAGAGAGCTCCGGATTTGTAAAAGAATTCAGTGAATCGCATAAAGGCAACCCGATGAAAACCTGGCTGGTATTTGAGATGATGGGAGTTCTGGTTGGGGGTTTTCTTTCCGGAGCGTTTGCCGGTCGTTTGAAGTTTAAGGTTGAACATTCACCTCAGATCACGTCACGCAAAAGATTGCTTCTTGCCCTCGGAGGGGGAGTCCTTTTTGGCTTCGGTTCACAACTCGGACGAGGCTGTACCAGCGGCTCTGCTCTCAGCGGAATGGCAGTTCTTTCTCTGGGTGGATTTATTACAATGATGGCAATATTCGGAACCGCATTTGCACTGGCATATCTCTTCAGAAAAAACTGGATCTAGTGGCTCACGGAACAGAGCGTGCGGCAAATGGCAAAAAACATAACAGCATAACATTTTAACGATATAACAGACTTTAAGACATTAAGACAAAATAAGATGGGACCATTAGCAATCAACGAAATAATATCGGAAAACACCAACCTTTTTCTGGCTTTTATAATAGGAATAGGTTTTGGCTTTGTTCTGGAACAGAGCGGTTTTTCTTCAAGCAGGAAGCTTGCAGGCGTTTTTTACGGTTATGATACCGTTGTTCTGAAAGTATTCTTTACTGCAGCAATAACAGGTATGCTCGGACTTCTCTTTTTCAGTCTCTTTGGCTGGATAGACCTGAATCTGGTTTATGTTAATCCTACTTATCTGACATCCGCAATTGTTGGCGGCATTATTATGGGCGCCGGATTTATTATGGGCGGCTATTGCCCTGGCACAAGTTTCTGCGGTGCCTCAATAGGCAAAATTGATGCAATCGTCTTTATTGGCGGATTGTTTATAGGAGTATTTATTTTTGGTATCGGTTATGACCTCTGGGATGGAATGTATCTGGCCAGTAATCTTGGCTCCCCAAAAATCAGTACCACGCTTGGTATGTCCGACGGGATATTTGCATTTTTACTCATTCTTGCCGCTTTGGCAATGTTCTGGGTAGCTGAATGGGCTGAGAAAAAATTCCCGAGAGAAGAATATTAATAATTATCATGAAACTGTAAAACTTAAATATTATATAATATGAAACCACGTAACTTATTAGCATTGTTCATAATCCCGATGGGCTTAATTATTGCAGCTGTTCCCCAGAATAAGACTAAACCTTACAAACTTACAGCTGAAGAGCTATTGGGTGAAGTTAACACCCGTACTCAGTATGTTACTCCGGATGCTGTTGCAGACATGATAATTAAAAAGGATCCATCTCTTCGTCTGATTGATGTCAGAAGTCAGGATGAGTTCGAAAAATTCAGTCTGCCCGGTGCTATTAATATTCCGGTCACTGATCTTCTTTCTGATCAGTACACCGACATAATCAATCAGGATATTAAAATGAATATCTTTTATTCCAATGGAACACTGACCTCAAATGAGGCGTGGATGATAACTCGGCAACTGGGTTTTTCTAACAATTTTGTGCTTGAAGGCGGTCTGAACTATTGGTTTGATGCAATCCTTAATCCTCAGAAGCCTGCTTCCACCAGCCCTGATGAGGAGTTTGCCAAATACGACTTTCGTAAAAGTGCAGGAGGTGCTCTTGGCGGAGGCGGTGCAATACAAACAACCCAGAACCTTGGTGCTTCATCTGCAAAACCGATGCTTAAACCGGGAGGGAAGAAAAAGAAAGCTTCAGGCGGCTGCTAACCTTGCATAAATCTTATCTGTAGGATTTCTTTACTAACATTTCTTATAAGCAGGCATCAGGAGAGGCCTGTTTATCCTTGTTTTACATTATTCTTACCGAATAAGTTGAAAAATATAAATTTGATTTCTATATTTGATTTCTCCAACCCCTTCAGGTTGTCTGCATCTTTTACATTTGTATTTTGATTTTTGACTTCATTTACTGATTATTAACAAACTGGTTAATTATGAAAACAAAATTATTGGCTATTCTGGTTATATCTTTCTTATCCTTAATAACTGTCAGCGGACAAGATAGCACTGTAAAAATTAACCCTGTGGGTACATGGAAGTTTGAAGCTCCTTATGCTCCTGAAGGTTATTCTTCAGGTACTCTTGTTTTTAGTCTAGCCGATCAAAAAACCACTGCACAGATGAATTTTGCAGGAAATGGAAATAAATTTCCAGCCGAAAAACTTATTATAAGTAACAATTCACTTACTTTTAACGTCTATGTGGAAGGAAATACTGTTGCTGTTACACTAAAATCTGAAGATCAGACTAAAATGTCAGGAAAAGCTGTTTATTCCGAGGGTGAGGTTCCTCTTACACTCACAAAAGTTATTGAAGCGGAGCAGCAGAAAAAGAGATAATCTGATTTTTAAAAAGATTTTTCTACTTTTGATGAGCATATCGATTAAAGTAAAGATATTAAGTTGAAGTCTGCATGACCGACTGCAATCACAACATTACTTGTGATTACATTTAAGCTATATTGGTACATATAATTCATTTTAAATTAATTGGATTTGTCCGGGCGTGCCATTTTGGGTTCGTCTTACTGTTAAAATCAAAATTCTGTTATGATGAAAAAAAATCTGATTACTCTTCTGGTCTGCCTTGTAACAGCAGCTTCGGTTAAATCGCAGATTGTTCTTAAAGAGCCATTAAGCGACCGTCAGACATATTATAAAATTGACGCAAGGCTCGACCCTGTCTTAAAGACTGTGTCCGGTTCAATGGAGGCATATTGGGTAAACAAATCTTCTGATGTTGTTCCTGATATACGGATGCATATGTATATGAACGCTTTCAGGAGCAATAAGTCAACCTTGTACAATGAATCAGGCGGATCCCCCGGATCAAAAAAATCTGATTTCGGATGGATCGATATAAAGACATTTACTGACCGGAATGGTGCCGATCTTATTGGAAGAATGCAATTTATAAGTCCTGATGACGGGAATAACCAGGATCAGACAGTTTTGCAAATTCTTCTTCCAAAGCCTGCCTTGCCCGGTGATACAATCTTCTTAAAGTTTAAATTTGAAACAAAACTTCCATCTACCATACGGAGAACCGGATTTAATGATGATTTCTTTTTTGTCGGTCAGTGGTTTCCAAAATTCGGAGTTTATGAGCCTGCCGGGATGCGGTTTGCTGCAATTGGAGGGTGGAACTGTCACCAGTTCCATGTAAACTCTGAATTCTATTCCAATCATAGCGTTTATGATGTAAAAATCACACTCCCTGTTGAGTATGTTGTTGGTTCAGGAGGGCTTCTTATGAATGAAGCGGTTTCTGATTCTGCGGGAAAAATTAAAACACTCACCTACCGGGCAGAAGATATTGTGGATTTTGCATGGACAGCATGGCCCGGATATGCAGTTTTTACTGATCAGTGGAAACATGTGAAATTAACTCTGCTAATTCCTAAAGAGCGTATCAGTCAGGTTGGACGACAATTTTCTGCAGTGAAAAACGGGCTTGAGTATTTTACTGAAAATGTAGGTCCATACCCATGGCCGCATCTTACTGTTGTTGATCCTCCGTTAATAGGAGCAGGTGCCGGAGGAATGGAGTATACAACAATTTTTACTTCTGCGTCTGCCCCAAATATACCGGACTATTTTTATCAGCCCGAAATGGTTACTGTTCATGAATTCGGTCACGCCTATTTTATGGGTATTCTAGCAAGTAATGAGTTCGAGGAGCCATGGCTTGATGAGGGTGTAAATTCCTTTCTTGAGGAACGGGTAATGGACCATTATTACGGACCGGAGGCGGGAATACTTAATCACCCATGGCTTAAGATCTCTGATAAATCGCTCGGCAGAGCGGCCTATTTATTGGCAGGAAGCAGGAATATAGTAAGCAATGCCGAAAATTCGTGGAATTATGTTCATGGTACTTATGGAATGATGTCGTACCAGAAGACAGCAACCTGGCTTTATACCTTAATGGGTTTAATAGGAGAGGAGACCACAAATGAGGTTTTCAGGGAGTATTACCGGAAGTGGGCTTTTAAACATCCATCAGGAAAAGATTTTATAGGTGTTGTAAATGAAGTTGTTACAAAAAAATACGGAAACAGGTTTGGTCCTGACATGAACTGGTTTTTCGATCAGTTTCTTTATGGAACAGGTATTGTGGATTATAAAGTAGATAGATTTTTCAGCGCGAAGATCTCCGGTTTTACTGGGGTAATTAATGATGCTGATTCAATGGCATTTAAAGCAAGTAAATATAAGGAAGATACAATTTATAAATCTACCGTTCAGCTTGAAAGACCGGGAGATATTATACTTCCTGTTGATGTTATGATCCATTTCGATAACAATGATACTATCCTTGAAACATGGGATGGGAAAGCCCGTTTCAAAGATTTTTTTTATACCGGGACCAGAAAGGTTGACTGGGTTAAGATAGATCCTGGTTATAAAATCAGGATGGATGTAAATTTTGCCAATAACTCAATGACCAAGGAACCGGATGGAGTGCCGGTGCGGAGGTTTATAGATAAAATTATCATTTTTATGCAATTCTTTATTAGTTTTATTACATTGTAAATCAATATAATATGAAAATATTTGAGTCATTGAAAATAGGAGCAATCCGTTCTGTCAAAGCCTGGAAGGGAGTTTTAATAATGTATTCACTGACACTTTTTCTTATCGCTTTGATAGCCCTTCCGGTGAAAACAGGAATTAAAAGCGTACTTGGGAGCAGTATGGTTACAGAATTGCTTTCCAAGGGTATAAGTCTTGATGTTATTTCTGATTTCGGAACTAATCTTAATACAATAATTTCCTCTTTATCTTTCGGATTATTTCTGATTTTATTACTTGGAGGTTTGATGAATGTTTTTCTGGCTGGAGGGCTCTTTAGTATTCTTAAACAATCAGAGAAAAAACCTTCGGCAGCACTGTTTTTTGAAGGTGGAGCCTCAAATTTCCTCTCCTTCCTGATAATAACTGTAGTTAGTTCGCTGATGATTCTGTTTATTGGTTTTATAATTATTGGGGTGCCGGCAATGATAGCAGGCAGCTCGTCGCAATCTGAAGGGGCAGGATTCAGAACTGCCCGTCTTTTTGCAATGGTCCTGGCGTTAATACTTCCTGTTTTTCTGCTCGTAGCCGATTATGCCCGCGCCTGGCAGGTAACAAGGGAGAGAAAGAAGGCTTTTAAGGCATTAGGTTTCGGATTCAGTCAGACTTTCCGAACCTTCCTGTCATCCTACCCTGTAATGATTATACTCTTCATTATTCAGGTTCTGTTCGGATGGATGGTTTTAAATAAGCTGCTCGGATCATATCCTGTTACCGGCGGGGGAGTATTCCTGATGTTCCTCATTTCACAGATACTTTTCTTTGTAAAAGTACTACTCAGGGGATGGAGATACGGAAGCGTTACTTCACTGATGGAGATGAATCCTGAAAAACCTTCAGATAATTCTAAAGTTATAGTTACTGAAAAATCACTTTATCAGTTTTCTGCAAGAACTCTTCAGGGTATTGAAACATCGATGGAGATCTGCCGTGGGAAGGTAGTTCTGGTGGTTAACACAGCAAGCAAATGTGGATTTACACCACAGTATGAAGGGCTTGAAAAACTTTACCAGACATATAAAGAGAGAGGATTGGTTATTCTTGGATTTCCCTGCAATCAGTTTGCAAATCAGGAACCTGGCACTGAAGCAGAGATTGCTGAAGGATGCCTGATAAATTATGGTGTTTCATTTCCAATGTTCTCAAAAGTTGAGGTTAATGGCAATAATGCAGATCCCATTTTTAAGTATCTAAAAAGCAGGCTTCATGGTTTTACAGGGAAAAGAATCAAATGGAATTTCACCAAATTTCTTATTGATGCAAACGGGATTCCTGTTAAAAGATTTTCACCGGCAACAAAACCTGAAAACCTGGTAAAGGATATAGAGAAGTTATTGAGATGATTTTGCATGGGTAAAAGGCTTGTTTTATTGGCTCTTATTTTTCTGCCGGTTTTTTTACCTGCTCAGAATCCTGATATCCGTATTCTTCGTTCAATAAATTCACCACAGACTCTCCGATCAGACAAGTTTTTCGGATTAGTATCAAATTCCGATGCCTGGCTCATTTTTACTATCCCGGCAGGTATAGGTACCGCAGGTTTGATCAAACATGATGACAGGCTGATAAGAAACGCATGTGTAACCCTTGCTGCTGCAACTCTTGACTTTGGAATTACAACGGCTTTGAAATATTCAATAAACCGTGACCGGCCTTTCATTACCTATCCTGATATTAAGAAAAAATCTGACGGAGGCAGTCCCTCTTTTCCTTCAGGACATACTTCGGGTGCTTTTTCGGTGGCAACTTCCCTGAGCCTGGCTTATCCCAGATGGTACATCGTTGCCCCGGCATATACCTGGGCAGGAACCGTCGGCTATTCCCGCATGCACCTCGGAGTACATTATCCATCAGATGTTTTTATAGGAGCTCTCGTTGGATCGGGAAGCGCTTATCTTACTTACAGAATTAATCAGAAACTCCTGAATTCAAAAAATCAAAAACATTAAACAGGCGGCTGCACCACACTCTTCGTCACTCACACGGTGCTTCGACTTCGCTCAGCAACCGTGCTTCCGTCGGTCAGCACCTTCGGCTACCGTCGGTCAGTGCCTTCGGCTCAAAAATGTCGCCTTATAAGTATAAATACCCCCTGTAAATAGGCTTTAAGCTTCTTTCTTCCTTTTTACAATAAACCTATTTTTGTGTTAATCTTTTAACACATCATATTCCACGGGACGATTAATGGAAAATCTTTACGAATTATTACTAAAAGATATCAGGTTTGAAGAGGGACTAAATGCCTGTATGAATTGCGGGGTCTGCACTGCTATCTGTCCGGCAGCAGAATTTTATAATTACGATCCCCGAAAAATTGTTGATATCGTTCAGACTCAAGATAATAATGATATTAAAGATCTTCTGAAGTCTGAAACAATCTGGTATTGCGGAGAATGCATGTCGTGTAAAACACGTTGTCCGAGGGGAAATGCACCCGGTTTGATAATAATGGCCTTAAGAGGTTTATCGCAGGAGCTGGGTTACTTTACCGAATCAGAAAAAGGAAGACAGCAGCTGGCAATAAAGCGGACAGTAGGCGACTGGATTCTGAGTACAGGATATTGCGTTTATCTCGATGGAATAAGCATGGCAATGCATCCGGAACAGGGACCTGTCTGGGAATGGGTGATGGAAAATAAAGAAGATCTGTTCAACAGGCTTGGAGGAAACTATAAAGGCGACGGTCCAGGTATTTTACGGAAGATTCCTCAGGATACTCTCGACGAACTGAAAAGGATTTTTGAAGTGACAGGCGGAATGGATCGTTACGAAAAGATAGAAGCATATTCTAAATTGAAAGCTGAAGAGATGAATCTTGAGCTTGACGAAGGTATTGATAATGAATATTTCAGGCATATTTATAAAACTGATAACGGTACTCACACACGGTAATAGAATCTTAATTTATGAAACAGGAAGGTAAAAGGGCCATTTGGAGTGAATACCAGAAAGAGATTGCTGATGACAAATTCTTTTATGTAAGAAGTTGTATCCGGCAGAATTTCTTCCCCGGATCTGAAGTTGCTTTTCTCAGGATAATGAGGGATGTTCTGAAAAAAGATGTATATGAACATCCATGTCATACAACCTGCTCCGGAATAGGATATCACGGGGATGTTGTTCCCGTAGAGACAGCAATGACAGTGGTTGCCAGGCAGTTTGCCCTGATGACAGAAGCCGGATATACCAATTATGTCCCATCATGTATAACCTCTTTCGGGCTCTATACAGAAATTCTTGATACCTGGCACCATTTTCCGGAGGTTGAGGAAAAGGTAAGAAAGCAACTGAAAAAAGCAACCGGCAGGGAGTTCCGGATTCCTGAAAACCTTGCCCATGCAAGTGATGTAATCTATAAGTTCAGAAAAGAGATTTTTGCTCAGGCAAAATATAAACTCATAAACAAAGAGACAGGCGAACCACTGAAGGTTGTCGACCACATCGGATGCCATTATGCCAAGATGTTTCCTTCCAAAGGTGTTGGTGGTGCCGAATATCCTTACGTGCTCAGCGGTATGGTTGAAGAGTGGGGAGGAGAGACTATCGATTATCCTGAACGTCGCCATTGTTGCGGGTTCGGATTCAGACAATATCTTGTTCAGGCCAACAGAGGCTTTTCTGTAGCTTGCTCAAAGGAGAAATTTGAATCAATGAAACCGTTTAAACCTGATATGATCATTACTAACTGCCCCGGTTGTCCTATGTTCCTCGACAGGTGGCAATATGTGATTAATGAAATGGAAGGGAAAAGATACGGTAAGAACGGTGAGGGAATACCCGTATTTACCTATGAAGAGGTTGCCGGGCTTGTTCTTGGATTTGATCCCTGGGACCTGGGTCTTCAGATGCATCAGACCGATTGTGAGCCTGTTCTGAAAAAAATGGGTATAGAATATTCACCTGAGGATAAATATAATACCAAAATATGTGCTTCGGTTTCTGAAAACCATAATCTTATAAATGTCTGATCATAAATGAGTAAGCATGTCATAGTTATAGGAGGAGGTGTTGCAGGGCTCGAAGCTGCTGGTCAGTTGTCAAAAGCGGGCATTGAAGTTAGTCTTATTGAGAAAGATAGCTTAACCGGGGGGCATCTGAATAACTGGTATAAACTTTTTCCCGACAGGCGCCACAGTTCAGAAGTGAAGGCGTACCTCGATGGTATTTCTCTGAATGACAGAATCAGGTTACTTACCGGTACAACTGTTGAGAAATTTCACAGAAACAAAAGCCATTTCTCTATTATTACAGATAAAGGTAAGGAGCTTTCAGCTGATGCAGTTGTTGTAGCCACAGGATTTGATCTCTTCAAAAGCGAAAAGAAAGAGGAGTATGGCTATGGTATTTATGATAATGTAATCTCTTCGTCCGATCTTGAAGTGATGTTCAGGAGCGGGAAGATAGTTTTGCAGAATGGAACTGTTCCAAAGACAATCGGAATAGTTCATTGTGTCGGATCGCGCGATGAAAAGGCAGGGAATCTTTATTGTTCCAAGCTCTGTTGTGTTACTGCAGTTAAGCAAGCCATTGAGTTAAGGGAGCACCTTCCTGCCTCGAAGGTGTTTTGTTTCTATATGGACATGAGAATGGGTGGTGCTTTTTATGAAGAACTTTACAGGGAAGCACAGGAGGAGTGGGCAGTAAACTTCATTAGAGGTAAGGTGTCTGAAGCCAGCGAAACTATTGATAATAAGCTTGTAATAAAAGTTGAAGATACTCTTGCAGGGAGACCACTTAAAATGGAACTCGATTTACTTGTTCTAATGGCCGGAATGGAGATGTCGGAAGGCGGTAAAAAAATAGCTACATTAAGTGGCCTTACTACCGGACAAAACAGATTTTTTTCGGCTGCCGATCCTCATTATGGCAGTAACAGAAGCAATATTAACGGTGTTTTTTATGCAGGCACCTGTACCGCCCCTATGAATATTACAGAAACAATATCACATGCAAGGGCTGCTGTTTCCGATGTAATGGACTACCTGAAAGAAAGCAACTGATAAAATGGAAAAATTCGGATTCTCCATATCAAAAGGACGGCAGATCGACTATGAAGCGAACGACAGGAGGGTTGCTGATTTTATTTATGAACGGGAGCCAAGTTTCAGATTATGTATTGAATGCGGCGGATGTTCTGCAACCTGCACTACAGGTAATCTTACAAAGTTCAGCCTGCGGGAGATTCATATTCTTATTAAACGTGGTGAAAATGATAAGGTAAGGGAGGATATAAAAAAGTGTATGCTTTGCGGCAAATGTACTCTGGTTTGTCCGCGGGGTGTAAATACAAGGAATATTGTGATGCTTGCAAAACAGGCTTTCATAAAATCAGATGAATATGCAGTTTGATCCGTTTGTAATACCATTTAACATTGGCTTATACTTCATATTGATTTATGTTGTGGTAAGAAGTATTATCTGGTTCCGCGACTTGTCTCGTCCCGATAAACTCAGGCTTCAACGTGGTTTTTTTGGTATTGCTTTCGTACAGAGCCTGAAAGAAATATTCCTTGAGAGCCTGATACACAGGAAAATACTAAAGACAAACCTGCGGCTGGGCTATATGCATATGAGCCTTGCCTTTGGCTGGTTCCTTCTTATTCTGTTTGGAACCATTGAAGCTGATATTTTCGGTGCTAAGCATCTGAATGCTCCCTACAAAGCAATCTTTTTCAGGTTTTTTAATCCGGAACATGGAAGGATAGGATTTGAAGCAGCCTATGGGTTTCTGATGGATCTTATACTTGCCTTTGTTCTCTCCGGTTTGTTTCTGGCTGTATCAAAGCGATTATGGTCAGGTGTTGTTGGAATGAAAAAAACAACCAGACTTAAAACAACTGACAAAATTGCTCTTACTTCATTATGGCTGATTTTTCCGAGCCGTCTGCTTGCCGAGAGTTTTACATGCGGTGCATATAACTCAGGTAGTTTTCTTACAGGTTCTCTGGGCTCGTGGCTTGCATCATTTCTGCCTGCCCAACAGCTGGCCTATCCGTTCTGGTGTCTTTATTCCCTTTCACTGGGTACATTTTTTGTCCTTCTTCCTGTTACAAGGTATATGCATATTCCAACTGAACTGTTTCTGATTTTTATGCGAAACTCAGGGATCAGGACAGGCGATAAAACCGGCAGTTTCTCAGAGGTGGAAACTTATTCATGCTCCTCTTGCGGCATTTGTATTGATGCCTGTCAACTTAATTTTTCTGCCGGGATTACAAATATTCAGTCAGCATACCTGATGAAAGCTATTCGCAATAACGACGACGTATCCGAAATTGCCCATAACTGTCTTCTGTGTGGCAGGTGCGATCAGAAATGTCCGGTAGGAATTGAATTATCACCTATAAGAATGATTCAGAGGAGATTAGATGAACCTGGCAATGATTTCAAAAATATATATAAAGGTTATTTTCGCACTCGTCAGACTACTCTGCAGGAAAAACCGATAACTTCTGTGAACTATGATTTTCTGCCCGGGACTAATCCGGAAAAAGCTGATGTTCTGTTTTTTGCAGGATGTATGACTCATCTCACCCCGGCGATAAAAAACTCAATGGTAAAAATACTGGATGCATCAGGAGTGAATTATAGTTTTATTGATGAACAGGGAGGTGTCTGTTGTGGCCGTCCGCTAATGCTTGCCGGACAGGATAAAGAGGCCAGGGAGCTTATTAATTATAATTCGCAGATGATCTGGAAATCAGGTGCCCATACCCTTGTTACTTCGTGCCCCATTTGCTATAAAGTATTCAAAGAAAGCTATTACCTTGATGTTGAGGTGCTTCATCACACTGAATTCATAAAAAAACTTGTTGATGAAGGCACATTGAAGTTGAATTTCCTGCGAAAAAGAGTTGTTTATCATGCTCCGTGCGAGCTTGGAAGAGGCTCAGGTGTTTATGACGCTCCAAAAGAGCTCCTGAAGCACGTTTCGAGGCTCGAAAAAAATAAATTCGAAGATGAAAATTCGCTCTGTTGCGGAGGGAGTCTGGCAAATATGAAAATCAGTTCTCAGAAAAGAAACAAAATTGCACAGGATGCTGCAGCTGAGCTGACAAAAGATTATCCCGATATTCTTGCAACTGCATGTCCTCTTTGTAAGAAAACATTCTCTTCGGCAACTGATGCCCATGTTGCAGATATTTCAGAGATTGTTGCAGAGGCTTTAATTGAACCCGGAATAAAAAAAAATATCATTAAGCAGAACAGCACCATAAAAGAGCTGGTAAAAATCTGATTCAGGCTATATTACTGACATTCTATTCAAATCTTCAAAGGACACTCATTGATTTTGTCATTCCGAACGAATCCGTCAAAAAGCGGAGAAGTGAGGAACCGAGTCCCTGTTTTTGCTTTATCAATTCTCCATTCGCAGTAGGCGAAATGGTTTTGTAGAAGATGAATCCACAATAGTATATTTACCTCGTAGAGGTTTCACATGTAAATAATCTATAGTCATTCTTACTAAAAATGAGATAGAATTTGACCAACAATATCTATTTTATTTCTGGAATGATTGCCTATAACCTCTACGAGGTATATTGCCGGATGTATTCTTGTTTCTACAATACCTAAAGCCCTACTGGCTAACAACTCTTTTTCCTTTATTTACTGTGAGTAATTTGCTCTAAACCTCCCGATAGCTCCCGATAGCTCCCGATAGCTCCCGATAGCTATCGGGACGGGATGAGCTATTCGCTTTTTACATTATTGTTGATTTACAATCTGCCTTCTGAATTTTAAT
Source organism: uncultured Bacteroidota bacterium (assembly GCA_903824785.1). Classification (GTDB taxonomy): domain Bacteria; phylum Bacteroidota; class Bacteroidia; order Bacteroidales; family VadinHA17; genus LD21. The sequence continues at coordinate 22,503 of CAIJYD010000052.1, forward strand.
CATTCCTTTGAACCCTTTAATTAAAAAATGAAATATTCTACGGCACTAATTGTTAGTAGTCGGAAAATGCAAAATGCAAAATGTAAAATGACACCTTGTTAATTTTCATTTCCGAATTCTCTTTTATTTCTGAAATATTTAAAGTTAATTTGCGCTTATCCAAAAATCATATACTGAAACGGGTTTTGACGCGTTATAATTGAGACAATTTTAAAGATATTTTCCAGAAAATGAAAAAATATATTCCAGCATTATTGGTAATAATTGGATTAGTCTTATTCACTTCCTGTAAAAATGAGGTAAGGACCGATTCAGGTAATACCTCCGATACTGATAACAAAATTTTGCAGCAGGAAGACGGTACTATCTCATTAAAACTTGAAAAGGCGGAATGTTACCACGATATGGATAATCCAAAAAGTAACACTGCCGAATGGAGTATATTGGTTTCTAAATCAGGGCGTTTTGATGTATGGTTGTCAAGTGCAACTACCGATACAACCAATCTTAAATATGAGAATTCGGTTATGTTGAGTTTTCTTGAAAACAGACTTGAAAAGCGTCCATTATGCGATAAAGTATTTCAAAACTCTACCGATGTTACCTTTCCTTATTTCAGGGCAGATTCTTTTATGGGATCCCTCTACATACAGGATACCGGACTATATAACATACAGATAATCAGTGAGAAAATTGTTCCGACTAATTACAGGGGTAATGATACTGCAACCTTTAATAGTTCGAAATTATTATCAGTTTTTTTAACTCCTGCCATTCACTGATTTTTCAATCCATACCTTCGCATTTACAAATGCCTTTATCCAGGGTGTGACTTCATCATTTCTTTTCTCACTGGGATAGAATCCGCACTGCCATGGAAAAAATGCCCGCTCCAGGTGAGGCATCATAACCAGATGACGGCCATCTGCAGAACTCAATCCGGCAATATCACTGTCTGATCCGTTTGGATTGGCCGGATAGGTATGCCTGCTGAATTTTAATGCTACCTGATAATTGCTTTCAGCTGAAGGCAAAATGAATTTTCCCTCGCCATGAGCCACCCAGATCCCAAGTTCCATACCCGACATGTCTCCAAGCATCACCGAATTATTATCAGGGATCTTAACCCCAAGGAAACCCGATTCAAATTTATGCGAATCATTTTGAATAAGCCGGGGTTTATCTTTACGATCAGGGTAAATAAGCCCGAGCTCAACCATAAGCTGACAACCGTTGCATACGCCAAGCGATAATGTATCGGACCTTTTGTAAAACTTCGCCAGGGCGATACGTGCTTTTTCATTATATCTGAAAGCCCCGGCCCACCCTTTAGCGGAACCGAGAACATCGGAATTTGAAAATCCACCTACAAAAACTATCATGTTAACCTCTTCAAGTGATTCTCTTCCGGCGATGAGATCTGTCATGTGAACATCTTTAACGTCAAAGCCGGCAAGGTAAAGAGCATAAGCCATTTCCCTGTCGCCGTTGACCCCCTTTTCCCTTATGATTGCAGCCCTGATACCGCTCTTTTTTCTTCTTTCGGGCGATATTCCCAGCGATTTAAATGTTCCCGGGAAATCCCCGGTGGAAATATTCAGTTCATGTTTTTTATAGTTCTCGAACCTTTCCAGAGCGAGCTGAGGTCCGCATTGCCGGCGATCGAGAAGATACGAGGTGAGAAACCATTTATCACGGAGCCGGTCAATGTCAAATGTAAATGCATTTTCATTGTTTTTAACAAAAAGCATTCTGTCATAAACAGGATGACCGATAGAGAAATATGAGATTCCGTTTTCAAGCAGGAGTTCAGCCACCTCGTCCTCATCCTTAACCTGTATAATAATTCCCGGGTTCTGGCTGAAGAGTAATTTAACAGTATCCGCTTCATTCAATCCTGACAGGTTAACAGCTATTCCACCGGATGTGTTGGAGAAGCACATTTCGAGCAGTGTAGTGACCATTCCGCCTGCTGAAATATCGTGTCCGGACAGAATCTTGTTTTTAAGTATCAGATATTGAATAGCATCAAAAACTTCTTTAAAATATTCAGGGTCCTTTACTGTAGGCACATCATCGCCAACCCTGTTAAGAATCTGAGCGAAGCTGCTGCCACCCGTTTTAAAGTCATCGCGGCTCATATCGATATAAATGAGACTCGTATATGGCTCATTTACAATTACTGGTTCAACTATTTTTCTTATGTCACTTATCTCTCCTGAAGCTGAAATGATAACAGTACCCGGGGAAAAAACTACCTGATCGCTGTATTTCTGAGTCATTGAGAGGCTGTCTTTTCCTGTTGGGATATTTATGCCAAGTGCTGTGGCGAAATCAGCTGCGGCCTTAACTGCCGAATAGAGTCTGGCATCCTCACCCGGGTTACGGCAGGGCCACATCCAGTTGGCCGATAGCGAAACACTGCTGAGTTTATCGGCAAGAGGTGCCCAGATTATATTTGTAAGGGCCTCTGCAATTGAGAGAACCGATCCGGCTTCAGGGTCAGCAAGACCCGCTGCAGGAGCATGCCCGATCGATGTAGCCATCCCTTTTTTGCCTCTGTAATCGAGTGCAAAGGCACCAAGGTTATTCAAAGGCAGCTGAAGCGGACCGGCACACTGTTGCCTGGCGATACGTCCGGTAACCGACCTGTCTGCTTTGTTTGTAAGCCAGTCTTTACAGGCTACCTCTTCAAGCTGCAGAACCTGTTCTATATATTCGTCTATCTTACTTATTGTGTATTCAGGTCTTTTATATTTGTCACCAGTTTCAGTGTCATTCATAACTGTCTTTGGCGGGTCGCCGAACAGCGATGCCAGAGCCATGTCGATAGGTTTTTCTCCGGTTAATGGATTTTCGAGAGTAAACTGCTGATCGCCGGTTACCTCACCAATAATATAAAACGGGGCTCTTTCCCTTTCAGCAATTTTTCTTAATGCATCAATATTTATTTTTTTCATTACCAGCCCCATCCGCTCCTGCGATTCATTGCCAATAATCTCCCTGGCAGATAGGGTAGGGTCGCCAACCGGTAACTTGCTGATATCAATCTTACCTCCCGTAGCTTCAACTAGTTCAGAGAGACAATTGAGGTGACCACCGGCTCCGTGGTCGTGTATTGAAACTACCGGGTTATTCTCCGATTCACTTAATGCCCTTATAGCATTGAATACTCTTTTCTGCATCTCCGGATTAGCCCTTTGTACTGCATTAAGCTCAATCGAACTGTCGAATTTTCCTGTGTCGACCGATGATACAGCACCACCGCCCATCCCAATCCTGTAATTATCTCCGCCGAGCAACACAATAAGATCTCCCTTTTCGGGAATGTCTTTCTCACTATCCTTCTTTTTACCAATGCCTATCCCTCCGGCCAGCATAATTACTTTATCATATCCGAACATTTTGAGGTTCTCAAAATGTTCGAAAGTAAATACGGAACCACAGATAAGAGGCTGCCCGAATTTATTGCCGAAGTCGCTGGCTCCGTTCGATGCTTTAATGAGAATATCTTCCGGAGTCTGATAGAGCCATGGTCGCTCCTCTGTAGCTTTTTCCCAGGGACGGCTGCCATCCGGCCGGGGATATGATGTCATATAAACAGCAGTTCCGGCTATCGGCAATGCCCCTTTTCCGCCTGCAATACGATCTCTTATTTCGCCTCCTGTCCCGGTTGCGGCTCCGTTGAAAGGTTCAACGGTTGTTGGAAAATTATGTGTTTCGGCTTTAAGGGAAAGAACCGATTCATAATCATTTATATGAAAAAAATCAGGTTTGTCCTGTGTGGTGGGAGCAAACTGTTCCACTATTGGTCCCTGTACAAAGGCGCAGTTATCCTTATAGGCTGAAACAACCTTATTGGGATTGGCTTTTGTAGTATTTTTTATCATCTGAAAAAGAGTCAACTCCTTTTCTTCTCCTGAGATATTGAAAATGCCATTGAATATTTTATGGCGGCAATGCTCTGAATTAACCTGTGAAAAACCAAAAACCTCACTGTCGGTCAGTTTCCGGCCCACCGATAGGCTTAATTCTTCAAGATAGGCTATTTCTTTGTCGTTAAGAGCCAGACCTTCTTTAAGATTATATCCTTTAATATCGTCAATAAAAACTACAGGAACCGGTTTTTTTTCAGTTGTGAATATATTCTGACTGAGACCATTATAGAAAGCCTGGAGCATCGGGTCAAATTGAGGATTGAGAGAAGAAACTGCATGGAACTCCTCAATCCTTATAATTCCGGTAATACCCATATTCTGGGTTATCTCAACAGCGTTTGTGCTCCATGGAGTTATCATCTCTTTTCTGGGGCCGACAAAGCTGCCATCGATATGGCCCGTTGCAAGGTGAGCGGCCTCTCCGAAAAGCCATACCAGTTTTTCAATTTCGCTCTCCGGAAGCACCTCTTTTGTACCAACTGCAAATATATTTTTGTTGCTGAGCTCAAAAAACAGGATCATAATATTATGGTTAATATGTTGAAAAATAGTGAATTGATATGCCTGAATGTTCTTAATTCATCCTGATAAAGATAATATTTATTTCAAGGTAATTAATCAGTATTTAAAGTGAACTAAAGTTTCACGTTTCGCATTTCGCTTACGTATTACCGATCAATGATTACCCTGAGCTCTGTGCCCTGAGCATTTTGACGTGTTCTTACTATTCACTACAAATAGAAAGGATTTACAGCTTCCTTAAAGTAGTTTAGACTTAATATATTACAGACTTATAACATTTTTTGTAACTTTGATGTATGAAATTTGCTAAAAAAATACCACTTGAATTTGAAATTGACAAGCTCACAAATTCCATTGAAAATACTTCTACAGACGAGGTTTTTGATACAGTGATTATACAGCTAACTTTGAAGGATTTAAGTTTTATTCATAAATCAGACTGGCAATTTGATTGGATCAAAGAATTTAAAGACAAGACAAAGGCGGTTTACAAATTAACAACTGTAAACAACCCTATAATTATTCAGGGTCTTTTAAGCCTGGAGGATAAAGAAGACCACATTTTCATGCACCTTATAGAAAGTTCAAAATTCAACAAAGGAAAGAACAAAGTTTATCTTGGAGTTCCAGGGAACCTCGTTGCTTTTGCTTGCAAAGTTTCAGTTGACAAAGGTTATCAGGGTTTTCTGGCGTTCGATGCAAAGACAGCTTTAATCAAGCATTATCAAGAAACACTTCACGCGACCCACTTTCGTGAACGGAGAATGTTTATCGAGACCAATGCTGCACTAAGATTAATTTCACAATATTTTAAATCATAAGTAAATGGGACTAATTAAAGAACCAAGAAACATTGATTTCACAGTTCAATCAGAACCTTGGACTGAAGAAGAGCTAAGGGACTTCAGAAAGTTAATGAATGAACTGAAATCGAAAAATGCTAAAAAGAAGAAACATCCCTCGCCTGCAAAAAAGAAAGTTAATGCTTAGTAAAAATGTTTGAATATTATTTTAGATAAGAGACCGGCCCTTTTTGGGAAGTATTTATAAATTTTATTTCAGGGCAGAACATGGGTAAATTCCACAACTCCATCAAAAATAAATATCCCAATTTTTATTATAGTCAGAACATTCACAGGAACAGCAGGCTGCCATAGAAGCACAGCAAAAACAAATTGATGAGCTGAAGAAGATGGTGGAAGGGCTGGGGAAGAAGCAGGTGAATCAAGACAAAAGTGAAGAGTGTTTCGGGTTTATCGTTTCGCGTTACCGATTACCCTGTGCCCCGTGTACTGACGAACCTTACGGATGTCAGTCCTGCTCAGACAAACGAAGTTTCGTCTGAGATCTTCAACTTCAGCCTTCAGCCTTCATCCTTCAATCCGCTTCTTATCAGCAGTGCTTCAATAGACGGCTCTTTTCCCCTGAATCTGATATACAGATCATGAGGTTTTTCTGATCCTCCTTTTTCGAGGATATTCTCCCGGAATGAAGCGGCTGTTTCCTTATTGAATATTCCTTTTTCAGTAAAATAGCTGAATGCATCTGCATCAAGTACTTCGGCCCATTTATATCCGTAATATCCTGCTGCATATCCGCCTCCGAAAATATGTCCGAATGAGGTGCTCATATTTGTTCCTTCAATTTTTGGAAAAAGTTCAGTTTTTTCCATGGCGCTGTTTTCAAACTCCGTGATGTTTGTATCAACTGGCTTTTTTATTATGTGCCATGCCATATCCAGAAAACCAAAGCCAAGTTGTCTCAGACTTGTATATCCTTCGTTAAAGGCTGCAACCTCTTTTATCTTTCCTATTATTTCAGCAGGAATTTTCTCGCCGGTCTGCCAATGAGTTGCCCAGGTATCGAGCCACTCTTTTTCAAATGCATAATTCTCCATGAACTGAGATGGCAGTTCAACTAAATCGCGGGCAACATTCGTACCTGAAAGACTTTCATATGTACATTTCGTGAGCATCCCGTGCAACGAATGACCGAATTCATGCAGAAACGTTGTAAGCTCATTGAACGTCAGCAGTGCGGGCCTTGTTTCGGATGGTCTGGTAAAATTCGCAACAATTGAAATTATAGGTCTTACTTCATTTCCATTGATAATCTTCTGGTCGCGGTAACTTGTCATCCATGCTCCTCCGTTTTTTCCGGGACGCGGATGGTAATCGATGTAAAGCATCGACAAAAAAGTGTCGTTCCCATCATAAACTTCATATGTCTTTACGTCAGGATGATAGAGTGGTATTGACCTGTTCTCTGAGAATCTGATTCCGAAAAGTGTACCAGCAAGGTTAAAGATTGCCTTTTCAACTTTTTCCAGACTGAAATATGGTTTGAGTATCTCATCATCAATGTCATACAATTTCTTCTTAAGCTTTTCCGAAAAATATGCCCAGTCCCAGCGATGAAGAGGGCCGGTAAGTCCGTTTCCGGCAGCAAATTTCCTGACATTATCAAAATCCCTTGCTGCCGCCAGTTTGGCTGCTGTAAAAAGTTCCTCCAGAAAATTTTCAACTTTCATCGGGGTGTCGGCCATTCGATCGCCGAGGATCATTTCGGCAAAACTGCTGAATCCCAGTATTCCTGCAATCTCCACCCTCAGGTTAACTATTTTAAGAACATTGCCGCTGTTATCCGATTTATTTCCCCTGAATCCGCGGGAGGAGTATGCTTTAGCCATTTTCTGGCGTAATTCCCTTCTTTCTGAATATTGCATGAATGGCATATAACTCGGGAAATGGAGAGTAAAGATCCATCCTGTTTTTTCTCTGCCGGCAGCTTCAACTGCTGCCATTTCAATAAGGCTTTCGGGAAGACCGGCCAGATCAGCAGGATCGGTGAGATGAAGCTCAAAACTATTTGTCTCATCAAGTACGTTTTCTTCGAATGTGAGAGAGAGTGTTGCCAGCTCTTCCGAAACCTCCCTGAACCGTCTCCTCTTATCCTCTTCCAATCCGGCACCACCGAGAATAAAATTCCGGTATTTTCTTTCAGTCAGGATTTTTTGCTCCGTAGTTAAACCGGCTGATTCCTTATTATTGTAGACAGCCTTAATACGTCCGAAAAGTTTTTCATTAAGTGTAATGTCGTTTGAGAAGCGTGTCAGAAGGGGTGATACCTCCTGTGCAACAGCCTGCAGTTCCTTGCCTGTTTCAGCACTATTCAGGTTAAATAAAACTGATGAGATCCTGCCAAGTAACTCCCCCGACCTGTCGAGTGCTGCTATTGTGTTTTCAAAATCAGGCTCTTCGGGATTATCGGTAATCGACAAAATCTCTTCAGACGCTGATTCAATAGCTTTTTCAACAGCCGGTTTATAATGCGGTATTTCAATGAGATTAAATGGAGGAACCCCGAAAGGAGTCTCCCACGGTTTGAGTAGCGGATTATCCATTTTATTTAACTTGTTTCAATCTGTTATAATCTGTTTTTATTCCTCCTCTTCTCCATTCTCTTTACCTGCATACCTTGCGGGATAGGGTGTATTCTCTTTTGCAGCAAACCAGAGAATCCTGTTTAGAAGGTCATCATCGCCCGAATCCACTCCATCGAATTCAGGAAGCATACTCTTTTTTGCAAAGTGCAGAGCTTTTCCCGTTAATGATGTCAGCGGCGGATTCATTTCATCGATCGGAACAATGTTAGGTACAGCCTTATAGGGAGTTTTATCAGCAGTACCTGCAAAACAGTCAGTCATTGGATTAGCAATTGCATCCTGTATGTTCATCGGTGGCAGGCCGAGAATCTGTTCAATTGTTCTAACCATTGAAGGCTGTGTATAAAGTGTATGGTTTACACTTCTTAATCTTGAGTAGGGGCTTATTACCAGGCTTACGGTACGGTAAGCTGAAACATGATCCCATCCGCCCTGTGAGTCATCTTCCACCACAAAGATGACAGTGTTTTCCCAGAAGCGGCTTTTTGAGAACGCCTCTACAATCCGGCCAAGTGCAAAATCATTGTCGGCAACCATTGCTCTTGGTGTCGGACTTCCGGGTCTGGTGCCTGCAGTATGATCATTGGGCAATGCAATAACCATCAGTTCAGGCATCTGGTCTCCTGTCATTCCTTCATAATCTTTTAACTCATTGATAAGCACATCGGCGCGCATTGCGTCAGAAAATTCGTGATTCCCGTATGACGGGTATGTCTGGCTGAGTATTTTTCTTACAGGCTCAATGGTGGTGTAATTTGAAAACTCCACCCTTTCACCGTTTTTATATTTACTGTAAATATCGGACCATTTCATCTTTTTATCAAGAACAGGAACAGAGGCTTCACCATAGATCCTGGCGGATTTGCCATGGCTTGTTGCATTGTCCCATATAAAGCCGGTAGGAGCATAGACAAGCGCATCGGTCTGAACATGGGCATAACTTCTGAACCATGCTCTCATATTCTTTTCTATATAGTCGGTAACTATCGAGGCATCGGTCCACTGGTGACCCTCTGCTGAACATTTTCCCGATACATGAAAGTTATCGAGAAGTATAAATTCTTCGGAGAGTTTATGAATATTAGGAGTAATCTCTGCGCCATAGATGCAAAGTCCCGGATCCCCATCGCCCTGTTTCATATCACCAAGAATCTGATCGTAGGTCCGGTTCTCCTTAATAATATAGACAACATGCTTAAAAAGTGAGGGTTCACCTATTCTGTCGGGAACAGGTTTAGGGGTGGCCGATGCCCGTGGTTTTTCTCTTGCTGTTGTGGCTCTTGAAAGGTTATTGACTGCTACCACTGTATCGGTATATGCTTTAAGACTTTTTATGTCCGGTATGGGAATAACCGAAACGGAGGCAAGCATATTATGGGAGTTATAGACGAGATTGCCTGTGTTCTTATTGGGAAGAGCCAGCCTCACTCCGGCAGCTTCAAGGTTACAGACATAAAGGTATGCTGAATTAAGTATGCTTACCGCTGATGGGTATGCCCCGGTAGGTATAAATCCGGTTACGCTGCTGGCGGTTTTTGAAGCCTTTTCGGTTGCGTTTTTTCCAAGTGCAATTACTGCAAGGGCATTGTCCATTCCATTGGCAACATAGAGTGTTTTTTCGTTCTGGGAAAGGCACAGTCCGTTAGGTGAATCACCGAAAAATGGATTTATCTCAGGCTGAAGCCTTACGCTAATTGTTTCCGAAATCTCATCCTTTCCGGTATTAATAACAGAAACATTATCACTGTTTGAATTAGTAACATAGACAAATTTTCCATTTTTGCAGCTTATTATTTCATTTGGATGAAGCCCCACAACCAGCTCTTTGATTATCCGGCCATCAGCTGGATTAATGACAGTTACACTGCCCTCCCGTGTTGAGCCGCCGGCTTTGTTATCTACTCTTGCCAGCCCCCATGGGACGCCTGCAACATCCTTGTCTCCGGCATCAGGATCTCTTCCTGCCCAGTTGGTAATGTAGAGTTTCCCCGCAGCTTTTGTCAGGCCGTAGGGGGCAACGCCGGTGTGTGCAATCCATATTGTGTCGCCTGAAATGAGTTCCTGTTTGATAACCATATTATTCCCATTCAGAACAACATACAGATATTCTTTAGTGGATTCCGTTGTAATCAGGATTTCGTTTGGAAGTGCCATATCGGTTTTTGGTGCAGCCTTATATTCTAACAGTCTGATGAATTCAGCTTTTAATCCATCCCATTTTGCTGAACAAACGAAGGAGCGCCTGCTTTTGCCGATTGTACTCCAGAAGACTTCCGGTCCTGCATTGCCGGTATGCCATATAATCCCTGAATAGGTGTTCATTCCTCCCTGTAGTTCTGTTCTGGCATTATTTGCAAGCCTGTACTTTACTGTGTTATCAGAAGTGCTGATAAAAACAATGCTGTATCTCTCTTCCACTGCCAGCCATTTTCCATCGGGCGACAAGGCAGCATCCATTGAATGATTCTCAAGCGACTCATCTCCGAAAAACAGCTGCTGACCTGCCGGCTGAATCATCCTGTTATAAGGAAGTTGTATCTGGCGGGAATTTTGCTGACCAGCGGGAGTAATAACCTTAGCAAGACCTGCTGTGGTTAAGAAGGCAAGGATTACTGAATTGAGATACTTCATGTTTGCTATTTTTTATTTTGATACATTTTTGGTTTTTATTATCCGGCCTTTTATTCCCTGAAGCCTTCATATGGTGAAGAAGGGGTATTTACATTTAAAAAGGCTGCCCTGATTACAGACAGCCTTTTAAAGATTATTTTTTAAAACGGAAGATCGCCTAAATCATCAACTTCAGGTGGAATATCTTCAAGAGTTGCACATTGAGGGGCATTTGGTTCACGTCCCGGGGATGAAGCTCTTTCAACTTTCCAGGCATCCAGGTTGGTAAAATAGTTTATCTTACCGTCGCGTTCCCATTTGTTACCCTTAAGGTTGAACGATATCTTAACATCTTCATTAAGAAACGACTCATTGATAAGATCACACTTATCCTGTACCAGCTGAAACTTAATATAGTCAATAAATACTGCTGATCCGCCAGTCTCTTTCTTCTCAATTACAAACTCGCGTTTCTTAAATTTGTCGCTTACCTGATTAACAGGAGAGATGTCAATAATTTTTCCGGTAATTTCAAATGCCATTTCAGTCTATTCTTCGTGAATAATTATCTTTTCAATTTTGTCACCCTGACGGATCTGATCTATAACCTCAAGTCCTTCATATACTTTACCGAAGCAGGTATGCTGACGGTCGAGGTGTTTGGTATTGTTGCGGCTATGGCAGATAAAGAACTGGGAACCACCGGTGTTTCTTCCTGCATGGGCCATTGAGAGAATACCTTTGTCGTGGTACTGGTTTCCTCCGGTCAGTTCGCATTTGATCTGATATCCGGGGCCACCTGTGCCTACTGACGGGTTGCTCATATCCTTTGAAAGGGGACAGCCGCCCTGAATGACAAAATCAGGAATGACTCTGTGGAACGCAAGGCCGTCATAATACCCTTTTTTTGCCAGAGTGATAAAGTTCTCCACAGTTACGGGAGCATCCTCTTCAAAAAAACTGACGAGCATTGTACCTTTTGGAGTTTGTATTTCTGCAGTTGCCATATTATTTAACAATTTCGAGAAGTTCAACTTCAAAAATCAGAGTTGAATAAGGTTTGATAACTTCACCTGCACCGGTTGATCCATAAGCAATTGACTGAGGAAGGCAAAGTTTGAATTTTGAACCAACAGGCATCAGCTGTAAGGCTTCTGTCCATCCGGGAATAACGCCTGATACCGGGAATGTTGCCGGTTCGTTTCTCTTGATTGAAGAGTCAAATTCAGTACCGTCAATAAGTGTTCCGGCATAATGAACTTTTACTGTACTTTCAGCTGTAGGCTTAGGACCTGTTCCCATTTTTATTACTTCATACTGAAGACCGCTTGCAGTAACCGTTACACCCGGTTTTTCTTTGTTTTTGGTAATAAATGCTTCATTCTGAGCAATATACTCTTTAAATGTTTCTTTATTTGATTCGGCCTGCTTGGCAGTTTTATCAGCTTCGCGTTTGTTGATGAAACCCATGATATATGCTCTTGCAATATCATCAGCCATTACTGGTTTTCCTTCTTTACCGTCGGCCATTGCTTTTGCTACAATCATCGGATTCAGAAATAGACTGTCGGCTTTAAGAGCGTTATAATTAACAATTCCGAAAGCGTAAGATAATGAATCTTCTTTGGTTTTCAGGTTTGCATTTTTCAGAGAACTCTGTGCGCATGAGCCAAACATCAGAGCTAAGACGCCTGTCATTACTAATAATACCTTCATTTTCATATAATACATTTTTAATTTTTAAATTTCCGCTAAGATAATACTTTAGCGAAAGCAAAAAAGCCACAGTAAAAATTTATTTTATATTTTCACTGCTCTGATCATCTCCCTTTTACCCGGAGGCCCCGGCAGAAGTGATACATTAAAACCGCACGCCTTTAAATTTCTTTTCACCTCTCCTTTTGCTGAATAGGTTACGAAGACACCATCTTTTCTGGTAGCCGCAGCTATTCCTGCAAAAATCTCTTTTGTCCATATCTCAGGTTGTTTATCCGGACCAAAAGCGTCAAAATAGATCAGGTCGTACATGCCTGAGAGCTGTATGGCAGTAATATCTCCTTTGATCTTATGAAGGTTGAAATTATTGCAGATATTTACTTTTGAATTCCAGGGTGAAGAGTGGATAAGATGAAAAATATCCTTCCCGTCATTACCGGCAAACTGATGATGATTAAGCTGGCTGGTTATCTCCTCAGAAAGGGGATACTTTTCTATCGAAGTATAGTTTACCTCTCTTGTTCCTTCCCTGCTTTTGATGGCTGTCAGAAGGGCATTGAGACCAGTCCCGAACCCTGCTTCAAAGATATTCAGCGGATCGGCTTTGCTGAAACTGAAGCCATTATTAATGTAAATAAATGCTGATTCCTGCACTGCTCCATGAATAGAATGGTAATGTTCATTCATCTCAGGAACATAAATGGTGTCTGATCCGTCGGATGTCTTTATTATTTGGTTCAAATTAATAAGTGGCTAAAGTTGAAAGGGTTGTAGGGGTTGAAAGAGTTGAAAGGGTTGAAAGAGTTGAAAAGGTTTTCCAACTCTTGTTCACCCCAAATATTAACATAGAAGCTATCAGCCGCATACTACTGACGCTCACATCGGTCAGCACCTTCGGCTCATACCGCACACCGCAAGCCATTGCTCAAAAAAATGCAAAAGTCAAATGTCAAAAGTTAAAATATCCTATACCAGTATTTTTGTTGTAAGGTTGGTAATGCTGGTCTGGATATCATCGAATGGTTTACCCTCTCTTGATTTGTCCTGTTCCACGATCATATATTTCATCCCTGCGATATCTTTTGCTGCCAGGATCTCTTTGAAATTAATTACTCCGGCACCTACAGGGGCAAAATCAGATACTCCCGTTGTGGTAAAAAACGGAGCTTCATTCGTGAACATATCTTTCATATGGAAAACCTGAAACCTGCCAGGGTATTTATTGATTACTTCAACAGGGTTTTGTCCGGCCTTGGTCAGCCAGAAGAGATCAAGTTCCATAGTTACAAGATCTTTATCGAGTTCAGCCATAAAAATATCGTAGAAAGGAACTTTTCCTTCAAGGGTAGCGAATTCGAAATTATGATTGTGATAACCAAACTGGATGCCGCTTTCTTTCATAATAGCTCCAACCTTGTTCCAGTCGGCAACCATTTTCTGAAAGCTGGCTACAGATTTACGAGCCTCTTCCACAACCCATGGCTGCATGCAATACTTAACACCTAATTTTGCATGATCTTCTGCCATTATTTTTGCATTCTCAAGTGTAATGCCTTGAGCTTCAACCTGTGTATGACTGCTAAGAATTTCCATTCCGAGGTCATTCACCATTTTCCGGAAATCGGAAGGTTCGTAACCGTAAAACTTGCCATTGGCATAGCCTGCCAGTTCAACATATTTATAGCCGCAGTCAGAAACTTTTTTAAGGGAACCAGGAGTATCAGTTCCCATAGCATCGCGGATTGTGTATAGCTGAAGACCGATCCCGAAAGTTTTAGGATCAGGAACTGTAACCGCAGCTACTGGCGCTGGCTTAACACCCGATTTGCAACTGTATTGAGAAAGCGCTACGGCTCCGAGAACTCCTGCGGAAGTGACTCTGAGAAATTCCCTTCTTGAATGTTTTGTTTTCATGGTTAGTATTTTAAGTAAATATTCAGGATTTTCATAATAAAAAACTGTGTTAAAAATACAGTAATAAAATTAATATTGAGTATTAGGGAGCAGTAAAAAGTCTCTTATTATAAATCAATGTGCTATTGCAATTATAATTTTATCGTCTTTTAATATATTTAGTATATTTGCAACTTGAAAAAAGGCATAAGGTTCTTAAAATAATGCGGATACGGTTTAAAAACATACAGAATTTTTTCTTAATGCTTGCATGGCTGGTTATGATGGCTCATTTGGTTATACCTCACGATCACCATCAGGCTGAATCAATTAACAGTCAGGATAGTACCTGTCCGGTTTCCGATAACAACTCCGGGCATCATTCAGGGTTACCCATTCACTGCAATGCCTTTAATAATCTGGCGGAAGCTAAATTACCTGCATATAGTTTCATAAATAATATTCATTTAAATGATATCCTCTCTCAAGGATATCATGATGCGTCTGATTTTTCAATTCCGGCTATTTCTATCTCTTTTCCTGACCTGCCGGAACCTTTTGCTGATTATCATCTTCTGGAGTTTTCTCCTTTGAGGGCTCCTCCGGTTCAGTGCTGAAACATTAGCAACAAACCCTCTTTACTGACTTTACTCTTTAGATGAAACGAGTGATTCATTTTTTTTGTGGGGAAATGTGTGCTGACACGCTGTAAGTTTGTTTTAACCGGAAAATTATTTCATAATGATAAACAGGATAATCTCATTCTCAGTAAAAAATAAATTTATTGTCGGAATATTTATCGTGGCACTGATAGGGTGGGGAACCTATTCCTTAGCGCGATTGCCGATAGATGCCATTCCGGATATCACCAACAACCAGGTACAGATCATATCCCTGGCACCATCGCTTGCTGTTCAGGAGGTGGAGAGCTTTATTACAGCTCCTGTTGAGGTTGCCGTAGCAAGTATTCCGAAGATTATTGAACTCAGGTCTATTTCCCGTTTGGGATTGTCTGTAATAACTGTTGTTTTTGAAGACAACGCAGATATCTACTGGGCCAGACAACAGTTAGCCGAACGGCTGAAGGAAGCTGAAGAATCAATTCCTGCTGGTGTGGCTCAGATTTCACTTGCACCTGTATCGACAGGTTTGGGCGAGATATTTCAATATCGCCTTGCAGTTGAAAAAGGATATGAAAAAAAATATAATCCGATGGAGCTGCGTACTATTCAGGATTGGATTGTACGGCGCGAAATGCTCGGGACGCCAGGTGTAGCTGATATAAACAGTTATGGTGGATTCGTTAAGCAGTATGAGATTGCTGTAAATCCAGAAAGACTGCGCGGTATGGGCTTGACACTAAGCGATATATTTTCTGCCCTTGAAAAAAATAACGAAAATACAGGAAGCGCCTATTTTGATAAAAAACCAACTGCCTATTTTATTAGAGGAATCGGCCTGGTGAAAACCATTGAAGATATTGAAAAGATTGTTGTCAAAACCGGCGCCAATGGGATTCCTCTTCTGATCGGCGATATTGCAACAGTTCAGTTTGGAAGTGCAACGAGATACGGAGCTTTTGTTGTTGATACAACTGAAGCTGTTGGCGGTGTGGTGATGATGCTCAAAGGGGCTAATGCACATGAAGTGATCTCCGATGTTGAAAAACGTATTGAGGTAATACAGAAGTCATTGCCGAAAGAGGTAAAGATTGAACCTTTTTTAAATCGCTCCGATCTGGTAGGCAGGGCAATAGGGACAGTATCTGGAAATCTTATAGAGGGTGCCCTGATTGTAATCTTCATCCTTGTTATCCTGCTTGGAAATATGCGTGCCGGGCTTATTGTAGCTTCAGTCATTCCGCTGGCAATGCTTTTTGCTGTTTCAATGATGAACCTGTTTGGCGTGTCGGGAAACCTGATGAGCCTTGGTGCCATCGACTTCGGACTGATTGTTGATGGTGCAGTTATTATTGTCGAAAGCGTTGTGCATCGTCTTGCCCTGAGCAATAATAACAGGGGAGTTGCAAAACTCAGCCAGGAGCAGATGGACGAAAACGTTCTCGATTCGGCAAAGGAGATGATGAGTTCCTCAACATTCGGACAGGTAATAATATTAATAGTTTACCTTCCGATTATGGCTCTTGTAGGAATTGAAGGGAAAATGTTTCGCCCTATGGCACAGGTAGTTACGTTTGCGCTTATTGGAGCTGCAATCCTTTCCCTTACCTATGTTCCAATGGCTTCAGCACTGTTCCTTGATAAGAATACCGGATATAAGCCAAACTTCTCTGACAGGCTTATCGGGGGAATCAGAAAAGTATTTGATCCGGCCATTGCATTTGCCCTTAAAAGGAAGCTCTTTGTTTCTGTATCTGCAGTTGCTTTGTTTATTCTCAGCCTGTGGCTATTCAGTCGTCTGGGCGGAGAGTTTATTCCTCAGCTCGAAGAGGGAGATCTTGCTTCAAGCGTCATAACCCTGCAGGGTGGCTCATTGACAAATACAGTTGATAAAGTCATTATGGCCAATAAAATACTGCTCGATAATTTTCCTGAGATAAAACATGCTGTATGCAAAATTGGTGCAGGTGAGATTCCTACCGATCCTACACCAATGGAGACAGGTGATTATGTTATTACCTTAAAAGATAAAAGTGAATGGGTCTCTGCAAAAAACCGTGAGGAACTTGTTGCAAAAATGGAAGAAAAACTGGTGGCTCTTGCAGGGGTGAAATTTGAGTTTCAGCAGCCAATAGCAATGCGTTTTAATGAGCTGATGACAGGGTCGAAGCAGGATATTGCAATTAAAATATTCGGAGATGACCTGAATACTCTAGCTCAGAAAGCATCGGATGTGGAAAGTGTAATCAGCACTATACCAGGTGTTCAGGATATAAATGTTGAAAAAGTTACAGGGCTGGCTCAGGTGCAGGTCGAATATAACCGTGACCGCCTTTCTCAATATGGTCTTTCGGTAAAGGATGTGAACAGTATTCTCAGGGCTGCTTTTGCCGGTAGTCAGGCAGGGGTGGTTTTTGATGAAGAAAAACGCTTCGGTCTGGTTGTGCGTCTTGATAAAGATTACCGCCAGAGCCTCGACGATGTTAAGAACCTCACAGTTGCCCTTCCCGATGGCAATCAGATTCCTTTTGAACAAATAGCTGATATCTCAGTTAAATCCGGTCCGGCACAGGTATCGAGAGAGAATACCAGACGAAGGATTACTATTGGATTCAATGTGCGTAACCGTGACATTCAGAGTGTAATAAGTGATGTCAAGGCGCAGGTTGATGAAAAGATTAAACTTCCGGCAGGATATTTTGTAAATTACGGAGGTCAGTTTATGAACCTCGAGGCTGCACGGAAAAGATTATCAATTGCCGTTCCGGTTGCACTGCTTCTGATATTTGTCTTACTCTATTTTACTTTCCACTCAGTAAAACAATCGCTGCTTATTTTTACCGCTGTACCTATGTCAGCTATTGGCGGGGTGTTTGCATTATGGATGCGCGACATGAATTTCTCAATATCGGCTGGGGTGGGGTTTATTGCTTTATTCGGGGTGGCTGTCCTGAACGGGATTGTGCTGATTTCTGAGTTCAACCGGCTTGAAAAGGAAGGCATCTCCGACATTACTGAGAGAGTTCTGAAAGGACTTAATAACCGTTTACGCCCTGTGATAATGACTGCTGCAGTTGCCTCTTTCGGGTTTCTTCCGATGGCTTTGTCAGTTTCTGCCGGGGCCGAAGTTCAGAAGCCGCTGGCAACGGTAGTCATTGGTGGCCTGATAACTTCTACTATTCTTACACTGATAATCCTTCCGGTATTCTATATTCTCTTATCATCAGGTAACTTCAGATTCCGAAACAGGGGAAGAATTTCCGAAAAGATTGTAGCGGTATTACTGTTATCAGGAATAGTGTCAGGTTTCAATACAATATACGGGCAGGAGACAAAGATAATATCTGTTAAGGATGCCATAAGCATAGCACTTGACAGCAGCCTTTCAGTTAAATCCGCAGGATACTCTGTTGACGCAGCCAGGGCGCTGAAAGGAGCGGCATTTGATCTTCCAAAAACAGTTTTTGACGGACAATACGGCCGGTTCAACTCTTTTACTAACGATAACAGCATCTCCGTTTCACAGTCATTTGCATTCCCGTCGGTTTATGTTAACAGGAATAAGCTGGCCGGCGCCAATATCAAAAGCAGCGAATTGAAGTATAAGGTTTCGAGGCTCGAAACAGCAACAGAGGTAAAGCAGGTTTACTGGCAGTTTGTTTATATCATTTCAAAGCAAAAACTGCTCTCATATCAGGATAGCCTCTATTCAGTTCTTCTGAAAGCAACCGAACTATTGGCCAGCTCAGGAGAGACAAACCATCTTGAAATGATAACGACCCGTTCGCAAAGTCTGGAGATAAGGAACCAGCTATTCCAGGCCACTGCCGATATTGGAATATACAGCCGGAAGCTTAAAATTCTCCTTAATATCTCTGCTCTGCCCGTCCCTTCTGATACCGGATTGCACCGGATTGAGTTTCCATTGGTGAAAGATAGCGCAGCGGCCGGGGAAAACCCTTCACTGGGATATTTTCAGCAGCAGGCTGAGATCTCGAGAATTGAAAATAAGCTGGAGCGCAGTCTGATGATGCCCGATCTGAATGTGGGCTATTTCAGTCAGACAATAATAGGGACCCAGGATGTTAACGGGACCCCGCGCAGTTTCGGTAACGATTTCCGGTTTTCCGGAATTCAGGCCGGTATTTCAGTTCCTCTCTGGTTTGTACCTTTTACCTCACGTGCAAAAGCGGCAAAAATAAATGAGAACATTGCAAGAAGTGATGCAGAAAATTATGCCCGGACAGTTTCCGGAAATTACCTATCCTTACTCGACGAGTACCGCAAGTTCTCATCTGCAGTTGATTATTATGAGAAGCAGGCCATCCCGGAAACTGACCTGATAATTGACCAGGCAACACGAAGCTATAAGGCCGGTGCTCTTGATTTCCTCGATTTTGTCCATACTCTTAACAGTACAGTGGCAATGCGGCAGAGCTATCTTGATGCTCTGAATAACTGCAATCAGACAATTATTTCAATCGAATATATTACAGGAAAAATATTTTAACAATATATAATTATGACAAAATTAAGTAATGCATCTATAGCGATTTATTCAGTCCTTATTCTCTCAATGGTTTCTTGTAACAGCAAAGGAAAACAGGTTGACGGAATAGTTAAACTTGAAGTACTGCCGGCAGATATTGTGGAACTCAGGGCTGACCAGATAAAGCTGGCAAGTATTGAACTCGGATCGGTGGAGATGCATCAGATGAGGAATGTGCTTAAAGTAAACGGAGTTATTTCTGTTTCCCCTCAGAATTTTGCAACAGTCTGTATGCCAATGGGTGGGTTTATTAAAAGCACAAATCTCCTCCCTGGAAACCCTGTAACCAAAGGGCAGACAATTGCAGTTATTGAAAATCAGGAGTTTATAGATATTCAGCAGAGCTTTCTTGAAGCTAAAAACAAACTTATTTATGCTGAAGCAGAATTTGTACGCCATACTGATTTATATAAGAGCGATGTTTATTCAGAACAGAATCTTCAGAAGGTTACTGTGGAGTACAGGAACCTTAAGGCACTGGTGAAATCGCTTGAGCAGAAACTTCTGCTGATCGGAATAGATCCGGGTAAGCTGAGTGAAGAAAACATAAGCAGCTCGGTTAATCTGGTTTCGCCTATTAATGGTTTTCTGACAGCAGTTAATGTTAATATCGGGAAATTTGTTTCATCTGCCGATGTGCTGTTTGAAATTGTTAACAGCAACAAGCTTTTTCTGGAATTGTCTCTGTTTGAAAAAGATGCAGATAAAGTCTCTGCCGGTCAGAAATTATCGTTTTATGTTAATAATGAAACCGAAGTGCATGAAGCGGTTCTTACTCAAACCGGAAAGTCAGTGAGCAATGAAAAAACATTTCGTGTATACGCCTCTGTAACAAGCTCTTGCAAGAATCTTTTTCCCGGTATGTATGTTAATGCATTTATTGAAGAATCGGATAATAAAGTCACCGTACTTCCTGCAGATGCCGTCGTAAGTTTCGATGATAAGGATTATATCTTCACGTATGAAAAAGAGAAGGAAGAAGCCGGAATGCCATTCACCGAATACCGTATGGTTGAGGTTGAGAAGGGGGTAAGCGGGTCAGGATTTACGGAAATAAAACTACCAGATGGCTTTAATTTCATGGATAAAAAAATTGTAACAAAAGGAGCCTATAACCTGCTTTCAGCAAAGAAAAACGCAGGTGAAATGGCCTGCTGAGAATATCACATGGAATCAGTTTAATTCAGATATTGCTGTATCTGTTACCAGTTCGAATCATACCACGACCTTACATCAGTGGCAACCATACCAGCCTTGATGGCTGCTTCAATACCAAGGTCTCCGTCTTCAAATACTTCGATAAACTCAGGGTCGACATTCATTTGTTCAGCACATTTAAGGAATGTTTCGGGATGGGGTTTGAAATTATCAACATCATTGGCAGTTACAACTATGTCAAAATATTTCCGCAGACCGGTTATCTCAAGAGTCCGTTCAACAGCTAACCGGTGACCTCCCGTTCCTACTGACATAGGTAATATTCCATGATATTTTTTTACAATTTCCACAACAGGCAAAATAGGTTTTACAAGGTGCTGGTCTTTATAAAACTCCTTAAGTTTTTCATTCATAATCTCATCGATAGAAACATTTCCGTTCAGGTTGCACTCTTTGATTATCTCACTTGCAATTATCCAGCCCGGACTGCCGGTATGTTTCCTCAGGAAAGCCGGTTCTATATCGGCTCCGAATTTCTTACAGGCTATTTTCCATCCCCTGAAATGAAAAGGCATTGTATCGGCCAGCGTACCATCCAGATCAAAGATGAGTCCCTTGATACCGGGTTTAATTTCGTATTGCATTTTTTTATTTTATGGCGGCAAATGTAGAAAGAAAATGTGGAAACCAATAAAAAGTCCATAAAGTTGAAAATACTGACAACCTGAAAGGTTCGTCAGTGTCTATAAAGTCCATAATTTAATCAGACTTGCATGACCTGCATGACTTGCACTACTTGCACGACTTTCAAGACAATATTCTTCAGATTATCAGGATTTTTAACCTTTTGTTTTTAACTTTAGCTCACTCCAAACTTTTTTTTTCAATTACTTGATATTAAATGTATCTTTACAAAAGTTAATTTTTATTTACAGAGTTTAAGCAAAAATATTATAGGGATGAAGACCAGAAAAACTAAAACAGTTACAGAGAAGATTGTTACTCCAGTTGCCAGGCAGTTTCCGATAGTGGGTATTGGTGCTTCAGCAGGTGGACTGGAAGCTCTGGAGCAATTCTTTAAAAATATGCCGGTTAATAACGGAATGGCCTTTGTTGTTATTCAGCACCTTGATCCAAACCATGTTGGCATAATGCCGGAGTTATTACAGCGTATTACCGGGATGAAGGTAGTTCAGGCTTCAGATAAGCTTAAAGTTAAGCCTAACTGCGTTTATGTTATACCACCAAACAAGAGCATGTCAATTCTTAATGGCTCCCTGTTTCTTTTCGATCCGATTGAATCGCGCGGTCTTCGCCTGCCTGTTGATATTTTCTTCCGTTCCCTTGCCCTCGATAGACATGAGAAGGCCATCGGCATTATACTTTCAGGTATGGGAAGTGATGGAAGCCTTGGTGTAAAAGCCATTAAGGAGAAAAATGGTATTGTAATGGTCCAGGACCCATCCTCTGCCAAGTTTGATGGGATGCCTCGTAGCGCATCAGAAGCCGTAATTGCTGATATTGTAGCGTTTGCGGAGGAATTGCCCGCTAAACTAATAGATTTTCTTAAGTTTATACCTATCGTATCAGCAGATATAGAAATTGACAGTAAGAGCAAAAGCAACCTTGAGAAGATTGTTATTCTTTTGCGCGAACAGACAGGGCACGACTTTTCACTTTATAAGAAAAACACTCTGTTCCGTCGTATTGAAAGGCGCAAAGGAATTCATCAGATCGACAAAATTCAAAATTATGTGCGCTTTTTACAGGAAAATCCAAAAGAGGTAGATATCCTTTTTAAAGAGCTTCTTATAGGTGTAACCAGCTTTTTCCGCGACCCTTCTGTATGGGAATTGCTAAAAGACAAGATTTTACCTGAATTGTTAAACGGGCTTCCAAACGGGTATATGCTTCGTGCATGGGTGCCTGCATGCTCTACCGGAGAAGAGGCTTATTCGATTGCAATTGTCTTTAAAGAGGCTGTCGAACGATTGAAACTGCACAAAAACCTTACGCTTCAGATATTCGCAACCGATCTCGATCAGGATGCAATTGAACTGGCCCGTAAAGGAGTTTTTCCTTCAAATATTGATGTTGATGTATCGGCGGAACGTATTAACAGGTTTTTTACAGTTGAAGCTGATGGCTATAGGGTTAATAACTTAATACGCGAAATGGTTGTGTTTGCTACACAGAATGTTATTAAAGATCCCCCATTCACCAAACTCGACTTTCTTTCGTGCCGTAACATGCTGATTTACATGGAGCCGGAATTACAAAAAAAGCTGATGCTGCTCTTCAATTACAGTCTTAACCCCGGGGGTGTATTGTTGCTGGGCACGGCCGAAACACTGGGAACCCAGAATGAAGGTTTTTCCGAACTCGACCTGAGGCTTAAGTTTTACAAACGTACAAAGTCACCTCTTTTACCTGAACTGATTGATTTTCCAAGCTCTTTTTCCAGGCCAAGAAAGCTATCATCAGGAATGGAAAAAATTGAAGTCTTTGAAAATATACAGAGTGTTGCCGACCGGATCCTTCTTCAGCGGTTTGCCCCTCCAAGTGTGCTGGTGAATAATGTCGGAGATGTTATCTATATTACAGGGCGTACCGGAAAATATCTTGAGCCGGTTGCAGGCAAGGCTAACTGGAACATTCATGTAATGGCCCGCGAGGGATTGCGTCAGGAGTTGCCGGGTGCTTTCAGAAAAGCAAAACAGAACTACTCCCCTGTAACAGTGAGTAATATTAAAATAGGAACCAATGGCGGTACTCAGTTTGTTGATGTAACTGTTCAGCGACTCGACAGCCCCGAACCTATAAAAGGAATGTTTATGATAGTTTTTACAGATGTCCCGGCAATTATCAGCGAAAAAATGTATCCGAAATCAGGAAAAATCAACAAGGATGGTACATTCACCGAGCTGGAAATTAAACTACAGAGAAGCTATGAGGACCTTCAGGGTACCCGCGAAGAGATGCAAACATCACAGGAAGAGCTGAAATCCACAAATGAGGAACTTCAATCAACCAATGAGGAACTTCAGTCAACCAACGAGGAACTTACAACTTCAAAAGAAGAGATGCAGAGTCTGAATGAGGAGTTGCAAACGTTAAATCTTGAACTTTTGAGCAAGGTAACTGATTTTGTTCAGGCCAACGATGATATGAAAAACCTTCTTAACAGCACTGAAATTGCCACTCTCTTCCTCGATAAGGATTTGAGTATCCGCCGCTTCACTGAACAGTTAACAAATATAGTTAAAATACGTACCACTGACATAGGCAGGCCATTTAATGATCTTGTTAATACATTGCAATATCCTGATTTAGGCGTTAATGCCTTACAGGTGATTAAAACACTTACGACTATTGAAAAGGCTGTTCCAGCAACCGATGGAAGGTGGTTCAATATAAGAATAATGCCCTACAGGACAATAGACGACCGCATTGATGGACTTGTTCTGACATTTGCTGATATTACAGGATCAAAAAAAGTAGAAATGGAATTGATTGAAGCTAAAGAGATTCTTAAAAAAGCAAATCTGAAATAGGCAGAAGCTCGCCCTTTTTTAATTTACCTCTGAACTAATGAAAAAAGGAGACAATTCAAATATTTCCCCATTACACCTGAAAGCAGAGGCGCTTTTGAAAAAACAGGCCGGGAAGCCTGTTTTGGAACTTTCTGAAGCCGAAACAAAAAAACTTATCTACGAGCTAAAGGTACATCAGATTGAGCTGGAAATGCAGAAGGATGAACTTCTGCGTACGAAAACCAATCTTGAGGAAGTTAGTGATAAATACAATGAGCTCTTCGATTTTGCACCATGTGGATACTTTATTCTTAACGAAGATGGAACAATTGAGGATCTTAATCTTGCCGCAGCTAAAATGGCAGGAAAAACCCGATCACAGTTAAAAGGAAGTTCTTTCGGCTTTTTTGTTTCAGACGATTCCAGACCACTTTTCAATAATTTTCTCGGGAAAGCATTTGAGACCAGATTTGAACAATTCTGTGAGGTAACTTTTGTTACAGACCGAAACAATCTGAAATTTATAAGGCTATCCGGTATCGTAAAAGAAAAAAACACAAAATGTTTTGTATTGGCTATTGATCTGACTTTGGAAAAACTGGCAGAAAAAGAGATAAAGCTCAAGAATGAACAACTTGTTAAGGTAAATGCTGAAAAAGATAAGTTTCTCTCTATTATCGCACACGATCTGAGAAGCCCTTTCAACAGCTTTTTAGGCCTTACGCAAATTCTGGCAGAAGAATTGCCCGATCTGACTGCCGATGAGATCCGGAATATCGTTTTTAGTATGAGAACCTCGGCAATCAACTTTTATAATTTTCTCGAAAATCTTCTCCACTGGGCAAAAGTGCAGCAGGGATTAGTTGTTTTTAATCCGAAGCTGGCTAAACTGCTTCCTGCTGTTAATGAAAGCATAACTCTACTTATTGAGCCGGCAAAAATCAAGAAAATTGACCTTTCATGCAATATCCCTGATAATATTGAGGTTTATACCGATGTAAATATTCTTTATACCGTAATCAGGAATCTTGTTTCAAATGCTATTAAATTTACTCCTAAAGGGGGGGACGTAAAAATCTCAGCTAAAGTAGTCAGAGACGAAAAAGTTGAAATTTGCATTCAGGATAGCGGTATAGGAATGAGCCGGTTAATTACAGATAATCTTTTCCGTATTGGTATTCAGTCAAACAGGCAGGGTACGGAAGGTGAGCCGAGCACAGGGCTGGGACTGATTATTTGTAAAGACTTTATTGAAAGCCAGGGCGAAAAACTTATCATCGAAAGTGAAGAAGGAATAGGAAGTATTTTTAAATTTACATTACCGGTATTTAACAAAAATATGAAAATCGGTTAACCGTATTCCCGATAACAACCGGGGCTTACCGCATTACCTATTATTATCGGAAGCACACCGCACATTAAATATTTTTATACTCATCCGAACTTTTATGAAACTCTTGCCCAATCTGCTTATTGTAGATGATTCTGTCGAAAACCTGCTTTTTCTTGAGACTCTTATCAGAAAAGTAAAAGTTAATCTGATCAAGGCGGTTTCCGGTCCGGAGGCATTGGAGAAAACCAGGGGAATTGACCTCGCATTAGCCATTCTGGATGTAAGAATGCCGGGGATGGACGGCTATGAGCTTGCTATGAGGATGAATGAGGAAAGAGAGGTTGAGAAGGTGCCGATTATTTTTCTTACTGCCGATAATGGGAGTGGAGTACGTTTGATGAAAGGATATGAATCAGGTGCTGTTGATTATATCTCCAAACCTGTTGATATTCATATTCTGCAATGTAAAATAAATATATTTCTCGATATTTTCCGGCAGAAACAGACAATTATTCATAAGGCTGAACAGCTGGAAAAATCTACTCAGGAGCTATTAAGGGTTAATACAGCCCTGAAAATGAGTGAGGAAAAATACCGTGGTTACATTGACAATGCTCCCGATGGAGTTTTTGTCATTGATGAAAACGGGAAATTTGTTGATCTGAATCTGGCAGCTCCCAGAATATCAGGCTACCTGAAAGATAATTTGTTAAAGATGTCGGTAGCTGATTTGTTTCCCGAGGAATCGGCTGCGGCAGGCCTTATTCTTTTCAGCGATTTGTATAAAACAGGGTCTTTAAAAGCCGATCTGCCGTTTATTCATAAAAACGGAACCAAGAGATGGTGGGCTGTAGAAGCTGTAAAGATTACCGGATCACGATTTCTGGTTTTTGTTAAAGATATTACCCAACGTGTTGAGATTGAGGAGATATTAAGGAACAATCAGATAGAAGTTGAGATGCAGAATGAAGAGCTTCAGATAGCCAGGTCATTTGCCATGGATACTGCTGAAAAATATTCTGAATTATACGAATTCGCTCCATCGGCATATTTTACACTTTCTACTGATCAGACAATTAAGGAATTGAACCACAGAGGAGCCCAGATGCTTGGCAAGGAACGTTTATTCTTGGTAAACAGTCGTTTTGCCGACTTTATCTCCAAAAATACACTTCCGGTGTTCGATGAATTTTTTGTTAAAGTGCTTAATAAAAAAAGCAAGGAAATATGTGAAGTAATTATTGAGGCAGAGGGAAAAAAACCTAAATATGTTCATGTTGAAGGTGTTGTCGTCGGAAAAGGGACACAATGCCTGCTAACTTTAGTGGATATAACCGAGAGAAAAAAAGCTGAATCGGATATTTATACAGCAAACAGTTTTTTAGATTCCATAGTTGATAACATTCCGAATATGGTATTTGTAAAAGATGCAAAATCGTTACGCTTTGTTAGGGTAAACAGATGGGGCACCGAATTGCTGGGAATTCCAAAGGAAGAACTTATCGGGAAAAATGATTACGATTTTTTCCCAAAGGAGCATGCCGATAGTTTTACTGCGAAAGATCAGGAAGTACTGAAGGGAAGAGAGATTCTGAATATTACTGAAGAGCCTATAGTTACAAGGAATAGGGGAAAACGTATTCTGAATACTAAAAAGGTTCCGATTCTCAACCCACTTGGCGAACCGGAATATTTGCTTGGGATCTCCGAAGATATAACCGAGCGTAAAATTCTTGAAGATCTTCTTGAGCAGAACCGCCTTAATTATGAAATATTTTTCAATTCAATTAATGATTTTTTGTTTGTGCTTAATCTGGAAGGAAAATTTATTCATGTAAATACAAAGGTTAAGGAGCGGCTTGGATATACAAATGAAGAACTGCTGGGGCAATCGGTTTTGATGATTCATCCTTCTGAAAGGCAAGATGAAGTTAAACGGATTTTTGCAGAGATGTTAGTTGGAGAAATAGAGTTTTATCCGGTCCCGGTTATTACAAAAAACGGGATTCAGATTCCGGTAGAAACTAGGGTTACCCATGGCTTCTGGAACGGAAAACCTGCAATTTTCGGAGCCGGCAAGGATGTATCACTGATTAAATTATCTGAAGAGAAATTCTCAAAAGTATTTTATATTAACCCATCTGCCTGTAGTTTAACCGATGAACTGACAGGCAATTATGTTGAAGTAAATGATGCCTTTTCTGCGCTTCTTGGTTTTGAAAAAACTGAAGTAATAGGCAAAACATCTCTTGAACTTGGAATAGTAACTCCTGATATCCTCAACGACCTGTTAAGTAGGGTAGATCCCAATGAGAAAGTGGTGAACATGGAAACCAGCTTAATAGCAAAGAACGGTAGTGTGAGAAACGTGCTGCTTTCGTCAGAAAAGTTATTACTGCAGGAAAATAATTACCTCTTTACTGTTGCTCATGACATTACCAGCCTGAAACAAGCAGGTCAGGCACTGAAGGTAAACGAGGAAAAATACAGGACAATGCTTAATGCCTCCCCGGATGGTATTTTATTGATAAACCTGAAAGGAATAATTACTGAAGTATCAGAAATAGGGCTCGAATTATTCGGAGCTGATAAGCGGGATGACTTTTTGGGAACAGATATATTCCTTTATATTCCGTCTGAGGAAAAGAACAACCTGATCGGGATCTTTGAAAAGACTATGATTGAAGGGCTTGTTCAGAATGCCGGGTTGATAGTCAGAAAGAAAAACAATGCTCTGTTTGCTTCCGAAGCAAGCGTCACTTTAATACAGGGGCCCGAGGGAGAACCGGTATCATTTATGGTAATTATCCGCGATATTTCCCAGCGGAAAAAAATGGAGGCAAAGCAGATTCATTCCGACCGTATGGCTAATCTGGGCGAAATGGCTTCCGGTATTGCACATGAGATAAACCAACCGCTCAATATCATCTCAATGGTGATGGATAAAATTTTATTCGAGTCGGCAAAAACAAAAACTATCGATATCGAATTTCTTAAAATGAAATCCGATAAAATATTTGAAAATATTATTCGCATGAGGAATATAATTGATCATATAAGGGCATTTTCGAGAAGCCACGATGATTATGTTCTCTCAGCATTTGACATTAATTCAAGTATCGAAAATGCTGTTTCTATGATTTTGGAACAGTTCAAATACCTTGGCATAACCCTTAATCTTCATCTTGGGAAAAAAATCCCTCAGATTGTCGGAAATACTTATAAGTTTGAACAGGTTATCCTAAATCTGCTTATTAATGCTAAAGATGCAGTGATTGAAAGGAAAGGCAAAGACCTCAATTATGTTGAAATGGTGATCGGACTTAAATCGTATATGGATAATCAATCTGTAATAGTTGAAATTACTGATAATGGGATCGGAATAGGCAACGATGATATAAATAATATTATGCTTCCTTTTTATACTACAAAAGATGAGGGAAAAGGCACCGGACTTGGGTTGTCTATTTGTTATCAGATAATTAAGGAGATGAACGGAAGCATTGAAATTACGAGCCAGAACTCAGACGGTACAAAAATTATGATAGTACTTAATATCCTGAAGAGCAAACAAGAACATTAAAATTAAAATAATCCTGATTTGAATATTACAACTAATCATTTTGCATGAGTATAGCAGATAATAAATCAGACAAGGATGTTCTGCGTAAAAAGGCAGAAGAGTTGCTTAAGAAGAGGAAGTTGAAAATTTCTTTGGATCATACCAAAGCCGACTGGCTTAAGGCCATTCACGAGCTTGATGTTTATAAGATTGAGCTGGAAATGCAGAGCGAAGAACTCAGGTTGCCTGTAATTGCTGCACAGGAAGCCCTCCGGCTGAGTGAGGAAAACTTTCGTTTAATATTTGAAAACAATTCGGCCGCAATTGCAATTATTGAGCCTGACACAACCATCTCAATGGTTAATGATGCCTACTGTAAGCTGGGTGGTTTCAAAAAGGAAGAGGTGATCGGAACCAGCTGGACCCGCCAGATTCCACCGGAAGATCTCGGACGGTTAAAGGAATATAACCGTATGAGATTGCTTAACCCAAAGGATGCCCCAAATAAATACGAATTTACCTTCTATAATAAGAATGGGGAGATACGAAATGCCCTGATGTCAATTTCTTTGTCGGAACACCGGAAAATAATTGCATCGTTTATTGATATTACCGATCGTAAGCTGGCTGAAAAGAAGCTTTATGAAAGTGAACTGAATTACCGTCTCCTTATTGAAACTTCAGACCAGGGCATTTTGGTTGAACGCGGTACAAATTTCCGTTTTGTAAATTCCAAAATGACGGAGATTACCGGATATACCGACACCGAACTTCTTACTTTGCCTATCATGGATATTGTTCATAACGAAGACAGAGAGCTGGCAAAAGGAAATTATACAAAGCGAATCAATGGGGAGGATGTTGATAAAAAATATTGTTTCAGGATCATTCATAAAGACGGAAGTGTAAAATGGATTGAAATTTCCGGAGCTAAAAGTGAATGGGAAGGACAACCTGCAGTAATTAACTTTGTAACAGACATTACTGCCAGGAAGCTTTCTGAAGAAGAACTTCAGTTGCAGAGCGAAATTCTTGAGAATATGGAAGAAGGAGTTCTTCTTATTCGCGCTGCCGATGCAGTTATCCTTTATGCGAATCCTGTAATAGAATCTCTTTTCGGTTACAAACAGGGTAAACTGATTGGTATGTCTATTACTTCCCTTTATTCATTTACTGAAAAATCGCCGGAAGAAATAATTAAAACTCTGAATGCAGCCAGAAAATGGAATGGTGAGGTTCAGATGAAAAAAAAAGATGGAACTCTCTGTTGGGGACATGCAAACGTTCTGACTTTTAATCATCCGAAATTCGGACCTGTATGGATTTCTATATATACCGATATTACTGAGCTCAGGGAGGCTGAACGCTCCATGGTAATAAGCGAAGAGAAATACAGAACAACACTAAATGCTTCTCCCGACGGTATTTTATTAACAGACATGAATGGATTAATTACCGAAGTATCTGAAATAGGACTTGAACTATTCGGGACACATACAAAAAATGACCTTGTTGGCAAAGCTTTCAGTCAGTTCATCGCACCTGAAGATGAAAAAGCAATGCATGAACTGTTTGAAAAGACAATGAATGAAGGGCTATTTCAGAACGCAGGATTGAAAATAAAAAAAATAAGCAAGACATCTTTTTTAAGTGAAACAAGCGCCACTCTGATACAGGGGCCAACCGGCGAACCATTATCATTCATGGTCGTAATACGCGATATTTCGCATCGACAGAAAATGGAAACAAATCAGATGCATGCCGATCGTATGGCAAATCTGGGCGAAATGGCCTCAGGAATTGCACATGAGATAAATCAGCCACTGAATATTATCTCTATGGTTCTTGATAAAATCCTGTTCGAAAGTGATAAAACGGAAACAATAGATAAAGGGTTTCTTAAAAATAAAGCAGATAAGATTTTTGAGAATATTACACGGATCAGGAATATTATAGACCATATCAGGGCTTTTTCAATGAGCCAAAATGATTATGTTCTTTCATTATTTAATGTAAATGCCAGTATCGAAAATGCTGTATCATTGATTGTTGAACAGTTTAAACACCTTGGAATAAGACTGAATCTTCATCTTGATAAAAAAATTCCACAGATAATCGGAAATACCTTTAAATTTGAGCAGGTTATTGTAAACCTTTTAAACAATGCCAAGGATGCTGTTATCGAAAAGAAAAACAAGCAGGAAGAATACTGCGATCTGATAGTTGCTATAAGATCTTTTCGTGAGAATGAAACTCTGATTGTTGAGATTACAGATAATGGAATCGGCATTAGTAATGACGATATAAACAATATTATTCTCCCTTTTTATACCACTAAAGAGGAAGGAAAGGGAACAGGTCTGGGATTATCTATCTGTTACCAGATAATTAAGGAGATGGGTGGGAACATTGACATTACGAGTGATAAGGTTTACGGAACAAAAATTAAGCTGGTTTTGAAAATTCAAAAGAAAAATTAGAGATGGAAAGAAAAGATAAGATAACAATCCTTATCCTTGATGATGAAAAACAGTTTACTGAAGAATTGAGCGATTTTTTCCAGGGTTCAGATTATGAGTCGTTTGAAGCCAATACAGCCGAAGTTGCAAGAAAAATTCTTGTCGAAAACAAGATTGATCTGCTGATACTTGATGTACGTTTGCCGGGTGTTAACGGACTGGATATCCTTAAAGAGGTAAAGGTTTTGTTCCCTGATATGGAAGTTATCATCATTTCGGCTCATGGCGATATGGATACTGTTATCAAGGCAATGCGGCTCGGGGCTTTTGATTATTTGCGTAAACCATTCAGATTTATCGACATCCAGATTGCTATTGAGCGTACCCAGAAATATCTTCAGCTTCAGCGTAAACTGAAGCAGATGGAAGAAAAAAATTCCCTGATCTCAAAAAATCTGGAGGAGAGGATCGATCGTCAGTTTATTGGTGTCAGCCCTC
The DNA here is from genome assembly GCA_903824785.1 of uncultured Bacteroidota bacterium. Classification (GTDB taxonomy): domain Bacteria; phylum Bacteroidota; class Bacteroidia; order Bacteroidales; family VadinHA17; genus LD21. The sequence goes on from CAIJYD010000052.1 coordinate 54,339, forward strand.
AGATCCTTGACGTATTTGAACAAGCTGTTACCTCCGCAAATTACCCTGATGCAAACGTGCTTATTACCGGTGAGAGCGGAACCGGGAAAGAAAATATTGCCCGAATCATTCACTATTCAAGCGTGAGGAAAGATCATATTTTCTGTGCAGTAAACAGCAGTGCAATAACCGAAACACTTCTGGAAAGTGAATTCTTTGGTCACAAAAAAGGATCGTTTACAGGAGCCATTAGCGACAAGATGGGATTCTTTGAAGTTTGTAATCAGGGAACCTTATTTCTCGATGAAATTGCCGATATGCCTTTTAATCTCCAGGCAAAGATTCTGCGTGCCACCGAAGAGAAGGTAATTACCAGAGTGGGCGATACAACACAGATTAAAACCGACTTCAGGATTATATCCGCTACAAATCACGATATTGATAAAAGGGTGGAGAAGAAAAAATTCAGGCTCGACCTCCTTCACAGGCTCAATACTCTTCATATCCATATTCCTGCTCTGCGCGAAAGACCGGAAGATATTAAACCTCTCCTGACCCATTTTGTTGATAATTATGCCACAAAATTCAATAAACCGAATATACATGTTTCAGCAGAGGTCTTTAGTGAGCTGTTGAAATATGATTTTCCCGGAAATGTCAGGGAGCTGAGAAATATGGCAGAACGGGCCATTATCCTCTGCAAAGGTACTATCCTCAGGATATCTGATTTTCCTGTCAGGCAGCAAAAAGCACTTGTTCCTGTAGTGCAATCAGTTCATGTGGATCTAAAAGCCAATGAAATTAAAATGATCCGTAAAGCGCTTCAGGACAGTAAGTTCAATCAAAAAACAGCCGCAGGATTACTGGGGATAACACGCGATGCCCTTATGCGGAAAATGAAGAAATTTGGTATTACCGTTAGCAAGGGTGAGGAGGAATAGTTCATTATCGCACAAGTGTGCGTTTTTATCAGATTAATTCAAATAATTCTCAGAAATCTTTTCTGACCGAACTTTTTTCATTAAGAAGTTTCATTTTTTTTATAGCTATGGCTTAAGCTTTTAACAAGGCTTTTCAGGCTGTTTCTTCTAATCTTGTATTTTGTGGCACGCCCTTTGGTTAATCTTTTCTGTAGAGATTATAATATTTTAAAATTAACAAACCTCCCCTTACGAAAAGGAAACCGATAATTTGCTACTACAGTTCTCAAATAAAATAATGAAATACATTTTTAAAATCATTGTTGCCTTCGTTGCACCAGGCGACATGATCTACACCCTGAAACCTTTTTAATGATGGTTGTATGTCGTTCTGGTACTAACTTAAAATCAAGACAAATGAATAAGAAAATTGTAATGCTTCCATTCTTTGCTCTGTTTTTTTCAATCTGCTCTGCACCCGATTTGTCCGATATTGTCTGGAAAACAAATGAGAAATTCGCCCTCTCAGAAATAAAAAGATGGGTTTGGGAAAAAGAGTTTGCCCGCTGGAAAAATGACCTCGGTTTTAAAGAATCGAGCGGAGACTGGACCATCTATAACAGAAACGGCTGTATCGGTACCTACCAGTTCCGTATTGCTACTATTGAACATCTAGGCTATAAAGGAATAACATTTGAAAAATTTAAATCCAATCCTGAGATATTTCCACCGGAATTGCAGGAGGAGGTTTTCAGAGCACTTATCAAAAAAAATGCACACGACCTGAAAAAGTTTGAAAAATATATTGGACTAACCGTAAAAGGAGTCTTGATTACCCGTTCCGGACTTCTTGCAGCTGCCCATCTCGGAGGTATAATCGGTGTGAAATCATTCCTCCTTTTGGATAAGAATGTTATGGATATGAATGGCACATCAGTCAGAGACTACCTCATCAAATTCCAGGGTTATGATATTTAACGTGCACCACTTAAGAAATTTTCCTTCCTGCCAGACTCATATAGTTTGGAGTGAGCTAAAGTGCCTGAAGTTAAAAGGCAACAGGTTACAGGCTCCCGATAGCTCCCGATAGCTCCCGATAGCTCCCGGGACGGGATGGCTACCAGAAGAAATTATGCTAGGTGCGGCAAAAGTCCATATAGTCAATAAAGTAGTCCGACTTGCACGACCTGCACGACAATATTCTTCACCTCACCCCCATCAAATTTTCCCTCTTTGTTTCCTTTTTGCTTCCTGTAATTATTTGCTATGTTTTATTTTATTTGTTTATTTTGAAATGAGTAACAATCCAACCGGGTTAAGGATAGACGGGTGGAATTGAAAAAGGTAAAAAATATTATTATGAATGGCCTTGCAATTTTAATAGCTGACGACGAACCGATGATTCTTCTCAATACATCTGAAACTCTTGAAAAATTCGGTTACAATATTCTGAAAGCTGTCAACGGGAAAGAAGCACTTGATATAGCACTTGAAAAATTGCCTGATCTTATTTTGCTCGACTGGGGAATGCCGGTAATGGATGGGATGGAAGCTTTGATTAAAATTAAAGCTGATCCCGCCACTAAACTGATCCCTGTTATTATTGTAACAGGTCAGATGACATCTGCCGAAAACCTCGCTGCTGCGATGAGTGCCGGTGCAGACGACCTGATAAAAAAACCGTTCAGACGAAGCGACCTGCTGGATTGTATTTCTTCCGCGTTGAAACTGGTTGGTTAGCAACGATATACTATTGTCTTTTTCTACAATTCCTTTTAACACTGGTTTCTCCTGTTGGTTCTGATATCAATTAAACATTTTCTGATATTGTTTGTTAAACATTAGTAAATCAAATTATGATTAGTAAAATTGAATCATAAATAATAATTTTGTCAAATTAATTTAAACCAAAACAGATTAGAATATGAAATTTAGCAAACTTATCCTTCCGGCGGTACTGGCATTAATACTCGGAATTGTTATCGTATCGTGCACAGGTAATACAGCACAAAAGAGTGCTAACACACCTGTAGAATACTTCAGGGCCCTTCAGTTCAGCGAAACGCCTTACGATATTGAAAAGGGAACTCATCCCCTGACTGCCGACGAAGCAAAAACGATTAACAGTTACAAATTTACAAGAGATAATACAGGACGGCTTATTTCGGTGGAATTTGTAAGGAATAATGTGCTCCTCGGATACTCTTCAATGGGTGGCGGTGCTGCAAAAATCACTTACGACTACACCGGAAATAAGCAGGTAAAACATTTTTTTGACAAGGATAATCAGCCGGTTGAAAATTCTGGCGTATTTGCATTCGATTATTCTCTGGACGCAAACGGCAATCGGACAGGTCTGATGTTTCTGGCAAAAAATGGCCAAATGATAGAGAACAGAAATAAAATTCATTCATGGACCTGGAGTATTCTTCCTGATGGTATGGTAAGAGAATTACGATACAATCTTGCAGGTGTTGAGACTGTTATGAATCCATTCTGCCCGTTTTTTGAACTCAGGTTTTCCTATAATGAAAAAGGTTATGTAACAAGAATGGCAAATTACAAAGCCGATACACTTTATAACTGTACAGCAGAGAATTGTGGTGATATCGGAGTTTCATATTTTACTTTTGTACCAAACGAAAAAGGTGACCTTGAAAGCTTTTCAGTTTTTAATGTATTCGGACAGATGTCTAACCTGTATGCAGGATGGTCAAAACGTATTAATAAGGTTGATGAGAACGGCTATGTCGTAGAGACTGCTGTTTATGATCAGGATGATGAATATGTAAGTGGTAAAAATATTCCTGTTACTCAGAATGTTTATGATACTCATGGAGCACTTATTGAGGCTAAAAACATGGATAAGGATAGAAATCTTATAAACAGTCCGGATAACGGTGTTGCTATAACTGAATATAAATATGACGAACTTGGTAACCGTATTGAGACACTAAGGTTTGATAAGGATAAAGTTGTGGTAAAACTTTAACCGAAACTGGATTTTTATATGAATAAACAAAACATTCCGGTATTCTTTATTAATCTTCTTTTCCTCCTTTTGATTGCCGGATGCACAGGGAATAAATCAGAAAAGAAGCAGGAGCAGGCAGCAGAACCAGTGGCTGAAGCTAAAACACCGGTCGTTGTCGGAAATGAGACTTCCTTACTGCTGAAAGATCTCGCAGATAATGGCGATTATGTTAACAGTCAGTCTTTCCCATCTCTTATTAAATCATCAATTGTTAATGAAAGTCTCGGTAAAAATATTCTTGTCATTGATCTCAGAACAGCTAAGCAATTTTCAGAGGGTCATATAAGAAGTGCAGTAAGTAAGAAGTTTGAGGAGTTGCCAGTCTATTTTGAAACCGGGATAAAACCATTCGAGCTTGACAAGATTATTCTTGTTTGTGAAGATGGGCAGGTTTCAAGTTACACCACTTGCCTGCTGCGACTTATGGGTTATGGTAATGTCTATTCAATGAGATGGGGAATGAGTGCATGGAATAATAAATATGCCCAGGCCGGATGGTTAAGCGGGATCTCCGGAAAATATGAAGGAAACCTTGAAACAGGTGCTAACGAAAGACCATCATCCAAAGGGATGGCTGAACTTAATACCGGAATGAAAACCGGAGAAGAGATTGGGGCTGCAAGATTCAGTAAATTATTTCAGGAGGGTACAGGAAATATCCTGATTACAGCCGATGAAGTCTTCAGCGATCCACGTAAATATTATATTGTTAATCTTGAACGGAAAGATAAATATGAAGATGGTCATATACCTGGTGCTATAAGATATAAACCGGAAGCTACTCTTGGATTTATTGATGAAATGGCCTCTGTTCCAACTGATAAGACGGTAGTTGTGTATTGTGGAACCGGACATAATTCCGGATTTGCAACAGCCTATCTGCGTCTGTTTGGTTATGATGCCCGTACATTGCGATATGGAAATAACGGCTTTATGCACGACAAGATGCTAAAACAAAAAACAGCATTATCGTGGCTGCCATTTTCTGCCGCAGATGTTAATGATTTTGTAGTTGTAAAATAATCCTTTTATATTTCATCATAATTCCGGTCTGACTAATGTGTCGGGCCGGAATTTGTGTTTACCGGTCTCATTATCGGGGAAGCCGGTTAGGATAAAAATGTTTTTCAATCCCATCTGGCTCAGAACCATCCAGATTCTTGCCGATACAGCAGGATCCTCTGAAAACAGGAGCACAGCTCCATCGTGTTTCCTGATAATTTCAATATTCCTTTTATCTAAAATCTCTCCTTCAGGAAGATAAAGGAATTCCGCACCCTGATCTTTAATAATATCCGCTTTGCCATTCAGGCAGACAATAAGTTTTTTTCCTGAAACAGTGTCTCTCTTGTCAAGTGCAATAATATTTGACCCCGAGAGGGAAGGCCCGGCCCATTTTTTCGCATCATTTTTAAAATAGCCGGTACCAAACGACCTGAAAAGAACCAGGATCAGAATTGGAATTACTACTGCAAGTACTGCTTTGTATCTCTTTATCAGGTTCATAATATCTTCTTTATTCGCATCCTCCGTCAAGTTTTTTGGAGGCGCTGTGTTTCGATTCAATAAATTTCAGTTTCAGACTGTCAGGAAGGCTGTTTAGTTCAGTAAACATCTTTCCGGCTCTGCTTCTGGTTTCAAAAAGGGCATTCTCCCTGGCAGAGATTTTTTCACCTGAGAACCGGCTGTTCATTACAGTATTGAACCACTCATTAAGACCACCTTTCATGACATAAATATTCTTATAATTCATCCCTTTGGCAATTACCAGGGCATAGTTTGAATCGAAATCACCGTTGGAGTAGAGGATATTCATTGTATTTCCGCCTTTCAGAAAATTACCCTGATCGGCATTCAGAAATTCGCTGTAAGGAACATTAATTGAACCTGGAATATTAAAAGCCATATATTCCTTAGCCGGTCTGAGATCAATTATCTGAACAGTAGTGTCTTCCGATGCAACAAACCTTGCAACCTGATCTGCACTTAAGTATGTTTTTCCATCAAGGATCTCAGGAAGCAATTTATGAGGTTTAACTGTAAACGATCGGTTAGCAGAGAAAGGCAGAAATGCCAGAATAAACCCAAGACTTAAAAGAATTATTGAAAATTTTTCTCTCATATTCATATTTTCAGGTTATTAGAGTTCATTTGTTATTTCAGGTCGTGCAAATCTTTTTTCTGCAGCTTCGGCGATGGCGAACATTACCACGGCAGCGATGATAAGGAGAAAAATAAATACTCCGGGAGAAATCCCAAGAATATCATTAATCTTAACAGGTCCTTTATATGAACTGTTAGCCAGCTTTTCTACCATCGGATATGTTTCGGCAAAAAGGAAAGCACCTGTCAGTCCGCCGGCAAAAAATACCATGGCATCAATCTTCCCTATCGAAAGTGCACAAAGTCCTGTTCCGGGACAAAATCCACCCATAATAAAACCGGCCCCCATAATAATGCCTCCTACAATTGAAGAGGTAACATAGAACTCGTTTACAAATACCTGATTCAGATTGAGGAGCCCGAAGAAGCTCAGGAGCTGCGAACCGATAAGAGCTACAATTGCGGCTGTGAAAAATACTTTTATAACAGTTGTATCATATCCGTAGAACATACCTGCCAGTTTGCGGCTCGAAGAGAATCCGGCCTGCTCAAGCGCGAAGCCGAAACCAATGCCAATCAGCAGGGCTATAAGAAAATCGAGCCATTCGGGCATTGAAATTAAAGATGTCAGAGGTCCCATTTTTTTTCTGTTTGATTATTTTTAAACTGTAATGGTTCTATAGTGTTATTTTGTTCTGCTTCCTGCTATATCCAGTTCTTTCTGAAAAACCACGCAAAAGCATATGCAGACCCAAAGATTGCCATCATTGTAACAAAGCCGGCTACAGAGAGAACTGCCATCCCCGAAAGAGCAGCACCGCTGGTGCAACCTCTGGCAAGCTGAGCTCCATAAACAAAGAATACTCCTCCCAGGAAAGCAAACACCAGCCGTTTTGTTCTTGATATGTCGGGCGATTTTTCAACTTTTAACTTCAACCTTTTAGATAATGCTCCTGACAGGAATCCACCAATTACTACGCCGAGAATCTCAAAGGTGAGCCAGTTCTTTAAAGGTTTTTTTCCTCCTTCAAAATATTTGCTGTAATAGGTTGATCCTTCAGCATGAGGAGGGTCAACTGCTCCGACAATTGAGACCACACAGTATTTCAAGCCACCGCTTGCCCCAAGTCCGCGACCTGAAAGAAACATTGCAAGAAGCAGAACAATCCCAAGCATAGTACCTGCCAGGTAAGGATTCATGTATCTTTTTTTCATTTTTTGAAATTCTGTTATTTAAAGTTCTGAATAATACAAAAATAGTAAATGTAAGCCAATAGTCAATTCCCTTTCACTCTCTTATGTACTGTTCCCGAATTTTATAATACCTTTATATAATATTAAAACAGTAGAAATGGGCAGATTCAAATTAACAATTGAATACGAAGGAACAAGGTATATTGGCTGGCAGATGCAGAAAGGCGGAAAGACAATTCAGGGTGAAATACTGGATGCCTGCAGAAGTCTTTTTAAGGATGAAGAGGTTGATGTTTTCGGTGCAGGCCGCACCGATGGAGGTGTTCATGCGTCGGGTCAGGTGGCACATCTTGGTGTGGAAACAGATCTTGCACCACTGAAGATTAAATATGGTATCAACGACAGGCTTCCACCGGATATCTGCATATTAAATGTTGAAGAGGCTCATCCTAAATTTCATGCCCGTCACGACGCGAACGCCCGAAGCTATATTTACCAGATCAGCCGCCGGCGTACTGCCTTCGGGAAAAAGTTTGTATGGTGGATAAAAGATGAGCTTAATGTTGACCTCATGAATGAAGCGGCGAAGAATTTCCCCGGACTGAAAGACTACCGGTATTTTACTGATGAGGATGCTGAGCAGACTTCAACAAAGGTGGAGATTCTGCATGCTAAAGTGAATGATTTTGGCGATATGCTTGTTTTCCATGTTGTTGGTTCTCATTTTCTCTGGAAACAGGTCAGACGAATGACAGGTGTTCTGGTAGAGGTCGGCCGTGGAAAACTCACTCCTGCTGATGTTGCATCTTTTTTCCGGCTTAAAACAGATATCCCGGCAAAACTTACGGCACCTCCGAGCGGATTGTTCCTTGAAAAAGTATATTATAAGAAAGAGGAGATTGTTTATCAGACAAAACCAATAATTACTCTCTGACAGATTCTTAACCTTATTATCTGTAGTTTCCGTCAAAACCGATTGACCTGGTTTCAAACGGACGAACAAGTTCATCAACAAGAGTACTGAGTTCTCTCTTAGTTATTTGAAGATGCGGGTCATATCGGCGCTGCATCCTTTTATTCCACAAATCTCTGATTTCAGTTGATGCATCTCTGTTTAAAAATGCCGAAAGCTGGTAGGAGGCTTTTTGAACTGTGATAATTGTCTGATCTTCAGAAATAACAGATTTGCTATCAAAGGCATTTAACCCCTCTGAAAACTCTTTAACAGTCAGAGTAGTATCAGGATAAAACCATGTACGGTTAGCCCACTGATATGATTCTCCTTTTACTTTAAGGATTCCGGAGGCAGTTACTCTCTGTATAGGCTGAAACTCTCTGTCAGTTGATTTAATGTCATATAATGGCATCAGCCAGGCACCGGCATCGAGCAGGGTCTGTTGTAATTTACGAATGTTTATTTCCCTGACATTCTGATTATTAAGGACACTGATGGCTGCCATTGCTCCTGCAGCCTGCCCGGTAAGCAAAACACATGGCTGAAGCCTTGTTGCTCCGTTAAGAATATTTGAGACAGATATCGCCTTATCAGATACAATAAGGCCATCGATCTTTTCAGGAATGAGGGCGCCAACCGGAATATTGAATGAAGGAACTTTAGGAAATTTGATTTTAGGTGTTTCAGGGTTGCAGGCATGATGATGATCGACCGGATAGTCGCCGACAGAGATCCCTGTCCGATATAATGGTTGTTCCCCGTAAATGTCAATGATGTGGTTTATCGTAAACCTTTCCATCCCCCGCATGCGGCGCCCCTCCCTGTGATAAGGAACAAGTGCCAGTTTATCAGCAGAAGGAAATTCATCGTCGGCTAACCCAATATTTTTAAATCCAAGCTCTGTCTGGATGTAATAAATAAAACAGAGCGTAAGTTCCTTTGCTATCTTTAGTTCCTCCCTTCGTTGTGACCAATTCATTTCAACTACATTAATATATATATCGTTACCTTTTTTTGGCCAGTTGATAAGGAATTTATTATTAGGAAGGCGTCCGTAGTCAAGCATCTTCTGGCAATCGATAAGAGCTGGATCAGTAGTTAGTGAACATGAACCCCTGAATATTTCCGGGTTATAATTTTTAGGTCTTTTTATTGTTTTATCGGTGCCTGGACCGAAATCTTTCAGTGTAGCAACCCAGGTAAGATCCTGAATTATGTCGTTTGCCTCTTCGGGTGCATTGGCTTCACCGGTAACTGAGGAGGATTCCATTCCAAGGTCATAGGCAGCACCTGCCATTGCTACGCCGTCACCGAGATCTGTTGCATCGATAACTACCGTCGCCAGAATCGTTAACTTATTTTTTTGCTCATCTTCAAAGATTGCTCCTGTTACTTTGTTTTCATTTTTAATAACCGATGTAAGATGGTATCCGTAAATAACTGAAAGCTGTGCAGTCTCTTTTGCCATTGCTTTCAAAATACTGTCACCTACATGAGGTTCAAAAAGTGTATTGCTTACCCATCCGGTTGCAAGTGCAGCTGCTCCTCCGTAAGTAGCTCTTAACTTTTCGCGAAACTCATTCCAGATCCCTGAAGGCAGATTATGATTTCCGTCGATACCACTTACCCCACCGGCAGTCATCATGCCACCAAGCCAATCAGTCTCTTCGACAATAAGTGTTGGTACATTTAATCTTGCCGATTGCAGACCGGCCGAAATACCGCTTGTTGTACCTCCTATTACAAGCACATCGGTTTTTCTGGTTATTTCCCTGGGAGAACAACCTTCCATCAAAAGTGGCAGAAGGCATATTAAAGCAATAATTAACACTTCTTTTTTCATGGAAATTTAAATTTTCTGAGTTTAATTTCAATACAAGGTAATAGTGGACCTAAAATGATATGTCTGTTACTCTTTCCTGCAAATGTATTGATTTTGAGACGAAACAGAAAGTGATGGTTCTGTTTTTCAAAAGGATTTAAATGCTTTTTTTGAAAAGAAGTATTGAAGATACGGAACAAATCACTACCTTTTACCCTTTATTTAATAAACATGAATCTACAAGCTATGAAAAGACGTGATTTTATTAAAACCTCAGCAATTGTTGCACCTATGATGAGCATGTTCCCTGCAGACCTTTCATCTATAACCAGAATATCACCTCCCGGAAAGATCGAAAAAAGATCATTGGGCCGCACCGGTGAGATGCTTTCGATGATTGGGTTTGGGGGAATTGTTGTAAAAAATGCAACTTCTCAAGAATCTTCTGAGCTCGTAAAGCTTGCAATAGATTCAGGTATAAATTACTTCGATGTTGCTCCTTCATACGGAGACGCAGAGCTTAAGTTGGGGCCGGCACTTGAGCCCTACAGGAAAAATGTGTTTCTTTCCTGCAAAACAACGAAACGAAACAAAGCCGAATCAAGGGCAGAACTTGAACAATCATTAAAAAACCTGCGTACCGACCATGTCGATCTTTACCAGTTTCATGCTGTAACGACAATTAAAGATGTTGATGCAATTTTTGCAACCGGAGGAGCGATGGAGACCTATCAGGAAGCCAGAAAAGAGGGAAAGATCCGTTTCATAGGTTTTTCGGCACATTCTGTTGAAGCGGCTATGGCTATGATGGATCGGTTTGATTTTGATACTATATTGTTCCCGGTGAATTATGCAACCTGGTATGCAGGTAATTTCGGACCACAGGTCCTTGCCAGGGCACAGGAAAAAAAGATGGGTATTCTTGCTATAAAGGCAATTGCCAAAGGTCCGTGGCCTGAGGGTGCCGACAAGTCAAAATACCCGAATTGCTGGTACGAACCACATCTTGAAAAGGAGGATATCAGAATGGGATTGAGGTTCACTTTATCTCACCCGGTAACTGCCGCCGTTACTCCGGGTGCTGCAGATCTTCTGAAGACAGTACTTAGCGTTTCTGATAGTCTGACACCATTAAATTCCAATGAATTGCAGCAGATTAAGGAAAAAGCTCTTAAAGGGATTCCTCTTTTTAAATTCCCCGTAGCTTAAGATTTATTTTGCAAACTTAAGCCTGAGGTCAACCTTTCTGTCGTATACAAAAAAACAGGGGTTATTGCATTGTTGTTTATCGAACTTTACTCTTGGTGTTGCTGAATCAACTGCTACATATCTGGTACTTAAAATATTATAGGTGGCAGTAAATGTGTATTTCTTATTTATTGTAACCTCATGTCTGAAAGTTTCCAGGTATGAACCGTATGAATATGAGTCAACCAGAATACTATCTTCAAGATTTCCTTCCCAGATCTGTATCAGAACATCCGGATAATACTTGTTATTTTCAAGTTTGGCTTCAATTTCAGCCTTCACAGGTTCAGTTTCAAAACAATCGGGGCAGTAAATAATCAGCCCCTGATCTTCGCAGGAGAAAAGAAGAACCAGAATGAAAAGGAGAATTATCTGCCGAATTTTTTTCATGTATTTTATCTCCATTTTATTCCTTTAATTTCAGTCCTGACATTATCGAAGAAATAGTTGTATGTGCACCCAATTTTCAGCCAGACAGGTCCTGTTTTATAATATGAGGTTTTGAGGTATTCGAGACCAAGATTGAATGAAAAGTTCATTTTTGTCATCTTTAAAGCGACAGAAGGTATTACCATAAGTTTATTTCCCGGTTCAATAAGTGTACCTTTCAGCTTATTTCCAAAAGAATATCCTGCCAGAATTGAAGTTGATAAAGAATAGTTGAATCGTTCAGACGGATCAGTTAGTGCAAAATCTTTAAACACTCCGGCATACACAACAGATCCTTTATCCATATACTGATAATAGGAGTGTTCTGAATTCTTAATCATAACTCTAGTGTGTTGAAATTTCGTATCGCAGCCGGCAATAAACCCGCCATTCAGGTAGGGCTCTTTAAGGGCGAGACTGAGTCCGGTGTAAAGATCGTAAAAGCAAAAACGTGAAGAGGCGGTTATTGCAACCTGATCGATACCATATTTTAATTTTCCGTGGACATTATTTTTATTGAGCATATTAATGATCTCTTTTCTGCGGTACTTTGAAGCAACACTATATGGATTAATTGCATCTCTTCCGGAGTTTGTCCATTTGTCTCCTTTTCTCAGAAGGTATGATGTGGCATCGGTTTGATCTGCTAATATTGAAAGAGTTAATGCATTGTGATTGGAGTTATTTGTGACATAGATATCAACTCCTTTTTTGTATAAAAGATCCATTATCAGAGTGTCACCATAGAATGATGCTATAAGGAACGGAGTAAATCCGTCATTGTCTTTTGCTTCTGTATTTGCTCCATTCTGGATAAGAAGATCAGAAACATCTGAATATCCGGCCCATATTGAAGCCAGCAAAGGGGTCGTCCCTTCTTCTGATTTTTCTTCCAGGGAGGCTCCGTAATACAATAACAGATCAACGATGTCCAGGTATCCGTAAAGTGACGCAAGGTGCAGCGGGGTCGCTCCGTTCCTATCGGATAAATCCATATTGGAGCCTGCCCGGATCAGCATCTCGGTAATCTCAAAATTATGGTTTTTTACTGCGATAATAAGTGGTGTCTCGTGGCTTGATGTTAAGTCATTCAGTGCCGGTTTATACCTTAAAAGTGTCTTAACAGCAGTAACATGATTGTTAGTTACTGCAAAAACCAGTGGGGTAGCCTTCTCGAGCGTCATAACATCAATAACAGCACCTTTTTTTATCAGCCGGTCAATTTCAGTATAGTACCCTTTTGATGCTGCCAGCATCAGATTGTATTCTAACGCTCCGTTGTAAAATGCTGGTATATAATCAGTTGTGTCCATGTAAATGAACTCTTCTGAGGTAATGGTTTGAGTCTCCGACTGTGAATATGCATTCCCCGGGTGGCAAATTACGGCAACAAATAGTAACGTCCGGAAAAGTGATGATCTGGCTGCTGACATGAATGCAAAGTTAATTTTTTTGATTCTTTTTTTATTTATTGTGCAACAGATTATTAATTAATTTTCAAACTTGTTTTATATCATTTTATTGTAAAAAACGTTAATTACTTGTTCGGGTGAGTAAAATACTTATATTTTTGTCATCTGAAAAAAAAAATTGAGCAGACGGAGAAAAATATTTCTGGTTACCCTTCTTGTCTCTCTGGTTAGTTTCAACCAGGGGGCAAAAGAGAAAAGTGTTGTCCTGAATGACAAACTTATTCCGGGTAATGTGCGACTGACCAATATCAGATCTTCAGGTCCGGAGTTTGATGTTGTTTCAAACTTAATTAATTCCTTTCTGACAAGATGGACGGTGGCAGGGGCGGTTGTCGCTGTTTCAAAAGATGGTAAGCTTGTTTTTGCAAGGGGATATGGTGTTACCGATACTATTTCGAAAATTGAAACGCAGCCATATAATAAATTCAGAATAGCAAGTATTTCAAAGCTTGTTACTGCAGTAGCGGTAATGAAGCTTATTGAGGCTGGTAAAATATCTCTGAATGACAGGGTTTTTGGTATCGATGGAATACTGAATGATCCATATTTCAAAGATCCCAAAGACAAGAGAGTTTACGGAATTACTGTTGCACAACTTCTCGGGCATGAAGCAGGTTGGTCGCAGCGTTATGGTGATCAGATGTTTATGCCTGTTTATGTGGCTGAAAAAATGGGAGTAAAGCCACCTGCGGATACTAAAACTATTGTTAGGTTTGCCCTTGATCTTAATCTTAGCTACACACCCGGAACCGGTCGCGCATATTCTAACCTGGGATACAGTATCCTCGGTCTTATAATAGAGAAAGTATCAGGAATGTCATACGAAGATTACTGCCGGAAAGCTGTATTTGAACCTTTGGGCATGTATGATATGGCTATTTCCGGTAATCTTCCGTCAGAGAAAGCTCCATTTGAGGTTTCTTATTATGAACCCTCTGATGCTGAGCTGAAACCATCAATTTATGGTACCGGAGAGATGGTCTCCCCCAGTCAGGGAGGAAATGATATCAGAAACCTTGGCGGAGCAGGTGCCTGGCTGGCCACCGCACCAGACCTTATGCGTCTGATGCTTGCTGTAGATGGTTTCAGATCACGGCCGGATTTTCTTAATGATCAAAGTATCAGGTTTATGACCGATAACGACAACGGTTATGCTCCTGTCGGATGGAAGACAACAGTTTTTGATGGAACATGGTGGCGAACAGGCTCATTTCCGGGAAGTGCGGGAATGATGAAGCGACAATCTGACGGGATTTCCTGGGTAGTTCTTCTGAACTCAAGTTCATGGAACGGACCAGAAATCTATTCATACATAAATAATATGATGTACCGGGTAATATCCAAAATTGACCCCTGGCCGGAATATGATCTGTTCGACTATTCACTCCCTATACCTTTAAAGGTCACTTTAGAGAAACATAAAAGAAGGTAATTATGTGTTTTTCAGTAAATGTCAACCTTGTTAAGGAAGAGCTTGAAAGAAGATACGGGGCAACATTAATTGATCCTGACAAATACAGGCCAAGCTATTATTATCATGCTTTTTCCCTTCCTGAAATTCCTGCAATCTGCTCCGGATCTCCTGATAAAATAAAACTCTTAAGATGGGGCCTTATCCCTTCCTGGACAAAGAGTATTGAAGAGGCCAATATTATAAGATTCAAAACCTTTAATGCCAGATGTGAGAGTATAGCAGAAAAACCCTCTTTCTCCTCCTCTTTTAAAACAGCCAGATGCATTATTCCGGTAAAGGGATTCTTCGAGTGGCAGCATATTGGAAGTGAAAAAATCCCCTGGTATATCTATAATTCAGATAATGAGATATTTTCGCTAGCCGGTTTATATAATGAATGGACTGAAAACAGAACAGGGGAGGTTATTTCAACTTTTTCGGTAATTACCACCGATGCAAACAAAATGATGGCTGAGATTCATAACTCGGCAAAAAGGATGCCTGTCATACTGAACAGAGAGGATGAAGCCAAATGGACCGATCTTTCCATATCACCACTGGAAGCAATGGAGCTCCTTATGCCTTGTCCTGAAGGGATTCTCCAAGCCCATACTATCGGTCCACTTGTGAACGACAGAAACTCAGACCGAAATACTCCCGTAGTTATTCAGCCATGGAAATGGCCGACTGAAAACCTGCTTTTTTGAGTTTAACAGGGGTTTGGGTAAGATTAGATTTTTACTATTGCGCAACAAAATGGTAGGTTAGAGTACCTGTCTCAATTTTAGGGGAACCAAGATCTGAATTGAATCGCGAGATAAGAGCTGTTGTTACAGCCATTTCAATCAGGCATGGATCAGAAGTTGTGTTGTCGCCTGAGACTACCTCTGCTTTTTCAACAACTCCTCTCTGGTTAACCTCAATAGCCAGAATAACTTTTCCTGATCCCTGGCATTTATAAATCGGAATAGGCAGATAAGTGTGAATACGTCCGGGAAGATCATAATAGATCCGGGTAGGCCCTTTGTAATTTGCAGCCATCTCCTGCGATTCCAGAGGTTTATCTCTTTTGTTCTTTTCACTGGTCTTGTTCTCAACAGATATTTTTTCGTCAGATTTAGATTCATCTGCCCGTTTTTTCTCATCAATATAATTATCTGCACCAAGTTTTCCGCTCTTGATCAGCTCCTCCTTTACCCTGTCAATATAATCGGCAGGATTAATCTTCTGATCAGCCTTATTTGCAAGATTTCGTGCAATATTAAGCATCTCCTCATCACCCTGAAGAACTTTTTCAATGTTTGTAACAGGTAACTCAATCAACTTCTCCTTTGGCACAGATTCCTCCTCAGGGGTAAATTCGATAAGGAACTCATCAGAAGAATTATTCTTTAATGATTTGATCTGAAACGACATAAAAATTATTCCGGCAATAAGATGAATTATTACGGTACCAAGAATCCCAACAAGCCTGCCATCATTTCTTTTCATACTCTGCGAAATTATAAATTATTTTGCATATGAAAACAGGCAATAAGAGAAAATATAATACTATTGAATATCAGTATTATAACAATTTTCAGAGATACCATATATTAAATAATTTTACCCTTTTTAAATAGAATTAATATAGTTCATCTTTAGTGTATCCAGCAAACACAAACCATTTGATACAAAGATAAAGAAATTCAACCTTAAATTAGTTGTGTGCCAGATATAACCATTCTTATGACTATGCATAACCCTGTCAACCAATGCCTCCACTGCATAATATTGGTAGGGTCTGAGCACCATTAATATCTTGGAAGTTTCATTTAAAACGATATACTTACATATAATTTTGCTGATATGGCATGGTTCTAAGAAGTCAGATGTAAAACCGTTAAGAATATTGGGAAGGCGTTTGTTTCCTTATCAGTCCAGTAAAACGTCTGTTTAAACGACTGGTAGCGATTGTTGGCGTAATATTTAGTGTTTACTCCATTGCTGATAATGAATATCTGGATGTACTGAAACAATGCAGCACTTGCTCCGAAGGAATGTCGCTGATATCGGTTAATCTGGTTAAATGCTTTCAGGTTGGTGATAAGTTCAACTTCAATTCTGATATAAACCAAGCCATACTTCAGTTCTTTTAATTGTGCAATGAGTTGTTCTTCCAGTATCAGTTCGGGTTGCTAGCTCATTGCCAAAGAGGTTCTTTCTCCCAATTATTCAGAAAACCAAGTTTGTAAACAGGGATTTTGGGATTCGCTTTAAACAGTTCAAGAATTTTTGATTTTATATGATTCCTGGGGGTAACCTCATTACATAAATATACCATGCAGGAAATTAAAAGAAATGGTTTTTTTGTTTGAACTAGTTGGAGTGGATTTGTAAACCAGTGACCAATTGGATTATTTATTTTTTCGGTCGGTCTTTTAACCATATTCCTGCTCCATAAACGAGAATGGTGGGCAACAATATTCCTGATGTAAGCGATGGCTTCCAGCCAACTTGAAAGTTCACTATGAAGGTTCAATCCCATCTCTTTAGCGATGGTTGCTTTTTCTGGCAGTTGGTGTTTCAGGTTTTTGTAAAGTTTCGAGAGCGTACTAAACGAGGCGACTTCCAATGTTTTCCAAGCATCAGCATCCATTTTGACATGAAGGGTATTGGCAATATTCCACAGTTGTTGGTTGAGTTGTCGTTTTTGGTCTTCGCTCATGTTCAATTGATTTATTAAAAATAAAGAAATGACAAATTACTTCTGGGGCAATATGAATATCAGATCGGTTTTCCACATTGTGAGGAAAATGCGTATAGCCAAGTTTAGGGTTTAAGAGAAGTATTTGGAATCAAGAAAGATTATTTGTAAAGAGATGGAAATAATTCACACCTTTTTCTTATTCATTCTGATGTTCAATTTCCCATTTTTTTCATTTGTATTCATTGAACTAAGCAGCTTTTATACTTAACTTGCACTGGATATAGAAAAACTAAGAGAAAGCTAAAATAATATAGAATTAAAACAGGTAAATAATGAAAAAGGAATTAGTTCTGGAGATTATACAGGAAAGATGGAGCCCTTATTCGTTTTCGTCAGCCCCGGTGGAAGATTTTAAACTGAAAGCAATGCTGGAAGCTGCAGGCTATGCTCCGTCATGCAATAATGAACAACCCTGGGTTTTTGTCTATTCAACACAACAAGACAGCGAGGTATTTAATGAATATATTGGTTTTCTGGCTGAAGCAAATCAGATATGGGCCAGACATGCTTATGCTATTATAATAAGCATGGCAAGAACAAAATTCTCATTTAACGGTAAAACAAACAAATATGCCTTTCACGATACTGGAATGGCTGTATCTAATCTGCTTCTTCAGGCATTTGCTCTGGATATTTATGTGCACCAGATGGCCGGTTTTTCGACAGAGAAGGTAAAGGAGTACTTTAATCTGGGCGACGATCTCGAACCTGTGGCAATCATGGCGGTTGGGTATATCGGAGATGGTCTTTCCATTCCTCCGGAACTTTTTAAACGTGATGAGAAGAGAAGGCCTAAGAAAACAGTTAATGAATTTGCATTTAAGAATGCCCTATCACATCCTGCTTTTTAAATAGAACGGCAGGCAGCTTATTTTTTTTCCGCCTTTTTGATCTTTTTCCTGACTTTAGCGTTAACAGGTTTATTGAATTTCTGATTCTTAAATAATCCGTGTTTAACCCCGTTGATGAATTTAGCCCAGGCAAACGGGTTCATAAGATTATTTACAGGATATTGGTTCTTTGTTGCCATAGCATTGAAATTCTGTGCCATCGCATATTGAAAGCCTGCCTCAGGAGAAATTCTTACTCCGGTCTGATTCGACATTGCCACATAGATTGAAGCAAGATTATCATTCATATTTTCAATAATCGGATCAACAGGCCTTTCTTTGGTAATATCCCTGAGGAAATCATTATAGGTCTTCCAGGGAAGAATAGTTACCTCCTGAATTGAAATGGTATCAACCTCCAGTGCGATATCAACTTTACAATGCCTTCCTTCATACGATAAGGGAATAATTGTGTGATATCTTTTATATCCCATTGCCCTGAAGAAAATCGTATCCCCGGGTATGCTGGTTATTGAATAGATTCCCGACCTTTCACTTATTGACCCCCTGTGCAGTTTTTTTGATATTACTGCAACACCAGGCAAGGGTCTGTAGAACTCGTCAGTTATAATGCCGCTTGCCTGTACATATTTCTCCTTTTCAATAGTCTGCCCTTTTAAGGAGAAATTAGCCAGGATAAAAATTGAGATAATATAAATAAGTCTCTTCAATCAGATCTGCATTATAATATTGTACAATTGAATTATGTCTGCAAAATAAACATTATTGAGTGTAACGGTAAAACTTTTAACTATAATTTAACTTTGAACTTTCATTAATGTGATCAGATACCTGAAACAGTGTTAAGAATATTTCTTAAGATTTCTGAACATTTGTTTATCTTTAAAGAGTTATAATATGATTACAGGCAGGATAACTGGTTTTCCGGACATACCTTATACAGACTTTGAGGTAATGATGAGCAACCGGAATACTCCTGTAAGATTTTAAATCACTTTCAAAAAACAATAAATGATTAAAAAATTGATTTTACTAATAATGGTATTTGTCCTTGCTGGAACTTATCGCCTTTCAGCTCAGGATAAAACCTATGAATCCCTGAAAAGCGGTTTTGAGAATCCTCCGGTAAATGCCCGACCAAAGGTTTATTGGTGGTGTTTGAATGGAAACATAGATACTGTCAGGGCAAAGGAAGAATTTGCAGCTATGAAAAAAGCCGGGATCAGCGGTTTTGACCTTTTTGAAATAGGGGTTCCTAAAGCAGATACCATTATTCCCGGAGGGCCTGCCTTTTTAAGTGATGAGTCTTTGAAAGTCATAAAATCCGTAATCAGGGAAGCCGGAAAATTAAACCTGACAGTTGGTTTAAATTTAGCCAGCAGCTGGAATGCAGGAGGAAGCTGGATAAAGCCCGAGCATGGAGGCAAGTCGCTCTATTTCTCTAAAATAAATATAAAAGGTAATTCCTCTTTGCAAAAAACAAAGATTCCTTTTCCGGAGGTTAAATTTCCAAAAGCTTCACTTGTTGGGGGAACAGGGAAACCGATGATCCCTTACCGTGATAATGGCAAGCCCGCTTATTATGAGGAGGTTGCTGTACTGGCCCTGCCGGCAGGGATCTCAAAAAACTCCCTCGACACAACCCGGATTATTAATGTTTCCAGGTATTTTGATCCTGCGCAGGAGGTTCTCAACTGGAATGTTCCTGCCGGAGACTGGGAAATATGCAGGTATATCTGTTCTAATTCAGGTCAGCAACTGGTTCTTCCCAGTCCGAGCTCGGCTGGTCTGACAATCGATCATTTCGATTCTGTCGCAGTTGAGACACATCTGATGTATATTATTAATCGTCTTAAACCGGTGGTTGGCGACTTCAGGAATACTGCTTTGAAAAGTTTCTACCTGGCTAGCTATGAAGCACGAGGATTTGTCTGGACCTCCACTTTGCCTGCTGAATTCAGAAAGGTTAACGGGTATGATATTTATAAATTCCTTCCTTCCTTTTTTAATCCTGAGCTTTTCAGTAAGGAAACAACAAAAAAAACTGAGTCAGATTTCAAAAGAACATTATCTGAATTAATGATAAATAACTTATACAAAAAGGCAAAAGAGATTTGTAATAATTACGGTTTAAAAATAAATTGTGAAGCAGGAGGGCCGGGATATCCTCTTTATAATGGCCCGGCGGAACCGCTTAAGGCCCTTGGCGCCCTGGATTTACCCCGCGGCGAATTCTGGGTTAACCATTCAAGATATTATAAAGATGCCGATAGTAAGGACAGTATTGATATTCTGCGTGTTGTAAAGGAAGTTGCAGCAGCTTCACATATCTATCAGCGAGGCATCGTTGAGGAAGAGTCATTTTCATCGTTTCAGCACTGGCAGGAGGGACCATTTGATTTAAAAACTTTTGGAGACCGCGCTTTCTGCGAAGGAATGAATCGTGTCGTTTTTCACGGTTTCAGTCATAATCCTGCCGGGTCGGGCTTTCCAGGTATAGTTTATCATGCCGGCACCCATTTTAATAATAAACGTGTCTGGTGGAGTAAAGTAAAACCATTTGTTGATTATATATCCAGGGCTTCATTCGTTTTTCAGGAAGCCGATTTCTTTTCGGATGTGCTTTATTACTACGGCGATAAAATACCCAATGCGGCTACTGCTAAAAATACCCGCTTTGTTGTTAGCCCCGGGTATGATTATGAAGTAATTAATACCGAAATACTGCTCAATAACCTGACGGTAAAAAATGGGAAATTACTCCTGTCAAACGGTGCTGTTTTCAGCATCCTGGCTTTGGAAAATGAAGATAGAATGAATCCTGCCGTTCAATCAAGGCTTGCTGAATTGACAAAACAGGGGGCCGTAATTGTCAATGCCAGACCTAAAAAGGTTCCGGGAAGCAATAATAAGTCCTCGTCGGATAACGAGAGCGCAGATATGCTTAAAGTTCTTGATGTTCCTCCCGACTTTGATTATTCTGATAAAGAATCTTACCTTCTTGATTTTATTCACTACAGGAAGGGTGAAATGGATTTCTATTTTATCAGGAATACTTCAGGTGAATGGGTTTCCAGAGAATGCAGATTCAGGCAGAACGCTAAAATTCCGGAGATATGGGATCCATTAACAGGGAATGTTATTCCGGTTCCTGTTTTTAATCAGGCAGGGAAATCAATAAAAATCCCTGTTACACTTGCTCCTTATGGATCTTATTTCGTTGTGTTTCGTAAAGATGTTGAAAATAAGCATTATACGTCAGTTTCAGGTTCAGATATTAACCCTCCGCTGATGGAATTCACAAAGCAGGGAATTATGTTTCTTAATGACGGAAACTATCTGCTGAAAAATAATTCCACAGCAGAAAAAGTTGAAAACAAACAGCAGGTTTATCTTCTGAAAGGTGAATGGAATGTCACATTTTCTAAAGATTGGGGAGCTCCCGATTCGGCACTATTCCCGGAATTAGCTTCATGGTCAGTAAATAAAAATGAAGGTATAAGGTATTACTCCGGAATAGGAACCTATCATAAATCTTTTAAATATGAAATTAATAGTGCCATGAGTGAGGCTCAAAGGATGTTTTTAGATCTTGGAAATCTGTCGAAAGTGGCTGAGGTGTGGCTCAATGGCAGGTCTTTGGGAATTGTATGGGCCAAGCCATTTAGATACGACATAACAGGGATAATTAAAAACGGCATCAATGTAATTACAGTTGAGGTTGCCAATACCTGGTCGAACCGCATTACAGGGGATGCATTAACCGGTGAAAAATATACCAAAACAAATATCACCTTTACAGATATTCCGGGTACATATAAAAAAAATGTCCCATGGGCAAAAGTCCCACTGATCGAATCGGGGCTCTTTGGTCCCGTGGTTATTAAAACTGTAACTCTTGTGCAATAAATTATAATGCAGATATTTGCCTGAAAATATATTTTTCATTGAAAAGATGATTCGTAAAACAGCTTACACCTATTGGATAATTACCGGGTTGCTCCTTCTGGCAACTTCCCTGAGCTTTCTTGATCGTCAGGTACTTTCAGTCTCCATACTGAAGATTAAAGAGGATCTTGATATTTCTGATGTAGGTTATGGGTTTATCAATGCCGGCTTCCTTGTAAGTTATGCCGTTATGTTCACGATGGGAGGCCTGTTGATCGATCGCTATGGCAGCAGGCTTGGACTGGCATTTTCGGTCGGGTTCTGGTCCTTTGCAACAATTCTGCATAGCATCTCAAACAGCGTTTTTCATTTTGGATTGTTCCGATTCCTTCTGGGCGTGGGTGAGGGAGGATGTTTCCCGGGTGCCATTAAGGCAGTTTTGGAGTGGGTTCCTAAAAATAAACATGCACTAGCCAACGGAATTGCCATTGGCGGCTCCGCATTAGGTGCAGTTATTGCACCTCCGTTATGCGTCTATTTGCTTGGGAATGTTGGCTGGAGAGCTCTCTTCCTGATTACAGGAGGGTTTGGTTTTATCTGGCTCGCTTTATGGCTGTTCTTTACCCGAAGGTCAGAACAACCAATATTGTCACCGGCTGATGAACCGGCAGCAACCGGCGAAATCGCAGAGAAAAAAAATAATTTGCCGGCGTTGCTAAGGAATAAAGAGGTTAAGGTGTTTGTTGTAATCCGTTTCCTGTTGGATCCTATCTTTTACTTCTATATGTTCTGGATTCCGAAATATCTGAACGAATCCCATTCTTTATCGCTGGAAACAATTGGAGGCATTTTGTGGATTCCTTTTCTTGCACTTGGTTTTGGAAATGTACTGGGGGGCTGGCTTTCTGACTTTGTTTTCAGGAAAACAGCGGATCTTAACCTGGCCAGGAAACTGGTAATGTGTATTGCTGCATTATTGACAATCCCTGTGTTATCTGTTGGCTTTATCCATTCTTATACAGTGGTAATCGTTCTGATGGCTATTGCATTTTTTGCCCATGGATTGTGGATAACCAATTATATTACCTCAATAAGTGATCTGTTCGGGAAGCAGACTACTTCTACTGTTGTTGGCCTTTCCGGTTCGGCAGGTGCAATCTCATCGCTGGTGCTTAATCCGCTTATCGGATATATTGTTTCAAACTATTCGTATAATCCGATGTGGTGGTACGCAGGTGCAATGTACCCTGTTGCGTTTATTATTTTTCTGAGGTTCATTCCGAGGATTGAATCTAAAAACTTAATACATTCAGCTGTTTAAGAAGACAGCAGTTATGAGGGTTGATTGTAAAATAAAATATTGATAATATGAATTATAAGAAGGATTTTATTCTTGACGGAACCGCGAAAAACAGAGCGGCCAGAATTGGGGTATTTGGTGTAGGTTACGATAAATACTGGGGGCAATTTCCGGGTCTTTTTGATGAACTGATGCAAAAAAAAGAGAAGTTCATCGTTAAGATCCAACAATACTGTTCGGAGGTTATTGATTTCGGAATGGTTGATTCGCCTGCTAAAGCTTACGAAGTTTTAAAGAAGATTGAAAGTTCCCATCTGGATCTGATCTTTTGCGATATGCTGACCTACGCAACATCCGGAACCTTCGGGATTATAATAAAAACGCTGAATATCCCCGTTGTCCTTGTGGCTCTTCAGCCGCGAAAAGCACTTGATTATGCAAAGGCTTCAACATATATGCAGCTTGCCAATGATGATATATGCTCTCTTCCCGAATTTGCCGGTGTGGCAGTGCGTATGGGTAAAAGAGTGCCCGAAATGATCATCGGAACTTTAGATGATGATCCTGAAGCAGACAGGCAGATTGATGAATATTGCAGGATTGCTGAAGTATTGCATTCCCTGAAAAATGCTCATCTTGGCCATTTGGGTCATCCCATCAATGCCATGCTTGATATGCATACCGATGCGACAATGATCACCTCCTTTTTCGGAAGCCATATTGTTCAGTGTGAAGCAGGACAGTTGATGAAAAGCTTTGACCATGTCTCTGAGGATGAGATAAAAAAAACAGAAGAGCTGATACTTGACTTTTTTGATACTCCCGATCCGGTATCAGATCCGATATCCATGAAGCTGACAGTTGAGGATCTTCGTATCGCTGCAAAAGTAAGTGTAGCCCTTGAGACTTTCGTAAAAGCCCACTCACTTGACGGTCTGGCTTATTATTACGACGGGCCGGAGGAGAGTGAACTGAGAAAAGTGATGTCAAACCTTATTGTTGGAAATTCTTTACTTACCGCGAAGCATATTCCAATGTGTGGCGAATCGGATCTGAAGACGCTTATAGCTTTGTTAATCTTCGACAGGCTGGGTATTGGCGGCAGTTTTGCAGAGTTTCATCCGGCCGATTTTAATGAAGGTTTTGTGCTGGTAGGACATGATGGTCCGCATAACATTTCCATTGCAGATGGGAAACCTATCCTGCGGAGCCTCAAGAAGTATCATGGAAAACCCGGAAAAGGTGCCGGTGTAGAATTCAAAATCAAAGAGGGACCAATTACCATGCTCTCAATAAGTTCAACATATGAGGGAAAATTTAAATTTGTTATTGCTGAAGGTGAGTCAGTTAAAGGACCTATCCCGGCAACAGGCAATACCAATACCAGGGGCTTTTTTAAACCCGATTTAATAACATTTCTGAAAAACTGGATTAATGAAGGACCAACCCACCATTTTGCACTCGGTATCGGCCACCATGCTGAAACTATTGAGAAAATCGGCCGTTATTTAAATATTGAATCAGTAACTGTTACCAGATAATGGCGAAACTCATTTATCATTTTTTAATCTGGAATTTATTTTAATATTTGCTGCATTATCACTTTAACTATTACCGTTTTAACAATATGATGAAAAGATTACTATTACTGGGAGATGAAGCGATAGCCCAGGCTGCACTGGATGCAGGAATGAGTGGAATGTATGCTTATCCCGGAACTCCCTCAACCGAAATTATGGAGTATGTACAGTCTTCAGCTGAGGCCGGCCAGCGGAACGTTCACAGGAAGTGGTCGTCAAATGAAAAGACTGCCATGGAAGCTGCACTTGGCATGTCATATGCCGGGAAAAGAGCAATGGTGGCAATGAAACATGTAGGGTTGAATGTTGCTGCTGATGCTTTTATAAATTCGGCAATGACGGGCGTTAACGGCGGGCTCATTGTTGTGTCTGCTGATGATCCTTCCATGCACTCCTCACAGAACGAGCAGGATTCAAGGTTTTATGCAAAGTTTGCTATGGTTCCCTGTTTTGAGCCTTCCAATCAGCAGGAAGCTTATGAGATGGTTTTCGATGCATTTGAAGCTTCAGAGAAGTACAGACTTCCGGTTTTGATCAGGATAACAACACGTCTTGCCCATTCCAGGGCAAGTGTATCGCTGAAAGAGGCTCTTCCTGAAAGAGAGCGGTCTATTCCTTCTGATCCGCTTCAGTTTGTTCTTCTTCCCGCGATAGCGAGAAAAAAATATAAAGCTCTGCTGACATCCTATGAATCATTAAAATACGATCTCAGAATTTCAAAATATAATACTTTTAAGGATGGTATAAAGCGTGATCTGGGAATCATTGCCTGCGGAATAGCCTATAACTACCTGATGGAGAACATAGGTGACTCACAAGTCGATTTTCCGGTGCTTAAGATAGCTGCCTACCCGTTTCCCAAAGACCTTATTAAAGATATAACGGAAAGATGCAACGAGATTCTCATTCTGGAGGAGGGCGCTCCGCTGGTTGAAGAAGCTTTACGCGGGATTCTTGATAATGGTATTAAGATTTTTGGAAGACTGGATGAAACGGTTCCACGCGATGGGGAATTAAACCCTGCCATTGTTGCAAAAGCCATAGGGTTGCCTGTAAGCTTTGGTTCAGAGGTTCCGGCACTGGTTAAAATGCGGCCACCCTCATTTTGTAAAGGTTGCGGACATGCCGATATGTTTGACTCATTAATTGAAGCTATTAAAGAATATGGTCCGGGAAGGGTTTTTTCGGATATTGGTTGCTATACCCTTGGAGCACTTCCGCCTTATAGTGCAATAAATTCATGTGTTGATATGGGTGCTTCAGTAACAATGGCAATTGGCGCAGCTGATGCAGGATTATTCCCTGCGGTGGCAGTTATTGGCGATTCAACATTTACCCATTCAGGTTTAACAGGACTTCTGGATGCTGTTGTGAAAAATTCGTCAGTAACTATTATAATTTCCGATAATTCCACTACAGGGATGACGGGTGGTCAGGAATCCCAGGCAACGGGCAGGATTGAACAGATCTGTAAAGGCATTGGTGTCTCCGCAGAGCACCTGAAAGTTATTGTTCCGTTACGTAAGAATCATGAGGAAAACATACGTATAATGAAAGAGGAATTTGAATACAGGGGTGTTTCGGTAATCATTGCTTCGCGCGAATGCATTCAGACAGCCTCGGCAAAAAGAAAATCAGCAGCTTCCGGCAACTGATCTCTTTTCAAACCTGCAGATTCAGCCTTATGAGGTTTGTCATCGGACTTCAGCAGGCAAAGATGGTTTCGCCTCACAGATCAGGCAGAAAAAAGTGGTTCATAATACCGTTAAAATCAATCTTTAAAATGAAAAATGACATAATATTATCAGGTGTAGGAGGGCAGGGCATATTATCAATTGCTGCTGCAATAGGTCTTGCTGCAGTAGCTAATGATCTGTTTCTCAAGCAATCGGAAGTGCATGGGATGAGCCAGAGGGGAGGGGATGTGCAGTCGCATCTGAGGCTTTCCGATAAGCCGGTTCATTCTGACCTGATCCCTTATGGGAAAGCAGATCTTATTATATCCGTTGAACCGATGGAATCGCTTCGGTACCTGCCATGGCTTTCAAAAGATGGCTGGCTTGTTACCAACTCGGCTCCTTTTATTAATATTCCTGAATATCCCCCAGTAGAAGAAATACTTAAGGAGATAAGGAAGATAAAGAACCATATTATTATTGATGCGGATGTCATTGCCAGGGAGTCCGGGTCGATACGTTCAGGAAATATGGTAATACTAGGTGCTGCCTCTCCGTTTATCAATATGTCTTTCGCAAGTCTTGAGGATGCAATCAGAAAACTGTTTGGCAGAAAGGGTGAAGAAGTTGTTGAAGCCAACCTTAAAGCGCTTAAAGCAGGAAGAGAACTCTCTGGTAAATAGAAGTATATTAACGAGATCTGAAAATATGGGTCCTGTTTTCAACCTGATTAATTCATAAACTTTAAATTAAGCATAAATCTTAACTTTTGAGGGTATCATAATTCTGCATGTTGGATATTATGGCGATAATCAACAACATACCTGTCATCCAGAGCACCAGCGAGGGATCTCCTTCTCCCTTTCTGCAATTGACTTAAATTGAGATGTGATGAAAAATAAGTTCAAAATGAGGGGAGAATTTTGTTATGGAAAAAGGAAGAATAACTATTAGGGAATATCAGAATTTGAAAAGGGCATTTACATAAACTGACCGGGTATTCTGCTGGTTTATATTATACGGAGATCTGTTCTGGTAATCAAGGGCAATTTTTACATTCTGACTTAAAGTATATTGCACCCCTGCGATGGCAAACTTTCCATCCAGAAGATAATTCCATTGAATAGTTTCCCCTTGTGGAATTGAAGAGAGGGAATAATCATAACGTACAAATATCTCAGTTTTTTCTGATATGCCGACTGATCCTGTTCCTGAAATACCCCAGGCATTATCTCCTTCAGTGAGGTCAAGATTCGATTTATAGCTTACCTCGCCTCCTATAGTTATCAGGTCATTTTTAAATCCTGCAAACCCAATAAGAGTATATTGCCAGATCCCCATGGGCCTGTTAATATCTCCGTAAAGTCTGTAAATTTCAATTCAATTATATACCACCATTTCAGTTAAATAATATATCACTCGATAAAGATAAAAAGATTCTTGTTGTTTGTTGTTAGCTGCATTGAATAAAGGAAGGTACCTTCCTTTATTCAA
>CAIJYD010000053.1 GCA_903824785.1 uncultured Bacteroidota bacterium
AACAATGGGTCTAACTCTTTTTGAGAAGACTCCTATCAAAGAACTTTTTAATAATAATATAAACTTAAATAATTTGTCCGATGAGAACCAGTTGTCACTCTGGGATTCTTAACCGGACAGCAGTGATAGATTCCATTTGATTTCTTCTGTAAAAACGCCTCATTTTGTCCAAAACCTGGCGTAAACCTGGCGTAAACCTGGCGTAAAAAAAAAGACACTTTTTGTAAGTGTCTGATTTTTAAAGTGGGCCCAGCTGGGCTCGAACCAGCGACCCCCTGATTATGAGTGAGATAAAACCCTGAAATTCAGAATGTTTGACTTTGTATTTGTCTTCATTATCTTTCATTTACATTTTTAAGGTTGTATTGTTTTTCACATGTTTTCATAATACCTAGCGGAAAACCTGGCGGATTTTGGGAGGATATTAACTGAGTAAAATGAAGTTGCAAGATTAACTTTTAACCAAGTAAGGTCTTATCCAAAGCGTCCAAATGCTCCTTATATTTTTGAGGGTTCTCTTTTTTCAATTTTTCTAAATTCTGAAGTTTCCACCGGACGGCAGGAAGATCCTTTGCATTACTGACAGATAAAAACTCCCAAACAGGATCTATTTCTTTAAAACTTACTAAAAATAATCTATCCTCGATTGATAAATTTGAATGGACTTCCTTAACTAATTCTTCACGTGTCCTTTCAAAGTCCTTATAACTAAAAGGAATATCAGCCATTCCTGAAAATTGGGTTTCGAATGCTTGGCGTTGGTCAATAAAGTTTGGTTTTAAAAGTTCATTTATAGTCCTCATGTGGGAAATGAGAGCTACGATAAAACCTAACTTAATTTTTTCTGTAAATCCCTCATTATCCAATAATAATCTTACATCAAATAAATCACGAGGATGCTGTCTATCCAAAGCAGCACATATTTTTCCTCCATATAATTCAGCAAAAGAAACAACATTAATTGCTGCAAATTTTCCAAAGGATTCTTCCACTTTTTTGTTAACCCTCATTAGTGAAGGTTCTTCAATGGATCCTCTTGTAATGGTATTTGCTTCGATTTTTATTTGGGCACCCGCCAACTGACAATTTATTTTCGCATCCTGTCCCTCCCTTGATAACGTTGTAATCACGATACCGGGTATTGATTTTTCCAAATCTGCTTTTATCCTGTTTAAACCGTCAGAAATATCCTTTAGTGCAGTTTCTCTTTCATTTATGGGCATATAGGTTAAGTCTATGTCGACAGAGAGTCTTGGCATATCTCTTATGAACAGGTTGATGGCGGTGCCACCCTTGAGCGAAAAGATTGACTCTTTAGCGATATAAGGGATAGTCTGAAGTAATAAATCTACCTGTGCTCTATACCTTGGTTCAATCATAATTGAGCTAATTCTTTTGGTACAGTTATCATATGTTCGGAATCATACATGCCATTCTTAACTATACTTCGATCTCCTGTTCCAAGATTTACACGATCTAAGCTCAAGAAATTTCTCCACTGATGATTCGATTTCTTTAACATGAACAGGAATAATCTTTTCACTTTTATGGAATTACATTCCTCAAGCAATTTTTGTATAAGATCCGGTCTTAAATTAACCATTCCGGAAAGTATTTGGTAAACTTCCATAAGGTCCATTTTATCTGGACACAGATAAAGACATTCAAGGATTGCTCTTTCCGCGGTTGATATAGTTATTTGGAATTGAGTCTCTGTATTCTCTTGCAGTCCTAAATCAGCTGGAATGAATGAAGTTTTTATATGTCTTACAGATTCCTTCCAAGGATACTTCTTAAACCAGGAAGGTAACGTTGTTTTCAAATCTGAAAAAACATAAACTGTTTCAAGTCCTGTTCGTATATAATGGGAATAACCTAAAAAGGACAAAGCTGTTAACCCACCTGCGTGCAAGGACTGCTTACCTTGTTTCTGTAATGAAAATATCGCTCCCTGCCAGCTTAGATTCTCATTTGGTCTTTTAAATGCACCAACCCCGATTGATTCCAGCCAACCGCTTCTTAAATATCTATGTTGAAGGTCATGTGAAAATCCTTTATCTTCCAGCCAGGAGGCAAGAATTACAGTTCCGGGGACATGTAAATCCAGAAGTTTCTTTATTTTTATTTCATTATTCGTACTCACAGTACAAATATCACAATATTTTTAAAGAAAGACAATGCTTTAAGGGAATTATTATAAAACAGGTCCATTTATATCAAAGGTACTGTCAGGATTAAGCCCTGCCAGATAGTGTTCTGTAATTATCACATTGCTGTGTCCCAACATCTGGCTTATTTTCTTTATATCAGTATTATTCCGATTCAAGGTATTGGAATAACAATCTCGGGCGCAACCTAAATTCAATGGCTGAGACAGCCCAAGTTTGTTTCTGATGTCTTTCAAATTCTGGTTTATCTTCTGCCTGATCTTGTGGTTTCTATTCTTAAAGAAAAATTCATCATAACCTTCTTTGAGCAATCCTAAAAGGAACGGACTATTTTTATCACCAACTCGAGCTATTGAATCTTTCAGCTTATCCGTTAATGGGACAATTATAGGTTTTCGGTTGTTTTTTCTTGTATCCTCTGTCTTCTTTCGTGTAAAGAATATAAAGTTCCCTTTTATCTGGCTCCATTTCATTCTAAGCAAGTCCGCGAAGTTGGCCCCATTGAAGCGGTAGAGCATCACCCAGACATCACGAGCGAATTTGTGGTCTTCGGACTTGAATTCGTTCAAATCAATTATAGATTGTATTTCCGATTCTTTCAATACTTGCGTAGAGGGGAAATAACCTGAAACTGTGAACCCCCCAGGTCCAAAGGGGTACTCATATTCTTTTGGAATTACCTTAACATAATGGATAAAGTAATTCAGAATACTTCTCAGGTTTCTCATATGGTGATCTATTGTCGCCCGTGAGTTTTCTTTGTCAACTTCATTCTTTTCAAATTTCTTGAGAAAGCTGACAGTGACATCACCGACACTTGCGCCAGCTTTGAAGTTTTCAAACCTGTTTCTCGTATACCGTAAAGAATCGATAGTCGTTGGCTTAATATTTTCTTTATTCTCAATGTAATAATCAAAAAGTTCAGTAAGCAGGAGGGACTTTGGTTTGTCTTTATCTGTCTCCCAGAACCGTTTCCTGAAGATTTCTTTATTGAAAGGCTTCAGTTCTGAGAATACCTTGTTACACTTTGTAATATAACCATTACAAGTATCAAGAAACTGTTGATCCTCCTGGTCTTTAGTTTTACCATTAAATAATCTGTTGTAGTTAGTTTCTGTCATTTTCTGGATGTTGATGTACATCACATCACTCCCGTTTACCATACGAATTGCAAGATTGTACATGCCATCTTTTAGTTTACTTCTCTTGTCCAAGACAATGTTGAATGTTGCCATAGTTGTTTAATTTTAAACTCTTGGAAGTGCAGGAAGTTCTTCCTTCACAGCACCACCGTTTATCACCCAAGCGTCGATTTGATTTCTTTCGAACAGGGTTCTGGTTCCCAGCTTAATGTGTGGGATTTGATTATTGCTGACCTTTTTGTACACATAACTTTCTGACATATGAATGTATTCAGTCAACTCTTGAACATTTAAAAATCTCTTTTCTTCCATATTGATAGGATTTTATCTTTTTATCTCCCTTTTCAGGGTTCAATAAAAAATATAAGGAAAAAAAGCCGTAAAACAAAATTTATGAATGAAAAAATGGGCCAAAAGTAAACTTTTTTTAGATTCTGAGCGCCAGAACAGATGCGGATATGAGAATTTAGCTATCAAATTACGGATCCTGACATCGAACTCTTTCTTGGATTAAAATCAAACTTAACCAGAATCTGTTTTGAGGGTCTTTTTACGAATGATCGCTTTCAAGTGACCTTTGCCATGGGCAACCTTTAAAACTACCCTAAAAGCAACCAGAATTGACCAGACGGCTTCAGGTGTTGCGATATTGTTATGTGGTTACTCTGAGGCATTCCACAGGATTTTTAGTTGCAAATTTCCAAGTATGCCAGCTGACTGTCAATAATGAAATAATTAATGTAATCATGCCGGCAACTGCAAAAATCCACCAACTGAGATTAATCCTATATGCAAATTTTTCGAGCCAATTATGCATGAAATAAAATATTACGGGGCAGGAAATTATGAAGGAAAGAAAAATCCATCTTATAAACTCTAGGTTAAGCATAAAAACTATTCTACTTGTAGTTGAGCCCGCAACTTTCCTTATTCCGATTTCCTTTATCCTGCTGTCAATTGTAAATAAAACCAATCCGAATAGGCCAATGCATGAAATTAACAGCGCAAGGAGAGAAATATAGGATATAACTCCGGAGACGATTGTCTCCTTTTTATACATTTTTTGGAAATCATCGTTTAGGAATGAATACTCGAACGAGTTTAGATGAAAAAGGGTTTCCCACTTTTTTTTAAGAAAATCCAGACCTTCGGGAATATTATTAGCAGATATTTTTACCAGTAATTTATCAAAAGCCTTTGGATAGTAAGTGATTGCCATGGGCTCAAGTCTGTTATGCAACGATTTAAAGTTGAAATCCTTAACAACACCTATCACTTCACCTCTTCCCAGAATATCAAATTGTTTTCCAATGGGATCTTCCCATCCGATTTGTTTTACTGCCAATTCATTCAATACATACACGATCTTTGAGTTAGATGAGATGTCAGCGGGGAAGAACTCACCTTTTACAAGGCTTATCTTCAGAGTACTGAGAAAGTCCTGATCAACATCAAGCCAGCTCATCCTATTATTATAATCTTCTTTTGGGAGTCCTTCCCACCATACATCCTGATTACCGCTACGACCTTCCGCAAAGTACATGACAGCTGAAGCGTTCAGGATAAGCGGAGATGTCAGTATCTCTTTCTTAAATAATTCATATTTAGTTATAATCCCCGTTTTATATATTGGCACCACCACTACCTGATCAGAATTTAATCCAAGGTTTTTGTTCTTAATAAATGCCATTTGGGACTTGATTATCAGAGTACAGGCAATCAGTGTAATCGAAATAAAGAATTGGAAAACCACAAGTCCTCTTCTTAAACCTTTAACTGAAAGACCGGCGGCTATCGTCAGGTCACCGCGTAAGGACGAAACAGGATTAACGGTTGATAACATAAATGCCGGATAACTTCCGGATATAATTGATATCAGAATTATAAAAAGTAAAAGTTTAATTAGTGAAGTGAACTTGAAAAGCGATTCAATATCCAAAGGAAGTCCGGTGATGGAAATAATTTCTGGCATTATTAAATAACTTATGAACAAGGCAAGCATAAAAGCAGATAATGTAATCGCAAATGATTCAAATAGGAACTGAACAACAAGATTTGAATATGTTGCGCCTGAAACCTTTCTGAGTCCCACCTCTTTTCCTCTTCTGGTAAAACGGGCTGTTGAAAGGTTCATATAATTGATGCATGCCAAAAGAAGAACAAGGATTAGAATTGAACTGATGATGTAAACATTCCTGAGGTTTGTGTTTGTTAGGAGATCACCACGCAGATTTGAATGCAGATGAATACTAGTCAAAGGCTGAATATGAAGCTGTAAGTTTTCATGCTCAGGAATTTTATTGACGATTGCGGGTAATTTTTTATTTATGGAAATAAAAGATCCGGCATTACGTGCCAGAATGTATGTGGTATAGTTCCACATGCCCCATGAAAGATTATATTTAAGTTCAGAAAAAGATCCCAGAAAGTCGAACTGAATCTGAGAATTGGCCGGAATATCTTTCATTACACCGGTTACTGTATATGTGGTTTTTGCATCACCATCACTGAGGCGTAGAGTCTGGCCTAAAGGGACTTTACTGCCGAAATATTTTTTGGCTTTAGTTTCACTAATAACAATAGAACCAGGATTATTTAAAGCTGTTTCAGGATTGCCAGATAACAGCTTAAATGAGAATATTTTAAAGATCGAAGGGTCAGCTAAATCAATCTCTTCCCAGGATTCTTCATTTTCGTATCCCACAAGCATCCTGCCCAGATACCCAAACCTAACATAACCTTCAACATCAGGGATATCATTTTTCAGAGCATCTCCCAGTGGTGCAGGTGTCCTGGCAAAATTATCAGTATTAGTTTTACCTTCAAATTCTACTACAACCCTGAATATCCTATCTGCATTTTTATGAAACTTATCGAAGCTGATTTCAAAGCGGAGCCATGTTAGCATGATAATTACTAGTACCAATCCCAGAGCTAATCCTGAAATATTGATCAATGAAAAACTTAGATTCCTTCTGATGATTCGGAATGATGTTATTAAATTATATTTCAACATTTATAATCAGGTTAAAGAGCGATCATCTAGTAAAAGGTAGAATTGAACTTTAAGTTTCAAAAACGGTGCCATCTTCCAAAAAGTCAAGTTATCAATATGTTATAATAAAGAATTAATTTCCCGGTGTAAAGAAGTTTTACAATTTGGGTATAAATATTTTACAAAGTTTTTTAATCAATTACAGATTAGCATAATTAGTCTGGGTCTAGTATTCAGTTTACATTTGAATTCAGAACTGGCAAAAGCATGTGTTTGGCAGCAGCTAAGGTAGTAGCAGAGGCTGGCAGCCAATCTTTTGCTTGTGCGATGGAAGTCATGGTGTTGCAGTGAAACCTTACATATTACTCCTCAATACCCCTGAATTTTTCAGGCTTTACATCCCAAGTTGGATCTATAAACCTGAAAAGAATCAGTCATTATTATAAAGGTTAAATAAACTCACTTCCTATCAGTCCCATAAGTATACTTAGGCAACTCAATAATCCAAACAGTAATGAAATACCTATACCCAACATACTTAAAGAACTGAATACAATGTAGCAATATTTTATTTAATGAAAAATGAGACTTTCGTGTTTAATCATTGAAGTAATAGGAATTCTTCATGGAATTCACTGCGAACCACACCCGGCAGCAATTAGTTGTCAGCCATCCTAAGCACGCCTTTTAATACTCTTTGGCATGTCATCCAAATATGAGTCAAACAGTTTGCCAGTAAAATTGAAATCATCCACCTGACTTTCATGGATCATTTCATTAGAGATAAAGGTTTTATAATGATTAATTTCTTTCCCTGTTTTTCTGAAGCCTTCTTTATATCCTAAGACAATTCCTTCCTTAACTCTTCCGAAGATATTATATTGTTTTTTTTCATCGTTGAATTCTGAATGAATAACTTCCACAGAATTATTCGAGATAAATCGTTTCAATAATTCAAGTTTAGAGAGGTAGGGCTGCTTTAGGCATCTTTCATTATACCTATCAAGAAAATGTGGCGTAAAATGAGTCAATGATTGATTGTCAGCATCCACCCTTATTCCGTTTAATCCGTATTCGTCTATAAAGTAAACTACAACAATAAATCCCGGGTGGCCAATAATATAATCAGCTACTATAAACCATTTATTGAACCTCGTGGATTTGTAATCGAAAATTCTGTGCACATGCTTGGCTTTAGATTTTATAGCTTCTCTTCGTAAACTTTCTGTCAGGTACATAGCTTTTCTTCCTACAATTTCAAAATCCTTGAATATTTCAATTAGTAATTCTTTGGAGGTCATGCTCGGTACAATCATGGCTGGTAAGATTTGATTTGAATAATTTTAGTTGTCGCTGTTATAACTAAGCTCCGAACTAAGCCGCTTTTCGTAAATCGTTGTAAAGGTCGATTACAGAGGTATCTGGATTTGACCTTTGAGAGGGTGGATTGTATCTGTCATTGAGGGCGATAAAATTCAAATCCTTTTCCAATCCTAATCCATATGTAAACCACGATGTATGAAACCATGCTCCGTTTTTCTTCTGAGTGAAACTAAATCTTCCATCCGGCACTAATAATTGTATATTGTTTTCTCTAAACAGTTTCCCTCGTTTTTTCCCTTCAAGGGTGGTTGTTGGGAGCAGGAACATAAATGGCTTTTTAAGGCTGAAGGCTCGTTTCAGGAACTCGTACTTGAGTGAATAAGGAGGATTAGTGATAATGATATCATAATCCTCGACAGGTTTATATGTTAGGAAATCCTTACCATCATCAATATGCGAAGGAATTACATCATATCCATTAACCCTTAGAACTTCAACAATTCGACTTTCTTTGATAGCAGTACATTCCCAAATTGTTTTGACAGATTCCGGGATGAATGGCAATATCATTTCGACCGCTTCAATAGGAGTATAATACTCATCATTTGGGCCATTAATAATATAATCGACTTTTGCTTTAATTATACTCATTTTGTAATGTTTAATTGTTAAAAAAAATCAGTTAAAGGGGCTGGTGAAAAATGTCACCAGCCCATAGAAATTTCATAATTATATCATTATGCTGCGAGAGGGATCTCATCGAGTCCATCGGAATCCTCCGATGGATTGTAGTCTTCAAGAAGAGAGTTCAGACTATCCTCGTCAAAGGATTCCTGACTCTCTGAGAGAACCCTTGTGGAAGTTTGGATATTCTTCTCATAAAGTTCCACCCCAACAAATTTGAATCCCAACAATAGAGATGTCACACCACATGAACCGGATCCCATGAAGGGATCAAAAACAACAGATTTCCTGTTCTTTGGAGTTGAAATCAATAATGGAATAACAGGTAAATTGGACGAAAATGTTGCTGGATGTTCCTCTTCACCCTCGATATGTTTTGTTCTGTTCTTGTTAAGTTGAATAGTCAAGACAGACGAAACGGATTCATCTGAAAGAACACTACGGAATTGATCATAGTTATTTTGAATATGGTGACTTACTTTACCACTGTTTTTCTCTCTACAACCACGAGTAACTTTTAGTGACTTGTCACTTTTTATCTTGATTTTCTCAAAATAGTAATCTCTCGTCTTCGAAAAGTGAAGTATCGTCTCGTACCCAGGACGGAGTCTTTTAATATTATTTGGAACCGGTTTGTTTGAAATTTTATTCCAAATGAGTCTGTCAACATACCTTACACCTCTTCTAATTAATTCAACAGTCAACCTTTCGGTAATACCAAGACATTCACTGTCCTCATAGGTTTCCCCCAGGTTCACAAACATTGACCCTGTATTCTTTAGTTTTTCGTATCCCTTCATTAATATATCAGAGAGTCTCGTTACATAGAGATCCGGGGTTTTCTCCCAACCGAGTTCATTTGGATCATCACCATACCTTACTAACCGATAGTAGGGAGGGGAAGTAAAAATTGTGTCAATCTCAAGATTGTCGGGGAGTTGAATTTCTTCTATATTACCCTGAAGAATTGTAAAATTCCTTTTCTCAATCGGGTGTAGTTCAATAATGGTATGACCTTCTTTTTTCTTTTTGTCATACGAGTTTATAAGGGATTTGGTTCTTTCAAGAGGATATTTTCCATTCACAAACCCTTCTATGATATGGGACTCATCTTCTTTCACCTTATCAAATTGAAGATTTTCAATAAGACGAATGGTCTCAAGGGTCCTGTTGACCGTAATCTCGTTAGAGATGACCCGTTCACCAAATCGATATTCAGACGGATTATACTTCTCCCAACGAAGAATATTTTCCAACGAAAACACATTATTTCTACCCCAACCCTTACCTCCGAGGAGTGAAGAAATAAGGGAGACCCTCTTCTCTTTATCACGAAGGGGGTTCTTGTCTTGGGAGTCTATCCGTAATAATGTTTTTACCTCATTGAGTTTTTCAATGTTTGTCTTCTGTTTCCTGATTTGATGATGAATTATAAGGTCGGATAACGATAACTCCTCACTCTCCACAAAATCGATAACAAATGAGTCGATTTCGTTTAAATTTAAACGAATCATAGAGAAAAGTCGAAGGACACCGTCAATGACAATATACTTTGATCCATCTCTCAAAACTGTGATCGGTTGTTGTTGTCCGATTGTGGAAATACTCTCAACAAGAGAGTTTATCTCACTCTCTCTGTTGGAATAATCATAAAGGGTTTTTGTAATGTCAGATACAATTACATCCTTGATGTTGATTTTCTGATTGACATCTTCTTTTTTCATAGCAGTATTTTTTTTGGTTAAAGACTGCGTCAAAGTTCGTGTCAATATATTGTAATACAGTTGATTACAACCTTGTAATTAATAAATTGCAAGGTTGCAGAACAGAGAAATTTGTCAGCAAAGGGGGGGATTATTCTTTAGGATCGATCCTAATATATTTGTCTTCCAGCCCGATTTTATATACATGAGTGCCGTCTTCGATTACCACTCTTGTTATTAGGTAAAAGTCTGCAAGTTGCTTTCCCAATAATTCTTTCAATGCCCTGTTAAGTTTTGCTTTATTGATTCCAAACGACGGATCTCCAAGTTTATTCTTATTAAACATATTATGAATAACCGAAATATCAGCAGGATGCCGGATTTCGTCATATATCTTGTAAAATTCATCTTTGTGATCACAAACGAATTTGGTTTCAACTCCTTCTTTATTTTTCAAGAAGAATATAAACAGTACCTTTTGGATAGGCCATGTTTCAAATTCTCTGTCTCCAATATTAATAGTCCGGTTAGAATTTACATGCACAATATCTGGTTTCAATTTTGAAGTAATCCTGTTTGAACTGATGAATTCTTTCCTCAGTCCTTCAATTAGCTCAATTACATGCTGCAAAAGGAGTGGCTCTATTTTTTTTTCATTTGCTCTGGCAATACATGAATCACAGATATCAGCTGTACGGAGTTTGTACATAACATCTACTTTATCTGTACACATGTCGTTAATGCACCCGATTGAGGGAGCATGAATATTTGGTTCATTGTCAACATCATCGATATTTAATTCAATCTGCGACTGGAAGATATTTTCGACAACCTCATAAGCAATACCGTATTTGTCATCATGTTTTGTATAGTACTCCCAGTCAAGGCCATAAATAAAGATATTTTTCCCTCTGAATGCACTGAACCAATCCTCATGATTGTTATTGGAAGTATTTCTTATGGAGGTTACCATGACAATGTAGTCCTCCTTAGGTAAATTATTTGAAACCCTGAAACAATGACATAAATGAAAGAATTCATCAAAGGTGAGATTCTTTATCTTTTTGGGAGTTTCGAATTTCGCATTGTATAGGCTGATTTGTTCATAAGAGAAAGGCTCTTCATACACAAATTCAAGGTATCCTTTTGTTTGATTTAGGATATCAACTACTTCCTTTACGGTTTTTAAGGGAAATTCTGGTGTGGCAGTGATGTGGACTTTCATAGATTAAGGTTTTGGCAATGATAAATTTAGCAAAATTGATAATCTACCATCTGTTTAAATTTAAATTTTTCAAAAGCCTTTTCTTTTTCAATTATTTTATTTACCATTTGCTCGAACATAGTTAATTATGATGGAATTGACCGGAGTTCATAAGATATTTTAAGCCTCCCGAACAAGCTGCCATCATCAGCGATATTTGGGAGGACTTTTTTTAACATGAATGCTAATGAATCAATTAATCCAAGTGAGACCAAGTATGAAATCACAATGGATCCAAGAGAATGGAGATCCAAACCGACTGAGGAAGAGAAAAAATCAATAACCAGAAACCTGACAATTCAGACAGGAATAACAATCAATCAGTTCTCAAAACTTGTTTCTGCACCATGCAGTCATACCTGGAGCGGTGGCTTATTCAAAGGGTTTAGGTCGAATAACACATGGGAAAAACAATCAGTCTTCGCTCTGGACTTTGATAAGGGAAAAATAACCATTGAAGGAGTTTATTCCAGGTTAAAGGAACTTGGAATCGTACCCCAGCTTTGGTATTCAACCTTCTCTGATTCCCCGGAGTTGAGAAAATTCCGGGTTGTTATATTCCTTGACACCCCTATTATGGATAAAGGGATCCACAAGCTAATCATTTCATCACTTTTTTCGTTATTCCCTGAGGTTGATGATGTTTGTAAGGATGCCAGCAGGTATTTCTTCGGTGGGAAGGAATGTACAGTTGTTCACACGGATCCAGTATCAACATCTGCGTTTATTGACTCCCTGTCTATACAGATATATTCCAGTGATAGTAAATCCTTCAGGAAAGTACCTCTGGAATCCAGTTATTATAATGGATTGAAATCTGCCCAAAAATCCACATTTCTATATAATATATATACAAATGACCAGATTTGGGCAGGATGTCCCACCACACCCCCTACATCGGTTCAAGGGGTGAAAAAAGTAAAAATTGATATCGAATCAGCCAGAAAGAAGATTAAAATACTTGATGAGTTCCTTAATGGTACATGGCTGTTTCACAATCAACTGTTTGGTCTGGCGACAAATCTGATTTATGTTGAAGGGGGATTTCAATTAATGAAAAATACGATGGAGAAATATAACGAGGAAGGAAAAGCCCAATACAACCGGAATAACTTCAACATCCTTCCTTATGTGAACAAGGTCAATTATCATCCCATGCCAATATATTCCTTCTCCCCATATAAAGAAGATAGTGACCTGTATGACATTATTTCAACGACAAGGGAAATCAGGGGTCTCATTGAAACCATCGAACCGGTACAGAAGATGAAAATTGATGAAGCAGAAAATATAATGAAAAAGAAATATGAAGAGGTAATAAACAGTGGCGAAACAGGTAAAATATACTTGTTTTCATTACCAACCGCAATCGGTAAAACAGAATGCTATACCGAAGCAGAAGCAACGATTGCGCTTCCCACACATGATTTGAAGAACGAAATCGGCCAGAGGATGAAGATAGATTATATCAAAACCCCGGATCCGATTGCCTTTGATAATGAGTCAATACATCAGAGATTACAATATTATTATTCGATAGGTCTTCCAAAGAAAGCTATGGGGATACTATATCACATGACCAATCCGAAAAATTCTTTGTCCTACACTTCTGAGGAGAGTGAGATTGCAGGCA
Source organism: uncultured Bacteroidota bacterium (assembly GCA_903824785.1). Taxonomy (GTDB): domain Bacteria; phylum Bacteroidota; class Bacteroidia; order Bacteroidales; family VadinHA17; genus LD21. The sequence continues at coordinate 12,913 of CAIJYD010000053.1, forward strand.
AATACCTGAGTGAACTTTCAGAATCACTCGATACATCAAAAACGGTGTTGACAACACACAGAAGGGCATTGTTTACAGATTTCAGGCACAACACACTGATATTTGATGAAGATCCGATTAATTCACTTCTTGATATAAAAGAAATGGAAATCACAGATCTGTATGAATTACATCTTAGGTCTGGGAAAAAAGAACTTAGAGCTATATGTGAATACCTGGAATCTTCAATAGAGTTCGAGATAAAGGCAACACCTACATTTTCAATTGATCTTGATGAGTTAATTGAAAGCGTATCATCATCTGGTATGGCAACCAATGTTTTTGAGTTTTTCAATAGTTCCTTTTTTATCAAAACTGAAAAGAAAACCATTCACTACATTGTAAAAAGGAATTTACCTGTTGACAAGAAGATTATAATCATGTCTGCGACACTACCTGTCTATATATATCAGAAATTGTATGGAGACAGGATAGAAGTCATAGATATTCGGGATGTTGAACAGACAGGCACAGTTACACAATACACCAAATGGTCTTGTTCCCGGCATGGACTTGCCAGATATGTTGAGACCATAAGTAAAGAGGTAGGAGAGTTGCCCGTTATTACATTTAATTCCTTTGGTAAACATTTCAAAAACCCCGTTAATGATATGTATTTTGGTAATTGTAGTGGGTATGATTCACTGAAGGGTAAAGATATTGCGGTGGTAGGAACACCTCACAGGAATAATATTCAATATTTCCTGACCGCCAAGATTTTGGGTGTCGAATTCAAAACGACTGACACCACCATGAGTCATCAAAAAATTGAATTCAATGGGTTCAGGTTTAAGTTTAACTGTTTTGATAATGAAGAACTACGGGAAATCCAGCTATCGTTGATTGAATCGGATTTAATACAGGCAGTTGGTAGGGCAAGAACATTAAGAACTTCTGCCCATGTTGATCTGTACTCAAGTTTTCCGTTAAGGATTTCGGATGAATTCAGATTTTAAGGCCGGTGTCGATTCCCACCGATCTCATTCTAAATTGAATTCTGACAATCCTTTTTGTCGTAAAACCCAATAAGGTTTTTGAAAACATCTCACAGTATAGCTGGACATTATGAATTTCATCTTGTGATATCAAAAACCAAGATGTCAAGAATCAAAATGCGGAAGATCCAGGCTATTCCAGACCTAAAAGGTATTATCCTTTACGACAAACTCATTCAATATTTATTTTGAAAATGGAATTAAGATAAAAAATGAGTAAAAAGGCAGAAATTCTCTGAGATGTTTTCACTCCAACAGATATTTATGAATATGACCATAATGAAATCTCGTTCAATAATAATCCTAAAAGAAGATCAGGTGAAGAAGTTGGTTGATAAAATAATAATTGAGCAAACTGAGAAGGATTGTAAAATTGAAAAACGGAATAATAATAACAACCAAAAAACTGACTCATGAGAAAACGCGAAAGGAACTCATATTATAAGCGATTAGATCAATACATTTCCACAATGGATGCAGATGATCAAAGGAAAGTTGACTTCGCTAAAGATTTCTTAAAAGAAAATTTTTCGATGGAAGATTTCGATGATTCCTTTCTCGATATCGAAATAATAGATACTAAAAGCTTTGTATTCTTCCTTGTTACTTTTTTAGTGGATTACCTAAGGATCTATCAACCCCCAAAAGAAAAATTATCAACTTCTATTGGAACTATTGATTCTCCCTTACAAGAGAAGGAAATACCCGAAGAAATAATAGTGAAAGAGAAATTCAAGAGTCTTGAAGTTGAAGATATATTCTTGCTTGAAGAACTGACTTCTGAAGATGTACAATTCATCGAAAAATTCCTACAAAAAACAAATGTGGATCTTGAGGCTGAAGTTTATTCCAATTTTATCATAAGCACAAGCCAAATGATATACCTGATACGGAAAATTATTCAGGAGTATCGAACTTTTCTTAGTAATAGGAAGATGTCTGAGAAAGAGTAAGAAAAACTTCCCCCGGAATTGATTCGGATTCCGCTAAATAGGATGGGATAGTTACTGGAGAAAAGCAAAGAGAAGATAAACTGTTTCTGTTTTTTTGTTGTAATAAGTAACCACCTCACCAACCTGACTCCACTTCAGGAAAATCAAGCCTTCAACGGAATTTGTCCAGTCCGTAATACACCTGCTGGCAATGTCCTGATATGTTTTAACATCATTACAAGAGATACTATCAATGAGGCCGACATTCCCAATCAGATTTGTTTCGGAAATAATTTTGGAGTCATATTTCCTTAAAACCTTCTCATTGATTTTTGCATCAAGGTCATCAAGCAGTAATTTTTCGTTATTCCTCATAATACACTTGTAGATTCTTTCTTGGCCTACTGTTGAACGAATAAGGGAGTAATAGAAAGCACTCTCAGTATAATCATTCATTTTATTGAAAATAACATCATTCAATGTCCTTTCATTGAAATTACTCCAATCGATGACCTGTGCATGGATTACCATCGAAGGTATCAAACACAACATGACTAAAAGGCTTCTCATTAGGCTAATATAAGCGCTAAATTGAAATATGCTGGCAGCCAGACACTCGCAAATTTCTTCTCCGGGGACCTGATCTGAAAGTCATTTCGCAAAATAGTGTTGATATTATCTGACTTCGAACTTCAAGAATTGTCTCATTATGTGACAATTGACTTAGGAATAATACTCTGCCACAAAGTTTGATCTGAACCAGCCATATCAAAATATTAGTGTTATTGCGATTTGAATTACACCGGCTGGAGTCCCGGTTATCTTCAGATCTGAAATTTCCATTCAGACAGAGAAAGTCAAGTTCACCAAATTCTCCCAATTTTGATTATTCTTAATTTGTAACACCTTAGGCTAACCTTATGTAAACCGCTGATAATTAGCATAAATATTATTATATATATGCTGCATATACAAGTTTTTGCTGTAAATTTAGGATGCAACAATAACAGTTATTCTATGAAAAAAGTAGCCCTTTTTGTTCGTGTCTCATCAACCAACGATCGTCAAAATTATGAGAGACAGATAAACGATTTGACACAACTTGCCTCTTCTCTCAACTACCAAATTGAGGCCGTATTCGCTGAAAAAGTATCAGGTGCAAAGAAGAACTCTGAAAGGAAAGAGTTGATGAATATGATAGAATATGTGAATACCAATCAGATTGATAAGGTTTTATGCACTGAACTCAGCCGAATCGGCCGTGATCCGCTCCAAATATTACAATCATTGGAAATTCTGAATCAAAATAAGATTTCTCTTTACATCCAAAATTTCAATATTGAAACTTTAACCGATGAAAAGGAAATTAATCCAATGAGCCAATTTTTGATTACAATTTTAGCGGAGGTCGCACGCATGGAAAGGAGGTCAATCGAAACCAGGCTCCAGAGTGGATATAATAATTTCCGAGCAGTTGGAGGTGTTGTTGGCCGTAAAGCTGGCTTCCGAAAAAGCAATGAGGTTATGAAGGAACAATATTGTGAAGAGATAAAGATGTTAAAGAAGGGTTACAGTTTCACCCATATAAACAAGATAACTAACACAAATAAAAACACCCTTACCAAATTGAAAAAACTATATGTGGATGGCTCCCTTTCATCATAATTTAATTCTTTGAGTTAATACAGGACATTTCCCATCCGTTTTGATATCCTGTTTTAACTGATTTAGGGATTAAAATAGGACAGCCATTATTTTAGGACAAAATATCCTTCTTGGCACGGTGATTAATCAATTATTGCAATGAATCTTCCTTAGCTTTTTGCAAGAACAACCTCCACACATAACCTCTTGCGTGGCTTCCATCAATCAGATAAGTTTCTGGTGTAACAAGATCGTGAGGGTCGAGTTTTTTAAGTTGGTCAATAATAGGCAGCAGTTCAGGTCTTATTACAGTCTTAATTTCTTCGAGGTATGATTCGTACTTGGTAATGAATTCGATTGCTTCCATTTTAAAAGATTGAAATGTTAACATTTTGTTTAGTAAGAGCTAATATATGAATGATTAAGTTCAAACCCACATTACTATGACATATATAAAAGCGGTATTTGAGAAAAAATTAAAAGAACTCGGTTTTTCTTATAAGAGTATTACAGCTGGCTCATACATCATGTATAAGAATAATGATACCGACCGTACTATAAATATTCAATTGATCTTGTCAGAACCCATTGAGGTGGTAATACACGGAAGTCGGAATAACAACAAAATTCAAGCCATTAGCTTATTCAATTTAAGATTTCCAACGGAGGTTCAAGAACAAGAATTCTTAATCCTGGCATTCCCAAATACGAGTAACCATGGCTTTGAATTCATAATAATCCCGAAAAGAGAGTTAATAAAGAGGCTCAATAGAGAGAACCGGATTTCATCTAAAAATCAGGAAGTAGAGATTATCTTCTGGTTCATGCCTGACGGATTTCTTTATGACTGTACAAACATTAGCATTGAAGGTGAATGGTATTTTATGAGTCTGGGATTCGGCGGTCGAATGGCTGACCAAACCATTTGGGATTACACTGAATTTCTGAATGACTGGAATAGACTGATACCGATTTAGTCTTCTTCAAGATTAAACTTGCTAATAAGCGCAAATTGAGAGCAATTCGAGTTAGCTCCCTCTGATCAGCTTTACCAGCGATCATAACTCAAACCGCATGATTATGCAAATTGATTTGTCTTCCTCAGATTCTCAAGTTCCCCGGAGAAAAAATCCGGAGTAAAGACAATTGCAGCATTAGTTTAATTTTAAACATAATACCCGATACTCTTCTTTCCAAGTAGATTAAATCAGACGCAGAGTTTATGCAGTTTGAGTTTCATCCAAGAACATCCATCTCACGCCCCGGGTATGGGCTGCCGGCCGGGCTACCGCAGTATCCCCCCTCCAAGTACTCCCCCGACCGATGATATAAACCAAGCTCAATACTCTAAAAGAAATTTTTGGCCAGAAATCCCAAAAACTGACTTTAAGGGCAAACCAAAATAATAATTTTGGCAGAAAATTTTAAAAATTCAGGAAAGGAGGTCTCTTCACATGAGCCAGGAATGAACCTTTCTGAGAGGGATAAACCAAATTTTGAAAACTCAGGAGAATGAAATATTTTTCTGGTATATTCTATTTGGAATAATATTTGTTGTTAATTTTATAACAGAACATCATCACAGATTATAGATTCGGAAGCAATACAAAATATAAGTCTCTTATTTAGAAGCGAATCTGATTATTTTAAAGGTTATTATTTGAGATTATAAGATTATTCTTCTCAGATAGGTTAATTCTGATGGCGCTGAATTTATAACAGCCTGATTTAAATTTAAATCTGCAATGCAAAAGATTTTTAGCTTACTTATTATCTGCATGTTTTCAGCTAACATTTTGTCTCAGAGTGTAGCAGCTAAAATGACAGATGTTCTGCACAATATTTCGGAAAAACAACCTGCCGATCAGATTTTCATCCATACAGACAGAAATCTCTATAACACCGGCGACACTATCAGGTTCCAGGCATTTATCAGGGACAGGCAGACTGGTGTAATTGAAACTCCAAGTATATCACTTTTTGTCCTTCTGCTTAACTCTGATCATAATACAGTTGATAGTGCCAGGTTCAGAATAAGCTATTCATCAGCATCCGGTTGGCTTAAAGTACCTGAACTTACTTCACTGGGTAATTATTCAATACTGGCATATACAAGTGATCAGATGAACTATAGTCCTGAATTTGCTTTCAGAATCCCTGTAAGAATAGATAAGATCGGAAGCAGACCTAACGAAGCTGATTCCCTCATAATACAGTCTCAAACAGTATCCGATCTGAGGTTCCTTCCTGAGGGAGGGACATATATTTACGGCATCAGGCAAAGGCTCGCTTTCAATGCAGTTACATCAAGCGGGAAAAGTGTCAGGGCAAGCGGAGATATTGTAAACCAGGATGGGAAAAAGATAATTGATTTCAAGTCTGGTCCATACGGTCCGGGAGTGGTAGAGTTCACCCCGATTCAGGGTGAGACTTATTATGCAAAACCTGTGGAAGCAGAATTCGGTAATATGAGCTGGCCCCTTCCTGAACCTGAAAAATCGGGTGTCTCAATGAGGGTAAATAATACACGATCAGGATCAATTGACATTGCAGTAAGTGGAAATGGAACCGGGGGAAAGGATTACTTCCTGACAGTTACTATGAACAATATTTTAATCTTCTCCAGGGAATTAAAGTTAGATACTCTGTTCAATACCCGGATAAAAACTGCTGTAATACCTGCCGGTACTGCCTTAGTCACACTATATGATAATGAATTGAATCCTCTGGCGGAAAGGATGATTTTTTTGAATGCAGACAAGAAGATGAAAGTTCAGATTGAGGTTTCAAAACCAAACACCAGACCCGGCAGTGAAACAGAACTGACAATTAATACATGCGATGAAAAGGGAAATAATATAAGTTCAATTATTTCGGTCTCAGCAATAGATTCAGCCCTGGGATTCTATAGCAGCATTCCCTGCTCTGACATTGAATCAATATTTCTGTATGATAATGAGTTTTATAATAACCTGCCGCAAAGTATCAGATGTACAGGATTAAAGAACATTGACAATAAATCGGTTGATCTCCTGATGATGACTTATGGATGGAGGAAGTACACTCTGAAAGAGACAGCAATGGTTTACCAGGAAAAGAGACTGGACGATTATGATCATATTAAAATCAGCAACCCGGGAAAGGACAAGAAAGGCAGGGAAGTGATCAATATATTATCTCCTGAAGGCGGGGATATTGTCACACTCAGGTTAAATGAAAACATGGAAACATTGTTGCCATTTGATTCCCTTGATGTGATGGCAAGACAAATCATGATACTTCCTGATGATGATCCTTCCCGTAATTTAAATCCTGTCAATATTGAATTTCCTGAAAACAGGGCATATACTGATAGTGCAAAGCTATTAATAACTGATTCCTCCTATTTCGAAACTGGATTTGTTTCTGTAAATAACGAACAAACTCTCTTCAATCCTGACAGTGCGGTAATGATTGAAGCCGTTACAATAAAGGGGAGAAGGAAGCAGGCGTCATTATATGGAGACAAAACCGCTCAGCAATACAAGTACACAGGTGCTTATACTCTCTTCAGCAAAGATTTCCCTGCTGCTAATACTTTTGAAGATATCCTGTACAAGCTAAATCCAACTAAAATTTTCCTAAAGACAAAGATGGTGATTTTACGGTCCAGGGCTAGTGGGACTCCGGCGTTGTTTGTTGTGGACGATGTTCCTATATATGACCGGTCATACTGGCCCATTGCACAGATGCCCGCTGAACAGATTTCGTCAGTGTCTGTATTGAGGGGATATGAGGGATTTGCTAGATACGGCGACCTGGCATATGGCGGTGTAATTTTTATAACAACCAAAGGAGGGAATAGACTCAACGGTGTGATGGAGCCTGATGATGAGTCCATGACAAAAAATGAGCTAATAAAATATATCAGACTTTTTCGGTCAGAAGTTGAGTTCTATGCTCCCACTAAAGAAGATGTTGAATTGAATCCGGAATACCAGTTCAGGCCCACCCTGCTCTGGAGGAGTGATGTTTATCTGGATGGGTCAGGTCCGGTATTATTCAAATACCCCAATAACATGGGAAAAGGAACTGTATTGATATTTGTCAATGGCGTTTCGATGACAAATCTGGTGGGATCTGGAAGATATAACTATAGTGTAAAATAGCCGGGTAACAACTCAATAGGTGCCTGTTTGGGTTACTCTGTTTTGGGCGGAATGCAACTCTGTCGATAGTCACAATAAAAGCGATGAAAATTAAAAAATTCAGATAATAAATTCATTTCAAATTCGTTAATAGTCAAATACTCTTGACCTTGGCAATTAAAACAAATCATATCACTCAAAAAATCTGGATCATTACCTTAATGATTGTTCCGCTTTATGGTTGTGAATTTGATTCCTCTCCAGCAACTGATGTCACCGGACAAATAAGTTCAATAACAGATATTGATGGGAATAACTACAAAACTATTGGAATCGGAACTCAGATTTGGATGCAGGAGAATCTTAAAGTAACACATCTGAATGACGGTTCGCAAATTACTTTGCTATACGATAATAATGGTTGGCGTCAGAACTATAACTCCAACAATTCCGCTTACTCTTGGTATGATAATGATTCAGTTAATAATAAATCACTTTACGGAGCACTATATAACTTCTACTCAATTGAGACAGGGCTGCTTTGTCCCACAGGATGGCATGTGCCCAGTCAATCTGAATGGGAAATATTGGTAGATTATCTTGGTGGCAAGGAAATTGCAGGTGGAAAACTAAAAGATTATTTTGGAAATTACTGGACTTCACCAAATCAATGTATTGAGAACAATGGATATTTTATCGGATTACCTGGTGGATATAGACATTCTCGTGATGGAACATATTATGCTAAAGGACTTTTAGGATGTTGGTGGGCAAACAGGATCTCCAAGGAAGATAATTCAATGGCACTTCAGATTTCTTTAGAAAACTCCGAAGTTTTTACGACTGAAACTTATGTAAATAAAAATGTAGGGGCCAGTGTAAGATGTGTTAAAGATATGATAATTTCGAAACACTAACACTTTACATGAATGATTTAAATAAGAATGAACAAAATGTTGATAATATTAGTACTTAGCATCATTATTCTTGTATCTCAATCATGTGAGAGTTTTCTATCGGATCCTAAGACTCTACCTCAGATAGATTACTCCGGACAAATAGATTCAATTGTGGATATTGATGGAAATGTATATAGGACAATCGTCATTGGATCGCAAATATGGATGTCAGAAAACTTAAAGACTTCAAAACTAAAAGATGGTACAATAATATCACAAATAAAAGATGATTCAATCTGGCAATACCCTGGCCGAATGCCTGCGATTTGCTGGTACAATAACGATTCAATCAATTATTCAAAAGCCTATGGATTTCTTTATAATGGTTTTTCTGTTGATACAGAATTACTTTGTCCAACCGGATGGCATGTACCCTCAGATTCAGACTGGGACATCCTGACTGATTTTCTGGGAGGGGATGAAAAAGCCGGAGGAAAGCTTAAAGATGATGAGTCAAATTTATGGTCGGATCCTAATCACAGCTATGTTAATGACATCGGTTTCTTTGCAAATCCAGGGGGACGGCGAAGACATATTGAAGGCAAGTTTTCCGATATAAATGACATTGGATGCTGGTGGTCAAGTACCTCTAAAAATGAACTCTACGCTTATGCAAGACTGATATATCACGATAATACATTTATTTCTAAGATTGAATCCAATAAACGAGATGGATTAAGTGTCCGATGTATAAAAGACAATTAATAAAACGAAATGCTAACAGGGTCAATAATGACATCCCGGATTCCCCGGATATTTTTAAATTTGATACAATTGTGAAAGTATAAGTCAGGTATAAGCATGTAAAAGTTTTGAATCAGGGAGGTGGATGCTGTTGCTTATGGAACTGACAGGATGAAAGCATAAATTGTGAATTCAATAAATGGGATTTTGGGAAGAGATGTCAATAATTTTGTTGCACTTACTTTTATCTCACAACTTTTGATAATGAATAGTACTTATCCGAACACTATAAATGTGTTATGTGCAAGCGGCGACAATAGGACAACGGATTAAGAAAAATAGAAAATCAAAAAGTGATATTGTAGTGTATTAAGCCATAAATAGTTAAAGAGTATGTATACAAAGTTTTCAACTATCACAATTTTTCTCTCTTTTGTCTTATCTGTTTTCACAGGTTGCGAAAAAGTAAATACAGACTCCCCATACATAGAGGGATTGTCAATCGAAAATTATCCGATTATAGACGGATCAACATCAACATTACCTCTGAACAGAGTTATCGCCTGCGAGTTGTTGGGACTTAACTATCAGTGGCAGGAGAATAAGAATAGTTCGTCGGGTAGCACCTGGAGCATCGAACCAAAAATCAAGAGCAGTCTCAAACGAAAATTGGACAATCTTGTACTAAGTTCACAAACACACAATTCCTTCATAAACCTGATTGACAACAAAGTGAATATTGCACTTGCTGCCCGAAGCATGTCGCCCGACGAAAAAGAATACGCCACGTCAAAAGGAGTAAGTTTAATCGAAACACCAATAGCGCTTGATGCATTCATTTTTATAGTCAGTCCTAGGAATCCGGTCATAGGTTTGACAACTGAGAATATACAGGATATTTATACGGGGAAAAAATTGAATTGGACAGATTTTGGAGTAGTAATATCTCCTGAAAATCCCGGGTATTCAGTCATACAACCATTTATAAGAAATCAAAATTCAGGAAGTCAGGAATTGATGGATCTATTGATAATGAAAGATTTAGAATATATCGATCTTCCGATATACAAAGAGAATCTTATATTCACTATGGCAGGATTGATTGATGCAATTGCCGGTAGTCCTTTTGGAATAGGCTATACTGTATATTATTATAATGAGTTCATTATCAGGCCTGATATTAGCTATTTAAAAACTATTGCTATTGACGGGGTGAAGCCAACTGAACAAACTATTACCAATCGTTTATACCCTTATACAACAGAGGTTTACGCTGTCATTCGTTCTGATACGGACAAATCATCAATGACATATAAGGTTTACGAGTGGATTCAAACAGCAACAGGAAAACAAACCATCAGTAATTCCGGATATATACCAAATTAAGTAAGAGTTAAATGAGAAATGATAATGGAAAAATGCCTGGGATGCCTTGCCACCGGGACACTGAATCGGCTAAAGTACCAGGACCCTGCCCGGTGCTGTCGTCGGTTAACACAACCTCCCTTTATTGCCTAGTCGTTAGGCACAAGCATTGACAATAAACTAACATACTAGTTGCATTATTAAGGAATTAGTTTTAGCTTTATGTATCTAAGCTGATCCAAATGAAAATAGTTATCTCTTTCTTAGCTTTTCTAACAATAGGATGTTCAAGCCCTCAAGAGCATTCTCTTGATTTCAACTTTAACGACTCCGCATTCATTAAACTGACTGTAACTAACTGTTCAGATACATTTGAATTCTCTTACAAAACCACTCCAATGATTCCAAGAGGATGCGTAATAAAACACATTAAGATCACTCATGATTCCGTTTATTATTTTGCACATAGGACGATCAAACCTGATTTTATTGATCTAACTCTAAGGAAAAGATTTCAGACTTATGTTATTCCTGGTGATACACTTTCAATTACTGCTAACTTAGATTCAAATATAACTGATAATGATGCAATTACAATTGAAGGTGATTTTAGTAAAATCATGAATTTCTTTTCTAAAAAGCATGAAAGATTAGGATATTGGAATATAAATAATGCTTTGGTAAATTATTCCGACATATCATATCCGATTGAAAAGGCTTTTTCCCTTGGTGATTCCATATGTTATAGTGAATTGGAGTTTTTAAATAATTATTACACTAAGGATGGACTACCTTATTGGTTCTACGAAACTATGAAGGAAGATATTGAATACAATAAGGTTTTGATACGACCACAATTTATTTATTTTCGTAAACACTTTTTTAAAGAAAATGTAATAAATCCAGAAGCATATTACGTTTTTGATCAAATTAGTTTATTCAATTATAAAGCTAAATTCTCTGAATCTTATTACCATTGTGTTGATATTTATTTATGGATAAATCGACAACAAGATCTGGAAGGTAAACGTGGAATAGATAGAGGTCTCCCTTTATTTGAGAGATCGATCCCAGAGGCAAATAAAATTCTAAAAGGAGAAATACTTGAATATTATTTGGCCTGGAAAATTTCAGAATCCTTTGCTGTTTGCAAAAATCTAAATGAACTTACAAGAGTCGATTCGCTTTACAATTCCTTGAAGACTACCTTTAAGAACGAGGAGATAATTAAGATAATAAATAATCAAAGAGACTATATGTCAGAATACTACGAAGGATTGAAAAATAATCCTTTCACATTTACAAAAATCATTCCTGCTAACAAATAATCAATTCCTAACCATAACTGGCGGTGCTATGAAAAGCACTTCCCCCGGCTTGTTTAAATTTAAATAAAAATTCCGTTAAATTTCTAATGTAAAACTCCTCATTTTCTTCAAAACCTGGCGTAAACCTGGCGTAAAAAAAAAGACACTTTTTGTAAGTGTCTGATTTTTAAAGTGGGCCCAGCTGGGATCGAACCAGCGACCCCCTGATTATGAGTCAGGTGCTACTAACCAGCTGAGCTATGGGCCCAAACTCAAATGGATTGCAATATTAGGTATTTGAATGTAATTATGCAAGAACTTGTTAAAAGAATAATTTCTAACCCTCCTTCTTTAAATATTCAATAAGCACATTCACCGCTTCATCCATGTCATTGCCAAATGTGAGAATCCCCGATCTGTCTCCTGCCATTACAATTATCCTTTTTTCATATACATCTGAATCTTTGAAAAGACGCAGAATATCCTTTGCCAGTCCAATTGTCCCATAATCCATCCCCGGATTAGTAGTGGGAACCTTATAGATCAACTCGCTCCAGAGCTCTGTACTGTGTACGTGAACTACGGCATTCGCCCCCGGGTCAGCTGAATATATTGCTGCATGGGTTAATGATTCAGATGAAGCTTTCAGAGGCCCAACGCACTGAACAGCATTATCATCAATATTAAAGGAATTGACTTTTACATAATGACCGGGTTCAAGTTCAGGAATCTCCCCGGTTGCCGAACCGGTAATTACAAATTGATTGGAATCTCTTATCCTCATGCTTATATTACCAAACCCCACACCATTCTCATATGCTCCTATCAGATCCATGTTATAAAGCACCTCCCTCCAGTAATTGATTATCTCATACTGTTCATCTGATATAACGGGTCCCGATTGATTCCAGTGACAATTAAACTTAACTACCCCTTCCATATTATTTGAATTTTTCTGCAAACATTTCTTTTATCTCTTTTTCCGCCGGAAGGCAAATCCCTTTTTCTGTAATCAACCCTGTAATAAGCCTTGCCGGTGTTATGTCGAATCCATAGTTGGCAGCTATGGCATCTTCAGGGCAGATCCGCACTGACTGAATTCTCCCGTCAGCAAAACCGGTAACGGTTGTTACCTCCTCCTGATTGCGCTCTTCAACATCTATCTCCTCCAGTCCGTTGCTGATGGCAAAATCTATTGTTGTTGAGGCAAGAGCTGAATAAAACGGGATCTTATTATCAAAAGCTGCCAGAGCTTTAAGATATGTTCCGGTTTTATTGGCAACATCTCCTGTTCGTGTTGTGCGGTCACTACCTACTATAACAATGTCAACCATATTATGTTGCATCAGATGACCCCCCGAATTATCCGGAATTAATGTATATGGTACACCATATTGTCCAAGCTCCCATGCAGTTAGCTTTGCCCCCTGATTTCGCGGCCTTGTTTCATCGACCCAGACATGCACAGCAATCCCATTGTCGTGGGCCAGGTAGATCGGGGCGGTTGCGGTACCGTAATCGATACATGCCAGCCACCCTGCATTACAGTGCGTAAGTATGTTTACCGGTGCCCCATTCTTTTCTATGCTGATGTTTTCAATAAGCTTTACTCCATGGATCCCTATCTGACGGCAGTTTTCCTTTTCAATTTCACAGATTTCTAATGCCGCACCTAGGGCATTTGCCGATAAGGATTTAGATGAAAGATCCCCGGAAAGTTTCCCCATGACATAATTAACTGCCCACGAAAGATTCACCGCTGTAGGGCGGCACGATATCAGATAACGGGCTGCATTTGAAAGGTGCTCCCTGATATTTGTCTGAGAGTTGATCTCAAGCGTGGCAAGATAAATTCCAAAGGCACCGGCAGCACCTATTGAAGGAGCTCCCCTCACTGTCATGTCGGAAATAGCATTATAGATATCATCAACTGACCGTAACTCCTTCGTTTCAAAAAAGAAAGGGAGCTTCTGCTGGTCAATAACCCGTATAACCGACGAATCTGATTCGTCAAGCCAGATGCTCTGATAATTTTTATTGCCTATTCTCATCTCATTATTGATCTTTCTGGTCCCCATTGAACCCCTGCAAGTGTATTGGCTTCGTGAGGGATTTATACCCTTGCCGGCGGCTTACTGCGGGGACTTTTCAATTAAAGATCAAAAATACAAAATATTATAGGAATTATGGCTTAAGAATAAATCGGTTTTATGTTTTGAAGTCATACTCAACAGGAGCAATTTTCGAATTATCGACCGGTTTGTTCGAAATGCTTGATTATTTTTTATAATATATTATCTTTGCCGGGAGAAAAACAGAATTCAGAAAAAATACTGTATATGATTAACAAAGAAGATTTTAGACGGAAAATTATCGTTTCGGCAGGACAGATTTTCAGTCGTTTTGGGTTTAAAAAGACCACCATGGATGAGATTGCAAAAGCTCTGAAAATGGGAAAAAGTTCTATATACTACTATTTTGAAAGCAAGGAAGAAATCTTTGAAGCAGTTGTTCTATATGAGGCTAATATCCTTAGAAATGAGCTTACTACAGCTATTAAATCTGTTGAATCGCCTGTAGATAAAATGAGAAATTATGTTTTTGTAAGGATGAAATCGTTCGAAAAACTGTCGAATTATTATAATGCCATTTTTGATAAGAACCTTGACCATTTTGATTTTATTGAAACAATCCGGGAAAAATATGACCGGGAAGAGCTTGCTATTCTAAGGCTTATTCTTTATCATGGAGCCAGAAAAAAGGTTTTTAATGTGGTGAACAGTGAATACACTGCAATGGCAATTCAGACTACACTTAAAGGGCTGGAGGTTCCTCTGTTCTGGAAAAAGAAAGAGGTAAACATTGAGAGCCGGCTTAACGCCATTCTCGATGTACTCTTCAACGGGATCATTAAGAAATAGTTACTTTCTTTTGAATACCGCTCGCTTATTCCTAGAAATGCTGAAATAGAGACCGGTAAGGCCAATTAATATGAAGGGGATGCTTAAAAGCTGACCCATATTGAGTTTCATTGATACCTCAAATGCAACCTGATCCTCTTTCAGAAATTCAATGAAGAAGCGGGCTGTAAAAACGAGGAGGAAGAAAAGGCTCACAATAATTCCCTGTATATGTTCTCCTTTTTTCGACCAGTATATTCTGTATAGCAGAATAAATATTGCAAGATATGCCAGAGCTTCATATATCTGTGTCGGATGCTTCGGGGCAACTTCATTGTTTCTTAAAAAGACAAATCCCCAGGGAACAGTAGTCTCAATGCCATAAATTTCAGAATTCATAAGGTTGCCCATACGGATAAAAAATCCTGAAATAGCTACTACAATTGCTATCCGGTCGGTAACCCAGATATAATCTTTTTTTTCTTTTCTGATAAAGAGCCAGAGTGCAGTAAGTATGCCGATTGCAGCTCCGTGGCTTGCAAGGCCTCCATGCCATATCATCAGTATTTCCAGAGGGTGCTTAATATAATATCCGGGTTCATAGAAAAGGCAGTGACCAAGTCTTGCTCCGGCAATAGTTCCAACAGCCATATAAATGGTAAGACGGTCGAGAACGTCCTCTGAAAGATTTTCATTCTTGAAAATCCGGTTTATAATTAAATAACCGAAGAAAAAGGATGAGGCAAACAATAACCCGTACCATCTGACTGCAAAAGCACCAATCCTGAAAATTTCAGGATTAACATCCCAGGGAATAATTAGTAAATGCATAACAGTCCGGTTTTTCTTGTTGCCAAAGGTAGAAAATATTTTCATTGTTCACCAAAACGTTGTTTGCAGAAAGGGTTTTGCTTTAATTACAGAATGAATCTTAAAAAATGATGTAAGTTTGTAAATCATAAGTAACCGGATGATTTTTATGAACAGGAAGTTGTGCGCCGGAGTTTTACTATTTACGGCACTATTAATTTTTTCAGGCGCTTGTGCAAAAATAAGTGCACCTGCAGGCGGGGCAAGAGACAGACAGCCCCCGGTTGTTGTAGAAAGTATTCCGCAATCGAGGGCCACAAACTTCAAGGGAAAGGGCCTTGAGATTTCATTCAACGAATATGTTGTTCTCGATAATATTAGCGAAAAACTAATGGTTTCTCCTCCAATGAAGAAGAAACCAACTATCTCCATTAAAGGGAAAAGCATCGTTGTTGTGTTCGAGGAAAAACTGAAAGACAGCTCAACATACACATTTTATTTTCAGGATGCAATAAAGGATCTTAACGAGGGAAATATTCTCGAAGATTATCAGTTTGTTTTTTCTACAGGCCCAATTCTTGATACTCTTTCTGTAACAGGGAATGTATATAACTCATTCGATCTGGAGATCCCGGAAAAGACAGTTGTTCTCATGTACAGAGACCTTGCCGATTCTTCCGTTAAGAAACATTTTCCTGATTATATTTCAAGATTGAACCTGAATGGTTCTTTCCGGATTAACAATGTACCGAAAGGCAGTTATAAGCTTTATGCATTGAAGGATGCCGATAACAGTAAGTCATACAATCTTGAAGATGAGGAATTCGCTTTCAGAAGTTTGCCCATTGAGGTAACTCCGGAAAAGAATTTTATTCCTGAAGTTAAAGACACAGTAAAAACAATAAAAATAGTAAAAGCAGTAAAAGCAGCGAAACCAGCAATTAAAGCTCTGGCATCAGATACAATACCCGGAGAACACAAACTGATACTTTTTAAATCACTCAGGAAAAATCACTACCTTACAGGCTCTTCCCGTGATCTACCTTACAAATTTGTCTATACTCTTTCTTTGCCTCCCGACAGTTCAGCGTTTAATTTTTCAATTCCGGGTACAAACCCTGAATCCTATCTTATTGAAAAGACAAAAGATAAAGACACAATTAGTATATGGCTTACTGACAGCACATTATACTCACAACCACAAATATCTACCATAATCCGCTATCCGTTTACCGATACTCTTGGCATTACCGGTTATAAAACTGATACAATAAACATGCGGTTTCTGGCTCCCCGCACAGGGAAAGCTTCGAAAGTTAAAAAGCCGGAATATACTGTTGAAACAAATATTAATGCGGGCACTCTGAAACCTGGACAAATAATTGTAATAAAATCTAAAACACCTTTTAAAGAGGCAGATACATCACGCATCAGGGTTTATGAAACAACAGATTCAACAAAGATAAAGATCCCGTACAGTTTAAAGAAAGACAGTTCGGATTTTGCAAGGTACTTCCTGAAATCGAAATTTATACCTGGCAGGAAATATCTTTACATTGCAGATTCTGCAGCCTTTGGAAATATCTTTAATGAGATTACAGACTCTACAGGAATGAAATTTTCTGTCAGGGAGGAGGATTCATACAGTAAACTGACATTAAACCTTCAGAATTATGAGGGAGGCCGCATAATTCAACTTCTCGACAAATCGGAAAAGCTTGTCGATGAACAATATATGAAGAAAGACGGGAAAATAGTATTCCCACTTCTTGAGAACGGGTTTTACCGGGTTCGCGCAATATATGACATAGATGGCGATGGGAAGTGGACCACTGGCGATTTCTCTTCAGGGAGGCAGCCTGAACCGGTTTCTTATTATCCCGGAGAGATTGAAATAAAAACAGGATGGGAGGTTGAGCAGGACTGGGATCTCAGTGCACAAAACAGCAAAATCCCGAAATTGCTGCTTAAGAGAAAAACTAAGTAATAATCGGGGCCGGAGAGACATAAATTACAATAGATATAAACAATTAATACGCATTTCAGAATGAAGGATGTTGTAGCAGGAATTGATATCGGAGGAACCAATACGGTATTCGGATTGGTCGACAAATCAGGAAATATTATATCCGAAAACAGTCTTAAAACGACAGATTATCCGGAGATTCAGAATTTTGTATCTGCCCTGGTAACGGCTATTAATAAACTTATGGAAGGAGATGCCGCTCTTAAACTTATCGGGATCGGTATTGGTGCTCCAAATGCCAATTATCATAAAGGAACAATTGAGCTGGCTCCTAACCTTGCCTGGAAAGGCATTGTTCCTCTTGCGGAATATATAAGAAAAAAAATTGATGTTCCTGTAACTCTTACCAACGATGCAAACGCTGCAGCAATGGGGGAGATGATTTTCGGGGGAGCAAAAAAAATGAAAGATTTTATTGTTCTTACTCTGGGAACAGGCCTTGGCAGCGGAATAGTTATTAACGGAGAAGTTGTTTACGGACATACAGGATTTGCGGGCGAACTGGGTCACACCACTGTGGTTCCGGGTGGAAGAGACTGTGGATGCGGGCGACAGGGATGCTTAGAAACTTACGCATCTGCTTCGGGTCTTGTCCGTACTGTCCTTCAGATGTTAAGTGACATGAGAGAGGAAAGCCCGCTGAGAGATATTCCCCCATCCGCGCTGACTGCCAGGAAAATTTCAGAAGCTGCTGCCCAGAACGATCCTGTCGCTCTTGAAGCAATGGATTATACGGCTGAGATTCTGGCATTCGGGATTGCCAATTCAATAGTATTCTCAAGCCCGGAAGCTATCTTCTTATTCGGAGGGCTTGCACAGGCTGGAGAGATGCTTTTTGGTCCGGTAAGAAAATATGTTGATGAGAATGTTCAGCCAATATTTAAAGGAACAGTTAAGATCCTGCCTTCAGGAGTTCCGGAAAGCAACGCCGCTGTTCTGGGCGCTGCTGCTCTTGCATGGAACGGGTTGATCAGGTAAATTTTATTAGTGCGGAACAGAAAATAAATTATAATTTTGGTTCTTTAAGTTCCGAAGTAAAAACAGTGGGCGTTATGAAAATTGCAGAGGTAAAAAAAATTGAACTTAATTCTGTTTTTCCCGGTCTGGATGAAATATCAGAAAAGATCGAAGAAAAAGGCACCAGGATAACTATTGATACAATTAACTGGAAGGAATATAATTATAAACCACAGGTGGAATTGCTGATAGCATACAGCGATCACGAGATCTTTCTGAAGTACTTTGTTTCCGAAAATTATTTCAAAGCGGAAAAGACCGAGACAAACCAGATGGTCTGTGAAGATTCCTGTGTCGAATTTTTTGTTTCGCCGGAAGATGACGGGATCTATTATAATCTTGAGTTTAATGGCATAGGAACATGTCTTCTCGGTACAGGAACCGGCAGGAAAGACAGCAAACGGGCCGATCCGGATATCGTATCAAAAATAAGAAGGCTTTCTTCAGAAGGAAAAATGCCGGTAAGTGAGAAGGAGGGAGATTTTAAATGGACAATAACCATCGCCATTCCTTTCGGGGTCTTTTTCCATCATAAAGTGACAGAGCTGAGGGGAAAAACATTCAGGGCGAATTTTTACAAGTGCGGGGATATGGTTAAAGTTCCTCATTATGTTACCTGGAATCCGGTAGGGACAGAAAACCCGGATTATCATCAGCCGGAATATTTTGGGGTATTAAAATTTGTATAATTCATTACCTCTGCTCTTTAGTCAAAAATCATTATCAATCAGGGGGTCTTTGACAAAATCAGGAGTAAAAAAACTCATTCAGAAAGCTAAATTTATTGTAAAGTTCAAATTATCAGGAATATGACAAAAGGGAATGCACTTATCGGGCAATCAGGAGGCCCGACATCAGTAATTAATTCAAGTCTAGCAGGAGTTATAGAGTCTGCTGTTTCTTCTTCATTCATTGAGAACATTTATGGTATGCATTTTGGCATTGAAGGCTTCATGCAGGAAATGCTGTACGACCTTGGGAACCAGCCAAAGAGAATTATTGAAGGGCTACGCCATACACCCTCCTCAGCACTTGGGTCGTCGCGCCACAAGATTCAGGAAAATGAACTGCCTCTGATACTTGATATCCTGAAGAAATTCAATATCAGGTATTTCTTTCTTATAGGAGGAAATGATACCATGGACACAATTCACAGGGTTGAGGCATATTGCCGAAGTGAGAAATATGAACTTACCGGCATCGGAATCCCCAAAACAGTTGATAATGATCTTTTCGGAACTGATCATACTCCGGGATTTGCTTCTGCAGCAAGGTCAAATATCCTGAACGTGATGCAGGGCGGATTACTGGCCCGCGATATGCAAAAAGTTGACAGATTCCTGATTTTTCAGACAATAGGCAGGGATGCAGGCTGGCTTGCAGCAGCAGCAGCAATGGCAAGAGTAAAGCCCGAAGACGCGCCTCATCTTATCTATACTCCGGAGTTTCATTTCAGCCGCGAGAAATTTCTTAAGGATGTTGATAACTGTATTAAATCAAATGGCTGGGTCTCTGTCGTTTGTGGCGAAGGATTAAAATATTCGGATGGAACACCAGTAAGCTCATCAACAACAAAAGATAAATTCAATAATACCGAATTCGGGGCAATGGGAGGAACAAGTGTCGCCATCAGCCTTCATCGGATGATTACTGAAGAGTTTGGATACAGGGGTGAGTTTCAGATCCCTGAATCGCTGATCATGAGTGACTTTGTAAGGGCTTCAGCTGTCGATCTCGATGAGGCATATCGTTGCGGTGTTGAAGCGGTAAAACTGGCAGAGAGCGGGGAGTCGGGAGTAATGGTAAGTATAAAAAGGATTTCCAACAACCCCTACACAATCGAATTTGGAAAGGTTCCCCTGCGCGAGGTTGCTGTTTCTGCAAAACCGATGCCTGCAGAGTACTTTAACAGCGAGGGAAACCATGTATCTCCTTTGTTCATAGAGTATATGAAACCACTTACAGGAGATCTTCCTGAGTTTGTAAGCCTTGAAAAAATATTTGCAAAAAAATAAATAATTAACCATGACCAAAGAATTTAATAAAGTAGTGTTGTCAATTCATGCGCATCCTGATGATGCAGAAGCATGGAACGCAGGCGTATTAAAACTGCTGAAAGACAAAGGGTATAAAATTGTTATTGCTACACTCACAGGAGGAGATCTTGGGGGATGCAACATGAGTATGGAAGAGACTGCCCGTGTACGCTTTGAAGAGGCAAAAAAAGCAGCTGCAGTTCTTGATGCGGAGTATTACACTCTCGGAGGTATTGACGGATTCCTTTTCGACACTAAAGAGCTGCGACTGAAAGTAATATCGCTGATAAGGAGTGTACGGGCCGGGATAATATTTACTCATCTTCCTTCAGATTACCATTCTGACCACAGAACAACAGCCAATATTGTAGAGACAGCTGCAATGGTCTCTTCTCTGGATACGGTTCCTGTAAAAGAAAAGCCAGTTGACATAACTCCTCTGCTCTATCACTCATCGCCGCTTACATTGTCCGATCCGCTAGGTTCACAAATAGTTCCTCCACATTTTTTTGTTGATGTAACATCGGTTATCGAAACAAAGAAAAAGATGCTTGGATGTCATATCTCACAGATCGAACTGATGCAGCATATGCATAAGATGGACGATTTCTTCGGATTTGTGGCTGAAGGAAACCGGAATTATGGCAAAATGGTTGGTGTTGAATATGCTGAAGTTTACTGGCAGCATCTTGGTGGCGGGTTCCAGAAAGAGCCACAGGTTCAGAATGATCTTTCAGAATTTCTAATAAATAAAAAGCTATGGTTATGAATCTTAAAGAGGAAAAGTATAATAAGTATGCTCTCGTAAGGGAAATGATGGAAACCCCCGGAATCATAAGCTCCTTTAATCATGAAGCAGCAGCCGGTTTTGCCGCCAAACTGAAGTCAGTAAAAGGGCTGTTTCTCACAGGAGAGGGTAGCAGCAGGATCTTTCCTGCCAAAAGAGCAATTCAGGCATCTCTTAAAAAAGGGCTCGCATTACCTGTATTAACTGAGGGGTGCACACAGGCTGAGGAGTATAGCCTTAAAGATTATGCGGTGTTTGCTGCTTCAAATTCAGGGCAGACAAAAGAGGTTATCCGTCTGGCAACTGCCCTTAAAAACCAAAAACATACAGCCGTTTTCGGCCTGACAGCCAACCCGGGAACTAAACTTGAAGAAATTGCTTCAGGGACTCATGTACTGAAATGCGGAAAGGAAAACGCTGTTGCTGCAACAAAATCAGTCGTTGAACAGGGACTGTTTTATGATTCTCTTCTCCGGCATATGACAGGGGAGAAAATGGAAGGGCTGAATGACCTGGCCGAAAAAACAGAACAGGCTCTTACTATAAAGATCGATTCTTCCATAACTGAGATAATAAAGAAGGCAACTGTTATCTATTTTGCAGGAAGGAATAACGGGGTAGCTGAAGAACTGGCACTGAAAACCAACGAAATTACCCGCAAAAAATCGGCATTTCTCGAGGGTACCTTTGCCGTTCACGGCATTGAAGAGGTGATGGATAAGAGTGAAGTATTAATCTGGATCGAACCGTTTCCCGCAGAGCAGGAGAAATTTAGTGAGTGTCTTGTAAAGGGAGTCGGAATGAATATTATTGCCGTTTCAACCCAAAAAACTATTTTCCCGACAATTATTATTCCTGATGGAGGGCAGTATGCTGAGTATGTTCAGCTTGCAGCCGGTTGGAATATCCTTGCAGAAACCGGAATCTCGCTTGGTATTGATCTTGATAAACCGGTTCGTGCCAGAAAAGTCGGGAACGAATATATTCCCGGATAACGCATGATTTATTAAAACCGGTTTTTGCTGCGAATTGCTCACACCGACAAACAAAAACATGGCTCTTCGCACCTGTTTTGGGAAGGGAAAGTGAAGAAAATCAATATATTCGCAGTTAGATTATGATGAGGTAATTAATATTAATAGGTATATGTTATATTTACAGTTACAATAAGTTATTATTTCTAAAATTATGGCAAAGAAAGAAGTAGCAGTAGGAATTGATATTGGTGGAACTAATACAATTTTTGGTTTTGTTGACAGGGATGGAAATCTTCTTGGTGAGGACAAGTTAAAGACAACTCATTATGATGAAATTGAAGTTTTTGTTGCGGCATTGTATGAAAAAATAATGGTTACAGCCCAGAAAATCGGGAATGGAATTGATGTTATCGGATTTGGAATAGGTGCTCCAATGGGTAACATAAACAAGGGAACCATTGAACATGCGGCAGGGCTTCCCTGGAAAGGGATAGTTCCCCTTGCAGAGATCTTCAACAAACATACCGGACTTCCTGTAATCGTTACCAACGATGCCAATGCGGCAGCAGTAGGTGAGATGGTTTACGGAGGCGCAAAAGGGATGAAAAACTTTGTTGTGATTACTTTAGGTACCGGATTGGGAAGTGGTTTTGTCGTTGATGGTAAGCTTGTTTACGGACATGACGGATTTGCAGGAGAAATTGGGCATACTGCAATAAGGCCGGGTCCATCTAACCGCGATTGCGGATGCGGAAGAAAAGGATGCCTCGAAACATATGTATCTGCTACAGGTCTTAAACGATCGCTCCTTAAAATAATGGCCGACAGTATGGAACCCAGTGAGTTAAGAAAATATAGTTTTGAAGAACTTGATGCCGAAATTATTCATGAAGCAGCCCGGCGGGGAGATTATATAGCAAAAAGAGCTTTTACACATACAGGAAGGATGCTTGGTTTCAAACTGGCCGATGTGGTGGCACATACCAACCCTGAAGCAATATTTCTTTTTGGAGGCTTGGCTCTTGCAAAAGACCTCATTTTTGAACCGGCAAAAGAATATATGGAGGAGAATCTTCTCAGTATTTACAAGGGGAAAGTAAAACTGCTGGCATCGGAATTAAGCACTCAGAATGCCGCGGTCCTTGGAGCCAGTTCACTGGTCTGGTCAACCAAGGATTTAAAATCATAAAATAATAACTTCATATATGGCCAATTTCTCGGAGATTCTCAATCATATTCTTGGGGTCGTATTTATTATTATTGTTCTCGCTTTGGCCTATGCTTATCTGAAACCACACCAGCTTCATCACCGGAGAATGGTTTCCACCCTTCTGCTAAAGGCCAGCTATCTTGTTTATCTGCTGGTGCTGTTAATTGTTATTTTTATGGCCACACTTGTTAGAGGAGGGCTGGAACAGGTATTTTACGGCATTGAGTTTTTTGCATTCCTTATGGTTCTTTTTTTACCAACCATTGGGATCCTGGCCAGAAAGCTCAGCCAGTTCAGCAAGAAAAGAGAAGGCTATAATTACTTTTTTTCCATTATCAATATCCTTTCAATTATTGCAGTTCTGATTATGTATTACATTTAGTAAAAATAGAAATCTATTTATTTTACAAGATCAGGAAGAAGGATTATTAATCTTTAGTTGTAAAACATATCGTAACTTTAACTTTTAATTTTAAAACCGAAAAAGATGATCCAGGAAAGATTAATCGGGTATATTGAACAGAGTATCAGGGAAAACTGGGACAAGGAAGCCTTGTCTAATTATAAAGAAACAGGTTATTCCTACAAGACTATCGCAGAAAAAATTCTTAAACTTCATATTCTGTTTAAAGAATCAGAGGTGAAAGAGGGAGATAAAATTGCTCTGATCGGAAAGAATTCTGCAAATTGGTGTGTAACATATCTGGCCACAGTAACGTATGGAGCCATTGTTGTTCCGATTCTTCCCGATTTTAAACCTGAAGATATAACCAATATCCTGAACCATTCAGATTCGCGGCTACTTTTTATTGACGATAAAATATACGAGTCAATCGATATCACAAAGGTACCTGAGATAATAAGTGTTCTTTCGCTCGACGACTTTAAGATGGTTATGTCAGCCTCATCGTCGGTCGGCGAATTCTACTCAACTCTTGACGAAAGTTATTTAAAACTATATCCTGATCTTAAGAAGGAGGAGATTAAATTTTCAGACATTTCAAATGATGAGCTTGCAGTAATCAGCTATACTTCCGGAACAACAGGCTTCTCAAAAGGAGTTATGGTTCCGCATAACAGCCTTGCAGCAAATGTAAGGTATGCACAGGAAAATATGCCTCTTGAATCGGGCGACCCCGTAGTTTCATTTCTACCTCTGGCACACACTTTCGGATGTGCTTTTGAGTTTCTATTCCCGTTTACTTTAGGATGTCATATAACTATTCTAACGAAAACCCCCTCCCCGCAAATTCTCATACAGGCATTCAAGGAGATTAAGCCAAGGCTGATTCTTTCAGTTCCTCTGGTAGTTGAGAAGATCTACAAAAAGCAGCTTCTTCCGCTTCTAAGCAAGCCACACATGAAGATTCTTCTTGCCATACCTCTGGTTAATAAAATACTGTTTAAAAAAATCAGGGAGAAACTAACAGAGACATTTGGAGGGCGGTTTAAAGAGCTGGTGGTTGGTGGAGCAGCCTTTAATGCTGATGCCGAAAAATTCTTCAGAAAAATTGGGTTCCGATTTACTGTCGGATATGGAATGACGGAATGCGGACCGCTTATCAGCTATGCATCGTGGGATACAACCAAACTTGGTGCATCTGGCAGGGCTGTTGATACACTTGAAGTAACTATCGATTCCCCCGACCCGGTTAATATCGTTGGCGAAATAATTCTGAGAGGAGAAAACGTTACTACCGGATATTATAAGAACGAAAAGGCAACCCGCGAGATGATCGACAGCAGAGGATGGATGCATACCGGAGACCTTGGTGTAATTGATAAAGAGGGCAATATCTTCATTAAGGGAAGGAGCAAAAGTATGATTCTGGGTCCTTCCGGGAAAAATATTTATCCTGAGGAAATAGAGTCTGTGATAAACAATAAGGATTATATAACCGAATCACTGGTTATCTCTGAAGAAAACAAGCTTATAGGACTGATCTTTCCCGATTACGAAATGATGAAGCGAGACAATATCTCTGAGGAACAACTAATCGCGGTTCTGGATCAGATAAGAAAGGATATCAATCAAAGGCTGCCTGATTTTATGTCGGTCAGTAAATTCAGGATCCACCCCGAAGAATTTGTAAAAACGCCCAAAAGAAGCATAAAGAGATTTTTATATACCAAAGAATAATATCCCGTAACCCCATCTGAAGGAGTTTTGAAAACCGGAGAGGGGGAAGGGACTAATCTTTAAAGAATTCTGTTTATGGAACTATATGTAGTAATAGTTGCAGGAGGAAGCGGCAAACGGATGGGAGCAGAAATTCCCAAACAGTTTCTTGAGCTGGCAGGACGACCGGTACTAATGCACACGATTGAAAGATTCAAATCATTCAATGCCGGAATTGAAATAATAACAGTTCTTCCTGAAAACCAGCTAAGACACTGGCTTGAACTTCAGGAAAAATATTCCTTCACAGTTCCGCAAACACTGGTAAAAGGAGGTTCTTCCAGATTCTTTTCGGTAAAAAACGGACTAAAGTTTGTAAATTCTCCGTCACTTGTAGCTATCCATGATGGTGTCAGGCCCTTCGTCAGCATAGATACAATCAAAAGATGTTTCGAAACAGCTGAAAAACTAGGCAATGCAATTCCTTCAATTTCGCCAACGGAGTCACTGAGAATTTTAACCGATCAGGGAAGCATGCCACTGAACCGCCTTCAGGTAAAGCAGATACAAACGCCTCAGGTATTTATTTCAGAACTTATTAAAAAAGCCTATTTGCAGGAGTATCAGCCTGAGTTTACAGACGATGCAACAGTTCTTGAAAAGAGTGGTGAAAAGATTAACCTTATTGAGGGTAACCGCGAGAATATTAAGATCACCAATCCTGAAGATCTTATCATTTCCACCGCTCTGTTGCCAACTATCTCCAGAATCTGAGTGGGCTGGAGATACACTTTTCTTTCGGTTATTACGGAAAAAATTCCGGAGGCTTCAACAACAAACCTATTTGATAATTAAGTAAAACGGATGTTTGACAAGAGTGTTTTTAATTACCAGGGACTTGAAGTAAAGGTTTCCGACTATGCAAATGACGGCATCCTCGATATTCTGAATCATGCAATTCAGGGTTCCGAAGGTGGATTAAGGTTTTCATTACAGAACATTGCCCCACGTATTGAGGCCTATAAAGATCAGATAAGATTTGTTTCACTTTACAGGAAAAATCAGATTACCGGAACTGTCGGATCATGTTTTCGTATCTCAGGTCAGGGCCCTTTGCGATATCCTACTTCCTATTTACGATACCTTGCTTTTCAGTCAACATATCAGTCGGATCTTAACTGGAGAAAACGAAGAGAGGCCCATATTAAGCCTGAAAAGGATGACAGCTTCAAACAAAAAACCCTGGAGATTTTCAGTAAGCCTCACATGCTTGATCTCAATAACGTATTTGAAGGCGACAAGCATATCATGTATGCTTTTGTTGAGAGCATGAATGAAAGGTCAAAGAATCTGGTGCATCAGGCAGGGTATGATTATATCAGATCTTTTCTTACTGTGGCATTCAGCAGGTTTTCCCCAAAACCCGATAAGCGTGTAGAGAAACTCAGAGATGAAGAAAAGGGTAAGATGGAACTTCTTCTTCAGGAATTTTACAGAGATTACTCCTTTTTCAGTACAGAATATTCATTTTTTGGAAACAAGTACTATGTTTTAAAAGAGGGAGATGAAATTATTGCCGGGGTAAGTACAATCCCTTCAGTTTACAAAGTGTACGATGTTCCGGGAATATGGGGCTGGGTAATGATGAAAGTTCTTCCTAAAATTCCATATTTCAGAAGGCTGTTCCGTCCGGGGGAATTCAGATACCTTGTCTTTGATGCGATTTTCTGTAAAAAAGGAAGAGAAGCCGTTCTTGCTGATCTGTTTGAGTCGGCTTGTGCCGCTGAAGGGTTTCATACCGGGTTAACCTGGCTTGACGACAGAAGTGAGCTTTATGATAAGATAAGAACCGGTGTCAGAATGGGCTCCCTGAACAGGATGCTGAATGCAAAACCCGGGCTGGTTTATACAAAATTTATAAATCTGTCGCAGAAAGAAAAGGATCTTTTTTATGATGCCCCGGCTTATATCTCGGGTTTCGATTTTTCATAAATATAAAGAGAGAATCGTTTCTTTTAGCCGACAGAAGAGAAAACAATTACCCACAACAGGAGATCAATTAAATATAAACTGATGGAAAGAAAAATTTTAGGTTTAATTCTTGTAATACTTTTCGCAGGAAGAGTAAATACTGTTTCAGGACAGGAATCAGAAGGCAGATATGTACCGGAAACAGATCCGCTGGTTCTTGAGAAGCTTGAAAAATGGCAGGATCTGAAATTCGGATTACTGATGCACTGGGGAGCCTACAGTCAGTGGGGAATCGTAGAATCGTGGTCAATTTGCGCGGAAGACGAAGGTTGGTGCCGAAGGAGCAATCCGGATTATACCCAGTACAAAAAAGATTATGAAAACCTTCAGACAACATTTAACCCCATTGAGTTTAATCCTGAAAAATGGGCAAAAGCAGCAAAGAATGCGGGAATGAAATATGTTGTTTTCACCACAAAACATCACGATGGATTCAGTATGTTCGACACTAAGCTGACAGACTACAGGATTACCAGCGACAGGACTCCTTTCCATACAAATCCCAGGGCAAATATTGCAAAAGAGGTATTCAATGCTTTCAGAGCGGAAGGAATGTGGGCAGGTGCTTATTTTTCCAAACCCGACTGGCATAATGAAAATTACTGGTGGCCTAATTTTGCAACACCCGACAGGAATGTCAACTATGATGTTACCAGATATCCGGAGCGCTGGGAGAATTTTGTCCAGTTTACTCAGGGTCAGATAATGGAACTTCTGGGTGGGGATTATGGCAAAATTGATATCCTCTGGCTCGATGGAGGACAGGTACAGAAGATGACAAAAGAAGAGGTATTAAAACATATAACATCTCCCGATTATAAGTTTGCCAGAATTCAGAATCAGGATATCCGGATGGACGAACTTGTTGTTAAGGCACGTCAGAAACAACCGGGAATTATTGTTGTAGACAGGGCTGTGCATGGAAAGAATCAGAACTATCTCACTCCTGAAAACAGAGTGCCGGAGAAAGCACTTTCCTATCCGTGGGAGTCGTGTATAATAGCAGGCGGAAGCTGGTCGTGGCTCCCCGATGCAAAATATATGAGCGGAAAGGATGCCGTGCAGCTTCTTGTTGATATTGTGGTAAAAGGAGGTAACCTGTTGCTGAACATTGCTCCCGGACCGTTAGGCCAGTGGCACGATGAGGCATACAGGCTTCTTGACGATATCGGCCAGTGGATGAAGGTGAACAGTGAAGCTGTTTATGGGACCAGAGCCCTGGCGCCATGCAAGGAAGGCAAGGTTTGTATTACAAGGAAGGGAGACAAAACACTATACCTTTATTATATGGCAGAAAACGGGGAGAAAATGCCT
This sequence comes from uncultured Bacteroidota bacterium, assembly GCA_903824785.1. Taxonomy (GTDB): domain Bacteria; phylum Bacteroidota; class Bacteroidia; order Bacteroidales; family VadinHA17; genus LD21. The sequence goes on from CAIJYD010000053.1 coordinate 42,192, forward strand.
GCCCGGATAGGGATGACAACATTCTCATTGCCGGCCGGCGCCAGGGTAAAGATGTTAGGTTCAGAGACAAACCTCAAATGGGATAAGACAGAGACAGGTTTTTCTGTAACTATTCCTGAAAAGATCAGGAATGCACCCCCCTCAAAATATGTTTGGGTAGCGAAAGTGACATTTTAGGATACGAAAATTATCTTTCGAACAGACTGCCCAGAACTGAGCCTGCTTCCTTTCCCGCATTTCTGCCCATTGGCGACAATGCTCTTATCAGTTTTCGTATAGGCATCGATTGAAGCCACACTTTTCCTGTACCACGAATGGTAGCAAGGAATAATCCCTCTCCTCCGAAAACCATTGATTTGAGGCTTCCTGTTGTCTCAATATCGAAATCGAGAGTTGGTTCATAGGCAACAATGCATCCGGTATCAATACGGAGGGTTTCATTATTTAATTGCCGCTCTATAACTGTTCCGCCGGCATGAATAAAAGCTTTTCCATCTCCCTCTAGCTTCTGCATAATAAATCCCTCTCCTCCCAGAAGACCGGCTCCTATCTTTTGATTCAGGGTAATAGTGAGTTTGGTGCCAAGTGCAGCACAAAGGAAACCATCTTTCTGCACAATCAGGTTATTCCGCATCAGGTTCAAATCAACCGGGATAATGGTTCCGGGATATGGAGCTGCAAATGCAACCCGGCTTTTGGAGTTGCCCTGGTTTGTAAAATGAGTTATGAAAAGCGACTCACCAGTAATCAGCCTTGATCCCGCAGATAGCAATTTCCCCATCAGGCTCTGGTTCGGGGTAGAACCGTCACCCATCTTAACTTCAAAGGTGATGTCCTGTTCCATATATACCATAGTGCCGGCCTCCGCAATTACTGTTTCTCTCGGATCGAGCTCAATTTCAACGAATTGAATGTCATCCCCGAAAATCTTATAATCAATTTCATGTGATACCATAGCGCTTAAACATTAAAGTGAAAAAATCAATTTAGCTAAATTGAATACCGAAATTAAGCAATTGGATCACAATAAGCAAAGTGAATGATTAAAATTATTCCTTTTTGGGCGGTGCTGTCGCTAAAAGATGCTGCAGAGCAACAAACCCCGAAGGGCTCGACCAAGTCCAATATTAAAAGAAAAGTTATTTTGATGGTTTACCGGACAACAATGATTTAAAGGCAGGAATGCCAAGCTCCTGATGGTCGGTTCGTGGAAAATTTAATTGTCAGATAACTTATAGACAATTATTAGCATAAATTCAATTAAATAACTAATTTTGCGTACCAATGTGGTACACAAAACTTAAATGAAGATAGTTATGTTGATAATAAATACAAGAGAGTTCAGACAAAAACAAAAAATGTACCTTGATCTCGTTGATAAAAATGTGCAAGTAATAGTACAGAGAGGGAAAGGCAAAGCTTACGCATTAACACTAATAACGGAGGCTGATCGTTATTTTTCAGACCCTGAGATAAAACAGCATATTGCTAATTCTATTGACCAGGCAGAACGAGGGGAGCTTACTACATTACCTAAAGAGGATATAAATAAGTTCCTTGGGTTATGAGTTACACGTTAAAATTAACCCCTATTGCTATTGAGGATATAGAGTTTCATAAGAGATCGGGAGATAAAGCCACGTTAAAAAAGATTTCTGTTTTGTTTGATGAATTAACGGAACATCCAAAGACAGGGACCGGTAAACCCGAAGAAATGAAATACAACTTTACCGGTTGTTGGTCAAGAAGAATAAACAATAAGCACAGACTTGTTTATCGAATAGATAAT
>CAIJYD010000054.1 GCA_903824785.1 uncultured Bacteroidota bacterium
ACCTTAGCTGCATTGAATAAAGGAAGGTACCTTCCTTTATTCAATGCAGCTAACAACAAACAACAAGAATCTTTTTATCTTTATCGAGTGATATATTATTTAACTGAAATGGTGGTATATAATTGAATTGAAATTTACAAAAATAACAGGGATGGCGGTAATTAAGCTTTCCCGCTTATAAAACCTTAAAAAAAACAATAATTATTCTTAAATGGTTGTAACTGATCTCATTCTCTCTTACCTTTAAATAATTATTTTTACATAAATTGTAAAAACAAATGGCATTACAAATTGTGACTTTAATAATTATAGTCGCATTAATGGGTTATATAGTTTATCTCCAGATCCAGCTGGCTAAAAAAAATATTTTTATTGAATCAACAGTAAAAAGATTATCGGGTATTGAAAAGAGCCGGAGCATGGATGAAATGATGACTTTTCTTCAGGAAATACAGAGAAAAAGCCAGTTCAGCTCTTTTTTTTATGATAAGTTGCTGGAAGACAATACAATAAATTTTATCCTTGAAAATGACAAAAACGTTAAAATTTTTATGCATTACACAAAGGAGAGAGCTGATGCAATAAACATTCTGAAAGAGGGTTTTCTTTTTGCCGACTCATTCTATAAAACCGCTCTCCCCGTTTTCAGAGACCGGTTAGATCTAATCATTAAACATAACAGCAGAAAATCTTTTGGCGATTATCTTATTATTATCAGCATATCAAATGACATCGTTAATTTCTATTCAATGGAACTGGAGAAAGCCGGTATCAGAAACTTCTCTTTCGAAAATGTGTTAACGGAGACTCTCCCCTCCGAAAATGAAAACTCCGATCCTGTATATCAGTTGTCTCCATGCTTTATTAAAGGTTATATTAACCACAGGACAGGGGAAATTGTTAAAAACACAGAATTTGATCCATTTTATAATTCACCTGCATTCATGAAAAACATTAAACTTCTCAAAAAAAAATAAAGAAGGCTTGTGTCTTTTAATGATAAAAAAGTAATAATTATATTTGAAATTAAATTAAAGCAGAAAACATGAAAAAGCCAATACTCATTTTACTGTCGTTTTGCTTAATAATGGCAATTCCGGCTACAGCACAGAAAGGCGGACTGTTAAAAAAAGTTGCCAATTCAATGACCAATGAGCTTCTCGGGAAACCTGAAAATCCAAACCAGGGTCCGGAACCGACTTGCGAATGCGACCAGCCAGTCCTTGTCATGAATATGGGAGGAAAATTAAAGCTTGATTATAAAGAACTGTCCATCAGCATAACAGATGATGGCCGGATACTTGCAAAACATGTGGGATCCGATGAATACTATGTTGTTAAGGATGGGGTAACTCAGGGCCCCTACAAATCAGGAGATCCTCGAATCAAAGGGTTTGATATTGTTAATGATGAAGTCCCTGAAGGTGTGGACCAATGGGTTTTTAAATATAAAGAGTATATCTCAAAACAGGGTGAAGAATATCTCATTACATTCGGGGGTAAAACCTACGGCCCGTATGCACTGATTCAGAATTTCGTTGTAACAAGAAGCAAAGAAAAATTTGCTGCAATTGTGACTGAAGATCTGTTAATTACCCGGGATCTGGCAAAGAGGATGGAGGAGGCAATGAAGAATGCCAAAACTGATCAGGAAAAGATGGACATTTCAATGCAATATGCTCAGGAAATGTCGAACAATATGGGACAGGGAAATAAAAAATTAGACATAAATCCGAAGCTGGTTACTAACGTCCCGGGCGCAACCTACGATCCCATGGAAACTATCGGAGGAAACTTAAACAGTAAAATGAAATATGACGAAATCCTGGTTTCCGTTTACGATAAAGTCTTCGATCTCCAGAGTAAGACGCTCCTGACTGTCAGAACTGATATACTCGGGATTGGTGACCTTTTTATTAATACAACAAACACAAAATATGCTGCTCAGGGTTACGGTAACCTTACCTTCAGCGACAATACAAAACTGGCAGGACTTTTTAATCCCATGCTGATAAAAGTCGATGGCAAAATTTACCTTGCTTATATGTACTATTCTCCAAAGAAGAATTCAATAATGCAATGTAAAATTCCGTTCTAGAATTATTGTAAAAATAGACCAGATTAACTTTAAAGGCTGTAAAAATTCTATTCAAAGATCGCAAAGAAACAGAGATGTTAATTCTTACTTTGCGTTCTTCTCTGCCGTAGCAAAAGCAAAGGCGGGCTTATCATACTTTGCGGTTAATAAACTTTTTGCGTCAAGAGTGTTGCTCACTCTTTTTTTCATATCAGGAATCGTGAATCCTTCTGCTTCTCAGTCTGTTAACTATGAGAAAATCTTTGGAGAAGGATGGAAAAAGGCTCTCTCATTTGAAAAGGAAAACAGGAGCTGGATGGAACCGCTTCTTTCAAAAAACAACATCTCTTATCCTGTCGCTATTGCCGTCATCTTCCCTGAACTGGTTCGCTATTCCGCATTGCGCGACAAGATGGAAGTTACATTGCTCAAGGCTCTTTACATAAATCTTGGCGAAGATTATGCAAACTTTTCGATTGGCCAGTTCCAGATGAAACCATCATTTGCTGAAATGATCCGCTCCCAGACGCGTGATGCAATGGGGAAAAAATCAGAAATAATTTTTAAAAGAAGATCTGAATATGATAATATCTACAGTTTCCGCAGTGATATTGTTTCAGATCTTGAAGACCCCAAGACTCAATTCAATTACCTCATTGTATTCCTTAAAATCTGTGAAAAAAAATACAGAACCAACAGGAAAGATGAAACCGAAATGGTGAAATTTCTTGCTACGGCATATAATTACGGAATTGGCAAAAGTGAGGCCCGGATAGAAAGCATGATTGATAAAAAATTCTTTAACACCAAACTTTTTAAGACTGAAAATTATTCATATGCCGATGTTTCATTATTCTGGTATAAACAATATACATCAGGAAAATAAGAATATTCCAGGGATCTCTCCAATTTTGGACATCTCTGTTTTTCTGCTAATTTTGAAAAAAAATAAACCATATATCAAATAAATATGAAGAAGATTTTTAGCCTGTTGATGCTTTCAGCTCTTATTTGCCTATCCGCAATCTCCTGCAAAACCAACAATAACACCGGTTCAGAGGTGGAAGATTATACAGGTTTTGTTGACCCTTTAATTGGAACAGCACATTGCAGATGGTTTCACGTCGCCCCTGGGGCCAATCCGTTCGGAATGGCAAAACCCGGCCCCTCAACCGACGGGCATTTAGGTAACCTGAGCGGATGGGAAGCTGTTGGTTACGACTTCAGACATACCTCAATTGAAGGATTTCCGAATTTTCACGAATTTCAGGTTGGTGGCGTCGTTTTTATGCCAACAAACGGCGAACTTAAAACAATACCAGGGGCCATTGATTCTTCAAGTGCTGGGTACCGCTCGTTTTTTGATAAAAAAGATGAGATTATACATCCCGGATACTATTCTGTTATACTTAAAAAATATGGAATTAAAGCAGAAGTAACATCAACCAGCAGAGTTAGTTACCACCGCTATACATTCCCTGCAGGCAAACAGTCGCATATATTATTCGATATCGGAAATAAACAGGGTGAAAGTGGTGAGGTAAAAGATGCAAAAGTCACTTTAACTTCAGAAGGAAGGATTGAAGGATTCGTTGAGACATTTCCGGAATATGTAAAAAAATACCAGACCGGGGCAGTTGTCAGAATGTATTTTTCTGCCGATATTGACAGGAAGCCGGAATCGTTCGGCATATTTCATGGTTCAGTTACTGAACCGGGTAAAAATGAAGCTACCGGCATTGGCGCAGGCCTTTATCTCAATTACTCAACAACTGAAAATGAAAGTATTACAATAAAAGCCGGTCTCTCATACACTTCTGTTGAAAATGCAAGGCTCAACCTTGAGGCCGAAGCAACAAACCTGAGCTTTGATGAAGCTAAAGATCAGGCTCATAATAACTGGAACTCTTTTCTCGGCAGAATACGTGTTGAAGGAAAAATAAAGAACGATAAAGTAAAGTTCTATACCGGTCTCTATCATGCTTTGTTGGGCCGGGGTCTGGCAAGTGATGTAAATGGGGCATATCCAAAAAACGACGGGACTGTCGGACAGATCCCGCTCGGACCTGATAATAAACCTTTACACAATTTTTATAATACTGATGCTGTCTGGGGTGGACAATGGAACCTTATACAACTCTGGGCACTGGCTTATCCGGAATATCTTACCGACTTTATTAAAACACATTTAATTGTTTACAGCGATGCCGGATGGCTGGGAGATGGTCTGGCAAACAGCAAATATGTCTCAGGAGTGGGCACAAACCAGGTTCCTCTTGCAATAGTTGCAGCATATATGTGCGGGATAAGAGATTTCGATATCAGCAAAGGGTATGAAGCTTCACTGAAAAACGAGATAACCTCCGAAAACCGGATTTTCGGGGCCGGCAAGATGGATGTGGGGAAGTTTGTTAAATACGGATATGTGCCATATATAGACAGCATGGGTGGCTCCGACGAATTATGGAGATTTTCATGTTCGCATACACTGGAATATTCTTACACTTCCTATGCCGTTGCGCAGATGGCAAAAGCTCTTGGGAAAGAGGAGGATTACAACATGCTGATGAAAATGTCAAAAGGGTGGGAAAATATTTTTCATCCTGTAAGAAAACTTATGTGGCCAAAGCTTGAGAATGGTAAGTTTTTTGAAGAATTTGATGCTTCACAACCTCACAATGGATTTCAGGAAGGTAATGCTTTTCAATATTCATTTTATGTGCCACACGATCCTGAAGGAATAGTTTCGAAACTTGGAAAAGATGAATTTAACATTCGCCTCGACAGTATTTTCTTAATTTCCCAGAAAGATCTTTTTGGAGGAGGGAAAGTGATAAGTGCTTTTGCCGGTATTATGAAACCTTACAACCACGGGAACCAGCCCTGCCTCCATACCTCCTGGCTGTTCAACCACTCAGAGATGCCTTCAAAGACTCAGAAATGGGTGAGAGCGATATCCAGAGACTTTTATGGAACAGAAGGAATTCATGGTTATGGTTTTGGGCAGGACGAGGATCAGGGTCAGCTCGGGGCATGGTTTGTTATGGCAGGAATAGGTCTTTTTGATGTGAAAGGGTTAACAGATACCGATCCGGCATTTGGAATAGGAAGTCCACTTTTTGATAAGATTACAATCGACCTTAACAGCAAGTATTATTCAGGAAAACAGTTTGTAATTGAAACCGAAAATAACAGCCCTGATAACTTTTACATTCAGTCAATGTCTGTAAATGGTAGCGATCTGACAAAAACTTTCATTCCGTTTTCTTCAGTTACCAGCGGGGGTAAAATGGTCATTAAAATGGGAAACACTCCAAAGAACAGTTACTAACCTGTTTTTTGTATGTAATTGATTGATTAACTTTTAAGCCATTGTATGTGAGATCTTTCTTCAGGGAGCAATCAATCGTCCACTCTGTCGGTTACCAGAGGCTTTAGTGTTGTAAGAAGTAGAATGACAGCCAGTGCTACAGGAATTGCCAGTAAAGCCAGGTCGGGCCCTAGCCTGCCCGCATCGGTCGATTTACCAAGCCAGCTGGTAATAAAGGCTCCGGCAAAAACCCCTGTCATATTCATCAGCCCATAACCGGCTGCCCGATGACGCGACGACACAAACTGACAAAGGATGGGCATATTATTAGCATCAAACATCCCAAAGCCAATTCCGAACAGTATACCACCTCCCACTATACTTATCAGACCATTTCCAAAGCCAATAAGCAACAAAGCGGGTATTGTAAGTGATAATCCGATGGCTCCTGTAAAAATTCTGCCCCGAAGGTTATGCAAAATCCACCGGTCTGCAACTATCCCCCCTGCAATGACTCCCGGGAAAGAAGAAAAAGCAATTGTAATTGTACTTAATGGCCCCGCTTTTGACATATCGATACCAAGACTCTCAGAAAAGAGTGTCGGGAGCCAGTTTTTTATTGCCCATCCCGGGAAACTGGGCGCGGCAAAATAGAATAAAATTACCCAGAAGCTGGTTGTTCCCAGCAACATCCCAAGGCTGTACTTAACCGATCCGATTCCTGTTCTGTTAATCCCGCTTTTTTCTGGAACGGTATCAGAAATTCTTTTTTCATGTAAAAACAGTATCAGTACTGCACTGTACAGGATTCCAATGAGCCCGAAACTTTGAAATGCCAGTTGCCACGACCAGGCATGGGCAACAGTAGCACCAAAACCTCCAAGCGCCTGTCCCATATAGAGTCCGGTCATATGAATACCAACTGCAAGCGAGCGGGTGTTTCCACGATGGTAATCGGCAATTAATGCCAGTCCTGCCGGAATATACAATGCTTCGCTTACACCCATAACACCCCGCAAAACATACAACTGTCCAAAAGTTGTTGCAAAACCCATCCCAAGAGTAACAGATGACCAGACCCCCAGGCTGCCAACAATGAGCCATTTGCGGTTTATACGGTCGGCAATCAGTCCGGCCATTGGTGACATTAGTCCATAGATCCATAAGAACACAGCCATAAGACGACCAAAGTTTTCGGCCGTTTCAAGCTCACGGATGTCGCCCATAATTGCAACTTTCATCGTAGAAAGCATCTGGCGATCCATGTAATTCAGCAGTGCAACAACCCAAAGAAGAGCCACAACCAGCCAGGGATACCAATGTTTTTCCTTTATCTGCATAAATAGCCGGTTATTGTTGCCAGAGGGTTCATTAACTCTTTAGATTTTTGAGAACAGATGATCCATTTCAAGAAGTCTGACATCCTTTACAAAATCTTCATACATTTTATCCGACAAGTTTTTTACCGGCGTCCTGAACTTCCCGCAATCAATACCAATATATCTCATAAAAGCTTTCCCTGTGGCAATCCCCCCGTATTTCCCAAGCAGGGAAATCATGTTTATTGATATCTTCTGCATTCTTCTCGCCTCAGCAAGATCCCCGTCATCAAAGGCTTTAATAAGTTTCCGGTAAATAGGAGCGGCATAATTATAAGTGCTTCCAACAGCACCTTTTGCTCCTAGAACGAGTGCTGAAAGCATACATTCATCGCGCCCCCAGAGAATATCATATTTGCCATTCATAAAATCAAGACATGAAAAATAATCCATAAAATCCTCCTGGGTGAACTTTATTCCGGCGAAGTTCGGAAGCATAGCCGAAATCTTTTTGAGAAATCCCAGCATTGGCATATTTACACCTGTAAGGGCAGGGATATGATAAAAATATACTGCCATCCTTGGAACAGCCTCTCCGACCCTGGCAACAAATTCAGCCAGCTGGTTCTCATCAGACGGCTTAAAATAATAGGGAGCTACGATTGCTATTGCAGACAGCCCTTCATCATAAGACTGCATGGCATTTTCAATACACTCTTCGGAGGATGTTCCCCCTACAAGGTTTATTATCCGTACAGCACCTCCTGATTTATAACATTCCGCCCATTTTGTTGTCTGAAGTTGCTTCTCCTTCTGGGTAAGCGAGGCCCCTTCACCGGTAGAACCGTTTATAAATATCCCGGACACGCCGTTTTTTTCAAGAAAGTCATAATACTCCGGCACCATATCCAGAATTAATCTTCCATCTTTATCCAGCGGAGTAAATGTTGCTGCCACCAGTCCCTCAAATTTTTTAAATTCAAACATCTTCTATCGGTTAAAGTTTATTTTAAAACTATAGTCCTCCTGGTCTGCTGAGTGAAATTGAACTGCAGCAGGCATTGGGTCCGGCGAAATCTGTACGCTCGTAGGGGTTAACATTCATGAATGATCCTTATTTCCTGCAAAGTATATAATTTATTGAAGATACCGGTAGTAATCAGCCTTCAATTTTCAAAGTGAATAGCTGGTTGAGTTTTTATAAGGAACAACTTTATACTGGCAAGTGAACAGATGCACTGTCCATCAGTATTGTTACATTAAAAAAATCGAACCATGATGCTCTTCAGAATAATTTTTTAACTTTAACAGCCTCTGAGAGCGATAATAGCAGGAATTGTTACCTTTAAACCATATACATATTTACCAATGATAAAGATTTATTATTTTCTTGCCTCAATAGCTCTGGTTCTTTGTCAAAGCTGTGCCTCTCCGGGCTTAAATACTTCTGCCGGCAGCAAAAACTCCATTAGCAATTATTTGTTGACAGTGACCTTTGATGTAAAATCCAGAAGCTTAAGTGTAATACGAAACTCTGATAATAAAACATTTATCAGAAACCTGATTCCTTATGGAGCAACCTCTGCATTCCGGAAAGAGGTGGCCAGGGATTCAGCTTTTGGTGCCGGGAACTCGCTTATTATTTCGACTGAAGGAGGGGGTACGGTCTCATTCGCACTTTACCCTTCGCAGCCATTCCTCTTCATTAATCAGAGTGTTATAAATTCAGGAGAAAGTGTTCTGGATATACAAAATCTCAATCCGGTCTCCTTTTCTGTTGATCTTAACAAGCCGGCAACTGAATTGAAGACCCTGGGAACAGGTGGTTTACTTTCACCTGACAATAATCCCGGCAGCTATGTCTTCCTTACCACAGTTGATCCTGTCACCCGTAACGGAGTAGTAACCGGCTGGTTAACAAACGAAAAGGGCAGTGGAGTAGTTTTTTCAGGTATTAAAGACAATCTTGTTGAAATAAAAGCCAGAATTGAATATGGCCATTTCCGTTTGCCTTCGGGGAAAAGTGAAACTACAGAAACATTACTCATCGGTTATTTTGACGATGCACGTTCAGGAGAAGAGCAATTTGCAGATGCAATAGTAAAACAACAAAACATCCGGTTAAAGCCACGAAGTGCCACTTACTGCACCTGGTATTCCGAAAAAAACGGAGGTGCCGGAAGTGAATCTTCTACTCTTGAACTGACCAGCTTTATCTCCTCACGTCTGAAATCTTTCGGCCTTGAGGTGATTCAGATCGATGACAAGTGGCAGGGCGGAGGACCATTCAACGGGCCTCAGCGCGGATTCGACCGCACCGATCCGAAAGGCGGATACCCGAACGGAATGAAAATTACTGCCGATGCTATCCGAAAAGAGGGTTTAACAGCTGGAATATGGTGGATGCCTTTTGCCCGGAACCACCAGGCCCCGGAATATAAAAACCGCCAGCACTGGTTTGCTTACCGCCCCGACGGGAAACCATTCGAAACAGCATGGGGTGGAACTTCCCTCGATCTTACCCTCCCTGAAGTTCAGAATCATATTTCCGAAATGGCAAAAACACTGCACGGATGGGGATATAATTATTTCAAGATGGATGGATTATGGACAGGTACCGTTACTGAACAGGTATATATAAACGATGGCTACAAAAACGATAGTATTGGCAACAGCAAGCCTCTCTTCAACCCTTTTAAAACACAAATTGAGGCCTTCAGGGATGGACTGAAGATTCTCCGGAAAGCGGCAGGTGATGAGGTGTTTTTTTCAGGATGCTGCGTCAGTCAGAATATGCGGTCTTTCGGGGCTTCATTCGGACTTGTCAATTCGATGCGGATCGGCCCCGATTATAACGCCGATGGCGAGGGAATCCGTACCGGGGTAATCCGTGCCTCAAGGCTCTATTTCCTCAACGGAAAAGTCTGGTGGAACGATCCGGACCCCTCAATCCTCAGAGGAAGTGGAAAATCAGCAGCAGACCCCTCAGTACCTTCAACCGAGGGCCTGTCCAAATCGCGAATGCTTCCCTCCTTTGTTGCTGTTTCCGGACAGTTTTTCCTGAGCAGCGACTGGCTTCCTGATCTGCCTGATAACCGCCTGGAGATTATGAAACGGTGTATGGCTTCCCACAATGGATATGCCCGGCCGGTAGATGCTTTCGATAAACCACTGCCCTCAGTATGGCTGGCTTCCGATAGTCAAACCGGTACTCCCCGTAACGTGATCGGCCTTTTTAACTGGGATACAACTGCTCTGGAGATCGTTTGCCCGATTGCCCGGACGGGTTTGGATGATAAAACTGCTTATTATGCTTTCGATTTCTGGGAAAACAAAACCCTGCCTGATGTGAACGGATTATTAACCCGGAAGCTCCCTCCTGAATCGTGCAGCATTATTGCAGTACGTCCCCGGTCAGGTCATCCGGTTGTCGTTTCAACTTCCCAGCATGTAACACAGGGAATGATTGACCTGCTTCTGGAAGAATGGAAAGATGGAACCCTCTCCGGAACAAGCATGATTATTGGCGGAGATAATTATGAGTTGCGGATAGCCGGAATCAATGATGGCGGAAACCATAAAGTAACAGAGGTAAAAGTTATTGATCCTCCGCAGGAAACGTCAATTGAAGTTTTACCCCAAACAGAAAAAGGGTGGCTGAGAGTTCTGATCAAAACCAAAAAAAGTGAAATAGTGAACTGGCAGATTAAATTTGATTAATAAACCCCTCAAGATAAACAATGTCTGTAAAGCACCTTTTTTTTCTGATTGCCTGTCTGATAACCACCCCTTCAGCATTTGCCCAGAATGATCATCTTAAATTGTGGTACAAGGAGCCTGCAATAAAATGGATCGATGCTTTACCTGTCGGGAATGGCCGGCTCGGAGCAATGGTTTATGGAAACCCTTTGTCGGAACGGATTGCATTAAATGAGTCAACTCTGTGGTGCGGAGAATATAATAAATCGCAGAATAAAGTTGCGGGGAAAGAGGCTCTGGATGAGGTATACCAGCTATTTTATCAGAATAAGCCGGAGGAAGCGCAAACTGTTCTTGAAAAAAAATTCCTTTCTGAAGAGGGGCCGTTTGGAACCCATCTGCCCCTTGGTGATCTGATAATCAAAGGCAGCTATCCCGCCGGAAATATTGAAAATTACAAACGCGAATTAGATATTGCCAACTCTCTGGCAAGAGTGAGTTTTAAGATTAATGATACCAGATATTATCGCGAGGTTTTTGCCTCAAATCCTGATCAGTTGATAGTTATCAGATTTACAGCTGATATGAAACATTCCATAAACCAGGTTATCTCTTCAGATATTCTTCTCAAAAACAGCACTTCGGCTTCGGATAACCAGCTGATAATAAAAGGCAATACCCTGTTTGATCATCACCAGGGTGTTGGGTCTGTGAAATATTATGCTATAGTAAACATCAAAAATTCAGGCGGCACTTGTGAAGCATCCGGCGATTCAATAAAAGTAACCGGAGCAGATGAACTGCTGGTAACTGTGGCAATAAATACCGACTATAAAAGTCCCTATGACCCCGAAAAACTTTGCAGACAACAAATTGATCGTGGAAACAGCCTCCCTTTCAATAAGCTTTATCAAAACCATCTGACAGACTTCAGAAATCTGTTCGGGAGAGTAAGTTTTAGTTTGAACACCCCTGAAAATCTTTCAGAAATACCTACTGATAAGAGAATTGCAGCACTTGTAAATGGAGGATCCGATCCACAGTTATATACAATATTTTTCCAGTATGGCAGGTATCTGCTAATTTCAGGCTCCAGGGAAAATTCTCCCCTGCCAATGAATCTGCAGGGAATATGGAACGACAACAAAGCTTGCCATATGAGCTGGACCTGCGATTTTCATCTGGACATCAATGTTCAGCAAAACTACTGGCCTGCGGAGGTTTGTAACCTCCCTGAATCGGCGCTTCCCCTGGCAAGTTTCGTTGAATCGCTGGTAGAACCCGGACGGGAAACTGCAAAAACTGTCTTCGGATGTAATGGATGGCTGACAAATACAATGGTTAATGCATGGGGCTATACTACTCCCAACTGGGGCTTTTGGGGATATTTCCCGGAAGCAAGCAGTTGGATTGGCTCCCATCTCTGGGAACATTATCTTTTTACTCAGGATCAGAATTTTTTAAGAAAGAGAGCCTATCCTGTATTAAAGGCCAATGCAGAATTCTTTCTTGACTATCTCCGTATTAATCCAAAAAACGGATATCTGATGGGGCCTTCCGTTTCACCTGAAAACAGTTATCTGTTTAATGGAAAAGTAATTACCGCTGCCAACGGGCCCACGGTTCAGTCGGTGTTAACTTATATGCTTTTCTCATCATGCATCGAATCGGCCTGGATCCTGAAAAGTGATTCTGCATTTCGTGAAAAACTCATTAAAGCAAGAGATCAGTTGCCGCCATTAAAGATCGGGAGCAAAGGACAGGTTCAGGAATGGTTTGAGGATTTTGAAGAAGCCTCCCCAAACCACAGACATACAAGCCATCTGATTGCTCTATATCCCGGTTCGCTTATTAACGCTGAAACACCAGAACTGGAAAAAGCTGCAACTACGACCATTTCCAACCGGATGAGCCGAAGTGATTTTGAAGATGTGGAATGGGTAAGAGGCAATATGGTTAACTTTTTTGCCCGTTTGCGAAAAGGTGATGAAGCACTTAACCATCTGAATGTTTTGTTTAAGAAACATTGCAGCTCAACATTCCTTTCATATTCAGCTGCCGGTATTGCCGGTGCCGAGGAAGAAATATTCATCATCGACGGAACAACTGCAGGAACAGCAGGGGTTGCCGAAATGCTTATTCAGAGTCACAACGGAGAGATCAGGCTTTTACCTGCCCTGCCCCAGGCCTGGTCGCCCGGCGGTTCTTTTTCAGGATTAAGAGCCCGTGGAGGTTATACCGTTGACTGTTCCTGGAAAGAAGGAAAAGTAACTTCATTTAAAATAAAATCGGAGACTCCCTCCAAAACCAAGGTCAGGATTAATAATGAAACAAGGGATGTTATTTCTGAAAAACAATAACTCAAAATGATAACTATGAAGAAAAATGTAGTACTGATATGCGGAATTTTCATCTCATTCAGCCTGTTTAGCCAGACCATTATAAAAGAGTTTAAAATTGAAAAGAGATATCTGAACTTTCCTGTTGAGATGAAGCAGGAGAGACAGATGGTGAAATTTGTATCAAAACAGGATACAGTAGCTTTTTCAGTAATCCGGGTTTCAGAAAAAGAGCCCGATTACTGGGTTTTTAAGGATGTATCGGCATTTATGGGGCAGAAACTGAAACTGGTATTTCAGAAACAGGCTAAAGGGATCGATAAGATTTATCAATCAGAAAAATTCGCAGGCGAGGATAGTCTGTATAAAGAAAAGAACCGTCCGCAGTTTCATTTTACCTCCCGCAGGGGTTGGAATAACGATCCGAATGGACTTGTATATTTTAATGGAGAATATCATCTCTTTTATCAGCATAATCCTTATGAGATCCAGTGGGAAAATATGCACTGGGGGCATGCTGTAAGTAAAGATTTACTTCACTGGGAAGAGCTGAATGATGTTCTTTATCCGGATGGTTTGGGTGCTATGTTTTCCGGATCGGCAGTTATCGATAAAGACAATAGTGCCGGCTGGGGAAAAAATGCAATGGTTGCTGTTTATACTGCAGCAGGTAAGGAACAAACTCAATGTTTAGCCTATAGCACTGATAATGGACGGACTTTTACCAAATATACCGGGAATCCGGTCCTTGGTGGTACCCGCGATCCAAAAGTGTTCTGGCACGAACCTTCACGCAGCTGGGTTATGGCCCTTTACGATAAAAACGCTATTGCAATATATAATTCCAAGGATCTGAAAAAGTGGGAATTCAAAAGCAAAATCAAAGGATTTTATGAATGTCCCGAACTGTTTGAGCTGGCTGTTGATGGTGATCAGAACAGAAAAAAATGGGTGCTGACAGCTGCGTCAGGTACTTATATGACAGGAAGCTTTGACGGAAGTGTATTCAAACCGGAATATGGAAAGTATTATTACTCATGGGGAAGTCAGTATGCTGCTCAGACATATAATAATACCCCCGATGGCAGAAGGATTCAGATTGGCTGGGGCCGTATTGATCAGCCGGGAATGCCCTTCAACCAGATGATGCTTTTCCCCTGCGAACTTACATTGCGAACCACGCCTGAAGGAATAAGGCTTTTTTGTGAACCAGTATCAGAAATTGAGACACTCCACAACAAAAAATATTCTCTTGAAAACGTCACCAGTGTGGAAGCTAACAAAAGCCTCAAAAACATTGACGAAATGATGTTCCATGTAAAAATGGATATTGAACTTGATAAAGGTGTCGGCTTTGAGATTTTATACAGGGGAAATCCAATAATATCCTACGATGGAAATTTCAACCGCTTTAACGGGGCTCCCTATATTTGTGATAATCCTGGCAGCTTTAGGTTCAAAATTGAATTTCTTATCGATAAAACCTCAATGGAAGCCTTCATCGGAAATGGCAAACTGTTCATTTCAGAGGGGCTGAAAAAGGAAAAATCTGCAGAAGGGCTTCGTATTTCAGGAGATGTAAAAATACATTCTTTTGAATTATCAGGAATGAAATCCACATGGCAATGAAAAATTATAACATCTTTGAACCAGCTTTAACAAATGCTCCGGCTAACAGAATAATCATCTGTATTTTAGTCTGCATATTCCTGTCTGTCAGCTTACTGCTTAAGGCCTCAGAGCCGGTGGCTCTCTTCAAACCTGGTGATGGCGGATATGCATGTTTCCGGATACCGGCAATTGTTAAAACGGGAAAAGGAATACTTCTCGCATTTGCCGAAGCCCGGAAAAAGGGGTGTTCAGATGCAGGAGATATTGACCTTGTCCTTCGCCGGTCAACCGATGGGGGTAAAACATGGGGGCCGCTTCTCTTAATCCGCGATGATGGCAGCAATGTGGCAGGAAACCCCGCTCCGGTAGTCGACCTCGAAACCGGGACTGTATGGCTGCTCTCAACCTGGAACCTTGGAACGGACAGGGAATCTCAGATAATAGATTTAACCAGTAAGGATACCCGCAGGGTTTTTGTTATGAATTCCCGCGACGAAGGGATAACCTGGAGTAATCCCACTGAGATTACCACTGATGTAAAAAATCCGGGATGGACCTGGTATGCTACAGGGCCGGTACATGGGATCCAATTAAGGAGCAAAGCTTACAATGGCCGGCTGGTAATCCCTTGCGATCATATTGAAGCGGTAACAAATAAATACTTCAGTCACGTTATCTATTCCGACGATCACGGTGCAAGCTGGAAAACAGGAGGCACAACTCCGCAGGATATGGTCAATGAATGTACCGTTGCTGAACTGCCCGATGGACGACTGATACTGAACATGCGCAACTATGACCGGAAACAGAAGAACAGGAAAGTCAGCACCTCACAGGATGGCGGAGAATCCTGGTCAGATATCCGGGATGATCCTCAGCTTATTGAACCGATATGTCAGGCTGCTCTGCTGAACATAACAATGAAAGGCCAACAAGAAGCCCTCTTCTTTCTTAATCCTGCCGATTCAACTGCCCGCCGGAATATGACACTTAAAATGAGTCACGATGAAGGAAGAAGCTGGGAAACAGTAAAAACCATTCATGAAGGCCCTGCTGCATATTCTGACCTTGTGCAGCTTAACAGTAAAGAGCTGGCTTGTCTTTATGAGGCAGGGAAACTGTCGGCCTACGAAGGGATCTGGTTCATAAAAATGAAAATCAGAGAGATTGATGGCAAATGAGGTGAAACACCGGGACTGACCGGCTTGAGTTACTTTTTAAACCAATAAAGCATAACCAATGAGAAAACTACTCCTTATTATTCTGACCTTTTCAACAATTAGCTCATTCGCCCAGATCAGCACTAATATTGTAATCCATTCCGAACAGGAGAAGTACCGGATGGCAGGCGGCATTGGAGCATCATGGCACGCAATAAGCAAAGACAGTATTGATGAGTCTCCCGAATATAAATGGGCTCTGCGGTATGCAAACTCAAGGGGAAGTGCCTGGGGAGGAAATCCTCCCACAACAAGTACAGGCCAATGGAAGCAGATATATAAGCACGCCAGCTGGTTAGGGTTTTCCTTTCTGAGAGTTGAGCTCAGTGCCAGGATGTACGAACCGGAAAGAAATCAGTTTGACTGGGATAATGAAGAGATGCTGGCATTATATAAAATTCTGGACTGGGCAGAAGCAAATAATGCGGATGTATTCCTTCAGCAAATGTGGAGCAACGTAAAATGGAATTCATACCCGGGAGTCCAGCCATTGCTGAGTGCCCCAAAATCGACCGAAGATTTTGCCGAAGGCCTTGCCTGTCTCGTTGAACATCTTATTAAAAACAAAAAATATACCTGTATCAAATGGCTTTGTATTACCAACGAGCCTCCCGGAGGAGGATGGGGATCGTGGTGGAGTATGGGAGAAAAAGACGCCCCGCTTGCTCCGGCATTAAAAGAGGTTCGGAAAGCATTGGATAAAAAATCCCTTGCCGTTCCAATATCGGGACCTGACTGGACCGATCTGCCACCTTTTGATGTCAATAAAATAGTCTTCGACGAATATATAGGCGCATACGATATCCATTCATATCAGGGAATGGATGGGGCGAAACAAAAAATTCTTGAAGAGTGGGCAATCTGGGCCAAAAAACAGAATAAACCACTCTTCCTTTCAGAAATGGGCGACATGAGACTTGGTTGGAAAGATTCAAACCCCGGGCCTAAGTCATTTAATGCCGCTTTGTCAAATGCTGAATCTGTTTTAAGGGGAATGGAAGCCGGAGTAGGGGCATTCAACAGATGGAGTTTTACAAACAGAGGAGACCTGGATGGTCAGTGGCAATTGATCAGAACATGGAATATTGAAAAAAAGAACTATTATGAACAGATAGAGATTGAACCGGCTGCGTTTTACGGATATGGGATTATTACACGTTTCCTGATAAAAAACTCCTCGGTAGTTTATACAGAGCCTACCGGGAACAAGGATATTTTAACTCAAACCTTAAAAAGCCCTGATGGCAGACTTACTACATATATCTTAAATAAAAGCAATGAAGAACAGACAATAAAATTAAAAATTACTGGGACATTCAAACCCGGGTTTTTTCTTTATTCTGCTATTGAGGAAGAGGTCATTAAACCTGATTTCCGAATGGATCCTGTAAGAAAAATAATAATTAACGACAAAGATGAAGTTGTTTTGAAAATCCATGCCCGGAGCATTTTTACATTAACAAATCTCTATTTATTGCACGATAACCCTTCTAAAAAAAGATAAAAGGAAATTGCTGCGGATTGAAAAAAATCTTTTTTCCCTGATAAAAACACCATAAATTTGGTTCGATTATTGAGGAAATTAATATTTGAAAATAACAGACCCATGAAAACAAAGAAATCACTCATTACCCTGATTACTATTTCAATTATGATTTACCTGCTCTCTTCTTGTCTTGAAGACGCTTATACATTCGATACTTTTCTTGTGAAAATTGACAGTTTCCAACTGCCGGAAACGATGACGGCAAAAACAACCTTCGAGGTGAGATTTTTTGGGACGGTTGGCAATAACGGATGCATATCTTTCGAAGGCTTTAATCAGAACCTGATTAATAAAGACATTGAAATTGAAGCCTGGGGCAGGTATGATAACAGAAATAATACTTGTCCTGAAGTTATGGTTTATCTTGACAAGAATCTTGAAATCACAATTCCGGTTGCAGGAGTTTATAATTTAAAAATAAAACAACCCGATAAATCTTATCTTGAAAGATCTATTACTGTTAAATGAGAACTTTCATCTGTTGAATGAACCCAAAATCATTCTTAAGGCGATTTAAATATGGCCTTTTGAAATATTATAAAATCCATGAGAAAATCTATAATACAGTTTCTGGCAGCAGCATTTCTTATTTCTGCCTCCCCACTCCTGCGGTTAACTGCTCAGACCAGCAGCGAAAGAATAAAAAACATTGAAGCAACATTTCCTGTCGTTGATCAGCTATTCAAAGATTATGCAATTAAAAACCATTTTCCGGGATTGGTATATGGTCTTATTCTGGACGGAAAACTGATTCATACAGGTAACTTCGGCTATTCTAATCTTGCTGAAAAAATTCCCGCTGACTCAAAATCAGAATTTCGTATCGCATCAATGACAAAAAGTTTTACAGCAATGGCAATCCTTAAGCTCAGGGATGAAGGAAAGCTTAAACTGGATGATCCTGTTTATCTCTATATCCCGGAAATGAAAGGCCAGAAATATCTGACATCTGATGCTTCGGATATAACAATCCGCCATTTACTTACTCATAATGCCGGTTTCCCTGAAGACAACCCCTGGGGAGATCGTCAGCTGGCTGTTTCCGATGAGAAGCTGATTGGAATAATCAAAAAGGGGATCTCCTTTTCAAATAACCCGGGTACAAGCTATGAATACAGCAATTTAGGCTTTGCAATGTTGGGATATATAATCAAAATAGTCTCAGGACAGCCGTATGAAACCTATATCACAAAAAATATTCTTGAGCCCCTTAATATGTCACATACCTATTGGGAATACAGCAAAATACCTGCAAATGATCTGGCACACGGATACAGATGGCTGAATGGTCAGTGGACTGAACAACAATTATTGCACGATGGTGCTTTCGGCGCAATGGGTGGATTGATCACTTCAATTGAAGACTTCAGCAAGTATTTATCGCTGCATCTTTCTGCCTGGCCACAAAGGAGCGGGCCGGAGAATGGTCCCGTAAAAAGAAGTTCCATCCGTGAGATGCAGTTTCCCTGGAACATTTGTTATCTGGCCCCCGATTTCAGATATCCCGATGGCCGCAAATGTCCTGTTGTCTGGGCTTATGCCTATGGCTTAACCTGGACCAAAGATTGTGACGGCAGGATAATGATCGGGCATGGAGGTGGCTTACCCGGATTTGGCAGCCATTGGAGGATAATGCCCGATTATGGAATAGGGGTTGTCTCTTTCAGCAACCTTACTTACGCATCTGCCGGCTCTATAAACCTGAAAGTCCTTGATTCACTTATTATTCTGGCTAAGCTGAAACCTTTTCCGCTTCCCGTATCTTCCATACTTAATCAAAGAAAGAATGAACTGATAAAAGTATTGCCTGAATGGAAGAATCCGGAATCCGCCGGCATATTTGCGGAGAACTTCTTTCTGGACTATTTCACCGGAACATTGCAAAAAGAAGCTCTGGAAATTTTTAAATCAGCCGGGAAAATTATTCATATCCGTGAAATCATCCCTGAAAACAATTTGCGGGGCACATTTATTATGGAAGGAGAAAATTCTGATATAGAGATAGGATTTACACTATCACCCGAAAACCCTCCGCTTATTCAGGAATATCACATTGAAAAACGCGAAAAAAACAGATAATCAGTCTGAAACAGCCCCGTCAAACAGGATTAACATCCATAAAAAGAGTAGTACATTCATGGCCTGTTATCCTGCAATAAAAGTTTTATAAAAACCTGAATACAATTATGGGTTTTATAGAAGACATTTTTATAAATTTGTGCGGTTAAAATATTTATTATTATGAAAGAACTTGTACGCTGCCGCCCTTGCGGATATGTAATGGAAGCCGGAAAGCTGGGAGATGTTTGTCCTGCTTGCGGCCTGCCCAGAAAAGTTTTTGAACCATACAGGGAAAAAGTTTCCCTGAACAGATTATTATTGCTGAACTTTGATCTTCATCCGATTGCCATTCACCTCTCACAGGCACTGGTAATCCTGATCCCCGTTCTCGCTGTAATAACAAGTTTTTTCAGCAGTTTTCAGCCTGAAATATTGAAAAGTGTCCTGAAATTTTCAGTATTCATGTTCCCATTTACACTTGTCATTTCAATATTTACAGGAATTATAGACGGCCTTACCCGTTTCAAAACACTGGCTACTCCATTATTAAAAGTTAAGATCATTTTCAGCCTGATAATTCTGTCTCTGTCAGTTGCCCTCTTTTTTGTGGCTCAACATGAGGATTATTACCTTATTACAATAGCTCTGAGTATTTTATCTCTTGCTGCCGGAGTCCAGCTGGGCCTTTGGGGTAAAAAACTTATTAATGTAATATTACCGGGTACTTACCCTCAAAAAAAAGGCAGTAAGGAAAGTAAACCGAAAGAGGAAACAGCCTGAAATCCTGATTCTCGCACCGGATAAAGGCAATGCCGCTATCCTGATTTTATTCTGATATAGCATTCTGACATACAGCAGTATCCTTTTGCGCTTTATTAACAGAATCTCCCTGTTTTAATTCTTTTATCGGTATGTGGTTTAAGAAATATAACCTAACTTTATATTCTAACTAACCTCAAAAAGAAATATAATATGAAAAATATCCAATTCTCTTTGTTGTTACTTTCAGGTATAGTTCTTTGTCAGACAATGACTTATGCACAGGAGAACAACTATATCACATCAAAGTACGATTTTATCCCGGGCGAAAAAGTCATCTTCTTCGATGACTTCACCTCAGAAAGTATTGGCGATTTTCCTGCTCAATGGCTTACAAACGGAAGCGGGGAGATTGTAACATCAGATAAGTTTCCCGGCAGATGGTTTCATATAACAAAAATGGGCTATTTCATTCCTGAAGCAAAAGAGGATTTTACCGATAACTTTACTATTGAGCTCGATTTTATTCCTATGACTACCGATAACAGCGAAACTATCCGTGGTTTCATATTCTTTTTACTCACAGGGAGTCTTAATGAGCCGGGTGGTGGTGGAGAACCTGGTGATGCAGGGTTTATGGTTTACCTCGATAGTGAAAATCTGTTCTGGAAAAACTGGACCATGCAATACGACCAACGGTTAAACGGAATGGTTACTTTCCCTTTCCGGTCAGGAGAGAAATATCATATTGCAATCTGGGTTCAGAAACAACGGGTAAGGGTTTATGCAAATGAGAATAAAGTCTTAGATGTTCCCCGTGCAATACCCACAGGAAGTAAGCCAAATATTTTTCGTTTGGAATCGGACCAGACCTCCATTCCTCTGATCAGCAATTTCAGGATAGCCGCAGGCCTTCCCGATATGAGGAACAGACTGCTTAAGGATGGTAAGATCATTTCATACGGAATCCAGTTCGATGTTAATTCCGACAAACTTAAGCCCGAGTCATATTCCACCCTCAAAGAAATCTCAGATATTTTAAAGGAAAACCCTGCTTTGAGAATACAGGTTGTCGGTCATACCGACTCAGATGGAGATGATGCCTCAAATCTTGACCTTTCAAAACGAAGAGGAGCAGCAGTTAAAAACGAGCTTGTGAATAAATTTTCCTGTGCTGCTGAAAGACTTGAGAGTGATGGAAAAGGAGAAACAGAACCTCTGGCAGAAAATAACTCTTCTGTCAATAAAGCTAAAAACAGGAGGGTTGAATTCATCTCCATAAAAGAGAATCCGAAATCATCTGCAGCACCTGCAAATAAAACAGCAGCTCCCCCTGCAAAAAGTATTTCAAATTTGGAAACAGGCACTTTTAAAGATTCCCGGAACGGAAAAACATATAAAACAGTAAAGATTGGAACCCAGACATGGATGGCTGAAAACCTCGCATGGAAAACTTCCGGAGGATGCAATGCATATGACAAAAATGAAGCCAATGCTAAGGTCTATGGCTATCTGTACAACTGGGAAATAGCAAAGAAAGCATGCCCGACAGGCTGGCACCTGCCATCAATGGAAGAATTTTCATTACTTATTTCCGGTCTGGGCGGCGATACGGCAGCCGGAGGGAAGCTGAAAGAAGCCGGTGCTGTTCATTGGGATAGCCCTAATGCCGAATCTACAAATGAAACAGGCTTTTCTGCCCTCCCCGGTGGAGAGTACGATGGCAAAGAACAGTTCTCTCAAATAAAAAAAGCGGGAGGCTGGTGGACAACCATGGAATGGATAGTTACTGACCCAAACCTTGCTGAAACAAAAGGAAAACTTGCAAAAAATATTACTCTGAAGAACTATTCAGACGACACCAGTTACCTTAATTCTTACATCTTCGACAGCATTAATCCAAAAGAGAAAGGATTTTCTGTGAGGTGTGTCAGGGATAATTGATTATTTTTAGCCAGGAATTTGGTATTAATACAATAATCATCATTAACCACTGCTGACATGAACAGATCTAGATTGACCTTTCTCCTGCTTTTTGGAATCATCTGCACTGTTTCCCTTGCACAAACAAATAAATCTTCAGGAAAATTAAAAAGAACCGACTGCTTTTTCGGTGTCCACTTCGATCTGCATGCCAGTGAAGATATAACTGATGCCGGCAGAACCCTTACAGCAGAAATGATCGATACATTCCTGACTAAAGTGCGTCCCGATTTTATCCAGATCGATTGCAAAGGGCATCCGGGGATATCAAGCTATCCGACAAAAGTGGGATTCCATGTTAAAGGTTTCGAGAAGGATCCTCTTAAATTATTCCGCCAGGAAACCGAAAAAAATAACGTCGCCCTGTTTATGCACTTTTCAGGTGTATGGGATGGCAAAGTGGTTAAAGAGCATCCCGATTGGGCAATAGTTAAGCCGGGAGGAGAACGTAGCACAGAAAAAACTTCTTTTTTCAGCCCCTATCTCGATACTTATATGATTCCTCAGCTTAAAGAATTAAGTGACTATGGTGTGGATGGCGCATGGATAGACGGGGAATGCTGGGCTGTTGAACCCGATTATGGGGAAGCATCCCTGAAACGTTTTACAGCAGAAACCGGAATCACCGAAATTCCTAAAACCTCTTCCGACAAATATTATCCTGAATTCATGGAATATACCCGTACTCTGTTCCGTGAACATCTGAAAAAATATATTAACGCTATCCACCTTTACAATCCGTCTTTTCAGATCACCAGCAACTGGGCCTACTCCTCACTTATGCCTGAACAGGTGACTATCGGGGTTGACTATTTATCGGGTGACGTAACTCCGCAGAATGGAGTTTACCGTTCTGCTTTCGAGGCCCGTTGCCTTGCTCCGCAGGGAAAACCATGGGACCTGATGGCCTGGGGCTTTTCATGGAACGGAGGTAAGATGCCTATGAATATTAAATCGTCGATCCAGCTTCAACAGGAAGCCGCCGAGATTATGGCAATGGGTGGCGGGGTTCAGTTTTATTTTCAGCAAAACCGCGACTTATCTATTAAACCATGGCTGGCAACATCGCTTTCGGAAATTGCTGCATTTTGTCGCGAAAGAGAAAAATTCTGTCATAAAGGAATTGCTATTCCTCAGATTGCATTATTGTATCCGACTGCCTCCTTTCAGAAAAATGGTTCACGCCCCTATGCCAACGGAACGGAAGTTCTGCAGGGAACTTTGAATCTGGTACTCGATGGGCAGCACCCGGTAGAGGTACTTATGGAGCATCACCTGCGTGGGAAGATGGACAAATATCCCCTCATAATCATTCCTGAATGTGATTATCTCGATGCCTCTTTTCTTGAAGAGTTAAAAAAATATGTAACCGGTGGTGGTAACCTTATGATAATTGGTACCGTAACAGCAAAACTTTTTGAGAAAGAGCTTGGAATTAACTCTCTGGGAAAAGCAGCTGATGGGCAGACATTTATTGCAACATCCGACAAGATTGGCACCATTCGCTCCTCCCTTGCTCCGGTAGAATTGCTCCCGGGGACACAAACAATCTCAACCTTTTACAACAGCGCCGATTTCAGAGATAAAGGAACAAACATCTCATCTTCAGTTAATAAGATAGGAAAGGGTTCTGTTACAGGAATATATTTCAACGCCGGATCCGGATATCTGGAGTATAAATCGCCTGTACTTCGCGATTTCATAAGTAACCATATTACCGAACTGTTTCCGGGCCAGATTGTAAAAGTTACCGGATCGCATCTGGTTCATGTAACTGTAAATAAGCTTAATGGCAAAACGTATGTGAACCTGATAAATGTAGCAGGAGAACATACAAATCAGGCAGCTACCGGATTTGATGAAATTCCTGCACTCAAAGATCTGAAAGTTCAGATAAATACTGTAAAAAAACCCTCCGGGATACTCCTTCAACCGGGGAACCTTGCTCTCAATGTTAATTTTCAGAACGGTGTTTCAGAAGTTCTTATTCAAGATCTTCCGATATATTCAATACTGGAAATAATCCCCTGAGACAAATAGCGCAAAAATATTTCTATGATCAACTCCAATCCTATTCTCGGAACAGGCCTTCATGCCATCGGAGGCATTTCTGCCTCAAGTTGTTATTTACCCAATACCAAAACACGGAAATGGTCATGGGGCACCTTCTGGCTCGTTCAGGCTCTTTTTGCGTGGGTAATTATGCCGCTTATTGTCGGGCTGTTAACAGTACCCGGCTTTTTCACTATTCTGCATGAAGCCCCGTCAAAGCCGTTCTGGATAGCTTTTCTGTTAGGTGCTGCTTACGGGTTCGGAGGCATGTCTTTTGGAAAAGCCATTAACCACATTGGCTATTCCTTAACATATACTCTGGCTATTGGTATTTCCGCTGTGCTGGGTACAATTTTACCTCTCTTCATATTAGGCGGATTTGACAGCTATTTCTCAAAACCAGGCGGTTCAATAGTCCTTTCCGGAATGATCCTTTCTCTCCTTGGAGTAGTCATCTGCGGATGGGGCGGATTCAAAAAGGAAAAAGATCTGAATGCTCTGGCTGGTCAAAAATCGACATTCAATATGACGGTTGGTCTGCTTCTTACCATTGTTGCTGGCGTCCTTTCAGGTGTATTTAATCTGTCTCTCGAATTTGGTCAGCCTATCGCTGACATGGCCGCACAACGCGGGGCTGTAAACTTTCAGGGGAATGCAAAAATGATAATTTCCACTTCCGGTTGCTTCGTGGTAAACTTCATCTGGTTTATTATTGCCGGTATACGTAAAGGCACTCTGAATGAATTTTTTCCGAAACAGGGGCTTTCCGGCAGGGAGATCTTTCACAACTGGTGCTGGTCGGCTTTCGCCGGAACATTATGGTGCCTTCAGTTTTTCTTCTACGGGCTGGGACATGTGAAAATGGGAAATTTTCAGTATGCCAGCTGGGTGCTTCATATGTCAATGCTTATCTTTTTCAGCTATATCGTCGGCGTCCTTATGAAAGAATGGAAGAATGTAAAGCCTGCAACCTATTTTGTTCTTATTATCGGTCTGATAACTCTGATTGCCTCCTTCTGCATCACCAGTTATGGAAGTTATATTGGTGAGCAAATAATAAATAACAGTCATTAACCGGAGATATTTTATTGTGTATAGATTAGAAAACAGGTTAACATGAAAATGAGTTCAGAACCACTGCGGGTTGCGGTTATTGGAGCAGGAGTACGCGGAACAGGCCTCTCCCGAAAAATATCTTCATTGAATTTTCCAGCTGTAATAGTCGCTGTTGCAGAACCAGACAAGGAAAAACGTGAAAATTTTGCTCTGGAATTCAAGTTACCCGATTATGCTGTTTTTAACTCATGGGACGAACTTATACGGCAACCTGATATCTGCGATGCCGCCATTATTGCAACTCTCGACAACCAGCATGCCGGGCCGGCAATTGCCTGTCTGGAGTGTGGCTGGCATATCCTGATAGAGAAACCTCTGGCCGATAGCTTTGAGGATTGCTTACGTATCGATGAAGCGCAGAAGAAGAGTAAAAAGGTTGTCGCCGTATGCCATACTCTAAGGTTTATGGATGGCTTTCTCAATATCAGACAAATCCTTGACAGCGCAATTATAGGCCCGCTTATTCACATCGACCATTTCGAGGCAATTGGGAATTTACGTTTCGTACACAATTATGTCAGAGGCCGGTGGGGGAAGGAAAAAAACAACACATTTCTTCTTCTGCATAAATGCTGTCACGACATTGACTACATAAACTGGCTTATAAAAGAACCATGCCTCACAGTTGCCTCTTTCGGATCACTAAAGTATTTTAATGAACACAATGCGCCACCGGGAAGCACATCCCGTTGTACCGGCAATTGCACTGTTAAAGTTAACTGCCCCTACTCTGCCGTACGGATTTATGCAGAAGGTAAACTTGATGAATGGCCGGCCAGGGAAATCTGCAAACAGCATACCCATGAAGCTCATTTAGAGGCAATAACGAATGGCCCTTTTGGGATGTGTGTCTGGCACAACGACAACGATGTTGTTGATCATCAGGTTGTTATAATGAATTTTGAAGGCGGAACGACTGCGACCTGTACCTTAAGCGGATTTTCAGCATCAAATGGCAGAAGAATAAGGCTGCAGGGAACTCTTGGAGAGATTTTTTTCGACGAAGCTGCCCGACTAATCTCAATTAAGAGATTTGATGAAAAAGAGAGCCGTTTTATAGAAATACCCCCGACTGACTCATACCACCCTGAAGACAAGGATATTCTCAATAACTGGATCTCCTCCATATTTCTTTCAACACCGGTTGCTGTCAATACAAAGGAGGCAATCCGTACTCTTGCAGTTGTTTTCGCTGCCGAAATATCACGAAAGGAAAACAGAATAGTAAATTTGGAAGAAATTTCCGGTAAGAAATAAATTAAGACAATGAATCCAATCCGAAATGTTGTTCCGTTAGCTCTGTTATTCCTGGCAGTAAGCTGCAATAATGATATTTCATCCGACCTCAAAGTCGCTAACCTTAGATGCGAATATCTGAAAGAGGCCGTAGTTACAAAAACCTCACCCCGGCTCAGCTGGGAACTTATTTCATTACAAAGCGGTCAGAAGCAGACTGCATGGCAGGTTATTGTAAGTGATAATATTGAAAAAACAACTGCAGAAAAAGGAAATATCTGGAACAGCGGGAAACAAAGAGGGGAAGATACTTTTGGCGAAACATATAAAGGAGAACGCCTGCTCTCTTTTACAAAATACTACTGGAAAGTGAGAGTCTGGGATCGCGATGGGAAGGTCTCTGACTGGAGCGAAACGGCAAGTTTTATCACCGGGGCCTTTGATAAAAAAAACTGGAAAGCCGAGTGGATTGGAGATATTCCGGAGCCTCCGCTTGAATATCCCCTGCTCTACAAACATATTGGCTATCTGAGCTCCTACACAGATAAAGAGTTCGAAGAAAAATGGGTACAGATCGATCTCGGGAAAAAAGAGGAAGCCGACATGATCAGACTATACCCTTCAGAAAATAACATAAGAAAGATCCGTGATTACTATTT
Source organism: uncultured Bacteroidota bacterium (assembly GCA_903824785.1). Lineage (GTDB taxonomy): Bacteria > Bacteroidota > Bacteroidia > Bacteroidales > VadinHA17 > LD21. The sequence continues at coordinate 26,988 of CAIJYD010000054.1, forward strand.
TCCTCTTGCTTACAGAATTGAATTCAGCAGTGACGGAGAAAGCTGGACAAAATGGATAGAGATAAATCACACCCCTTCCCCGGAAGGAAAACCTGTGGAGGTTTCTCTGAAAAAAAATCAGGTTAGGTATGTCCGTTTTATTGCAACAAAACTAAAGCGTTACGATCATCGGAATTACGATTATGAAGATCAGGGAGACCCGACAAAAATGTTTGCCTTTTCTCTTGCTGAAATAGAGATTATCAATGGCGGCAAGATCTTGTCGAAAGGCGCCCTGGTTACTTATAAAGATGCACTCATTAAGATTGACAGGGAAGATGGATATGATCCTGATATGCTTACCGATGGAATTACTGTAACTCCTGCGTATCCAAAAAAACGGGCTATTCCTCCCTCTCCTTTAATTCGAAAAACAATAGAGCTGAAAGTGAAGCCGTCAAAAGCAATCGCATATGTTTCTGCATTAGGTGTTTATGAGATCTCGTTTAATGGCAAGCCAGCCGATCAGAGGGTGCTTGCGCCAGAATGGACCGATTACAATAAACGGGTTCAGTACCAGGTGTATGATGTAAGCCATTTCCTTGACGCCGGTATTAATGTTATCGGAGCACAGCTTGGGGATGGCTGGTATGCCGGAATGCTTGGTCCGACCCGCTGGAGTGAGTATTTCCCTAAAAGAGGAGCATATGGTCTTAACCGCCGGCTCTTTTTCCAGATGGAGGTAGAATATCCGGATGGTACAAGGGAAACTTTTATCAGCGATGGCTCGTGGAAAATTTACTCCAACGGCCCCATTCGCATGGCTGATAATTTTCTGGGAGAAACTTATGATGCAGGCAAAGAGGTTGATGGATGGCAAACAAAATCATTTAATGATTCCGCATGGAAGAGTGTGGTTTCTGACAAACTGGTTGATATCAACCTAGTTCCACAGATCAATCAGCCTATTAAAATCATCGAAACTCTCGAAGCAAAAAGTGTAGCACAGACAAACAGCGGCAATTTCCTTTTCGATATTGGTGAAAATATTGCAGGCTGGTGTAACCTCCTCATTGAAGGGCAACCGGGTGATACAATTGTGTTAAGACATGGCGAAATACTGGATGATACCGGTAACCTGTACACTGAAAACCTGGGTGCCGCAATTCAAACCGATTCGGTTATTCTGGGTCCGTCAGGGAAGCTTCAATATGAACCACGATTCACATACCACGGATTCCGGTTTGTTGAAATAAGCGGTTTGCGTTCTCTCCCCGATAAAAGTATTCTGAAAGCAAGGGTTATCTCCTCCGACCAACCGCTTGCCGGCCACTTTGCATGTTCCAACCCGTTGCTCAATCAGCTCTATAAAAACATTAACAGGTCGCATGTAAGCAATATGACTGGTGTTCCTACAGATTGTCCTCAGCGCGATGAAAGATGTGGCTGGATGGGGGATGTCTTTGTTTTTGCCCAGACGTCTATGTTCAACCGTGATATGGCAGCCTTTTTCAATAAATGGATGACTGATATTATGGATGCTCAGTCGGCGCGCGGTACATTCCCCGATATTGCTCCTCATCCCTTTGCCTATGAAAAACATTTTACCAATGCTCCCGGATGGGCAGATGCCGCAATAAAGCTTCCTTACCTCATGTATATCAATTATGGCGATAAAGAAATAATTGATGAACATTTTGAAGCATACGAAAAGTATGTAGAAAATATCCGAAAGAACAATCCGGATCTCATCTGGAAGAGCGGCCTTGGTCTCAATTACGGCGACTGGCTCAACGGGAACACATTGAATGCAACAGGCTTTCCAAAGACAGGTGCTCAGATCCCTTCAGAGGTCTTTTCAACAATAATGTTCTATAACTCAGTAAGTATCCTTTCAAAGATGGCAACCGTAACTGGCAGGAATGAAAAATCGATCTTCTATTCTGATCTGGCCGGCAAGATTAAAGATGCTTTTGCAACACATTTTATTGATGCTGACGGCAAGATAGAAGGCGATGCTCAGGCTTGTTATGCAATGGCTCTCCATTATGACATATTCCCGAAAGAGATGGAAAAGAATTTTGAAAAAAGGATGATTGAAAAGTTCATCCCCTATTCAGGTCGCATGAATACAGGATTTCATTCCACACTCTGCCTTATGAAAGAGCTTATTCAGCGCGGCTATTCCGATAAGGCATTCCAGCTGCTGGAAACAAAAGAATTTCCATCGTGGGGCTACTCAATAGAGCAGGGTTCTACATCAATCTGGGAAAGGTGGGATGGCTATGTAAAAGGACGTGGAATGCAGGGGGCAGGGATGAATTCATTTAATCATTATGCTTTTGGATCCATCGGCGAATGGATGTACGAAAATATTCTTGGAATCCAGCCTGACATTGACTCGCCCGGGTTTAAACATTTCATCCTTAAGCCTCACCCCGGAGGAACACTTACCTGGGCTGAAGGAAGCTATAATTCAATCTGCGGGAAAATTGAGGTAAGCTGGAAGCTGGAAAAGGGCATGTTTGAATATAATTTCACCGTTCCTCCCGGCACAACAGCAACCATCTGCCTGCCCGGGAAAAACAGCCAAAGCGTCTGTCTCGGCGGGAAAAAACTTTCAGAAATGGGTGAAAAGATGAAAACTGAATATAAAGAGGGATATACAATATTTGAAGTTCAGTCCGGAACATGGCAGGCAACATCTGAATTATTGCAGAAATAATATTAATTGATTACAACATATTCCTTATTTCAATACCTTTCATTTTGATATATCATTTCCCAAATGGCCGAAATTATTAACCGAAGAAAATTTTTCAGGAATACCGCCTTTTCTGCTGCAGGTATAATGCTGGCAGGCAGTACAGGAAAATTAAATCCGGGCTGGGGAGAGGAATCTGAATCCTTCAATATCATGAAGGAGGTGACTAAATACCGGAAGCTCGATGCTCATGAGCATGTTGGACTTTCAGGAACAGTAGAAGAGCAGATCAATATTGCCGACAGGCTGAATATTGAGAAACTTGTCATCTCACGGCCGATATCAGCAGATTCCGGAATTGTTGTAACACCTGAAGAATTCAGAAAGTGCAACGACTCGGTTCTGAAAGCCATGAAACAATACCCCGGAAGATACCTCGGACTGCTTTATCTGAATCCGGTCTACGGAAAGGAAGCACTTGAGGAGATAAAACGATGCCTCGATCTGGGAATGGTTGGATTAAAGATTTATAATCAGGTGAAGATTAACGACCCGCTCTTTTATCCGATAATTGAGAAGTTTATTGACCTTAAAATGATAATACTTGTGCATGCCCATTGCGGAATAGGAGTAGGGGGAAAACGTACAAAATATGGTAATATCCAGCCCAATGCTTCTATTCCTGAAGATTTTGTGGATGCTGCCAAAAGATATCCGGAGGCAATGTTCCAGTATGCCCATACTGGTGGCGGCGGAGACTGGCAATATGCCTGCAAGGCAATTAAAGACTACCCGAATATCTATGTTGACACATCAGGCAGCAATAACGAAGGGAATATGATTGATTATGCGCTTGAATATCTTGGTGAAGAGAGATTGTTCTTCGGTACCGACAGCTCTTATTATCAGGGAGTCAGCGGCGTTTTGTCCTCCAGCCTGACAGAAGCACAGAAGAAAAAAGTGTTTTTTGAAAATTATAACAACATATTAAGGAAAGCAGGAAATAATATTTCGTGAAAATGAGCAATAACCGGCAGTTTTAGCAGATCTCATATTCCGCCGGCACTTCATTTCCAGGATGAATGAATTAACTCCAAAATACTATCTGAAAATGGGATTATCAAATATTAAAAAGCTGATACCATCTTTGCAATGGCTTTCTGAGTATTCATTAAAATTTCTGGGCCACGACACTATTGCCGGGATTACACTTGCGGCATATGCCATTCCTGTTTCACTGGCATATGCTACTCTTGCCGGGCTACCTCCTCAGTATGGCATTTACGGTTATCTTATCGGAGGCATATTTTATGCGCTTCTAGGCACAGGTAAACAATTGGCAATAGGCCCAACATCAGCTATATCCTTAATTATTGGCACAACACTTATATCCCTGGCAAATGGCGATCCCCAACGAATGGTGGATATTTCATCGCTGACTGCTCTTGTCTTTGCAGGTATGAGCATTATGGCATATCTTCTGCAGTTAAACAGCATAATAAATTTTATTAGTGAAACTGTGCTGCTGGGATTCAAGGCCGGTGCTGCCATTACCATAGGAATGACCCAGTTACCGAAATTACTTGGCGTGGCAGGAGGTGGAACAACCTTTTTTGAACGATTGACAAAACTTATTCATCAACTTCCCGATACTGATTTTATGGTACTGGGATTTGGCCTTCTGGCAATATTACTGATTTATGGAGGCGAAAAATTTCTCCCGGGAAAACCCGTTACAATTATTGTCGTTGCCTTATCGATAATAGTCATCTCATTCCTGTCTCCGCTATTTTCAGAGTTCAGGACTGTAGGGGTAATCCCGTCCGGCCTTCCGAAAATACATATGCCTTCATTTAATCCTGATGACATAATAAATGTTGTTCCTCTGGCTTTTGCCTGCTTTTTACTTGCATATATTGAAAGCGTCTCTGCAGCCAAAACACTTGCTCAGAAAAACGATTATGAAATTGATCCCCGGCAGGAGTTGCTCGCTCTGGGGGTTGCTAATTTAGCCACCTCATTTGGTAATGGTTATCCTGTTAGTGGTGGCCTGTCACAATCTGCGGTAAATGATGAAGCCGGTGCCAAAACCCCTTTGTCTCTGATAATTGCATCAATAACCATAGCAGTATCTCTTTTGTTCTTAACAGGCCTTCTTAAAAACTTACCAACTGTAATACTTGCCTCGGTTGTCCTTGTTGCCATCAGGCACCTGTTCAATATCAAAGAATTCCTCCGTCTGAGAAAAGTCAACCGTTTTGATTTTGTTATCGCCACACTGGCATTGTTAAGCGTAATCCTCTTTGGAATACTTCATGGTGTTGTAATCGCTGCCCTGGCTTCCTTAATACTTATACTCAGAATTGTCTCCTCCCCTCACGTTGCTTTTCTTGGACGAATACCCGGCACAGAAAGATATACCGATATTAAAAGACATCCTGACAACGAAACACTTCAGGGCGTTCTCCTGTTCAGAGTTGAATCGCCTCTTCTTTACTTTAATGTTTCAAATGTTTACCATTGTGTCTGGGAAAAAGTCAAATCGCTTGAGCCTGACCTTAAAGTTGTGGTTTTTGATCTGAGCACTTCGGCTTATATTGACTCAAGCGGAGCCAGACTGATAAAAAGACTCTACTTAGAACTGGAGGCACGGGGTATTACACTGAAAGTTGCCGAAGCTCATTCAGAAGTCCGCGATATTTTACGATTTGAAGATATTGAACACCTCCTTGGCCATGTAAGCAGGAGAGATTCTGTGCATGACATTGTGATCCATTTTACAAATGATCAATGACCAAAAAACTGAGAAGTTTAAATATGAGAGAGATAGCCGCTATAATTCTGGAAAATGACAAATTGGAACTCCTGCTCTATTTACGCGACAACAAGCCCGAAATCCCTTTCCCCGACTACTGGGATCTTATCGGTGGACATGTTGAAGAAGGCGAAACCCCGGAAGAAGCTCTTGTTCGTGAGGTTAAGGAAGAATTAGACATTGAACTGACCGATTATACCTTTTATAAAAAATATGTTTGCCTTACAGGCGACGCTTATGAGAACACCAAATATATCTTTACCGGGAAAATAAACATCCCGATTGAAGATATTACACTCCTGGAGGGGGTCCGTCCGCAGTTTTTTTCCAGAGAAGAGATTCCAAATGTTAAATTTGCCAATATTCTCAAGTCAATTGTAATGGAATATTTAAATGATCTTAATTTCCCTGTAAAATAGCCCTTGCTTATTTATCAACTTTGAAACAAAAAACTAACCAAATGAAAACTCGTTTTTTCACTATTTTTATCCTGATACTCTCCTCGTGCCAGTCGGGAGAGAAGAGAAATGAACATCCTCCTTACGCACAATCCGATTTAGTATTTCCCTCTCTGGCTTCAAGCTGGGATGAAGCCATCCCTCTGGGAAACGGGATGCTCGGTGCCTTAATCTGGGAGAAAGATAATAAACTGCGGTTCTCCCTCGACAGAGCCGACCTATGGGATCTGCGTCCTATGGAAGGGCTTGAAAAACCGGAATGGAAATATTCATGGGTAAAGGAACAATGGGAGAAAAAGAGCTATTCGCGCGTTCAGGAGATGTTTGATGCTCCGTACGATCAGAATCCGGCACCGTCCAAAATACCCGGTGGGGCTCTGGAATTTGACATCTCTTCTTTGGGTAAAGTTGAGTCGGTTGAATTGAATATTAAAAATGCCATTTGTGAAGTAAAATGGGAAAACGGGGCTTCTCTCAGGTCATATATTAATGCTGAGAGCCCTGTCGGCTGGTTTCGCTTTGAAAATATTAAACCCGGTTTGATTCCTGACTTTATTGCTCCGGCATATAATCTTGAAGGAGAAACCGCAGCTGACAATTCCCATTCGGGTCAGGATTTAAGACGGCTCGGGTATCCAAAAGGAGAGATAAATAAAACCGGAAATTCTATAACATATAATCAGAAAGGATGGGGCGGATTTCAATATCAGATTAATGTCCGCTGGAAAGAAGAAAATAATGCTATTGAAGGATGCTGGAGTATCAGTTCAGAATTTCCCGGTTGGAAAACTCAAACCAAAGCAGAAGAACAGACATCTTCAGCAATGGCAGATGGGTATTCAGTGCAGTATGGGAAACATTGCGGCTGGTGGGAAAATTTCTGGTCGCAATCCGATATCACAATTCCCGATTCAATCCTTAATAAGCAATGGTATCTGGAAATGTATAAGTTAGGTGCCGCAACCGGAAACGGAGCTCCTCCTATATCACTCCAGGCAATATGGACAGCCGACAATGGGAAACTACCTCCCTGGAAAGGCGATTTTCATAACGACCTTAACACTCAGCTAAGCTACTGGCCGGCATATAGCTCCAACCATCTTGTGCAGGAGACCGGGTTCATCGACTGGCTGGAGAATAATAAGGCAGAGTTTGAAAAGTACACAAAAACCTATTATCAGGTGCCGGGGTTGAATGTTCCGGGAGTTGCCACACTTACCGGAAAGCCAATGGGCGGCTGGATTCAGTATTCATTCGGCCCGACAGTTTCCGCATGGCTCGGCCACCATTTTTATCTGCACTGGCGTTATACTATGGACAGGGAATTTCTTGAAAAAAAGGCCTATCCCTGGATAAAAGAGGTGGCTCTGTTCCTTGATAGTTTATCTGTTACAGGAGAAGATGGTCTTAAAAGATTGCCGTTAAGCTCAAGCCCTGAAATATTTAATAACTCACGCGAGGCCTGGTTTACCGACATTACAAATTTCGATCTCGGACTTATCCGTTGGACCTTTGAAAAAGCTGCCGAACTTGCCGGGGAACTCGGAAAAACAGAGGAAGAAAAAAACTGGAATTCAATTTTGTCTCAATGGCCATTGTATGATATCGACCCGAAAACAGGTTTTACTTATGCCAAAGGGTTCCCTTATAATCAGTCTCACCGGCACTTTTCTCACCTTATAGCTTTTCACCCGCTCGGAGTCGTTGACTGGTCGAAAGGCGAAAATGATCAGAAGATTATTAAATCCACAATTGCAACACTTGACAGTATCGGTCCCGACTGGTGGTGCGGCTACTCCTATAGCTGGCTGGGAAATATTAAAGCCCGGGCATATGATGGGAAAGGCGCTGCAAACGCTTTACGGATCTTTGCCAGCGACTTCTGTCTGAAGAACAGCTTTCATGTAAACGGAGACCAGTCAGGTACAGGAAAATCGAAGTTTACCTACCGTCCGTTTACTCTTGAAGGTAATTTTGCATTTGCCTCGGGAATACAGGAAATGCTGATCCAGAGCCACACTGGAATAATAAGAATATTCCCAGCAATTCCTGAAGAATGGAAAGAGGTTAGCTTCAATAGGTTACGTACTGAAGGTGCTTTCCTTGTCTCTGCCGGAATGGAAAAAGGTAACGTAACTCAAATAACCATTTTATCTGAAAAAGGGGGTGAATTAAAATTGTTTAATCCTTTTAAGAATAACAAAATCACCTGCACTTCGCCCTTCAAAGTTATCGAAGGTAATCTGGTCATTCAAACTGAACAGGGACAAACAATTAAATTAACGATATGATTATCTAATTATTAATTTGATTTTTTAATATTTTGCAAAAAATGAATATCCCCGGATTGGATAAACACTGGCGTAAAACCGATCAGAATCTTTTACCAGATAAGAAGAATCCTCCTTCGGAAGGAAGATACGATATCTATCCCTCTTTCAAACTTGATGCCGGGCAGATATCAGCTGGATTTGAATCTCTGTCCGAATATGTTATAAAACATAAAATTGTAATTCTCGATGGTTATATTGGTGTTTTCTATGACCATTTTCGGGAAAATCTCGATGGCTGTTTAAGTGCAAAGGGGTATAAAACATCCTGGCGAAGCAGTTCTGAATTCATTAAGTCAGAGGATATTCTTGACCAGATGATTTCTCCATTTACCGGAGGAGATGATCCCCTGTTCGGGAAAAGAACTGATTTGAACCTTGAAGATTATTTCGATATTCCCCGGTTAAGAAAAACTCAACCAGATCCGGAAGCTGATATAAATATAATCATTGGCCCGGGTGCCTCGCTGGCCGGATGGAAAGGGTTGCTTCTCTATATTGATCTGCCAAAAAACGAAATACAATTCCGATCGAGGGCAGGAAGCATTACAAACCTTGGGGCTTCAATTCCCTCCGATCCGAAAAAAATGTACAAGCGGTTCTATTTTGTCGACTGGATAGTGCTTAACAGACACAAGCAATCCATTTTGCCTCAGATAGATATCATTATCGATGAACAGATCCCTGAGAATCCCTCATGGATGATGGGAGATTTGCTAAGGCATTCATTATCTGAAATGAGCCGGAATGTTTTCAGAGTCAGGCCCTGGTTCGAACCGGGTGTCTGGGGTGGAACATGGATAATGGATCACATCAGCGGGCTGAACAGGGATGTCGCAAACTACGCCTGGTCATTCGAGCTGATTGTTCCGGAAAATGGTCTCCTTTTCGAAAGCTCAGGCAGAATGCTGGAGCTCTCTTTCGATTGTATTATGTATCAGGAGGGAAAAGCTATACTCGGAGATTGTTATAACCGTTTTGGAATTGAATTCCCGATCCGTTTCGATTTTCTTGACACTTTTGACGGAGGAAATCTCTCTGTGCAATGTCATCCCGGACCGGAATATATGAAGAGACATTTTGGAGAAGATTTTACTCAGGAAGAAACTTATTATATCCTCGACACAAAAAAAGATGCAGTTGTATATCTTGGTTTTCAGAACGATATAGTCCCTTCACTATTCAGAAATGAACTGGAAGAAAGCTTCAACAGATCAAGCCCCATTGATATTGAGCGATTTGTTCAGAAACTTGATGCAAAAAAACATGATCTTTTCCTGATCCCTTATGGTACAATACATGGTTCGGGTGAAAATAATCTTGTTCTTGAAATCAGTTCTACGCCATATATTTTTACTTTTAAAATGTACGACTGGCTGCGGATGGATCTTGACGGAAAGCCTCGTCCCCTCAACATTGAAAGGGGTATGGAAAATGTTGATTTCAGCAGGAAAGGAATCTATGTAAAGGAAAATCTTATTTCAAAACCGGTACTAATCGAGCAGGGCGATAAATGGCGGGTCTATCATATACCTACCCATGAAACTCATTTATATGATGTCCACAGGTATCATTTCCTTAATATGATTGAGGTCAGGACTGAAAATAAATGTCATGTCTTAAGTCTTGTGGAGGGAACAAGTATTACTGTCGTGACTGAAAACGGATTTTCTCAGAACTTCAGTTATGCCGAATCTTTTGTTATACCTGCCGCAGCAGGCAGCTATAGAATTATCAACCTGTCAGCTTCCGAAGCCATTGTTATAAAGGCCTTTGTAAAATAATATTCACTGAGATCCCAGACCGGATGTATTAACAGGATCTGACTATCTCATAACCTTCTTCAGGATCCCAAAGACCCCTCTCATAAATGTGGCGCTGGTAAGAACTTTAACAATTTCGACCTGGGTGGTTCTGTTACCTTTCCCGGAAGATGTTCCCTGAGAAGATCGTGTTGCCGGAGTATTCCATCCCCCTGCCTCCCCTCTCTCCCTCTCTTTTCCAGCTGCCACATCAGCAACTCCTTTTTCAATACTTTCAATCTTCCTGTTAAGTATCTCGTAAGCACTTTCGCGATCGATGGTCTGACTGTATTTCCTTACAAGTACAGAGGCACGGTTTAAAGAGGCAATCTCATCGGGTGTCAGAATATCCATCCTGCTCATTGGAGCCCGAAGCATTGTGGCTGCCAGTGGAGTAGGAATTCCCTTTTCATTCAGGGCAGTAACCAAAGCTTCCCCGATGCCAAGATTTGTTATTGTTTCATCTGTCTTATAATAATCAGATAACGGATAGTTTTCTGCTGTAAGTTTTATTGATTTTCTGTCAACCGCAGTAAATGCTCGCAGGGCATGCTGAACTTTAAGTCCCAGCTGTGACAGGACTCCGTTTGGAACATCCATTGGATTCTGAGTTACAAAAAAGATCCCAACCCCTTTTGACCGTATCAGCTTTACAATATTTTCTATCTGCTCAAGAAGTGCTTTGCTGGCCTGATTGAAAATAAGGTGAGCCTCATCAATGAAAATAACCAGCTCGGGTTTCTCTACATCGCCTTTCTCCGGCATCTGGCTGTAAATCTCGGCCAGAAGTGAAAGCATAAATGTGGAGAAGAGTTTTGGTTTATCCTGAATATCAGTAAGACGAATAATGCTTATATACCCGTTGCCATTCTTATCGACCCTCAAAAGATCGTTAATGTCGAATGATAGTTCTCCGAAGAACAGATCAGCCCCCTGTTGTTCCAGCTCAAGGATCTTCCTTAAAATTATTCCAGTAGTGGCTGTTGAGATCTTCCCATAATTCTTCTCAATTTCTTCTTTTCCCTCTTCGGTTACATACTGAATAACTTTTTTCAGATCCTTAAGATCAAGCAAAGCAAGCTGATTATCATCACAGTACTTAAAGATTACTGAAACCACTCCGGTCTGCGTATCGTTCAGGTCGAGAATCCGGGAAAGAAGTACCGGTCCGAACTCCGAAACAGTTGCCCTCAATCTGACACCATCCTGACGGGAAAGGGTCATTAGTTCAGCCGGAAACTCCTTAACAGAAAATGGGATATTTATTCTAGAATGTCTCTCGGTAATAAATGGCTTCTCAACGCCAGGCATGGCAATACCACTCAGATCCCCTTTCACATCCATAAGAAGTACCGGAACTCCTTTTTCGGAAAGCTGTTCAGAGATCACCTGAAGAGTCTTTGTTTTTCCTGTGCCTGTCGCTCCTGCAATAAGGCCATGTCTGTTCATAGTCTGTAACGGAACTTTAACCTGAGCTTCAGGGATTGCTTCCCCGTCAAGAATAGCACAACCAAGAGCAATATAATCGCCTTTGAAGGTATAGCCTGAATTAATGTGGTTTAGAAAAGTGTCTCGCTTACTCATAGTCTGAAATATTAAATATGGGTTTCAGGAATGTTGACCGGGTGCAATTTAGTGGTTTAAACGCAATTGCCATAATTGAAATTTTACAATTTATTAATAAAATTTTACCTAATTTTATTTTTATTTCTTTGCTTTATAACAACCAATTACTCCTGAAAAAAGATGTTGCTCCGGTAATGTCGCTATATTAACGATCGATACATTATCATAATAACCTTCAATAATGAGAATATCCGTTTCAATTGCTGTCATTTCGTGTTTATTGTTAAACAGCTGCAGTAATAATCCTCAAACAACTCTTTCCGTATCGGAAATGAAATGCAATGGAATTGAGAACCCTTCCGGAACGGGAAAGATCCCCGATTTCAGCTGGGTAATGAAATCATCAGGCCGAGGAGAGAGGCAGTCTGCTTATCAGATTATTGCAGGTACAACTCCCGGAATGTCGGGCAAAGGAGAAAAAAGGAGAGGTGATACCTGGAATTCCGGGAAAATTATTTCCGGCGAATCAGCCTGGATCCCTTACAACGGGCCTCCTTTAGATCCTGCGAAAGAGTATTTCTGGCAGGTCAGGGTTTGGGATGGCAGTGATAAACCGTCTCTTTGGAGCGCAACCTCATCATTTATTACAGGATTGTTTGAAAAGAACGACTGGAGCGGTGCGGAATGGATCGGGTATGAGGATATTCCTGATTCACTATTACTTGTACCCGGTGTTCACGGAGCGGGTAATGATCTTGGGAACATAGCTCTGAAACGAACTGCAGTTCCCTGTTTCAGAAAAGAGTTTGCGATTAATAAAAAGATAATCTCAGCTTTGGCTTTTGTCAGCGGCCTCGGCCAATACGAGCTTTCTGTAAATGGAAATAAAATAGGTGACCGCTTCCTTGCCCCGGGCTGGACTGACTACCGGAAAACTATTTTCTATAATACCTATGATGTAACAGAAAATCTAAAAAGCGGAGCAAATACTATCGGTGCCATTGTCGGGAACGGATTCTATAATATAAACAGGGAACGATACAGAAAACTTGTCATTGCTTACGGGGCTCCGAAACTGATCTTTAAGCTTGAAATACAGTATGATGATGGCACAAAAGAGGTTATTGTCAGTAATGAAACCTGGAAAACATCACTATCACCAATCACCTTTTCGAGCATATACGGAGGGGAGGATTATGATGCCGGGCTTGAACAGGAAGGATGGGATAAACCGGGCTTTGATGATCTGAAATGGAGAGAGGCAATGCCGGTTAAAGAGCCTTCCGGAACCCTTATTCCTGAAAATGATTATCCTTTGAAAGTTATTGATGTTATTAACCATAAGAAAATCTCTGTTTTAAAAGACAGTATCTCTGTTTTCGATTTCGGACAGAATTGTTCCGGAATAATAAAAATAAGAATAAAAGGAGAAAAAGGAGCGGAAGTGCGGTTTACCCCCGGAGAACTTCTTGGCGAAGATTCGCTGGTAACCCAGCAGGCTACGGGAGGTCCTAGCTATTTCACATATACCCTGAAAGGCAGCAATGAAGAGATCTGGATGCCACGGTTTACATATTACGGATTCAGATATGTCCAGACTGATGATGCTGTGGCGGAGAATAGTCCCAATCCCGGAAAGTTACCGGTAATACTTGATATACAGCTCCTGCATACCAGGAACTCATCACCCGAAACCGGTAGCTTTAAATGTTCAAACGACCTTTTTAATTCAATCTATGACCTCATAAACTGGTCAATAAAAAGCAATATGGCCAGTGTTGCCACCGATTGTCCGCACCGCGAAAAGCTTGGCTGGCTGGAGCAGACCCATCTCATGGGGAATTCAATAAAATTCATCTACGACATTCATAACCTTTATGATAAAGTGATTGATGATATGATTGATGCTCAGCTGGATAATGGCCTTGTTCCTGATATTGCCCCTGAATATGTTCCATTTGGTGGAGGATTCCGCGATTCGCCTGAGTGGGGAAGCGCCTGTGTAATTTTGCCCTGGGATATGTATGAATGGTACGGCGATCTGGAAGCAGTCAGAAAAGCTTATCCTATGATGAAGAGATATCTGGCATATCTTGATAAAATGGCTGAGAATAATATTCTTTCTCATGGATTAGGCGACTGGTATGATCTGGGACCGGCATTTCCCGGAGAGGCTCAGCTTACACCAAAAGCTGTTACAGCAACATCAATTTATTATTACGATACAAAACTTCTTTCTGAGATGGCGGCCATTACCGGCGAAAAAGAAGATGCTTTGAATTACAGCAAAAAGGCGGAAGAGATCAGAAAAGCATTCAATTCCAGATTCTTTAACCCTGTCACTAAAGTCTATTCTACCGGCAGCCAGACGGCATATTCCATGCCACTTTTCTTCGGAATGGCTGACGACAGCTGTAAAAAAGAGATTGCCGGCAATCTTATTAAATCAATTAATGAAAATAATAAAGCACTAACTGCCGGGGATATCGGCTACAGGTATCTATTAAGGGCTCTTGAACAAGACGGACAGTCACAGCTGATCTATGAGATGAACTCAAAAACGGATGTTCCCGGTTACGGATACCAGCTTTCGAAAGGAGCCACCTCACTTACCGAATCGTGGGCCGCACTTAAATATGTATCCAATAATCATATGATGCTTGGCCATCTGATGGAATGGTTCTTCAGTGGTGTCGGAGGCATACGTCAGGCTCCGGGCTCAAAAGCATACGAAAATATTCTCATATCACCCGATATTGTGGGGGATCTTACATGGGCTGAAACAAGGTTTAATACTATACACGGCGAAATATTCTCTGCATGGAAAATTGAAGATAACAATTTAATTATGAGGATTAAAATACCTGTTAACTGTAACGCCGTTGTTGCTGTTCCACAGGCTGATCGCACAAAAATAACCATGAATGGCAATCCGGTTACGGAATCATATGATGTTAAGGTCTCCGATGAAGCCGGTGTGAAAACAATGTGCAAAATCCGATCGGGAGAATATCTCTTCAAAACACCATATTCCAGATAGGCCAGCCATTATGAATATCTCTTTTCTTACAACAGGACATTATCCGTTCGATGACAGGATCTTCTACCACATGGCCAGCTCCCTGTCTCAACAGAATCATGTTGTAGAAATTATCAGCAGTAAAATAAACCTTATTGAAGATTCAGCCGGAATAAAACTTAATTGCTTCGCAGGAGATGATTTTTCTAAAAGAGATAAGATAAAACTGTTTTACAAACGGTTAGCAGACTTTTCACCGGAAGTAATAATCTGCTCTGAACCTCTGACAATTCTGGCAGCAAAAAAATATTCAAAAAAACAACCCGGGAAAATCAGAATCATTTACGACATAACTGAATGGTATCCCTCCCGGAAAAACCTGACAGTCCATAACCCGCTAATCAGATGGTTCTTCTTTATTAAGTTGCTCCTTTTCAATCTCTGGGCCTCAAAACTCGCCGACTCATTCATCTTCGGGGAATGGTTCAAAAGCAGGCCATACAGATTTTTCTTTCCCCGCAAATCTTTCATTTTTACAACATATTACCCCGATTTGAAATACATCCCCTATCGTAAACCGGATTTGAAGAAGGGAAATCTCAGACTTGCTTACTCCGGGAAAATCAGCCTTGAAAAAGGATATCATAATTTTTTCAATGTGCTAAATAAACTTACTGAGCTGAGGAATGATCTCCTTATTGATGTTCAGGTAATAGGATGGTATGAAAGTCTCCGCGACAAAGATGTATGTGAAAACCTTTTTACCTCTGTCAGTAAGAATATCCATTTAAACATCAGCGAGAGACTTGATTTTGAAAAATACCTTGAACTCATAAAAGAAACTGATATTTTCATTGATTTACGATCGGATAATTTAGAAAATCAGCATTGCCTTCCGATCAAATTATTTTATCATGCTGCATTTGGCCGGCCTGTTATTTTTTCAGATCTTAAATCGATACGTAAGGAAACTGAAATAGAAAAATTTGGGTTTCTCGTTAATCCTAAAGATTCAGATCAATGTGCAAGGCTTATTATCAATTATATAAATGATAGTGATCTATATTACAACCATTGTGAAAATGCAAGATCTATAGCTGAAAACTATTATAACTGGAAAAAAGCAGAACCTCATTTTTTAAAGTTTATTACTTCCAACTGATATGTTATCAAAGAATGCCATAATTACAATCGGGTCAAAATTTATTATCCTGTTTGCCAACTTCCTGACGGTGGTTATTACAACACAAATTCTGGGTAGTGAAGGAAGAGGTGAGACAGCACTTATTATTGCAAACATTTCCCTTATCACCATTCTGAACAGTATCTTATGCGGAAGCACAATTGCTTTTCATACGCCTAAACAGCCAAGAGATTTTTTACTTGCGGCATCGCTTGCCGGAGCTATTGCATTTTCACTTCTGGGCTCACTTGGTTTTTCTCTGTTGTTCAGTTTCAGATATTTTCAGCCTCTGTTTGCAATTTCAATGTTAATTTCTTTAACAAATTCAATATCAATGTATTGGCTGGGAAAAAACGATTTATACCGATACAACCTGCTGACTCTCATCAATCCCCTGTTAATCCTGATATTTTTGGCTTTTATCTTTTTCGTCTTAAGAATAAGAACAATCGAGGGATGCTTATATGCTTACGTCTGGGGTCTCGGGACCGCATTAATTATCGGAATAGCAGGTCTTGCAGGAAAACAAAAGATTCAGATGCCCCGCTTTGATCTTTCCGGGTTTAAAGAAATTGTTATTTACGGGTTTAATAATGAACTGAACTATTTCATCCAGTTTCTGAATTACCGTCTTGCCTATTTTTTCATTGCTAGATTTCTGGGAATGGGTCAGCTTGGAGTTTTTTCCATTGTTGTATCAATATCAGAAGCTGTCTGGGTAATAAGCAAGAGCATGTCTGCTGTTAATTATTCAAATGTAATTAACTCCAACGATCGTCTTTCCAGCCACAGAGCGACAGTTGTTTTCTCAAGACAAAGCTTCTGGATAAGCTTACTTTTCCTTGGATTTGGAATACTTATGCCAAAATCTGTATATGTTTTTGTTTTTGGTGCAGAATTCGGAAACGTAAAAATTTTTATCCTTTATCTTATTCCGGGAGTTATTGCAATTGCTGTTTCCAACCTTTACGGACACTATTTCTCAGCCATCGGAAAACTTGAGATTTTAAGAAACAAATCGCTGATTGGATTAGGAGTAACTCTTGTTCTGTTACCCTGGGTAATATCTAAATATCAATTAACCGGAGTTTGCATAACCCTTAATTTTTCCTATATCCTCTCTGCATTATATTTGTATTACCGGTTTATCATGGAAAAGAAGTCATTAATACCGGAACAATCTGATTCAGAATAATTTATCAGCATTAAAGAAGGCAGTCCGGATTCAAGTAAGTCAGCGGCTAATTCTCTTGAAAACAATCTCTGATATAAACTGTTACATCATTAAAAGCATATTTCGCAATACGGAATATTATTATCACTACTTTTGTAAAACTATTGTAATTTAAACAGATATGAGTTTAGTGACCCCTGTGCCTCTTCTTGAAATGGATGGACGCCGTCTCTATTACACCTTTATTGCCGGCGCCAGAAAAGTTATTGAACATCAGGTTGAGCTTAATAAGATTAACGTATTCCCTGTTAATGACGGCGATACCGGAACCAATCTTGCTTCCACAATCAGAGCCGTAATCGATTCATTGCACCCTCACAGGTCGTATAAAATTACTGCCGACAGGATCGCTGAAACAACACTTGTTAATGCACGTGGTAACTCAGGGATTATTTTTGCACAATTCCTCTATGGGATGAGCAGTGAAACAGGTAATTTTAAAACAATTACAATAAGCCAGTTTGCTGAAAGCATTAAAAACTCAGTCCGATATATCTATGAAGCAGTAGCCAATCCGGTTGAAGGAACTATGCTGACTGTAATAAAAGACTGGGCCGATTATATTTATGAAAGCAGGTACAGGATTACCGATTTTAACGAATTGTTTATCAGCTCACTCGTTGTCCTCAATAAATCCCTGATCGAAACAAAATCAAAGCTTGCCGTGCTTGCAAAAGCAAACGTTGTTGATGCCGGAGCCAGAGGATTTGTCTTTTTTGTTGAAGGAATTATCGATTCAATAACCAACCGGAACCTGAAAGAGCTTATTCAGGTTAAATCTGAGACTGCAGTTTTTGAAAAAATAGAGGAAATTATTCCAGAGAAAGTCGATTTCAGATATTGTACAGAAGCTCTGATAAAAAACAGCTCAATCAATAGCTCTGCTCTTCGCTCAATTCTTGAAAATTTCGGAAACTCAATCGTTGTTGCCGGTTCCGACAGGATGAGACGGATACATATTCATACAAATACACCCGCCGAACTCTTCTGCGAATTAAGAAATACCGGAACTATCGCATTTCAGAAAGCCGAAGATATGATACGCCAGAGCGATGTTGTGTATAACCGGAAATGGAAAATAGCACTGGTTACCGACTCTACCTGCGACCTTTCACAGGAGTTAACCGACAACTACCAGATAAATATGTTGCCGATAAATATCAATTTCGGAGAAAACCATTATCTCGATAAAATCACTATCCATCCGGAACAATTTTATTCCCTCCTGGAAGAGAATAAAGACTACCCGAAATCGTCACAGGTTAATGAGAAGAGCTTTACAAACCTCTTCTCCCACCTGGCTTCGCATTATGATTCAATTATAGCCATTCATCTGAGCGACAAGCTGAGCGGAACATTTAACAGCAGTCAGAAAGCTGCAATGGCCATCAGCAAAGAATTCGGCAAATCAATTTCAGTAGTTAACTCTAAAAATCTCTCCGGCGCCCTCGGTCTTGTTGTATTAAGAGCCGCACAAGCTATTGAGGCTGGGTATTCTCATGACCAGATTGTTGAAATGACCGAAAAATGGACAAAAAATCTGAAGATCTTTGTCAGTGTTAAAGATATAAAATACCTTATCCGCGGCGGACGGCTTTCAACAGCAAAGGGCTTTATTGCCCGGTTACTCAATATTAATCCTATTGTATCTATCGACGAAACAGGAAAAGCTGTTGTATTTGATAAAGCTTTCAACCAGAAAGCCAATATGGATAAAGTGATGGGGCACATTAAAAAAATAAGCCGCGAAAAAACAATATGGAATTACATTGTCCTTCATGCAAATAATCCTGAAGCAGCTAAATGGTATACAGAAGAGATGGAAGAATTCACCAAAAAGAGTCCTGCTTCGGTTGTAAATATCTCGCCTATTATAGGGGCCAACACCGGCATCGGCGCAGCCTCTGTGGCTCTCCTGTTTGACTAACAACTTAGAAATGAGCTTTTTTCAGATCTATTTTCAAGCCCTTCTGATCATATTAATTTTTATGTCAGTGCTATGGGGCATTAGCATCATAATCAAAAATGTAAGCATCGCCGATCTGTTCTGGGGTTTTGGATTTGTTTTAACTGCAGGTTTCTACTTCCTGAAAACAGATGGTTATTATCCAAGGAAAGCAATATTATTGATCCTGGTCGCTATATGGGGTTTGCGTCTCTCATTATATCTGGCATTAAGAAATATCGGAAAAGGGGAAGACTTCAGGTACAGGGAATTCCGGAAAAACTATGGAGAGAAAAGATATTGGTGGATAAGCTTTTTCCAGACCTTCCTTCTTCAGGGTATCCTGATGTGGCTCATTTCTGCTCCTCTTCTCGGGGCACAGTATTACGGCAGGGATATTCCCATCGGCATTATGGATTATGCCGGCATCGCTTTATGGATTACCGGCTTTATTTTTGAGGCCGGCGGCGACTTCCAGCTTGCCCGGTTCAGAGCTGATATCTCAAATAAAGGAAAAGTACTGGACATCGGGTTCTGGCGGTATACCCGGCATCCGAATTATTTCGGTGACTCTTCTGTCTGGTGGGGCTATGGCTGTATTTGTCTTGCCTCCGGCAGCTATTTTCCGGTACTCGGATCTCTCCTGATGACAGCCTTAATTATCAAAGTATCCGGAGTAGCCTTGCTGGAAAAAAGTCTGAAGGATCAAAAACCTCAATATAAAGAGTATATAGAGAAAACGAGTGCATTCCTGCCCTGGTTCCCAAAAAAATAATTCCATATTTGGTATTGATCTTCGTCCGGAATTGCTAAATTTAATAAAAAGCAATTATTATGAAATCATGTTTGTATATTCTTCTATCTCTGACAGTTATAACTTTTGGTGGTTGCCGTTCAGAAACAAATTCAGCCACTTATAAAGCTGATGTGATAATTTACGGTGGAACTTCGTCAGCTGTAACAGCGGCGGTGCAGGTGGCCAGAATGGGAAAATCAGTAATTATTGTCTCCCCCGACGTACATCTGGGAGGCCTCTCTTCTTCAGGTTTAGGCTTTACCGATACTGGTAACAAAGCTGTTATTGGTGGTCTCGCCAGAGAGTTCTACCAGATTTTATATCAGCACTATATGAAACCGGAATCGTGGAACTGGCAGAAACAGTCGGAATACGGAAATAAAGGGCAGGGTAATCCTGCAATTGACGGAGAGTTGCGCACGATGTGGATTTTTGAACCTCATTCTGCCGAAGATGCATTCGAACAGATGATTAAACAAAATAACATCACCGTTTTAAGAAATGAATGGCTCGACAGGGAAACTGGGGTGGTTAAGAATAACGGCACAATCGCTTCAATGAAAACTCTAAGCGGGAAAATATTCAAAGGGAAATTTTTTATTGATGCAACTTATGAAGGAGACCTGATGGCTTCTGCCGGTGTCAGTTATCATACAGGCCGCGAAGCCGGCACTGTGTACAACGAAGAGTGGAACGGAGTACAGACAGGAGATCTTGAATATAAACATCACGACTTCGAAAATATCAATGTCAGCCCTTACGTTATTCCCGGCGATTCTTCAAGTGGTGTATTACCCAGAATTTCGACCGCTGACCCGGGCAAAAGGGGCGATGGAGATACCCGGATCCAGGCCTATTGTTTCCGCACCTGCTTAACTAAAAACGATATAAACAGAGTTCCCTTTACCCGTCCGGCCGGATATGATTCCACCCAGTACGAACTGCTTCTCCGTGTTTATGCCGCAGGCTGGCGTGGAACCTTCAATAAGTTCGATGTTATTCCAAATTTAAAAACAGATGTAAATAACCATGGTCCTTTCAGTTTTGATAATATCGGAATGAACTACGACTATCCTGAAGCTAACTATGAAAGAAGGAAAGAGATTATCAATGAGCATATTACATATCAGAAAGGGTTGCTCTTTTTTATTGCGAATGATCCCCGTGTTCCTGCCGATGTAAGAGATGAGATGTTCAAATGGGGTTATTCAAAAGATGAATTCCCTGATAATGGCAACTGGCCATATAACATCTATGTGAGAGAAGCCCGACGCATGACCGGAGAATATATAATGACAGAAAATGATGTGCTGGGAAAAAGAGAAGTCCCGCATTCAATCGGAATGGGGTCGTATAATCTGGATTCACATAATGCGCAACGATATATCAAACCCGATGGTTTCGTTGAGAATGAGGGAGATGTTGAACTCCCGACGAAACAACCCTACCGCATTGATCTTGGCTCAATATTGCCCAAAAAGGATGAATGCCGCAATCTTCTTGTTTCTGTCTGTGTGTCAAGCTCTCATATAGCTTTTGGTTCAATAAGGATGGAGCCGGTATTTATGATACTCGGGCAAAGTGCCGGCACAGTTGCATCTATGGCTCTTGAAAAAAAGAAGAGTATTTATGACCTCTCCTACGATGAGATAATGACAAAACTAATAGCTGACGGACAAATTCTGAAATGATAAAAACTTTGACAAAATGGCTGGCAGGAACTATTCTCCTCCTTCTTACAGGTTATCTCTCCGGGCCAAAACCACCTGACCCGGCGTTTAACACTTATGAACAAGTACTTCCTGCATCGCTTCCTGAACTTGAAAAACAGATAAATGAGAGGGAAAAAGGTGTAAAAGGAATTAAGCCTGATAATGAAGCACGAATCGTCTGGGCCGACTCATCAAAAAAAGAAAAGACAAAAATTGCTTTTCTTTATCTGCATGGTTTTTCGGCAAGCCAGGCAGAAGGGGACCCTGTTCATAAGGATTTAGCAAAAAAATACAATTCCAATCTTTACCTTTCACGGTTAGCCGAACATGGAATCGACAATGGTGACAGCACTATGATAAATCTTACTGCCGACAACTATGAAAAGTCTGCAGAAGAGGCCCTTGCAATTGCTGAAAAGCTAGGAGAGGAAGTAATCATAATAGGAACATCAACAGGAGGAGCACTAACCCTGTTTTTGGCCTCAAGACATCCTGAGATAAAAGCATTAGTTCTTTATTCACCCTGTGTAAAACTGTATGACGGAACTGCGGCTATCCTCGATAAACACTGGGGGCTTCAGATTGCGCGCAAGGTTACAGGTGGTCCAACGAAAAAATTCGGATCAGACAGCCCGGCCCATGCAAATTACTGGGCTCTTAATTATCGTATTGAAGCATTGGTAGCCCTGCAAAGTCTTATTACCAATACAATGACATCTTCCGTTTTTGAAAAGATCAAATGCCCTGTTTTCCTTGGATATTATTTTAAAAATGAAATTGAACAGGACAATACTGTTTCAATCCCTGCAATGCTGAAAATGTTTGATGAGCTTGGCACTCCTCCGGAACTAAAACAAAAGAGAGCTTTCCCCGAAACAGGCGCCCACGTAATTGCTTCGTATATCAGGTCGAAAGACTGGCAAAGCGTTGAAAAAGAAACAGATAATTTTCTTTCATCTCTATCCGGAAATTAAGGCTCTCCGGTTTTGGTTTTACATCTTATTCTTTAATAATTGAAGAATAACTGCAAAATGAAAAAAAATATTTCACCTTATATTTCCATTATTGCAGTGCTGGCAATCTTTGCTTCAGGCTGTACAAAAGAGAGAGCCCTTATGCCTGACCCTGTTTCCGATATTGAAGGAAATTCTTATAAAACTGTAAAAATCGGATCTCAGGTCTGGATGGCAGAGAACCTGAAAACTTCAAAATTCAACGACGGAACAGAAATTCCCCTGATTAAGGATTCGGAAGCCTGGCAAGAGCTTAATACTCCCGGATTTTGCATTTACGACAACGATTCAAGAAAATATAAAGAGCTATATGGCGCGTTATATAATGGCTATTCAATTGCTACCGGCAGGCTATGCCCTTCAGGATGGCACGTTCCTTCGAGAGATGAATTCAGAAAGCTCAGGGAGTTTACAGGAGATACTGTTACCGGAGGTGGTAAGCTGAAGGAACAGGGTACCGATCACTGGCTGACTCCAAACAGAGGGGCCGATAACAGCAGTGGTTTTAAGGCATTGCCCTCGGGAATCCGCTACTTTGAAGGTTCTTTCATGTCAGTATTATGCTTCACATCATTCTGGTCATCAACAGAATCTGTTAAAGATGAAGCTTGGTATATGAGTCTTTATTTCGGGGATGCCGCAGTTAATCTGAGCTCCATTTCAAAGAAACAGGGCTTCAGTGTAAGATGTGTTAAAGAGTGACTTTTCTGAAATAAGCTCTCCGGAGAGCAAAAAGTTAAAGAGAATGTTCACCGGGAAATGGCAGCGTGAATTTAAAGTCACTTCCTGATCCGGATTCACTCTCCACCCAGATCCTCCCGCCATGTTTTTCAATAAAATCCTTACAAATTAACAGCCCCAGCCCTGTTCCTGATTCTTCTGCTGTTCCTGTTTTCGAAATAACCTGTGAAATATCAAAGAGTTTTTTTAGCTCTGAAGGTTTTATTCCAACTCCATTGTCAGAGATAGCAATTTCGGCTATTGAATTTATCTGCTGAACATTAATTTTAATTATTCCGCCAGTATTGGTAAACTTTATTGCATTCGACACAAGATTTCGAAGAACCGTTTTTAACATTTCCGGATCAGCAAAAACAGTTATCTGATCTGAAAAATCAGATTTTATGTTTATTTGCTTTGCGCTGGCATTCGATTGCAGAACTTCAAGAGCATCAGTACAAATGGTTCTTAAGCTCAATAATTGGGGGTAGAATGGAATTCTGCCTTGCTGGTTTTTTGCCCACAAAAATATGTCTTCAAGTAATTCAAAGGTGTTTCGTGCTGATTTATTTATCTGTTTTACTGTCTCTAATATTTTAACCCGTTCCAATCTTGGAAAATTCTTCATCAGAAAATCCGCTAAGCCAAGTATTCCACTGAACGGACTCTTCAGATCGTGTGACATAATTGATATAAAACGATCCTTGTCGCTGTTTAGTTTTATTAATTCATTGGTTTGCTGATTAATGATTAATTCTGTCTGTTTCCGCTCTGAGATGTTGGCCACCAATCCGGTAATAACAAGGGGATGACCATTGGAATCTCTTTTTACAACAGACCCAATATCGTAGAACCAGATATATTCCCCAGATTTATTTAAAATTCTATATTCAACTTCATATTTTTCATAAGAGCCATAAATATGTCCGCGCATTGCATCCATTGTTCTTTCATAATCATTAGGATGAACCAGAACCATGATATCGGTATAGTGTTTAAAGTTTTCATCCGTTTAACCCAGCATTTCAGTTTTCCGCTTATCAAAAGTAATAGCCCCGGTTGCCATATCCATTTTCCACCAGGCCATCTTTGCCATAGCCATGGCAATGTCGAGACTCTGCTTTGACTCTCTTAATGCATCCTCAGCCTGCTTACGATCGGTAATATCCTGTCCCTGAGCTATAGAGGCAATAGGAGTATGACCATCTTTCTCAAAAATGGTTGCATAATTCCAGAGTACTGTACGGATTGATTTGTCGCGACGCAGAATCTCCACTTCGACCATTTCCAGACGATCATTTGATTCTGCTTTTCGGATAAAAGACATGTATTGTGTAACAACTTCAGGAGGAAAAAGGATCTCAACTGATTGTCCGGCTATTTCTGTTTCAGTCCAGCCGGTAAGTAGTTCAAAAGCATGATTAAAACGTATTATACAGAACTGCCGGTTAAGGACGATTATAGGTGCATTTGCATATTCTAACAGGTTTTCGAGATATTGATTTGTTTCATGAAGTGCATTCTTCACATTCATAAGATCTTCATTAGCGCGGGTTAATTCCTGCGTACGGTTTTGAGTCTCCTTGTTCTGATTAACCAGTTCATTGTTTGCAAGGATTAATTCCTCTCTTGCAATCGCTAGTTCAGTAGTATTAACTATTGTAGCCAGACATTCGTTCCCGTTCCTTGAAACTGTTCCGGAAATAAGAACCTTCATTGGTTTCTTTTTATTAACCAGCAAAGAAACTTCACACCACTCCTTATTTTTACCCGTAAAGACCTTATCGAGAAACAGGTTGAGGATTGGTTTCGTTTCGTCGGAGACAAAAAACCCCAAACGACTGCCAATTAAATGAAGACGTGTTTTCCCGAGCATATTTGCCCCATAGAGGTTTATTTTAGATATTTCACCTTCTTTTAAAACCGAAATATGGCCAATCGCAGCTAAATCGTATATCTCTTCATATAATTTCAAATAATCATTACCCTGTGCCCGGGCCAGCCTTATTTCCTGATTTTGCATTTCCAGTTCGATCTGATGCACCTCCAGTTCATGAAAAAGTTTTAGATAATCTGCTTCAGAAATAACAGCAGAGGTTTCTGAGGATTTCTTTTTCAAAATATCTTCTGCCTTTTTCCTCAGCATTGCCTCTTCAGAAAGATTTCCTTCAATCATTGTTGTCAGTTTTTTAATCATTAATCCGTTGGGACTAACAATAATAGCAATTATGGATTTATGGAAAATACCCGGGTGAAATTTATTAAATTGATCTGTGCAAACCAAATTTAAACACAATCATAAAATAATAATTTGTATTGGCTCACAGCATCTTTTCAGTTGACTGCATTGGCCCCGGGGCTTCTTTAACGACAGAAGGGATCAGCAGAAGGGAAAGAGCGCAAAAACAAAATGGCAACCGTTAAGTTGCCATTTGTTGACCCATCAGGTTTCGAACCTGGACTCTTCAGAACCAAAATCTGACGTGTTGTTAGTCCCATTATATAACAGGTTTAAATAGTTATTGTATCTGAATATCCTGACTATTTTTAAATTTAATAATAATTATATTCAAAATATTTATCTATCTGTATTACAAATATATAAATTTTGTTTTGTAAAGTTCAAATTCCGTTCATAATATTTTGCAGTTCAAATTTTGAACCGTATATTTACAATGATATAAACCTCAAAAAATGAAAACTGCATCTGAGTTAAAGATCTTCAAATCGAATGGATATGATTACATCTATATTTACTTCAAACAAAAAATTGGTTTGATAAGAATAAATACCAAGTATACTGCTGTCAAGAATGGAATGACGAAAGATAATCTTTTTAAAAGCAACGTTAAAGACTATGATACCAAGAACAAGCACATCCTCAAGTTAAAGGGAAGGGCTGACAACTATATTGCTAATAAACTTTTTGACAACACTGGTACAAGTGAAATAAATCAGAAAGAAGCTTATTATGCTGTTTTTAATCTAACAGATGCAGATCCTGCCATTCAGGATAATATATTGCTTGTACCTGTTTATAAAACTTATGTTGAAAAACTGCATGAAGAATTCAGATATAGACCCGGTACCTTAACCTATTATGAAAATCTTAAAAGACACCTTGAGGCATTTGGAAAAACTTTACCTGGGCAGAAGCTGTATTTGAGTTCATTTAATTCCAAGCAATCCCTACACATGTTCTCCAATTTTTTAGGAGAGAAGAAGTTGCTGAACGACAACTCAACACGAAAAAGAGTGAACAGTTTAATTTCATTTTTAAAATATTGTACCAGGGAGGGAATTTTCGTCTATAACCCATCAATTTATTCAGTCAATGTCAAGAAATATGATTTGAATGTGGTTGCCTTACACAAGGCTGAAATTCAACAACTGATTGATTTGAAAATTGAAAATCCCAAATGGGAAAAGATCATGGATCTATTCATCCTTAATTGCTTTTTAGGGCTGAGGACATCAGATCTTAAGAGAATGGATAAAGGAGCCTTTGTTCAGGATGAAGAAAAGGATTATGCATATACAAGCATAAACCTTAAGACAGGAATTGCCGTTACCATTCCAATTACTGAGATTCCTCTGTCAATATTAAAAAAGTACGATTTCAATCCTCCAAAGTACACCGGACAATATTTTAACAGGGAATTACGGAAGATACTGGAACATTACAAACTTTTCGAAACAGATGTCATTGTAAGAAGGAAAGTCTTGAAAGAAATACAGGATTGCAAGGTATTAAAGCGAACAATAATTTCAAATCATACCTGCAGAAAAAGCTTTATTACCAATTGCATTAGCTCCTCTATCCCATTAAACGCAATTATGAAAGCTTCAGGCCATAAGCAATTAAAGACATTACAGTCATATGTTCAGAATTCATCTGATAAAGAACAATTTAAGAAACTAAGTAAAAACATGAAAAAGAGAAGAATTGTTCCACAACCAATTAAATATCTAGATCAGGCTCCCGGAGTTGTGGCGAGAGGTGAAGTGATTTAACTCCCAACAGAAAACTGATAAGTCACATATAATGGTATATAAAAAAAAGCCCCGCCAGAAACTGACAGGGCTAAAACGAAATCGTTTTAATTACCAGAGGTGTTAAGCAACTTTCCTGGCTTTTTCCTCTAATTTGGTTTGTTTAGAAAAGACCTTATCAAGGATACAATAGCATAGGTCAGCTGCTATAATAGTCCCTTCCCAACCTTCATTTAGATCATTAACAAAATCATCTGCATCTTCAGCATTGACTCCCATCTTAATAAGATTGATCTTCAATAGTACGCCAATAGCGTTCTGAATCCGACCCAATCCGATGTATTCATCTGTGCCGCATAGCATATCTCCGCCCAATAACATTAACTCATCATAGTTATAATGCTTTGGAACTTTGATACCTGAACATATGTAAGTAAAGATTTCATCATTACTCATACGTTTCAGTGACTTAATTGCTTTTGATCCTTTTTGAGTAGAATCGGACTCTCTGGTAACGTTTAAAGTACTCATAAAAAAATAATTACCGAAGTCTGAGTTGCTTAGGCAACTGGTGGAGTTAAAGGGAGACTTCGAGACTCAACACTCCGCTAAGCAGCATGTTCCAATATGGAATTGCATAGTAAATATAGTTATATTATTAACGTCAGATCATTCTAAAAGCATTTTAAATCAGTAAGCCCGGAGTTGATTCCAGGGTCTAATTATAACTGAATCGGTGGTTATAATTTTTCCCGATTAATTTCCTTCACCTTATTGAAGCTAATATGATCAAAGCAACATTATCATGTTACAGACGAAATGGTTTCTTTTAATAAAAAGATCGTTAACTTTGATTTCATCCTTTATTAGTCAAAGCAAAAATGACGGTTCAAGAATATATTGATAAGATCCACAAGCGATATATAACTGGAATCTCCAGGGAGCATAGCTATAGAGGCGATTTGCAGAATCTCCTTGAATCTTTGGCACCTGATGTCACTGTGACAAATGAACCTTCAAGAGTTGCTTGTGGGGCCCCGGATTACATTATTACACGAAGGAATATCCCTATTGGCTATATTGAAGCAAAAGACATAGGATCTGATCTGAATAGCAAGACTTATAAGGAGCAATTTGACAGGTACAGGCAGTCGCTTAATAATTTAATTATAACAGATTACCTCAGCTTCCAGCTTTTCATCGATGGCGTATTTGTGACATCAATTACTATTGGAGAAGTTCAGGGTAATAAAATAGTTGCCAGGCCGGAAAACTTCACCGGATTCACAGACCTTATTAAGAACTTCTGCCTGTACACAGGGCAAACTATAAAATCAGCATCCAAGCTCTCAAAGATGATGGCTGGGAAAGCCCGGCTCCTTGCAAATGTTATTGAGAAGGCTCTTGAACCGGAAACTGCAAATGGTGAAATAAATGAACCCCTTAATCTGAATCTTCATAATCAATATGAATCATTCAAACAGATACTGATTCATGATATCACACCCAAAACCTTTGCTGATATCTACGCCCAGACTATAGCTTATGGAATGTTTGCCGCTAGACTTCATGATACTACCCTTGATAATTTCTCCCGACAGGAGGCTGCAGAACTGATTCCCAAGTCAAACCCGTTCCTGAGAAAGCTATTTCAATATGTTGCCGGATATGATCTGGACGACCGGATTAAATGGATTGTTGATGCCCTGGCTGATATTTTCAGGGCAACAAATGTTGAAGAGTTGCTGAAGGATTTTGGTAAGTCAACTCACCAGCACGATCCTATGATTCATTTTTATGAAACATTCCTAGCTGAATATGACCCAAAGTTGCGTAAAAGTCGTGGTGTCTATTATACTCCTGAACCTGTGGTCAATTTTATTGTACGAGCTGTTGATGATATTCTGAAAACAGAGTTTATTCTATCTCAGGGACTGGCAGACACTTCTAAGATTAAGATCAAGGTTCCATCTATTGGCGGCAGCAAGCCAGTTGAAAAGGAGGTACATCGGGTTCAGATTCTCGATCCTGCAGCCGGGACTGGTACTTTTCTTACAGAAGTGATTAAACAGATCTATCAGAAATTTGAAGGACAAAAGGGGATCTGGAGTCAGTATGTTGATGAACACCTCATCCCCAGGTTAAATGGTTTTGAGATTTTGATGGCTTCATACGCAATGGCGCACTTGAAGTTAGATATGCTACTCACTGAAACAGGATACAAATCCAATAAAGAACAGAGGTTAAGAATATATCTGACCAATAGCCTTGAGGAACACCACCCGGATACTGGTACTCTGTTTGCGAATTGGCTCAGTACTGAAGCGAATGAAGCAAACCATGTTAAAAGGGATACTCCGGTAATGGTAGTACTAGGAAATCCTCCTTATTCTGTTAGTAGTAGCAATAAAAGTGAATGGATCCAGAATTTAATTACCGATTATAAAAAGGAATTGAACGAGCGTAAAATAAATCTTGATGATGATTATATCAAATTTATACGTTTTGGGCAGCACTTAATTGATAAAAATGGGGAAGGTATTTTAGCATATATTTCAAACAACAGCTTTATTGATGGTATAACTCATCGTCAGATGCGTAAGCATCTATTACAAAGTTTTGATAAAATTTATGTTTTGGATTTGCATGGCAATTCAAAGAAAAAAGAAGTATGTCCCGATGGCTCTCCAGACCAGAATGTGTTTGATATTATGCAAGGTGTAAGTATTAATATTTTTATTAAAACACGAATTAAAAAGAAATCCGAATTAGCTGAAGTCTATTTCTCAGATTTATGGAGTAATCGAGAGATTAAATATGAAAAGTTAAGTCATAGTTCCATCAAAAACTTAAAATGGAACCGTATTCATACAGAGAAGCCTTATTATTTCTTTGTAGAGAAGAATTTTGAATCAATTGAAGATTATGAGTCAGGCTTTTTAATAGTAGAGCTTTTTAGTAATTATAATTCAGGTATTCAGACAAAGTCTGATGATATAGCAATCCAATTTGATGCAAAAGGAATCGAGAAAGTAATACTTGATTTTACTAGTCTTTCAACAGAGGAATTGAAAGGTAATTATAATAAGAAGAAAGATTCTTCAGGATGGAATTTTCAAAGCGCAAAGGAATCAATAAATAAAGGTTATCTGGTTTCAAAAATAAATTACAGACCTTTTGATAATCGATATACTGCTTTCACACAAAATTCTGGAGGTTTCATAGGGAGGCCCAGAGAAGAGACGAATAAGCACGTAAATGGTAGGGATAACCTCACTTTAATAACTTGTAGACAACAAAGTTCGTTTGATTTTCAACATATTTTTATTACAAACTTAATCTCTGATTTAAACTCAATTTCATTACAAACCAAGGAGCAGTCTTATGTTTTTCCGCTTTATCAATATCAAGATGGCGCGGAAACAAACAGTCTCTATCAAAACAATGGTAGAATCCCAAATTTAAACATGGAGATCATTGATCGAATTTCTAAATGCCTTGAATTACGGTTCATAAATGAGAAGAATTATTCAACTATTTTAGCTTCTGAAATTAAATCTTTATTTACACCCCTTGATGTCTTAGATTATATCTATGCCGTATTACACTCTCCAATGTACCGTTCAAAATATAAAGAGTTCCTGAAAATTGATTTTCCACGGGTCCCATACCCTAAAAATGCGGAAACATTTTGGAAGTTGGTTAAGCTTGGAGGTGAGCTCCGGCAGATCCATTTACTTGAGAGCCCTCTTGTGAAAAAGTTCATTACCACTTATCCAGTTAACGGATCGAATGAGGTTACCAAACTCAAATATGAAGACGGAAAGGTCTGGATCAACGTCGATCAGTACTTTGATCATGTCCCTAAGGTTGCATGGGAATTTTACATTGGTGGCTATCAGTCGGCACAAAAATGGCTGAAGGATCGGAAAGGAAGAGTTTTATCTTTTGAGGATATTCAGCATTACCAGAAGATAATTGTTGCCCTGGCTGAGACTGACAGGCTGATGAAGGAGATTGATATGATTGAGATTGCCTAGGATTAGTTAGAGAGCAATATTCTTATCCTTGTAAGTTAGAAGCAAAAGCAAAATCTGAGGCGAGCCTATTAATTATAGAACCGTTTGTGTCAGGCAAAGTGTTATTTGTATCTTAATTTATTTTTCAGATAACAATCAATGTAATCTGTGGATTCTTTTTCGTTGAAAATAAAAATATCCATAGTATTATTCTCCTTTATGGTGATGTGGTCGTAGAGCTCTTTATCAGCTTGCCCCGCTATACTATAGTTAATTACAAGTCCATTTATTAGAAAATGATAGGATAAGATTTTATCATTTTTGATCGGAATCGGATTTGAAATCATTTTGGTTGGTCCTCTATCATTTTGGGTCAGGATAAATATTCCAACTGGGTAATCATTTATGGATCCAGGATTGTTTTCAATCAACATTTTTCTGATCAGATCCTCATGTTCTCCTAATGATACAAATTCAAATATTCTATTCCGAGAGACTGATGCTCTCCATACAATTGATAAAAGAAAAAGCTTGAATTTTTTATAATCAAGGTTAGTTAAATGCAAAAATCTTTGATTCAAATTATTAATCCTTTTTTCGAATCTTGGATAATAATCCGGATTCCCTTGGCCACCCCAGATCACAAAACTTGCATAGCTCTCAAGGTTTCCGAGAATTACATTATCACAGTTTTCACAAAGAATATTTGAATCATAATATCCATTTGGTAATAACTTTTTCCTCTCAAACTTAATTAAATCAAAAGGCGCAATAAAATGATTCTCGTCAAATAATCCCTTGTACATAAAATCAGGGATTATATGAGATCGTTTCAATAGCTTTTTGTTTTCGTTACATAATTTGCAGTTCATATTCTTTTTGTCCCAATTGTGGTGTATTGTCATGAAGGTGAATGCGGCAGGAGAATCTTACTGACCACTTATAGCAGTGTGATTTTATAGGATTTTTTTAAGAAGTTAATTGTAGAAGAATAATATTTACTTTGTTAATCTAGGGCGCTTGCTTTTCATAGCATTGTCCATGTTATGTGTAGGGTAAGTTTTTTCGAATTGACTCTTGTCTTTTTAGTCCTGTACTCATGGAATTATTTGGTTTAGTATAATACTATTTATGATTATTAGTTACCTACAGTATTCCTTGATAATTTCATCTGCTTCAGTGTAGCCAAGGTTGCTTGCTTTTTTTAAATCTTGGCAGCCACTTGAATTTTGATCAAGTATAAACTTTATTAATCCTCTCACATAATAAGCTTTTGCATAATCAGGCTTTAGTAGAATCGCTTTTGAACAATCCTCCAGAGCACCTCGATTATCTTGAATATTCATTTTAGCACTTCCTCTTGTTAATATAACTTCAGGATCATTAGGATTTAATATGATTGATTTATTTAAGTCCTCAATTGACCCTCTATAGTCTTCCAAGTTAAATTTCGATAATCCTCTATTAAAGAAGACCTCCCAGTTTTTTGAATCCAGATCAATATATTTTGAATAATCGATAATTGCTCCCTTTTCATCTTTAAGTTTGGCTTTCGAAGCCCCACGGTTTAAATATAATTTTGCATCGTCCGGATAGAGAATAATTAAATCATTAAGATCGGAAATGGCACCTGAGTAATCTTTGACTTTGTGTTTTGCAAGACTTCTATTAAAAATAATATCAGGATTCTTTTTGTCAAATTGATGTGCCATTGTATAATCCATTATCGCTCCATAATAATCCTCCAGATTATACTTGGTTAATCCTCGGTTATAGTATGCTTCTGACAGAGTTGGATCTAAATCAATTGCTTTGTTATAGGCACTTAAAGCCCCTTCAAAATCATGGTTTTTGTGTTTGGTATTGCCAATTTTAAAGTAATCCTCAGCTGTTTGACCATAACCATGAAAAGTTATTAAAATTAAGATTAATATTTGAAGAATATTTTTCATAACTAATTGTATAAATGAATATATAATCGATTGGATATAATTTAATTAAGGAGATGTTGATTTCCAGAATAAGTAAGTCAATTGACTTTTAAAAGATAATATGATCCTATATTTCTCCCATGATATGGATAAAGGTTTTCATAGCCAATCCAAATTCTATTATTAAACAAATTATGATTTAAATCGACTTTTAGGTGATACAATCCATTGTCTGGAATTTGATCACCATTTTTGATATGTTGATAGGCACCGTTACCTATCCCGCTATGGATATTTTCAATTTCAAATGATCCTTCAGATTTGGTTATTTCACCGGTGAAAGAGAACTCTTCCTCAATCCCAAATATCATATCCTCAATGTAGTAAATTTTAACTATTAATGGTTTATCCTTTAGTTTTTCTTGAATTCCTGTTGAATTGAATTTATGATAGGTTCCCGATATAGGAAATTTATTCTTATAAGAAGATAGCTTATGATTCCTTATCCAAAAGATAGTCAGAATTGATGCAATAATACTTGGTGGAATTGCAAGAAAATAATTGAGAATTTCTTTAAATCTTCCATTGATAAAAAAAATGTTTAAAATGATCACTAGCAGGAAGATCGTTAATGAAGCAATGAGTACTTTCTTTTCAATTTTTTCCATAACCTCAGTATAATTAGTTAGAAATAAAATGATTAATCAATATAGAAATTTTATAACGATTGAGTGGTATAATCAATTTTAACTTCAGAGACAATTACTCAATTTTGACGATACCTTACATAGATATCGACCCAGTGATAAAGGGAGGTTGTGTTACCCGACGCAAGCACCGGGAAGTGTCCTGCTACTTTAGCCAAAAAACTGTCACGGTGCAAGGAGAGTATGGCACGCGTTTTTGCAGTCAGGGTATATTGGTTGTTGAGTTAGAGCAGTGTCGCGTTACAAGGTTTATTGCGGGCTATATAATTATCACCGGTTACTAAGGTTTTTTGATAGCCAGTGTGCGGTCACGGTATGAGCATTACGGATTTGTCTAGATAGCAGGAGCAAAAGCAAAAACCGTGACAAACAACTTACCTTTAGCATTGACCATGTTATGTGTAGACTTATTTTGTTTGTTTTTCAATACCTCCTTCAATAGGTTCTGGTAAATTGTCAATTTTAATTTTAAGCTTATAATATTTGTCTCTTAGTTCCTTTGATGGCTGATAACCGCAACATTTACTGAATTCAGTTAATTCGATTTTATTGAATTCGGCTGCAAGATCCTCTCGCTGTTTAATAAATAAATCCTGAATTTCTATTATTTCGTTGGCTAATTGACCGGAATATTCATTTACTGATACAATTGCAATGTCATAATTTTTTTGGTCCTGAATATCTTTTAGTTCAGTAAGGAGTTCTGCTAGAAGATTGTAAAAACTATATAAGTGATTAGTTACTTTTGATGATAAGTAGATCTGGTTTTCAGAGATAATGTGCTGGTATTTTTTAAAAGAATCTCTGAATTCTTTCAGCGCATCATTGACACATTTAAAATCAACGCAGTTACCAGAAAGAGAAATGTGCAGGTTTTGAATTTCAAACAAAATCTTTACAAGACATGAATGTACTGTCTTTTCGTGGTTCTTCTTTTCATTATCTATATTAAAAGATTGGTCAATCTTTCTTGATTCTGTTAGTTTTGAAAGCTCAAATTCATTGTCAAGCGCTTTATTCTTTCTAGTTTGTCTGTTTGTAAGCCAAAGAATACAAATTGGCAAAATTACTGCTGGCCCAATAAGTTTAATGGTATCCAGAATATTATTTGCTAAAGTTTCACTCATGATAATTTGGTATTAGAATTAGTTTGAGGGTGAGTATTTGATTGGTATTTGTATTTTTCCAAAATTGCAGTCTTTCAGGCTGTCTGTCAGCAGTTTGCACCTAACGGCCCGGCGGTAGCGGGAGTTAGCGTTACACGGCGCAGCCATCCGGCAACAGGTCCTGGTTCTTTAGCCGTGAATGTGTCCCGGTGGCAAGACGGGTATGGCATGTGTTTTTGCAATCAGGGTACAGAGTTACGTTAATGATGGCGGGTTCGCGGTATAATGTTATTAGGTGACTCAATATTAGTCCCGGTATTGTGATTTTGTTAAGAGTAACAGCGCGTTGGCTTTTGTCCCCGGAGTTATAAATTCTTTGAAGGTAGTAGGTCTATGCAAAAACCATGACAAGCTAATTACCGCTACCGTCCGTGTTATGGTTAGTTTTTTTTGTTCCAAGTTCTAAAATCTGGACAAGGGTAAAATCTTGGTAGATGGGAAGTTGTTGTCTCGTCAAAAGGTATTTATTAATTGATCTGACGACGGATATTTTTTGATATAAATTTTACTTTTTGACTTCAATTTCTTTTTCTAATCTATAAAATTGTTCTGTTTTTGTCCACCAAACCGTATTTGAAGATTTTGAACGATATTTATAGCTGTGGTTATTAGATTCTGAAAGTGAATATAGTAATTGAAATTTGCAAAGTCCAGTTTTAAAATATTTATATTCTGCAAATGAACCAACGTATGCCAAGGTAGTTGAATCTGGAGCAAGAGGTACAACATCATTGAAGTTCATATCAATCTTTCCTCCATGTAGACTTGACCACTCACTTGTTTCTAATTTATAAGAAATGTACCCCCAAAAAAATCCTGGTAAATATTCTCCATAAATTGTATCTTTTGAATTATTCGTCAATTTCAATAAAACTTGGTCTCCAGTTCTGTGTAGATTTGCGGGCTCTAATCTAATGCTATCTGATCCTTTATTAATCTTTTCAATAGAAACATATCCTAAATTTTGTTTTACTTTTTTTGATATGAAATCCTGATGCAATCTAATTTGTATAAATACTTCTTGTTCTATCCCATTTATAGTGAAATTATATTTTAGTGAATCAGTAGTTTTTTTAAAGTCGTATTTCAATGATAAGGTATATTCTCCTTCTTTAGTTATTATGTCTGATTTTGTTAGTTTGAAATGCTTTAAAGTGTCAGTGTATATTTTTGATTTTCCATCAGGTGTAAATAATTCAATATCTGCACTAACAACGGAATTAAAATCGCTATATGAAAATTCAATATTCGTTTTTATTTGTCCACAAAGAGTTGAGTAGACAAAAAGTAGGATTGGACAAAAAGTCAAAATATTTTTCATAAAATTAGAATCTATGAATCAGATGGGATGGTTTTTAGCCTTGATGAGTCGACCTAGTCTGGAGAATGCTAACCTGGTAGATGAATATAGATTATTGTCACATTGTGCTCGTAAAGGTAATTATTCCTGATTAGTATAAAGCATTTGTCTCAGTAAAGTTATTCAGCTTTTTCTGTTATGGTTAGTTATTCAAGAAGTTGTCTAACAGGCACAATTGCAGCGAATTAACCATAACTTATTTATAATGTTTGGATTACTACTATTTATTGTCAACAGATGTTAGATAAAAGTAGGTGCCCTATAACTAGTGACCTCTCTGAGAAAATCCTCATTATCCTTTCAGTGTTCTCATACTTACGTTCTGTCAGTCACATAAGTAATAATAATCAACACACTGATCCACAATTCCTTTCCTTACTTATGCCTAACTTATACTTTCACTATCGTATTAAAGTTAAGAATAATCATGGAAATTTGGGATCACTTTTTAAAGATTCTTTTTTGAATGAGTAATTACCTGGATAAATTTTCATCTACCCGGGTCTGGTATTGCCTAATAATCTGAGATCTGCAGCAGAGAGCATTCTGAAAGAACAAATTCTGACAGTCGAAGCATGTTCCAGTTATAATAATCCTCATTGAGACGGACAGATTTATGAGGGAATTGATAAAACTGAAAAGGAATCATCTATTAAGGGTTATTTCTCCTATGAAGAATGCACGAATTGATTTAATATTTCATATTTTTATATCAACAAATAACAGGCGAGACAAAACAGATAGTAATAAACAAATATTTATAGCGTAAGCTGTTATTCTTATCCTGTAAAACCGCTAGTCTTACAACATTCACAAGAATAATAGGCCAACGCTCACGGTCGACGTGGGCTTTGCTTATTGTGGATGGGGTTCCTAGCGGTACCTACAGAATAGTAAGATTTAAGTCCACGTCCTTGTTTATTATAATAGCCATTGGGGAATGTAAATTTCAATTCAATTATATACCACCATTTCAGTTAAATAATATATCACTCGATAAAGATAAAAAGATTCTTGTTGTTTGTTGTTAGCTGCATTGAATAAAGGAAGGTACCTTCCTTTATTCAATG
>CAIJYD010000055.1 GCA_903824785.1 uncultured Bacteroidota bacterium
CATTCATCAATTAATGGTCCATTAAAATCATTATATGGTTTATCAATAATAATTATTCCATGAACATGATTTGGCATTACCACGAATGAATTCAATTTTACGAATGGAAAATGTTTTGGTATTTCAATCCAAAATTTATTTACAATTTCCCCAATTTCCGACAACCTCATTTTCCTGTTCCGGATTTTTCCGAAAAAACAATGTCGTTTTTCCGTACAGATTGTTACAAAATACGCGGCATTCCACCCATAATCCCAATTAATCATTCGGGTGGAGGGGATTCTGTAACGGTTTTGGAATTTGTCCATAGAGAATGAATTTTTAAATATCTAGACAGAAACTGGAAATATCACCTGAATAACATAACGCATGTTTTTAGATGAACCTGTTATTCCTGTTAAAATTCAGTTTCTCCTTTTTTTTCTTCCTTAACAATTTGGAATAATCCTTCTGGGTTTAGTCTGTATGTTCTAAATGTTTCAAGACCATCGGCATTTTCGTGCCATATGATATCCCCTTCTTTTGTAATCTTTGAATCTACTATTGTGAATGTAACCTTTTCATCACGGGGTCCGGCATCTCTCATCCCCCAAAACAGACATACAACTGAGAGCGCTTTTCCATCTTTTGAGAAATTCCACAGATCGTAAAACGTTGTTTCAAATGCAATTACCTTAATTATTATGGTTTCAAATTTCTCGTTCAGAGTTAGTTTGCCAATCGGTAATATCCGTGGATAGAAGATAAATCTCTTTTCTAACCATTTGCCATCCTCCCCCTTTACATCTTTCAAGAAACTATCAGGTACCTCAGGATATAGTCCATAATATTGCTTGATTGGTTTAATGGCTCCTGTTTTATCAACATATTGCGGTTTATAATCCTGCCCGTTAATTAATATTTCATTGGTTTGTTTTCCGCTTAGAGAATCCTGAGAAGACAAATTAGAAATGGTCTCTATAGGTAAAATCACGGGGTTGAATCCCGTAATAAAATCTCTGAAATGATCCTGCGGAAAACATGCACCGCAGGGTAAAAGCACAAGAATGGGAAATAATATATTTTTCATCGTTTCTTATTTTAATTACATTTACAATATACTTCAATATATTTAACAGTTATATCTTTTATATCATTCCATTTCCACAAATTATCATTTCCTTTTGAATTTTCTTCTGTTCTCGAATTGGTTTCATATCCACCTCCATGGCAGTTCTGTCTGATATTAAAGTTAGTAACTTTTCCATAAGGGTCATCAACTATTATGCATTCCTTAGTAATATTTTGCAAACGAACTAAGTGGCCTTTATGATTAGGCATTACCACGAATGAATTCAATATTTCAAATGGGAAATGATTCGTTATTTAAATCCAGTATTTATTGGCAATTTCTCCCATTTCCGACTATTCCATTATACCAATCCAAGAAAATCAGTCAAGACAAATTCTTAATAATGGATTTAAGTAAGATCTTCATCAAATATTATTCCTAGGCGTTTTATTTCCCCATTTTCGATTTCAATGCTTATACTGCCAAACGAATTTGAATTTTCACGGACAGTATTTATTTCAAAAATTAATTTTATTATTTCATCATTCTTATTTAAAATTCTTTCCCGGCAATTGAAACTTGAATTTAAGAGAGTTTCTAGTACAGATAATGAATCCCCAATAGAGAGGGATTGATCAGCTATGATTATTTTATACTTCCTCCCAGTAACGCTTATATTAGACATTAATACTTTTCCATAGTATTTAATATAGTTTATTATAAGAGAGTCATAGGCGAGAGTGTACACTTCTTCAAGTCCATCAGGTCCAAACTCATAGATGTTTTTTTCATTTCTCAAAGGTTCTCCCAGAACAATTATGCACTGGTTGATATTCATATTATTAGTTACTCCTCCAATATATATTTTAGTGGAAGGAATTGGTATTTTATCTTCATTTTTTTGGCTATACAGGACTGTTGTAAAGCATAATGATAATACCAAACAGAGATTAATAGTTTTTGTTCCCATTGTCATCAAATTTTGTTGTTGTATATTTCCTTGGATCTATTTTACTGGATTTTTGAATATTATTTTCATAAATAGTAATATGAAGATGAGACCTCCATTCAGGAAGATCAAAAGCATTGCCGGTTTTACCTGTTTCACCAATGAATTCTCCTTGCTTTACTTTTTGTCCAACTTTTACTGAAACTTTATTAAGATGCGCAAAACAAACATAAATTGTAGCCTGACTTTTATTTTGTTCTTTTGGAGTTGATTTAATAAAGATATAATTGCCAAGAAGATTATTTCCATCTTCAGAATTAATTGAGACATCTTCTTTTATTAATATCACTTCTCCATCAAACATTGCAAATATTGTTGTATTTAGAGTGGCAAATAGATCAATCCCATCATGGATTTTCTGATTGTTTCCATATTTGGGCAAATTTGGAATTGTACTTTGATTGCATCCTGTTCCCACTCGGGAACAACCAAACATTCCTCCCGAATTTGGAGCAGAGTTATTATGGACTATCTCCATATTTACTAAAGGATCTCCCGGCGTTACAGTAAATTTCTCAGATACTATAATATTCAAAAACTTCAGCCATATCTCTTTAGTGTTTTGTTGTTTACTAATATCAAACTTCTCAATCTGAATCATTAAAACAGGTTCGCTATTGCCCTCCTCATAAAATGCAATTAACAAATACTTTATAAATGTTTCTTCCGATTTCAGGTGTTTTTTATTCTCTTCCTTCTCTAAATCAGCAATATCCATAACCTGAACCTTCGTTATATTGTCAAGAGTTGCTTTCTCACCGTAGATTGCTACCGGGTACTCAACAGATTCCAGTTTAAATTTACCTATATATATTCCTTTTTCATTTAAAGATAACGTCTCAATTTTCTTTCCATTTTCAGCATTCTGAATTTTCTTGATAATTTTTGAAACAATTTCATCAGAGGAAGAAGTGCTAAGTTTCCAGTAATCAATCCAGCTTTTTTCTGAGGTATTAGCATAATCTAAATTAAGACTTGCTTCTGCAGACGATATCTGTCTTGAATTTTGAATTTTATCAAGATATTTTAGATTTCCCTGATGATTATTTTCATAAATATGATTGAAAAGAAGAGTGTGTCGTGTGTCTAATATTGTCAGACTGCCATCTAAAATACTTGCCCCCTCCTCATCTCTCTCAAAACTGCCTATTACAATGCCCGGGTCGTGCATGGCGTCCCACTGGTGTTTGACAAGGCTGGTACCTCCGCTGTAGTCCATAAGATTATCGGTACTTGACTGTGTAATCTGGTACTGGCTGTCGAAAGTGTGGTTCAGGTTGAAAATGCCATGCGACAACTCGTGGGCTATTGTGCGATAAACAGCTTTTTCACCGCCTTTACGTGCAGTTTTAAGAAACAGGTAACCAAACTGCCTGTTTCGTGGCATATCTCCTGTAGCATTTTTGTCATCACTGCTCTCCATCAAGAAAAGATACAGCACAGAAGGATCATACTTTCCTCCTTTATGAACAATAAACGCATTGTTAAGCTTCTTCATCCCCGGGGTGTACTGGCTAAACAGACCACTACCTGTGACATCGAGATTCCCGGCCGAAGCACTGAATT
Source organism: uncultured Bacteroidota bacterium (assembly GCA_903824785.1). Classification (GTDB taxonomy): domain Bacteria; phylum Bacteroidota; class Bacteroidia; order Bacteroidales; family VadinHA17; genus LD21. The sequence goes on from CAIJYD010000055.1 coordinate 3,627, forward strand.
TACTGTCATCGGTACTAACCTGCCAGTCTATTGCTACAGGTAAATATACTTTGTCGAGTTCAGCTTTTACTTTCACCGCATCGAGGGTGTTGCCGTTTACCGGTACAAGCACCACTTTGGGCCGTTTAATGGAATAGCTCATTACCATAAGTTTGCCCAGAACATCGTATTTGTTATTTGGTAATGGGTATAAAGCGTAAATTTCCAGTCCGTCGTTATTTTTACCCGAGGGCAGGGTAAGAAGATATTGGCCTTTTTTGCCGGAGCGTTCAGATGTATACCTGGTTCCTGTACTACTCTGAAAAACAATACTGTCGGCACTGATGGATTTGTCGATCAATGTTACCTCAGCCATCACTATATCGGTTTCGCCTGAAGGGATAAGCTTAAAGGGTATATCGTAAAGTGAACCGTCTGCCATTGGTATGGTCTTGTATTTCTCACTAAAGATACTGCTTTTGGCGTAATCTTTATTTCGTATGTCGAAGGCATATCGTGTTTTTCCGGCGATGGAGGTGAAAATCACTTTCCCCTTGTTGGAACTTATGGCAGCAGGCAGAGAAAACTTTTGCTGAGAGCCACCTACCACAGCTTTGCCAATTGATGTGGCCATACCGGTTTGGGTATCGACACTGTAGAGGTTACCTCCGGAATCCTTTACAGTAATGGTTTTTGGATCATCTTTCAGCTGTTCCGATACACTGGTTGTTCTGGTTTCTCCTGAAGCTGTTATAATTACCAATTCCATTTTTGCAGTATCGATTGTGATAGCTCCTGCTCCGGGGATTGTTATATCGGGAAGTGTTAGTGCAACGCCCTCTGTGCCATCGTTAACTTTTCCGTTATTTAAACCGCCTTCAAACACTTCATCAATATCCCAAACAGCATTGTTGCCTTCGCTGGTATCGGTAATGAGATGAACTTCACCTCCAATCATCTGATATTCGATGTTAACAAATATATTCGTAAACCCGCATCTGATTTTTTTATTGGCAAAGAGTGGTACCTGCACAAACCCTCTGCCTGAAAACCGGCCGGCTACTCCATTCTCAGAAACAGCATCAATTATTGTTACCATAAATCCTCCGGCATCTATCTCCTGCATTCTTGACAGCTCCCGGAGAGGATCGCGATTAACAATTGGATTTAACTGAAGTTGCGACCCGCATACTATCACTTCAGGTATTGGGAGTAAAACTGTATCAATATCACTAAAACCACCCCATACAGAGTTCTTCTTACCCTGTATGCGGCAATCGTAAATATTACCGGGAGAAAGCCCGCTCAGGTCAAATCTGTTTTGGACCGTTTCTTCTTCATGCCATCGTGAATCACCACCCTGCCTTCTGTATAAAACCTTATAGCTGTCGAATTCTGTGGATGCATCCCACGAGAGGCTGGCTTTACGTGGTGAAATGGCTTTTGCTATTAAATTATCCACATTATCCGACGGCATGGCAGTATTTGCTGCTATACCATACACAAAGCTGAAGACTTCACTATACCCGTCATTATTGATATAATCACGTCCTCCGGTATCGTAAGCCCTAACCCTCCATGCAAATCTCAATCCCGATTCCAGAACAGGATTGGCTATGGTATAGGAAAGAAACGTGCGATCTGTTTCAGCAGTAAACAAGGGACGAAGGCTTTGAACAATCTCTGCAGGTGTGCGACCATCGAGCCGAATTTCGAAAAGATCGAACGTGTAACGTGTCGACTGTGCTGAGTTTGGAGATGAGGTGCTTCGGGAGAGCCATTGGAAATTTATAAACTGTGAAGGTGCAGAGGGGACAGCTGAATTATTCATTGGGAAGTTGAGTAATGGGGGATCTGTCTTTGTAAGGTAACAGAACATCGATCCACCGCTGCTGAGGGCAACCTCACGACGTGAATAATCATAGGCTGTGAAAGTTATTTTGTATGCTCCTTCAGGCAGCAGCCTGTTCCTGAAATAGTCATCGCGCGAGTATCCTGTAAAATCCATATTCTGAGGATCAAAAAACGGATATAGATCTGAACCTGAAATTACAGTGGGTATTCCCGGATCTAGTACTAATGGGGAGGGGAAATACTGCGGTGAGGTACGGATAATAACCTTGCCATTAAGTTCAATTTCCATTTTTAAATAAAGAAGATAAGGAGCTTGTGCGAGATCGCGCTGAACAATAATCAGTTTAAGCTGCTCGCAACCGGGTGCTGCATAATCAGAGAGGTTAACCGAATACGGAGGTGTAAGTTGTGTAGTCAGACTTACAGGGTATATCTGGACTTGTGCGTTTAGTGTAACAATAATTGAGGACAACAGAATTCCTGAAGAAATCATCTTCATAATTGATTTTTCAGACCACCGGTGCACAAAGCCACAAAGTATCACCTGGAATAAATTATTGGCGATACTCACACTGTCGTATTTGGTATCTTCGTGTCCCTTTCGCATTTTCTAAAAGGTAAAAGCATAATTCATGTTTCCTGTAATCTCACCCCTTCCTCGCATCTGAATATCTGAAGGAAACCTCTGAAGCCAGGTGAGATTAAAATTTATCCGATGTTTCCCTTCTGCGTATTGTTTTGGTGAAAGTGAAATATTTAGTCCTGACGACAAAACAGGTGATCCTTTAATCCCCTCTGATTTATTTATGTTATATGTTGAATTTAAGCCAGCTCGAAGTGTTTGTTTAAGAAACATTCTGCTCAAACTTATACCAGGTCCCTGATAAAAAGAGTTCATCCCCGGAACATTATTAGAACTTAAATTATATGATAACGAAACTGAAAAACCGGTCTTTGCGAGTAGCTGTGAATAAGATGTATTGACAGTTATGAAACCTGAAGATGATTTTTTTTGTACTCCGGGATTCGATTCAATCGCTTCCTGGTACGATGAGTTTAACATTATGCTGCGCCGGGCCTCTTTGTTACCAAAAATGTAGTTTACCGATCCTCCCATCTGGTTTGTAACCTGGTAAAAATTAAGACTGTCCATGTTATTCCTAAAGAATGGATCTGTAGGCGGCCTCATATTGGTATAGGTTGAGAAGTTGGAAAAGTTAAATGTAAGGTTCCACTTTTCAGTCGGGATGAAATTTATATTTCCTGCCCTAACCCACCGTTTTGTTGTTGATTCGCGACTTATGTCGAGATTATTTCTCTGGATCCCGATATTACCTGTAACTGACAACCGGCCATTTAATGCCCTTAAGTTCGGAACAATGGTTATGTTTTCCATATCGTTATTGAAATAATAAGCCCCTAATGTCTGGTAACCGGGTGCTACTCGTTCGTATCGCAACATAATCCCAAATGGAGAGGACTGATAACCGATCCCTGATGAAACTGCACTGAAAGTTCTCTTTCCCGGGATTTGTGGAGATAAGTTATTAATATCTGAAACAGTGGTTTGTAATGAATCCTCTTCAACCATTCCCTGTCTTAGGTAGCTTGCGAGTATTGACATGGAGTATTCCCCTTCGATTATCAGATTAAAGGGAAGTTTGGTTCGTCCTGAAACTCCAAAAGCAAAATTTAGCATTGGGTGCAGCAAGGTTGTTGCTGGAAGCCTTTTTAATGAGTTTTCAGCATCTTTTGCTGTGAATATATTTACCGAAACAGAACCGGTTCGTTTTTCATAACCAAGTTTAATTCCGTATCCCATACGCTCGTATGAAGGGTTTGCTGATGATTCATTAAGAGGATTATATTCAACTGCCTTTTTCAACTGCCCGGCCATAAGCGAAAGGCGCCAGTTTCCGGGACTAAGTTCAACCCCTCCGCCCTTGAAACTGTGACCGGATAGTGTATATGGAGAAAAACTCATGCTTGTATATCCTAAGTATGCTTTAATCCATTTATACTGAGGCGTAAAGCTTAACCTGTTAAAAGGCTGGGTATAGCTCTTCTGCGAATTGCTGTATGTGAAAGAAAAAGGGGTGTTATAACCGAAAATATTAAGGTTAAGGTTACCGGTGAGAATAACCTGATATGGATCACGTCGGGCAACCGTGTCGGTGGTATGATAAAAAATATTTGAAACATTTATTCCTCCGGTTGCCTTCAGTCCATTTTTTACACTCATTGTGGTTAGATCCTGAGCATTAACTGAAACAAGGAGCAATGATCCCATTAAAACGCAAATAATATGTCTACTTAGCTTACTCAACTATTTATAAATCTGTTTCTACTGCGATATGATAAATAAAAGGGCTCTTGAATCATTCTCACTTATCACCCAGATCACATAAGTTCCGGGATGCGAACCAGGAACAACTATCTCCTTCGTAAATTCCATTGCTGCCGGGAACCTGTCCGAGTAAAAGAGCTTCGAATAGTAATCCAAAACCTTAATCTGTATTTGTTGTTTTGTGTATAGCTTAACTTTTATTTCAAAGTGCCCATCATTAGGATTAGGTGAAACCTGAACACTTTCAATTCCTGTAAGAAATTTCTCTTTAGGATTCACCTGTGGATCAAATGGAGCAATATTTAGCAGCTTTTCCACGCTATACTCACACGTTTCAAAATATCCTGTCATTTTCACCGGATATACCCCTTCGGCTTCAAATTTTATTTTAGCATCAAATGGATTTGTGGCAATTACTTTGGCTTGTGAAGAAAACTCCCACGACACACGATCCGGGATGGGAACACTAACATCCTTAATCACAAGAGTGTCGAGTGCATACCTGCTTGTTGCCACCATAAAATTTACCAACGGCAGTGAATTTCTGAAATTAACCCTGACACTGTTTTCTGAACTGCAGTTATTAATATCGGTAGCAAAAATTTTATGCTCACCTCCAAAAACATTAAAAAATGAAGTTCTTTGCATTCGCGAACGATCATCAATGCCAAACATATAGGGTGGAGTACCACCGGTTGCGGAGGTTGTTATTGTACCATTTTGCATTAAAACACAGGCAGATTGTGTTACAGCTGAGATGTTCAGAGGTGTAACTTTTTGGTAGATTGTTGTACTATCGTAAATCGCGGGACAGCCGGCAAGGTCTGTTGCCTCAATGCGGTAATCGCCGGGAGACAGTCCGGTTAATCTTATGCTGTCTGAGGTTAAATATTGCCAGATATTGCCCGGCTTTGAGTACCACTTCAATCCAAAATTTCCTGATCCTCCTGTTATTGATGAACCTATAATTCCGTCGCTCTTCTGATAGCATCTGATATCCTCAGGAAGAAGTGTAATTGATGGTCTTGGATAAATATTGCTGATAGCTGAGCTGATGCTGCTGGTACAGCCATTTTTATCCCTGACCATGAATTGATAATTCCCTGTCGGAAGTTTTCCAAACTTATTGTCAGCACCGAAATTTCCCTGCGCTATCATGTACTCATACGACTGTACACCACCCGATGCAGCCAGTGTTATCACACCCGATGA
>CAIJYD010000056.1 GCA_903824785.1 uncultured Bacteroidota bacterium
ACAAAATGATGGCTTTTGGTGAAATCAAGATTCTTATTATTGTAGCTGTATGAACCGTCGGTATTTTGAGTTTGTAAGAAATATACATTGATCGGTTGCATTTGAGAATGAAGTCCATAACCAAAATTTAAAGAACTTTTGGTGTTGATATCGTATTTCAGCCCCAGACGCGGTTCAACCGAAACAGAATTGTTAAGGAAAAATATCTGAGAATGAACACCAGTATTCAGAGTCAAACGATCGCTGAAACTATATTTGGCATGAACATACCCTTGTGCCAGGCTGGTGTAACTGTTGTAATCCCAGATCTGCTTCCAATCCGAAATAACATCCCTTTTTTCCCTGTAATATAGATTCAACCCAATCAACTCTTCCTGAATACCTATTTTTACAAATAGTTTTGAGCTTATTTTGGAATTATAACTTGTCGAGAAATTATATCCGGTTTTGGCCACTTTATTTTCCTGCATAATAAATGACTCGCTGGTCAGGCGGTCAAAGCCATAATCACTCTGTTCTGAATTAGAATAGTTTAATCCGATTGTGGAACTGAAATAGGATCTGTTATTAATTTGTTTGAAATGATTCAGACCGATAATGCCGATTTTGCTGCTTAAATCATGTCCTCCTCCTTCGCCTCCATACATAGATCCTTTATTTCCACCTGAAATATTAATGCTGCTTGTTGCCAGGATGCCAAATAATGTAAATCTGCCAAATTTGGTATTTCCGCTGTTTAAATTAAAGGACAGATCCTGATAGGAAGGCATTGCTGTCGTCCCGATGTTTATTCCCATAGCCTGGGCTACACCGGCAAGCGCATATCTGTACCCAATAATATATGAGCCACCGGTTGATTTGTTTAATGGCCCTTCAGTTGTAGCTTCAAGGCCTGTTATTAAACCAGCCTGCAATGTAGTTTCTCTTTTTTGTGTATTCCCGTTTCTGAAACCAAGATCGAAAACACCGGCAGTGGCATTTCCATATTCTGCAGGGAAGGCTGAGGTTAAAAAATCGGAGCTTTTGAGCAGATTGGTGTTTAAGGCACTTACAGCTCCTCCTGTTGTACCCACCGAGGCAAAATGGTTAGGGTTTGTAACGTTCATTCCGTTGATGCGCCACAATACACCTACCGGTGAATTGCCTCGTATAACAATATCATTCCGGGAGTCATCAGGAGCACTGACACCTGCAAAATTGGCTGCCAGGCGTGCCACATCACTTCTTCCGCCCGAATAGCGGTTTACTTCTTCTGTTGAAAAGGTACGTGCGCTGATAGATGTTAAATTGTTTATGGTTTTGTCTTTGCGATTGCCATTAATGACAATCTCATTCAGGCTTGTAACATTCTCTTCCATTGCAATATCAAGAATAGTTTCTTTGCCCGATGTTACAATTACATTTGGAATTATTACCTCTTTGTAACCTATAAATGAAGCTTTTATTTCATATCTGTCCGGTAACAGATCAGAAAGGATATAAGTACCATTTGCATCAGATATGGCTCCTTTGTTATTGGTACTACTGACTATCTGAACTGTCGCACCGGGAAGAGTCGTTTGAGAAAGTTTATCTGATATAACACCACGAATGTTTTGCCTGTTGTTTTGAGCAAAAGTGACTTGGGTGATGAAAAGCGAAATTATAAAGATGTATTTTTTCATATAATATTGGTTTATTGAATATTTCTTACCAGACGCACATAATTAAGAACCCTTTCTTCTCCTTCGCCGGTTCCTATTATCTTTTTGTCAAAGCGCACAGCACCGGCACCGTGCAGGTCTTCGCCGCTTCCATTTTCTGCCAGTCCTAAAGCCACATACCACGCAGAAGCATAAGTACCGGTTGGATTTGGAATTGCTGAAGTACTTGTCCAATAATAAGGATAGTCAGCTTTTCCGCCATCGTTTGTAATTGAGGTGCAAGTGAACATTGAATTGATTGCCGGACCAACATTGGCAGAGTTTGTTGCATACGGCGAACGAGTGTAATCGACTAAGCTTTGAAATTCTTTCGAGTTAGGTAACCGCCAATCGTTGTGACCCAGATAATTTGCCTTATTCTGAGTTTGAGCATAGGCCAGTGCGTGTTCCCAATCTATTCCTGAAGCGTTGTCGGTTTGTTGCCACATTAAGCCGGTAGCCAAATCGGAAATCGTTCCGTCGCTATTGTTTTGGAATAAATTTACGCCATACGCAAGATTGCCTCGTACACAACGAACAAGGTGCTTTGGACCGACACTGATACTATACGATTTAATGTGTCCGGTACCGAAATTCACACCGAAGGCAAGTTCTGAACCGGGCACATCGTTGATTATGTTGCCTAATACGCCTGTATATTTGTCACTGCTCCAGAATATGGCGTGACGGAGATCCTGCTCGCTGCTGTAGGTAATGGTAAAATATTTTGTATCAATCCAGGGCCAGCCGGTGCTTGCATTCCACAACGAATAAAGTTCCTTGATGGTCGGCAATCGCCAGTCGCTGAAACCGCCATATTTCTGAGCGTTCAGATTGTCAGCCACCGTTTGAGAGGCAGCCCAGTAATAGGTGCCACTGTCATAACTTTTCTCCCAGGTCAATCCGGTAACTTCATCTTTAACGGTTAGTCCATCACTGCTTTTGGTGTAAACAGGAGTTGTATGTGCATATTGGGAATCCTGACCATAGAAAGCTGCACCCAAGGCAGGTGCAGTGATCTTATTGCCGGTTCCATCCCAACATCCGGTCTGACTGGTTCCAACAATGGGATAACTGCCTTTTGAGGCCTGTTCACGCAGAACAATTTGCAAATCTCCGGAAGTTGTCGAAGTGTTATCTTTTTCACATCCTGCCAGACTAATGGTTACCAGGATTATGACGCACATAAAAACCGATAGCATACTCTTGTAATTATTTTTTGTTTTCATTTAAAACTGATTTATTTAATATGAAAACAAAGATGGTATGCCGTTGATCCTAATAAAAATGAAATCAGTGAATGGTAAGAATCCGTCACCGGAAATTAGTTTCTCGTCACCAGGGAAAAAACCAGTAGGATTGAGTTTTGTTATATAGTGATAGTATTAGAGGACTTCAATCCAAATAAACGAACGATAATTGGGCAGATGGGAAGAAGTGAAGAATCCTTGGTTGCATCTTTGTTTTTGGGTAAGGTTCAGGGCACGTGACTTAGTGGGATAAAGGAAATTTCAAATCATTTCTCAAACTTTTACTTTCAGGAAAGAAAAACATATAATATTTTTACAAGTAATAAATTTAAATTTTATCATGAGCAATATTAAACTTTTTGAAAGCAAGCAAATACGTACAGTCTGGAACGAATTTGATCAAAAGTGGTATTTTTCAGTCCAAGATGTAGTTCTGTTATTAACTGATTCAACAGACGTCAAGGATTACATCAAAAAAATGAAAAAGCGAGATGCAGAGTTAAATTCCAACTGGGGGACAATTTGTCCCCTACTTGAAATGATCGCTGCTGATGGGAAAAAACGTAAAGTACAGGCTGCAAATGCTCAAGGACTATTAAGAATAATTCAGTCAATTCCATCATCGAAAGCGGAACCTTTTAAACTTTGGTTAGCAAAAGTTGGTTCTGACAGACTAGAGGAAATTGAAAATCCTGAATTAGCAACACTACGGACACGTGAATTGTATAAAGCTAAAGGGTATCAAGACGACTGGATTGAAAAACGGATGCGAGGCATTTCCATTCGTGAAGAGTTAACTGAAGAATGGAATACCAGAGGAGTAATAGAGCAACTTGAATATGCAATTTTAACTGCAGAAATCTCTAAGGCAACATTTGGTTTGACACCTTCCGAATACAAGAAAATAAAGGGATTGAAAAGCCAAAACCTTCGTGATCATATGACTGATCTTGAATTGATTTTTTCAATGTTGGGGGAAGCATCTACAGCCGCTATTGTAAAAACAAGAAACCCCAAAGGTTTTGTACCTAATAGAGCTGTTGCAAAACAAGGTGGAACAATTGCTGGCGACGCAAGAAAAGCATTAGAATTAAAGATTGGAGAAAAAATAGTCTCAAAAGACAACTATTTGCCAGAATCGAAAAGAAAGGGATTAAAAAAATAATTATTCAATAGTGTAAGCACATTTGAAATTAGCACTAAATGTCTTCAAATAAACGAACGGTTTTTTGATAGCCAAAATAAAGAAGATGAGCCACTACCGGAGTATTACAGGAAATAAGCCGGTGCCACAAAGAAGAAGATCTAAAAAAAAAAAGTTGCAACCAGATAAATATAATGACTAAATCATCTTAGGTTTTTATCTTTTGTGACTTTCAAGACTTGCCCAATCGCATAAAGGGGAACAATATTAATATTTTCCATCCTGTTAAAATTCTCTAAGGAGGTTCTAATTCCGAATTTACTCTTTTTTTCTTCCATAAAGATCCGGATACTTTGCATTTTACCTTTTATACCTGATTTGACCTCAATTGGAATAATTTCGGTGCCAAGCTCAATAACATAGTCAACTTCAGCCTGGCTTCCCTTTTTCTCTCTTTGCCAATAGTATAGTGCAGCAGCCTGGTTTTTCGGTTGGTTTTTTATTAGCTCCAAACCTGCAAAAAGCTCAGCAATTACTCCTTTGTTAATCAATGAGATTTCTGTGTTTAGAAATAATTCTGATAAGTCGAGATTTAAAAATCTTTGAAATATACCGGTGTCAAAAAGTAAATATTTTATAAACTTTCCATTTGCTTGTGCACCTAGAGGAATTCCATTTGAAGATGAATGAATAACAGGGTAAATAATACCAGCAAGCTCTAATAGTTCCAGACTATCTTTTAATTGAGAACGATTTGATTTGGAATCAATTTGCGAAAGAACAAACTTAGAACCGGTTTGCATTACTACAGAAGAAAATACTTCCCTTAATCTGGAGGAAGGAACTTTTGATTTATACTTGGAGAAATCATCATATAGTGAATTTGTTAATTCCTCAAGTATCCCCTGGCAATCAAGCAATGATGCTCCATTTGAGTAAGAAGATACAACCTCAGGCATTCCACCAATTGTAATAAACCGTATTAAGTATTGTTTGAGTTTTTTATGAAGGAGTTCTGGTGTCGGGGATTCGATGGTTGATTTATTTAAAAGATTAACCAAAGGTCCTTCGTTAAATGCAATTAGAAATTCGTTGAATGAAAAGGGGTAGAGATATAAAGACCTTACTCTGCCAACTCCAAAAGAAGGTAAATCTTTTAATGCAAATTCTAAGAGTGATCCCGCGGAGATTAGGTGAATATCAGGAGCTTTCTCGTAAAAATACCTTAGAGCTGTAATAGCAGGGATACACGCCTGTATCTCATCAAAAAAGACTAAGGTTTTGTTGGGAATTATCGGAATGTTGAAAAACAGAGATAATTCTTCATAAATACTTATTGGATTGATATCACCTTCAAACAGTTTATGAATTGACTTGTTTGAAATAAAGTCCAACTCTATAAAGTACTCAAAAGTTTTACCCAGATTTCTCACTGTTGAAGATTTTCCAACTTGTCTGGCTCCCCTTATCAGCAGTGGTTTCCTTGAAGGTTGATTCTTCCAATTGACCAAATCTTTATCGATATCTCTTTCAATGTATTGCATAGTTTTATTTTACACAAAGATATATTTTATTGTTAAAAGATGCACCATAAATATGATAATATGTACAAATAAAAGGACCTAAGAAATGCAAAATATTAAGTAAAGTACTACCTTAAGCATAGACAAAATCAATAAAATAAATATGGTTTTAAGGGTTAATTCTATAGAATAAATACTAACGGGGGACCTTCCGGAATATTAAAGAAAGGCAGATGGTTGAACAAAAGCAGATTTGCAACCGTTCAGAATGCCAGTCCGGTCAGCCATCCCCAGACTACATAGCGTAGAAATTTCCCTGCAAGCATTGCTATGGCAGTAATCAGTATATTGGAGCGTAAAAGACCAAGCCCGACAGCAAAAATATCTCCTACTGCAGGAACCCAGCAGAGAAATGCAAAAACAGCACCTCTTTTATAAAGGCGGCTATGCCACTTTTCAATGGTTTCACGTTTTACCCGCAGGTACTTTTCAATCCATTCCCATTTACCCATATAACCAATAGCATAGCTGCTCATTCCGCCAAGCCAGTTTCCTGCTGTGGCAACCAGAATCGCGGTATAGGCATCTGTTCCATTAATAATCAGGAACGACAGCAATGCTTCAGAACTGAAAGGGACAACCGTAGCTGCCAGGAAACTGGCTAAGAATAATCCCCAAAGGCTGTAATCAAAAAGTCCTTCTGTCAATTTATTAATTCAATTATGTCTGCGAACTTAAATAAAATTAATGATCATGTTCAAGCTCAGGAGTAATATTATTCCGGCTTTGCAGCCAAGAACACTTTTGCCGGCCATACCGGCAACCAAAAGTCAGTTTGCAAAACAGATTCAACATATAAGAATTAAATATTTTTTCTTAAATTGACCTCCGTTACAGGAACAGGTGAGAATGCACGAACATATTTACAATGGGTGAGTTCATGGGGGACAAAGGCGTAAGGTGTAAGGCGTCCAGTGTGAGGGGTGAGGAGTGAAGAATAACGGTTTCTGAGCGAAGTCGAAGCACCGTGAGACGAAGTCAATTGGAAAAATCCATACACAGGAGAAGTTCCATAAGAGTTATAAACTTATTAATTAAAAAATGAAATGGGAAAAAAAGAGACTTCAGACGCTAATAATTCACGAAGAAATTTTCTGAAAAACACAGGTGTAATTTCTTTAGGATTAGCGGGATTATCATCTGGTGCCGTTTCCTGTCAGGCAGGTTCAGCTCAGCAGGAGCCTGTATCAAAAAAGAGAGGAAATCTATTCGCAGGTAAACCCTCTTCCCTTCAGGATAGAATTGACAGGGTTTTAGTGGCTACAATCGGAATGCAACGATTTGACTGGGAGCAGGGTACTGTAGCTCAGGCACTGTTGGAAATGGGAGAATATGATTTGGTTGTCTCTTTTGCAAGAGCTGCTATTATGCGACAGGTTGATGGGCGCTTCTCGGTAATAAAGGGGAATATGCCTATTAACGATTGTGCCAGTGTAGGAGAAGCTGTTTTATTTGCAGGGAAATTAACCGGCGATCCGGTTTTTGCGAAAGGTGCAAATGAGATGCTTGATGTGATAAAAAATACAAATCATAAAAATGGGGAAGGAATTATTTATCACACTCAGGAACCAACGAAATTCATAATGTCAGATGCTTTTTATATGCTCCCTCCTTTTCTTGCTGCCGCAGGGGAGTTTGACGAAGCTATGAAACATATTGAAGGTTATAGAAAATACCTTTATCATGAGAAGGAACAGCTTTATTCACATATCTGGGACGGACCAAATAGCAAATTTATAAGGGAGGATTTCTGGGGTGTTGGAAATGGCTGGACTGCAGCCGGTTTAACAAGAGTGATAAAAATGTTGCCTGAAAACAGGTCTGAGGATAAGAAGAGGCTGATTGGTTATCTCAAAGATGTAATCGATGGTTGCCTGATATACCTGCGTGAAGATGGCATGTTTCATAATGTCGTGAACAAACCTGAAACATTTCCGGAAGTTAACCTGAGCCAGATGATCAGCTATTCAATTTTCAGAGGTGTTGCCGCGGGATATATTGATTCGGGGTATCTTGAAAAAGCTGAAAAAATGAGAAAAGCGGCAAACGAACAGGTTGATAATCTGGGATATGTTCAGAATGTATGTGGTTTGCCAAATTTCGACAGGTCGTATGTTGCACCCGAAGGCCAGGCTTTCTATCTGTTAATGGAAACAGCCGCAAAAGATATGGTTAAAAGATGAAACTGTTACTGGCTTTTTCCTTAGTTGTAGTTCTGATAATTGCAGGCTGCAATAATTCTCCTGTGATGAAACAGTCCAGCCTTAGAGAGGACCAGGATTCAAAAGGATTCATTGAAGTTGGTGGAACAAAACTGAATTATGTAGTTGAAGGTAAAGGTATTTCATGCCTCGTAATTGGTTCTTCAATTTATTATCCAAGAACATTTGATAAAAAACTGCGCGATCATTTTAAGTTCTGTTTTGTTGACATGAGGTGGTTTGCAAAAGATTACACTACCGTAAAGCCTGAAAATTTTACACTTAAGACAATTCTGGAAGACATAGAAAAGGTCAGGTCGGAACTTAAGCTTGGGAAAGTAATTATCATCGGCCATTCAATTCATGGCACAATAGCGTTTGAATATGCAAGGAGATATTGGAATGGTTAGGAAAGAATTAAGTCAGACAGAATTTTGTTATTTAAATTTTTAATTTTAATGATCTAAACGAGAACCATTATGGATCAAAGTATTGTCTCTTTATCTTCGCTTCTGTTGATTGGTGCTGTAACAGGTTGCTCACATGCGGGCAATTCTGTTTCCCACAAAAAAGATATTAACGGCCGGCCAAATGTTCTTTTTATCCTTGCCGATGATCAGCGGGCTGACGCTCTTGGATGTTCCGGGAACAGCTATATAAGAACGCCAAATATCGATAGTCTGGCTTCAAAGGGTATTCGTTTCAGGAATGCCTATGTAATGGGCGGACATCATGGAGCCATAAGTGCACCAAGCAGGGCGATGCTTTTAAGTGGCCGGCACCTGTTCCACGTTTATGATACTCTTGCGGGCGTTACCACCATGCCTATGCAGTTTGGAGCAAACGGATATGAAACTTTCGGTACCGGCAAATGGCATAATGAAAAAAGCGCGTTTGAAGCTTCATTTAAAAAGGCAAAGAATGTTTTTCTGGGTGGAATGGCAAACCATTTTCAGATTCCGTGCCGAGATATGGGGGCTGACGGAAAACTTAAGGAACCTGAGTTTAAGGGTTTCTCAACAGATATTTTTGCCGCATCGGCTGTCGATTTTCTGAATGAATATTCAAACGGAGAAAAGGAAAACCCCTTCTTTTGCTATGTTGCTTTTACTGTTCCTCATGATCCATATTCACCTAAGCCGGAATTTATTAATTCCTATCCCGACCAGTCGCTTCCTTTACCCGGAAATTATATGCCCCTTCATCCATTCCAGTTCGATGATCTGACAGTGCGTGATGAGAATCTGCTGGCCTGGCCACGGGAGCCTGATAAGGTACGCTCGCTGCTGAGCGATTATTATGCCCTGGTTACACACCTTGACAGCGCTGTCGGGACTATAATTCAGACACTTAAGAGAAATGGTTTATTCGAAAACACCATAATCGTTTATGCCGCCGACAATGGGCTTGCTGCAGGAAGTCATGGCCTTCTGGGTAAGCAGAATCTCTATGAGCACAGCATGAAAGTACCGATCATAATAACAGGTCCGGGTGTTTCAAAGGGAGTTGCCTCCGATGCCCTTGTTTACCTGTTTGATCTCTTCCCCACGCTTGCAGAAATATGCAATGTTCCTGTTCCGCCTGACATTGACGGTAAGAGTCTGATGCCGGTTATTAGCGGAAAATCAGAAGGGGTCAGGAATTCATTGTTTACAGCTTACCGGAATACTGTGCGAGCAGTAAGGAACGATACCTTTAAACTTATCCGATATCCGGAAAGAGATTATAATCAGTTATTTAACCTTATTACCGATCCTCTTGAACTGAATAATCTTGCAAATAGCAAGGATTACAGGAAAAAGCTTGATGAAATGACAGAGCTGATGAAAAAGTGGCAGACTGAGCTTAATGATAAAGCTCCTCTGGAAATTGAAAATCCTCTGCCGCTGAATTATGATTATACCAAGCTGAAACGTGTGCCGGATGGATGGCAGCCGGAATATACTTTAAAGAAATATTTTGAAGAATCGGATTAATTGAAACTCAAGATTCTGATTATTAACTTCCCAAAACAGATCTCTTATTTTGGCATACCGGGGTAAGGCTTATTCCACCATCCCGGAATATAGGGATACTGTTCCTCAAGGCCTTCAATGAGTTCCACTCCCGATCCCGGTTTGTCAGGGATGTCGAGATAACCATTTTTTACAATTATTTTTTCTTTGAACAGTCCCTCTTTCAACGGGTTAGCAGTCATATTAGTTTCGAGCAAAAACCTGTTTGGAATGGCTGCCAGTAAATGGGCATTTGCTATTGCTATCAATCCATTCTGCCATCTGGTACCTGTTATTGCGTCCTTCACCGCCTGAAATATTAACAGTTGGAAGTGCTTTTTTTATCTTAAGGTAATCAGCTACAACTCTTTTCGTTGGTTCCTCGAACCATAGGAATTTCAGCTCTTCAAGAACAGGACATATTTCCAGACACTGTTCTACGGTCCACCGGGTATTTGCTTCCTGGATGAGATCAAATTCTGGTCCTATATCGGTGAACCCGGAATCTTTTCACCAGGTGAATTCGCCTCAGCTTGCATATACTCTGAGATGAGTTTGTGGTTCAATCTTAAAACCCTTCCGGTTTCTTCCGATCAGATATTCTTTTATTTAAAATTCTAATAATTCATTGGAACTTCCATCAATAAAAATTCAGCATCGGCAACTGCCATAACAGACAGATTTTCAATATCCCAGATCCCAAATCCATCCCTTGCTTTTAATTCCTGGTTATTTACCCGAACCTCACCGCTCAAAAGGAAGAGATAAACACCGTTCCCTTTTTCTTTGATTTTATAATCTGCACTTAACCCTTTATCATAATTCCCAAGATGAAACCATGCATTCTGATGAATCCAGACTCCTGCGTCCTGAGGATCGGGAGACAGGATCTGCTGTAGTTTATTGTGGCGATCCTCAATTTTCAGTGAAATCTGGTCGTACCGTGGTGTTACATTATTTTTGTTCGGGATGACCCATATTTGCAAAAACTTAACCTCACAGTCTCTGTTTTTATTATACTCGCTATGGAATATTCCTGTGCCGGCGCTCATTACCTGAATATCGCCTTTTTTAATTACTGCAGTATTCCCCATGCTGTCCTTATGTTCGAGGGCTCCCTCAATGGGTATTGATATTATCTCCATATTATCATGGGGATGTTTCCCGAAGCCCTGCCCTGCCTCAACTGCATCGTCATTCAATACCCTAAGCGCTCCAAAATGCATTCTATCAGGATTATAATAGTTTGCGAAGCTGAAAGTATGCCGGCTTTTAAGCCAGCCGTGGTCTGCCAAACCACGGCTTTCAGATTTATGAATAATTGTATTTGTCATTTCCTGATTCAGTTATGATCCCTGACAATAGGATACTCCTTGAAATCAATTATGTGTTTCCCGGTTGCAGAGAATGGCCAGATTACCGTATAAAAATTATGTCTGTGAGGATTATCTTCAATACCTCCCAGGGCAAGGTCAATCTCCTCCATAGTTTTTAAGACAAAAAGAGCGGGTAACCCGTTGTAAATCAAATAGAGACTGTATATTTTGTCTTTATACTGCATAATTGATTATCTCTATCGCTGTCAAAAATAGTTAAAATTGGAGAATTAAACAGGGCACCCCTATAATTCTATTACTCGCACAAATATCAGGATGTTAATAATATAACAATAACACAATGGATTCATTTGCTTATATTTTTTGAAAGCCCGGCATCATGTTAAAATTGTGCTGATCTTAATAAAATATTTCTACGCACTTAAGCCATTTTTAAGTAACTTTGATATGTGTGTATTTAATATGGTAGCTATTTACAGTGAAAAGCGGTAAGCAGATTATATGTACAGGCTTGTTGGAATAAATAATAAATAACCAAAAAAATAATTGATCATCGCAGGCTTATGTTTAACTAAAAACAGAACCGGGCTCGCGGGTTCAGCGAAATTATATTATGATGAAAAGAATAGTACTGTTAATCATCAGCCTTATTGTTTCAGTTAATCTCTTCCCGCAGGCTCAGAACAGAGTGGCAAAAGATGTTTTGAAGAGGCATCAGCCAAAATACTCTCTTTTTTATGATAATCACACCATGCCTTCATGCCCGGATGTAGGTGCAAATTTTGATGCCGAAGCCTTTACCGACCGCATCAAACGTTGCGGTGTTGATCAGCTTACATTTCATGCACGCTGTAATCTGGGAATGGCTTATTACGACACCAAAACAGGCATCAGACACCCTTCGCTGAAGTACGATCTTTTTGGCAGGCTGGCTGATGCCTGTAAGCGGAAAGAGATTGCCCTGATCGCCTATTTCAACGGTGGCATCAGCAGTGCAGAAGGTGTTCAGCACCGCGAATGGACCACTCTTTATTTTGATGGCCGTGAAAATCGCGAACCTCGTTTTACCCCTTATGTAAGAACAATGTGTTATAATACTCCCTACCGCGACCACCTTATTGCGATGATAGAGGAGGTGGCACATAATTACCCGGTTTCTGGTTTCTTTATCGACTGCCTGGCGGGGTACCCTTGCGTTTGTCCGATTTGTGTGAAGGAAATGAAAGAGAGGGGGATTGACTTTAACAATAAGGGTGAAGTTATAAAGTTCTCCGAGTTTTCGGCGTTACGATTGGCGAAGGATATTGCTAAAGCCGCTAAAGCCATTAACCCCGGATTTCAACTCTATTTCAACGGGATCCCGTTTGAACAACAGGCAGACTTTGGCACCTGGCTGGAGTGCGAAGACTTACCAACTGCCGGCTGGGGCTATGAATACCTGCCTGTTCTTTCCCATTATATGCGAACTCTTGGCGATAAGCCGGTAATGAATATGAACGGGAGATTTTACGACTGGGGCGATTTTGGAGGTCTGCGGCCGGAGGCGGCAATAAAATCAGAATTGTTATACGGCCTGGCAAATGGCATGAGACCAAATATCGGAGGCCATTTTCATCCCCGGGGAGATCTTGAAAATGCAGTACTGGACAGAATTGAGAAAATATATAAAGAACTTCAGACCATGGAACCGTGGTTTGATAATGCTAAAAACCTGACAGAGATCGCAATTGTTTACCCAAAATCTGATCGCAATATTCGTAATCAGGCAGGCAGCGATGGACAACTTATTGCTGCAGTGAGAATGCTGAGTGAGTTAAAGCAGCAATTTGATGTTGTTACAGAATTTTCTGACTGGAGCAGGTACAAGGTGCTGGTAATTCCTGATGATATCACTTTTACCGAAGAGATCACCCGCCGTGTAAAAGAACATATTGCTGCTGGCAAAGCTGTTATTTCAAGTGGCAGTTCCGGCCTTAATGCAGAAAAGACAAAATTTGCACTTGAAAAGGAGTGGGGTATAAAGTTTATAAAAGAATGTGATTATGACCCCGCATATTTTACTGTCGGGAAAAATTACAATCAGGGATTACCCGATATGCCTTTATCGCTGTATTCATCAGGGACAGATGTTGAACCGCTTCCAGGCACCAGTGTTGAAGCCTGGCTCATAAAACCTTATTATAACCGCGGATGGGACGGGGAATACGCCTTTTATTATAATCCTCCTGATAAAGTTACTGATAAACCTGCCCTGACCATTAATGGAAAAGTGGCGCATTTCAGCCACCGGATTTTTTCCGGATATTACGATCAGGCTGCAGTTGAACTAAGAACGGTGTTTTCAAATGTACTCAATAAATTTCTGGCCGATCCGGTGATCAGGTATGAAGGTTTACCCTCATTCAGCAGGGTTTTTGTTTCAGAACAACCGGGTCGGAAAATGGTACATCTCCTTTCGTATGTTCCTGAATTGCGCGGTTCGAAGACACAGATAATTGAGGAACCGGTAGAGCTCCATAATGTAAAAATCTCTCTTCGCAATGATGGAAATGCACTACGGAAAGTCTATCTGGCGCCTGAAAGGAAATCACTGCCATTCAAAATAAATGATGGATATATTAATGTAACTATTCCGGTCAGCAATGGATATTCTCTTGTAGTTTTTGAATAGAAATACACATAGCGTAATTTAAAGTTCACATTAAAGTGGTTTAAACCGCATATCAATAATGAGAATTTGCAGTAAACATTCTATGATGCGGACTCTTATCAGGTAGCTTATCTTGTTTGTATTCATGCTTATATCTTTATCATGTATTTTGCGTTTTACCGGAAGTAAAATCAGAACCAGAAGATGAAAAATCAAATTCTAAAATGCAGCTTTCTTGCGATTATTGTAATATCAGTTATCTCAGGCGGTTGTGTTCAGAGAACTGAAAACAAAAGTGATATTGTTTTCGGCGACAGTATTTACCTGAAAAATGTTCCTGCCCAACCGGGGGAGGATACCTGGAAATTTATTGAGGATCTGAAATCTCCAATGTGGACAAAACATCCCTGGGTTAAGGCTGCTCCGGACCCTCTGCTGGCTGATCTTTCTTCAGGGATTACACTTCAGATGGGATTCCCTGATCCGAAAGGGCGGCTGGAGACTGCATATGAAGACCTCAGATCATTTCTTGCAGCCGGATCTGTTTCGTTCGATAATGGGAAATACCTATTGGAGACCGTTGAAGACAAAGATCTTAAAGGTGAATCTTTCCGTTTGGAGATTCTCAGGGAAAGCTGCAGGATTATAGCCGGCGATGCCGAAGGTGTGCGCCGCGGAATATTCTATCTGGAAGATGAGATGCTTCGTTTGCGTGGTCCTTTTCTTCCTGTTGGAAAAGTTGAAAAGCATCCGGCTATTCAAAGACGTATATCCCGGTGTTTCTTCGGTCCCATCAAACGGGCTCCAAAGATGAAGGATGAATTAATGGATGAAGTGGATTACTATCCGGAGCAATATCTGAACCGGCTGGCTCATGATGGAGTGAATGGACTATGGCTTACTGTTGAATTCCGCGACCTGATCTCTACAAAGTTTACTCCGGATTATGGAAAGGATGGAGCTAAGCGTCTTGCCAAGCTGAAAAGAACTGTTGATGAATGCCTCAGGTATGGCATCAGAACGTACATATTCTGTATCGAGCCAAGGGCCTGGGAGGCTGATAATCCTGTAATTAAAAACTACCCGGTACTGGCCGGAGCTCCGAGTTACGAAGGGAAGCTATTCTGTCCGTCGAGCAAGACAGCTCATGATTATCTGTATGAAACTGTTAATAAAATATTTACTGCTGTTCCTGATCTTGGCGGTATGATCAATATCTCGCATGGAGAGAGACCAACTACCTGTTTAAGCTCTGTTTCTACAATATCAGGAAATGAAGACAAAATAGATTGTCCGCGTTGTGCCGGGAAAGCGCCGTGGGAGATATTAAATGCCTCCTTGTCGGCAATGGAGGAGGGAATGCACGATGTATCCCCTGATGCAGAGCTGATCAGCTGGCAATATATGCCATATCCGCAAAGATTTGTTACAGGTGATGATCATTCCATCAGCGATTGGGTTTATGATCTTCCTGCTCATACTCCGGAAGGGGTTATTCTTCAGTTTAATTTTGAATCGGGAGTAAGCCGTACCGATTTCGGAAAACTTCTGGTGGGAGGTGATTACTGGATATCCAATCCCGGCCCAAGCGACAGATTTGAACGTCTGGCCACTGTTGCTCAGGAGAAAGGAACAAAGATCTCGGCGAAGATCCAGACAGGTACTTCGCACGAGGTGGCTACTGTGCCTTTCGTTCCGTTACCATCACTTTTATTCCGCAAGTTTGAGGCAATGAGGAAGCTGGGAGTCTCTCATACAATGTTGTGCTGGTATTTTGGTAATTATCCCGGACTGATGAATAAATCGGCTGGATTATTATCGTTCGAGCCGTTTCCGGAAGATGTCGATACCTTTATGAACCAGCTTGCCTCTGTTTACTTTAAGAAGGAGGACGTATCAAAAGTTGTTAAGGCATGGAAGCTCTTTGGCGAAGGTTATGAAAATTATCCGCTTACCAACCTGTTCCAGTATTACGGACCTATTCACGACGGACCTGTGTGGCCACTTCTGCTGAAACCTGCTGATGCCCCTCTATCCCCAACATGGCAGATTGGTTCGGGTAGTACATTAGAGAACTGGCCTCCCAGCGGAGACCGAGTCGGCGAATGTATTGGTGATGTACTTACACTTGAGGAGGTTGTGGAGCTTACCAGACGCATGACGGAATCTTATGAAAAGGGGATGGCGATTCTCAATGAATTAAAGGATAATTATAAGAGGGAACCAGAACGACTGCTTGATTTTGGTGTCGCAGAGGCTCTTGGCATTCAGCTGAGGAGCGGATACAACATACTTAATTTTTACCTTATGCGCGAAAAGATGTTCCGGATGGAGGGGAAGGAACGTCTTGATATTTTAAACAGGCTGACAGATATAATAAAAGAAGAAATCAACCTGGATAAACAACTTTTAACGCTTTGTGAAAATGATTCCCGTCTTGGATTTCATTCTGAAGCAGAAGGATATAAATACTTTCCCGATAAGATCAGGTGGCGTATGGAACAGTTGAAAGCAGTACTTAAAAATGATGTTCCGGAGGTGAAAAAAACTATACAAAACGGCCGGCTTTTATTTCCTGAGTATACGGGGAAAAATCCGGAGGGTGCCGTTGCGGAATGCATTGTAACAGTTGGTTTGTCTGATGAAAATCCTGTTCTTCCGGGAAATATGCAATGGCAGTCGTTAAATTATGGTCCTGAAAAAGAAAAAGCGAAATGGACATCAGTATATGATAATGATGCTCTCTACATAATAGTGTCCGGTAAAAATGAGAATCCTGAATCAGTTAACCTTCCTGTTTCAGATATTGAAATTAAGATAGAGCCAATGCGTCTGTACCCTGCCGCTCATTATATTTTTTCCAGTGACCGCACAAATATCGATCCAGTGCATATCATTGGTTATCCATTGATTTACAGGGCATGCTTCAGGACTAAAGAGGAAAATGGGAGATGGTATCTTACCTCAAAAATTCCATTGAAAAATATTGGATTAAGTTCAGAAGCCCTTCATCCTGTTCGGCTTGATCTGCGTGTACAAGGAAAATCTGGAAGCATAGGCTCATGGCGCCCGGATAATCCGACCACATCGCGGTTAATTCTTGGAACGGATAATCCTGCTGACCTTGGTTGGCTGGTATTTAGTGATTAATAATATTTATCTTAACACTGAATCCCAGCAAGGGAGGCAACTTGCCGCGGAGTTAGCCAGCATTAAATTTAGTGAGACTTATACAAAAGTTTTTCATCCAGATTATTGAGTATTTTTTTATCTAATGTCCAAATAATGTACTTATTATCGGTAACTGCTTTGATTAGAATTGAATCAATTAAACCAATTCCAACATTATGATAATTCCTTTTATTGGCAAACTCCACTGATTCAATAAACGAACCCTCCGAAAATTTAATTTTGGGTAGTACTTTCCAGTACGCTAAAATCATATTCCTTTCATTATCGCTTCTTGAACCGTAAAGAAGTTCTGCGAAAACCGGTTCGATAGTTATAACGCTTTTGCTTTCCAATAATGGTTCAATTTCATTTACAAAAACAGGATTCGATTTAAAAAATTCTTGATTTCTGTCGGGGTCTTTAGTACCTTTACTTCTTTGATTCCTATGGATCTGAATTATATATTATCAACCTGCAGGTTAATTTTGTATGTGTCAGTTTTAGGTTTGGCTTCATGCACAGAAAAGGATCTGGCTCCGGTTGCAATAACAAGTGATGCAAGAATTATCAGTCAATCTGAAGTTATTGTAAGCGCTGTCGTAAACCCGAAAAACCAGGTGACTTCGGTGTTTTTTGAATATGGAATTACAGAAAAATACGGTCAGATAGTAAATGCTGATCCTCCTCAGGTGGGCAGCAGTGCGGAGATTAATGTTTTTGCGAGCCTCAGCAACCTTAATTCGGATACAAAATACCATTACAGGGTTAAAGCTGAAAGTCTTTGCGGGGTCACCTTTGGCAAGGATCAGACTTTTGTTCCGACCGCAGAATCGGAGATACTTTTTAATCAGGATATTACTTACGGAATTCTGGCTGACAGGGAGGGCAATATTTACAAAACCGTAGTCATCGGACATCAGACGTGGATGGCCGAAAATCTCAGGACTACCATTTTCAGTGACGGAAAACCAATACCCCTGATTCCGGAAGACAATACTTTGGAAAAGCCGTTGAGCCCTGGTTATTCCTGGTATAAAAATGATCCCGATATTTACAATTATAAAAATGTCTATGGAGCACTCTATAATTTCTATACTGTGCAAACAGGAAAATTATGTCCAACCGGATGGCATGTACCTTCAGAACAGGAATGGTATACCTTATTTGATTATCTCGGAGGTTTTGGAGTGTGTGCAGGTAAATTAAAAGAAACAGGAACCACTCACTGGATGACCCCTAATACCGGCGCCACCAACGAGAGTGGTTTCACAGCACTCCCCGGTGGATGGGTTGGCAGCAGAGGTGTTGAAAACAGCAGTATTGAAATCAGAGCAAAAGGTTTTTGGTGGAACACTTTTGAGGTAACTCCTGGTACCAGTATAAGGGTTCCGGGGTTAGCCTTCGATAATTCATACATAGCAATTTTATTGCCTGATGAAAATAACAGATGTTCAGTAAGATGCGTCAAAAATAATTAGTCAGGCCGATTAATTGGAACATTAACGGACTTCCATGAGAAGGGTTTTTAGTATTATTATTCTGTTTCTTTCGGGTTGTCTTCTGACATTTGGTCAGAGGGAGCAGGATTCTCTTGCCCTGGTTTCATTTTATAATTCTACAGGTGGTCCGACATGGAAAATGTATCCGGGATCGGGTACGGTAACATCATGGCTGAGTTCAAAGCCAATATCCGTATGGACCGGGGTAACGGTTGAAAATAACCGTGTTACAAAGCTTAATCTTACATTTATAAATATATCCGGTACACTACCCAAAGAAATAGGTAATCTTTCAGCCCTGAAGGAACTGGTATTAGGAGGAGTCAGTACCGGAAATATACCCGTGGAGATCGGTAATCTGACAGAGCTAACCATTCTTAGCCTTGGAGGAGCTTTCACCGGGATTATTCCAGTTGAAATTTGTAATTTAACCCGGCTCAGTGAACTCTCATTGTCATCCGATAATCTGGAAGGCACTATTCCTGAGCAGTTGGGGAATCTTGCTGATCTTACCAGGTTGACATTACATTGCAAAAGGCTTACAGGATCTATCCCCTCTTCAATTGGGAATCTCACAGAGCTTGTCTCAATTACAATTTATGATTCAGGCCTTAATGGTACAATCCCTTCAACAATAGGCAACCTCGAAAAACTCAATACACTTTATTTGTATATGAATCAGTTGAGTGGCCCTGTTCCTGATGAATTCGGAAGGTTAAAAAATCTTGTCAGAGTCTGGATGGACCAGAACAGGTTAAGCGGTAAAATACCTGCTTCAATAGGTGATCTTACAAATCTGAATGATCTGAATCTTGGTTATAATTTATTTACCGGTGAAATACCCAAAGAAATTGGGAATTTGAAGAATCTCAACACTTTAAACCTGATGGGCAACCAGCTTTCAGGTGAGATCCCTGCGGAGATTGGTAATATCACAAGTCTCAGGAGATTGCTCTTAAGAGGTAATAATCTCACCGGGTCATTGCCTAAGGAGATAGGGAACCTTGGCAATCTCAAAGATTTACTTCTCTCGGGTAATGGTTTCACCGGAACAATTCCATTGGAGATATTTCAGATTGATAGCCTGTGGACTCTCGATCTTGGAAATAACCAGTTTGAAGGCTCAATACCATCAGAGATAGGCAGCCTGCATGAACTTCAGCAACTTGATCTGTCAGGGAATCATTTTAGCGGATCTTTACCGTTCGAAATAGGGAATTTGGTAAAGCTCGGATCATTAGTTTTATCCCGGAATGGCCTCACCTCAGTATCTTCCGGAATAATCAACCTCAGGAATCTGACTTTATTATATCTTGATAATAATCAGCTTAGCGGAAGAATTCCATCTGAGATCTTCAGTATGACAGGTCTGATGGTTTTACATTTGAACGGCAATAAGTTTTCAGGTGTAATCCCGGGAAATATGGGAAACCTGAAATCTCTCTGGCGGCTTAAGCTGAATGATAACCTTTTATCCGGATCGGTACCGGCTGAGGTGAATGAAATGTACTGCAGAAACCTCCGGTTGGATAATAATATGCTGACAGGTCTTCCGAAGATAGTAATTCCTTATGTTGACAGTATAAATGTTAGCCATAACAGACTGGGTTTTGAGGATATTGAAAGTAATGTAAACTCAGCAAACATTAAGACATTTATTTACTCGCCCCAGGATTCAATCGGTTTGAAAATTGATACACTCTTTAAAAGCGGTGCTTCCTATAACTATGATCTTTCTTCCGAAGGTTTAAATAACATGTATGAGTTTTATAAAGACGGGATCAGCCTGGAGCTAAATAGTAGCGGAATGTTTAAATTCATTGATATGAAGCCTTCTGATTCCGGCCGGTACTATTGCGTGATCACAAATTCAGCAGTTCCCGGCCTGATGATTTATTCCCGACCCCTGAATCTCGTTGTTTCAAGTGAAAAGATTACCGGGATAACTATCTATCCTGTTCCGGCAAAAGATAAGATCACGATTGATTTTAAAGATGAATATTCAGGGTTGAGCAGGATTGAAATAATAAAATTGAATGGGGAACTTATTTATCTGAATTTTACACCTGAGAGAAATCCTGTAATAGATTTGACTCAATTTGCCGAAGGAATTTATATTGTCCGGATACAGACATCGTCATTTTACCGCTTCTTTAAAATAATCAAAAATTGATTGCAGAACCTTTGATTACAGCCATTTACAGGGATATGTCTTTATCAGGCAGCGTTATTTTATTCACAATGCAAACGTTATCCCTGCCGGCATTCCTTTTTTAAGCTTATAACTCCTAAAACCCATTTAATAATGCCTTGCCTTTAGCGACCATGTCAGCGGCAGGCGTGGTCTCAAGTTCTTTTGTGGTGAAGGTGGAAAGTACCTCATTCAGCTTTTTCAGGTTATCTTCATTTCCGCTCTTTGTAAATTGCTCTTTCAGGATTCTGATCTTCTCAAAATCCTGTATCCCTTCAATATATTTTTCAAACCTTATGGAAGTACGAGGACCCGGATAGATCTGGTAGCAATCACCCGCCGGCCATGTTTTGTACCTGGTGTCATGCAATACATCTTTAGTCCAGTTGTTATAGGCCCATCTGAGATATCCTGTAAAACCTTCAGCTGCCGCATACCAGCCGATCCATACATTTTCTGAAGGAGGTGAAAATGAAAAAGCATTAGGACGTTTCTCACCACATGCAGTATAATAAGTTGTAGGCAAACCGGCAGTATTACGTGCGTCCAGGATATCCTTATCAAACTTACTGCCGATAATTACGCAATAATCAAATATGTCCATAGCGATCTCCCTGTGATAGCTCCCGGCAAGCGCTGTCTTCCAGGCAGGATCTATCTTCTTCAGAAGTGCCATTACAGCCAGCATACTCTCCATATTGCGCTCGTCCATTGCAATAGCTGTTTTGTTAAACCACCCTTTTGCCTTAAGATGTCTGGTAAAATCACTTATCATTGGTTCCCAAAGATCGATGTAAGCCTGTGAACCTGGTTTCGCATAGACTGATACTAAATCTCCTTTCACTTCATCAAAGTAGATGAAATACAGATCCCAGGTGATCATTGAATAGCAATTTATCCTCTTGTCGATTCCGCAGCTCATTACAAATTCAACATACCTGTCAAAAACAGAATAGTCATATGACCAGCTGCCATCTTTCTTCTTTGACCACTTAATCATTGCAGGGTCTCTGTGATAAACATGATCGGGTCCCCAGGGCTGGTCAATTATGAAGGTGGTGATGCTTTTTTGTCCGGCACTGGCCAGCATGGAATAGTAAGGTCTCATAAGGCTGTAATGCTCATCGCTCCATAGTTTTACACCATGTACTTTGGCCACAGGATCGGGATTCTGCCACAGATCAAGATCAAACTTCCATTGAGCCGGAGGCGGAAGAATATGGTCTGAAACATTTATTGTCATTTTAAGTTCAAATTTCTTCCCGGCATTTATTATAACTGTGCCGGTATATTTTCCTGCAGGTATATCTCCCGGAACCTGAATTGATAACCATACAGGCTGAACACTATTTGCAATTACTTTAATCCGGTCAACAATATCGATAGGATCCTCAACCAGTGATGAGTCATACTTCTGAGGAGGCCGCTTGTCACATCCCTCTCCAAACTCATCAGTCATGACATACCTGACAAATCCTGTCTTTATGTTGCTGCTGTTTATACTGTTACCTTTATTATCTGTAAGATTGCCTGTTGAGGCAGTGAGTGATTGAATCTCTTTCTTAGTCCAGACGAGGATCTGAGTATGCACCTTTTCACCTTTCCAGACTGTTGTTATCCACTCATTTGAAGAGAGATCAGGTACCTGTTCCTTCGGATATCTTACCATGTCGCTTGCAAAGCTTACATTGACTTCTCCGGTAACCTTCGACCATTTGTCTGCGGGTGTTTTTGCCGGATTTGGCAATTCCTGATATAAGTTTTTTCCCGGTATGCTGAAGCTTAAGTCCTGAGCAAAGAGTGTGCTGCAGGAAAGAGAGATGGCTAACAGTAAATATTTCTTCATCGGTTATTTTGTATTTGAATATTCATTACAAATATAACTATCAGCTTCGTCACAAGATAGTCTTTTCAGAACTATTACGAATTGCAATTCCCTCAGGGAAGTTAATAAAACAGACTTAGTTGGATCAAATAAAACCAGAGTCGTATCTTTAACCTGGAAACAGATGAAAATTATCCGGAAGTATGGTTCATCAGTTTTACCATTAAATTGATTTATAATAAGAGAAAAATATTTCTAATCAACAGGAGATTTAATGAGATGGATTGAAGGTATGGTGCGACACATTATTTCCGGAACTGCTTTGCTGGTTTTTTTGAGTGGTTGTGCAGTTCAAAAGACGCCGTACTTCAAAACCGGCTACTATCGAAGTTCCATATCGCGTTTGGATAGCCTGAAGCCAGGGATATCTTATTCAGGAGATTCAGTTTTTGCCGGATTTTCAAAGGTAAGTATCACTCCTGATCTGAATGGTAACCTTAATAAAAAGCACAAAGGTAGGCAGAATGCGGTTCCAATTGCGGGTTATGGACAACGAAAAACAAAATACGCGACAGGTATTCACGACAGCATTTTTGTTAAAGCGATGGCGCTGAGAGGGGGGCAGCAAACCGTTATTATTGTAGGAGCCGATATGCTTTTAATGCCTGAGAACATAATCGACTCTGTTCTTTTTGCTTTGTCAAAAGCGGGGATTCAGCGAAACAGTCTGTTTTTTACTGCAACACACACCCATTCAGGTATTGGAGGCTGGGGGTATGGATTGCTTGCAAAAGTAATTGCGGGAAAGGAGAATACGGGTATTGAAAAATATCTTACTGATCAGATAGTTAAATCGGTTCTCGAAGCAATAGCCGACTTACATCCGTCCAGATTGGGATCTGGCACTTTTAATGGTGCCTCCTATATCAGAAACCGGCTTACGGGTGATCCTCTGCACAACAATAACGACTTCACTTACCTTATTGTTGAGCAGACCGGACAACGGAAAGCGGTAATTGGGTCCTTTTCAGCACATTCTACAACCCTTGGGAGAAAGAACACCCTTATCAGTGGCGATTACCCGGGGTACTGGCAACGGAAAATGGAAAATTCAGGTTTTGATATTGCTATGTTTTGTGGAGGATCGATGGGTAGTCAGAGTCCGGTTGGTAAGGGACTGGAATTCGAAACTGCAAGAGATATCGGTGAGGCACTGGCTGACAGCGTGGCTGTTCACATAAAAGAAGTTACTCCCGGAGGGGAACTTACTCTTTCGTCATTATCATTGAAAATCTCCCTGCCCGAATACCACATGAGGTTAACATCAAATATCAACCTTACATCGGGTTTGAGCAAACGGTTAATGCCCTTGCCCAAAAACGTTTACCTGCAAGCAATACAGTTTAATAATTTAGTTTGGGTTTTTACCCCAGGGGATTTCAGCGCAGAACTTGCTCTCACCCTTAAGAAGGTGATGGCAGGAAAGGGGTATCAGGCTATGGTCTCAGGCTATAATGGTAGTTATATTGGCTATATCCTTCCGGGTAAATACTTCTATCTCGATTACCATGAATCAAAATTGATGGGTTGGTTTGGGCCCGGTATGGGGGATTATACAATTGATCTTATCGAGCGATTGACTGATTCCATGATTTCAAATAACGGGCGAGAGTAAGCTGTTCAATAACTCCGGATTTCTTAAAAGTGTAAATGTCAATACTAAACTTTATAGAAAAGCAATCTGAGAAATGTAACCGGTGTAATATCAGTTTTGAAATATTATTGAAATGTTTTTTCATTTTTTGAATTAATTCTGTCCCGGATTTTGTAAATTTGGTCAGTGTCTTCAGAAACAGCAACATTATCTATTAATCTTCTAAAAAATATTAGTAAAATGAAAAATTTAGTTGTAATTACTTTCACGCTGTTCTTCTTAATAACAGTAAAAGGCCTTTCGCAGGCCCAGCAACCGGATTTCAAAGGAAGTAAAGACCATCCAATGCTAACAAGAATGCCCGACTTCCGTATTTCAGAATATAAAGAAGTTGAGTTTGACAGCTACAGGTTTATAAGCACCGGAGCGAAATATGTTGTTGTTGAAGGTCATAAATATTACATAGATTACAGGCTAAACAACGGGGTACCCGAACCGGGAGAATTAAAGATAAGAAGAAACATTCAGGAGGCTTTGAAAAAAATTGGCGGGAAAGTTCTCTTTGATGACAACTTCAACAAAACCTCAACAATAATGGTTCAGAAGGATGGTAAAGAGACCTGGCTCGAGGTCAGATCTTATAATAACATGTATCGCCTGAATATTGTAGAAAGGGAGATTATGAAGCAGGAGCTTACTGCAAACGCAGAGGCGATGGGTAATGATATAAACAGTACGGGGCACGTTCCGGTTTACGGCATTTTCTTCGACAGCGGGAAGGCAGAGATAAAGCCTGAGTCAGATACAGCTATTGTTCAGATATCGAAACTTCTTAAGAACAATGAATCTCTGAAGCTGTATGTCGTAGGGCATACTGACAATGTGGGTAATATTGAAGCCAATATGAAACTGTCGAAAGATCGTGCAGATGCCGTTGTTAATTCCCTTACCACGAAATATGGGATCCCGGCAGCACGTTTAAAATCCTATGGTGTTGCCTCTCTTGCACCTGTCGCATCGAACGATAATGAGGATGGCAAGGCTAAAAACAGGAGGGTGGAACTGGTAAAACAATAGAAAGCCTGATCACTGTCTGGTACCACTGATTGGTTAAAAGCGGCAACCGGGTATTTGTTTTTAGAATCGTTTATGAAATCCTGAAAACCGTCAGTTTTTGTATTTATTATTTCGGCCCATTCCTAAAAAAAAATCGACAGGAAAGATTTGTTGCCATATACCATAGATGCGGTATAAAAAAATACCCTAATAAGGGGATTTTCATCTTACCTTCTCATGATATCTTTGTCCTGCCGGCGGTTATATTAAAGGCTGGCAAATAAATTCAGTCGTGTAATAATAAAACATGAAATTATGAGTATAATATCAGTTGCAGTATGCCCGGTTTCAGATAAAAAAGTAAGTAATATGGTTGCACGGGTTAATGGATTTTTTACTGTATTGTTACTAATAATTTTTGGGTTGACTCAAAGTGTTATTCCTTTGATTTTTCTTGCTTTTGATTTTTTTCTACGGTCTTTTAATTATTCAGAGTATAGCCTTTTTGTTCATACATCAAAAAAACTTGTCAGCTATTTTGGATTGAAAGAGAAATTAATAAATGCCGGGCCAAAAATATTCGCAGCGCGTATTGGCTTGATATTTAGCTGTATAATAATAATTTCATTTATTCTTAATTTTTATTTACCGGCTTTTTCTTTTGCTGGTGTGTTAATTCTCTTTTCTTTTCTTGAAGCAGCATATGGGTTATGTGTTGCATGTGAAATATACCCTTTCCTGTACAGGATTCTCTACAGAGTGAAATTTCAGTGATATAATTGCAAGCAGCACAACTAACTCTTCTGATTTATGTTTGAGGCTGGCCTGGTTTTCAAAATAGTATAAAAGAGAAGCCCATCCGGAAGGTGGGCTTCTCTTTTTCAACACTAGTCCGATGTTGCCATCAGTTAAATGGCCTTCTCATTCAAAAAAGATAGCATATTCCCCTCTGTATTCTATTCTTAATTTCTTATTACCTGATCAGCTGTTGGCCAGAATATGCATTCTGCTTTTTACATTACTTAACATAACCTTATTCAATCCTTAACAATTAAGTTACAACTCAAGGTTACTTTTACAAAAAAAATAATTTGACATGAATGACAGTAACCAAAATCAGACAAACAATAATAAGGACTTATTAGGTGATATAATTCTTGAAATAATTGCCACAATATTTGTGGTTGCAATCGTAGTTGCCTGTTTTTGGATTATATCCTGATTATCCTTATGATTCAGGACGATCGTAATTTTTTCAAAAATTATCAAACAGAGCAATTTCCTCATTAACATTATCTTAATAATTCCTAATCTTTATCAGAACAAATCAAAACTAATTTCTTTTATTAATTTTCGGAGTACATGATGTCTCGATAATTATTTCGCCAAAAGATAAATTGAAACCTAAGAAATTCAGAGAAAAAACCTAATCCCGGCTCTGAATATCAAAGAAATACTCAATTATAGATCAATCAAAATTTACATGAATAACAATGACTTAATTCCGGCTGTTTTAAAGGATAAATTCTGGCTCGTTTCTGCCGATATGGGTTATGGACATCAACGGGCCATTTTTCCTTTGAAAGCATTGGCGCAAGGCGGGTCTATTCTGAATGCAAATAATTCGCCTGATGCCAAAATGAAAGAACTTCGGCTCTGGAAGGAGATGCAGCGTACCTACGAATTCATGTCACGAGCCGGGAATTTGCCATTAATAGGTAATATTATCAAAAGCTTGTTGGATACTATGCTTTACATTCCGACATATTACCCATTAAAAGACCGATCTAAAGCAACATTGCAGGTCAGGTATTTGAAGTCAGCAATAAAAAAAGGATTATGCGGAGGAGTCATTTTCAGGATAACCAAACCTGAACTTCCTCTGATAACTTCGTTTTATTCCTCAGCAATAGCAGCTGAAATGGCTTATCACAGCATAATCTACTGTATTATCTGCGATACTGACATTAGCAGAGTGTGGGCATCAGAAGATGCTGATAAAAGCAATATTTTATATTTTGCACCGGGATCGGTTTCGGCTCAACGGTTACACTCTTATGGTGTGCCGGAGAAAAATATCTTGCTTACAGGGTTTCCTTTACCGTTGGATCTGCTTGGCGATCGAAGTCTTAATACCTTAAAGCATAATCTTAGCCGTCGTCTCATAAATCTGGATCCATATGGTAAGTTTCATGATCTGTATAGACACAGCATCAATGCTTTCCTGGTGAAAAATGAATTCAATAATATTCAAACCGATATTCAAAAAAAGTCGCTAACGATTACTTATGCTGTAGGCGGTGCAGGAGCTCAGAAAGAAATTGGCCGGCAAATTGCAGAAAGTCTTGCCAAAGAAATAAAAAATGGAGAAGTAAAGCTGAATCTTGTAGCAGGTATAAGGCCAGAACTCAGGGATTATTTCGAAAAGGTTAAAAAAGAAATTTCCGGTGATAGTGAAAATATAAAAGTTATTTGGGCAGATAACAACGACTCGTATTTTGAATTATTCAATCAATGTCTGCACACTACAGATATATTATGGACAAAGCCGAGCGAACTCTCTTTTTACTGTGCACTTGGTATCCCAATCATTCTCACCCCATTTATTGGTCCACAGGAAAAATGTAATCGTCGGTGGCTCAGAGAAATAGGAGCAGGGATAAAGCAACAGGATCCAGAATATACCAACCAATGGCTGTTTGACCTGTTAGATAGAGGAAGGCTTGCCGAAGCTGCATGGAACGGATTTCTGAAGGGCAGGAAATATGGGACGTACAATATCCTGGATTTTCTGGAAACCGGAACTTTCGTTTCGAGCAATAATCCTTTGAAAAGGTAACTGTTTAATAATTAACATATTCTTCACAGCATTGTAACAGTATGATAACAACCGAACATTACTTTTGAGTATAAAAAGAGTTATACTTTGAGTAAATATCTGTTCTTATATCTTAAAACCGGAAGCGGTCATCTTGCACCGGCAAAAGCCGTGGCTGAAAAGATAAAAACCAAGAAGAAGGTCAATGTGGAAGTTCTTCTTGCAGATGGATTGGCGGATTCAAATTTTCTTGTACGAAGGGTAATTGAAGATGGTTACAAAAATGCTATAAATAAGGCAGCCTGGACATTTGAGTTACTTTATGCAATACATAAAATAGCACTTGTTTCACAGCTTACTTCATTCCTGATGTCCGTATTTATGAAATTTGGAATTGAAAAGCAGATTCTTGCAACAAACCCCAAAAAAATTGTACTCTTTCACTTTTTTCTTGTAAAACCGGTATTCTCAGTTCTTAAAAAACACAATCTGGATATTCCGGTCATAACAGTGGTAACGGATCCTTTTACAGCCCACCCGATATGGTTCCAGAAAAAAGAACAAAATTTTATTGTGTTCAGCGAAATACTTAAAGATAAATGTATTGAGATGGGGATAAGTAAAAATAATTTACAAGTATTCCCTTTTGTTATTAATAGTAAATTTTCCCACAAGGTCAGTGAATCATTAAAGTTGATGACCCGCAAAAACCTTGGATTTGAACCTGAATCTAAAATTATTCTAATAATGGGTGGCGGTGAAGGAATGCCTCACGGGAAAAGAATACTTAAAAAAATCATAGCAAGAAATCTGGAAGCTGAAATTGCAATAGTATGTGGGAAAAATAAAAGCCTGTATGCTAAAGCAATGCAAATTAAAACTAAGTATAGTATAAAGAATCTTAAAGTTTACGGATTCGTGGATTTTGTACATTCACTCTTAAGTATTTCAGATATTGTAATAACCAAATGCGGTGCATCAACCTCCATGGAAATTCTTATTATGGGAAAGGTTCCTGTTATAAATAATTATATATGGGAGCAGGAAAAAGGCAATATGGAATTCGTATGCGACAGTAAAATGGGTATACTGGAAAAAAATGCTACCATTCTGCCAGATGTTCTGAACAAACTCCTCACTGATGAAGCTTTCTACAAATCACTTATCAAAAACATTAAAAATGCTTCAATTAGTAATGGAGTAGGACCTGTATCGAATTACATTTTAAATTTTCAGCACTAAAACTAAAAACATGAATATTTTGATATTATCCGACCTGCACATTGATACTTGCGATAATTTCGGCACTTTTCAATGGGATGAAATGGAATTGATTATGCAAATAGAAGGCATAAGAGACACTTTTAATGTTGATAAAGTAATATTCAATGGCGATATTTTTGAGATGCAGAAATATACGTATGACGAAATCAAAAAGGCCAATCCAATACTAATGAGATACTTCAGTGACAATAATTTCATTTTCATAAAGGGAAATCACGACATAGTATGCGATTTTAGCGTTGAACATTTACAGTTTACAAATTCGCATGGGCAATCAATTTATATAGAGCATGGCCATAATGCCGATTGGTTTAATGGAAGCAGATTAGGACGTGCTATAGGTAAGTTTGGTATATCACTTCTTAAGAAGGTGTCTCATTCAAGATACCTTATGGACATATATTTTAAAATAGTAGCTTTTGAAGACCAGATTAATCATATTCCAAAGAGTTATAACACAATAAAATACCTTTCTTACGCCCTTAAACTCCTAAAAGAGCACGACATGGTAATACTGTCGCATACCCATAAGCTTGAGTCGCATCACACCTACTATTTAAATAAGAAAAAACGCTACCTGAATTCCGGTTCATGTTCTCTTGGACGATTTCAGGGCATCCTGATGGATACTGAAACTCTAAAATATGAGTTAATTAAAGAGACAAAAGAATCGATAAAAAATTCTCGTCAAATGGCGTATGCTATTTAATAATGAAAGTTGCAGAATATTTTACAGTAATCTATTAATATGGCTTCCCTTATTTTTCAAGCCACTTTCTGAAATCTGATGTTCGTGCGGCGCTGATCAAGATCTCATCATCTGATAAAGGAACCGTGCTGATCTTTAATCTGCTTTTTGAAAGAATGTCGATCTTTTCTATATTTTTATACTGAACAATATACTGCCGGTTCACCCTGAAGAATACCTCCGGATCCAAAATGGTTTCCAATAGATCAAGCGAAAATACAATGGGATAATGTCTTTTGCCTGCTGTGCAAAGAAAAGTGCTTTTTTCTTTGGAATAAAAGAATGCAACATCTCCTGTTTCAACAATTTTTATTTTGCCTGAAATAGCAACAACGAACCGTTTTTTATATTTATCATTCCTGTTTTCAATAGTTGCCAGAAGCTTCTGAAGATTCACATTTTGTCCTGAAGAGCTGAGTTTTTTATATTTGGCAATGCTTTGTTCAAGCCTTGCTTCGCTGACAGGTTTAAGGAGGTAATCGACGCTGTTAAGCTCAAATGCTTTTATTGCATATTCATCATATGCAGTAGTGAAGATTACGTATGATTCAATTTTTATCTTTTTGAAAATATCAAAGCTCAGGCCATCTCCTAATTGTATGTCGAGCATAATCAGATCTGGATGCGGATGGCTCTCAAACCACTTTATTGCCGACTCAACTGTATCAATTACAGAGATAACCTCAATTTCAGGGTTAAGGCTCTTCAGAAGCTTTTCAAGCCTGAAGGCAGCAAGTTGTTCATCTTCTATAATAAGGGTTGTAATCATAATTCTACCTGCAGCAAGGGAATTTTCACCCTGAATATTTCACCATTTTCAGTCACTACCATTTTTGCTGATGTGAAGAAACCATAACGTGCCCTGATATTTTCCAATCCTTGTCCGGTTGAAGTGACGCCAGTTTTTCTCTGAATATTATTGGTGACAGTTATCGATTCATTGTCAGCAATTAATTCCACAATAAGCGGATTCTCCCTGGAGATGACATTGTGTTTTATTGAGTTCTCTACCAGCATTTGAAGCACAAGAGGAGGTACAACATGATTGTGAAGTTCCTCTGAGATACCAACTTTTATTTCAAGTGATCCGTGGAATCTTGTCATTTGAAGACTGATATAACTCCGGAGTATTTTGATCTCTTCACCTAGAGATACCAGCTCTTTCTCTCCGCTTTTCATCATATAACGAAGCAGGGCAGAGAGATTCTCAATATATTCCACCACCGGTTTATTATCTTCCACCATGCTGGTGAGACTGTTAAGGCTGTTAAAGAGAAAATGGGGATTGATTTGTGCCCTGAGAGCCTCAAATCTCGCTTCAAGGTTATCTTTTTCTAGTCTTACAGATTTGGAGAAATTATACTTCCATTGTCTGTAAAAAAATGCTGATTCGTTAATAGTTGTAATAAAAAACGTAATTAAAAGGGTTATGAATATATCCATCCCCGGATTAAGCATTTCAGGAAAATCAAAGTACTTTCTCTCCACTGAATAGAGGGCAATACTGAAAATAAGTGTATATACCAGGATGGCTGATATTTCGATAAGCAGATGCAGAACAGGCTTCTCCTCCCATGGGAATTTTTTCCAGAGTAAGGTCACGATTGTGGTGCACCCCAGCCAGATTCCGGCAGTCATGGTAATGCCCTGAAATGCTATTTTGATTGATAAATCTGTATCCGATATTCCAAAGCTGATGAGGTAAACTCCTGCTATAATAATCCCGACCAGAGGTATAAGGCAAAAAAGGCTTTTATTAAAATATGTGTCTTTCATAGTTCTCAGATGCAAATCTATAAAATATTTCAGAACTGAATTCTGTAAAGGAACATAGGTATGAATCCCTGTTGATAAACATAGTACATTTCATCTTTTTTACCATCATAACCTTCCATAAAGATACTCCTGTAGCCTGTAATATTCTGCAGATCGATCCCCCACTCATGGCTGAATTTATTACGATTAACCTTAATGCCGAATCGAAGGTCGGTGCGGAAGTAGTCATCGTATTTATTTTCATAAGCCCTTGACCAGTCATAAACAGTAGCATGCTGTTCCCTTGAAGCTTCAAGATCAAGGGGAATGTACCTTTTACCTCCTGCCCAGACTGTTCTGATATCAACAGTTAACATTGAACGTTGGCTTAATTTATGCTCATACCCCCCGAGCAGGTTAAATACATAGTTCCCGTTAAATGCACTGTTTCTCCATTTATTGTCATATCCCTGATATAGGGAATTGAATACCGATGTGGTAAAAAGGAAATACCATCCACGGCTCATGAACTTTTCAACGGTCAATTCAATACCATAGTTTTTACCTTTCCCTGAATTGATAAGGCTGTCTTCCAAAGCAGAGCCGAACTGATCACCGATATTAATGAGTGAATATTCAGGGAAGGAAGCTTTAACGGGTATTTTATAAAGATGCTGGTAATAGCTTTCGAGTTTAACACGAAATTCATTGCTGAACAGGTACTGGTAGCCCAGGATAAGGTGTGCGCTTTTTGACATTCCAACATCCTCATTAGTCCTTAGGTAGCTTCCTGTTACCGGGTTGTAATCCTGAAAATAGTAAACTCCTTTTGGCTGAAGCTGGCTGTGAAGTCCGAATCCGAAATTAAATGATCCTTTTTCAGATATCTTATAACTTACACTCAGCCTTGGTTCGGCTGCAAGTTCCATGTTGATGCCGGCATACTGAAGATGAACCCCTGCATAGGTAGTCAGCCTTCCTCCGATAATATGCTGCCACTGGCCATAGGCTCTGTAGAGCATCATCTTTCCGTCAATATCCGTAAAAGTTACAAATCGTCTATAATCAGAGTCGTTTATACTGTCGAGATAATTGATGTTATATTTGTCTATAATAAGTCCAATGCTTGCGTTATCGGAAGCGCTGAACTTTTTTCTCAGTTGTGTCGAAAATGATAGTTTATTCTCAGTCTGATTTTCCCTGACAAAAGGGATGAAGGTTTCATTTTTTACTGAATCGACAAAAGCCTGAGAATTTGAATGCTGCCATGACAGGGTGGTTTTAATACGGGTTTTATTATTGAAATAGTAAGTATGTGATAGCCCGAGTACACCCAGCTCGGATCCAAAGTCAGTTGCTATCCCTAAAGGATTATACTGGTTTTCAGTTGTATCTGTCAGATCTCGTCCCAGGGCGATGAAGCTTTTTCCCCATAGACCAAAGAGTTTGAACCTTCCTGTTTTAGTGCCGGGTATATCAATCAGGAATGTAAGGTCCTGGTATTGAGGGATTGCAGTCCCGGTTCCTACACTAAATCCCATCTGGTTTACCAGTTCTAGAGTTGAATAGCGGTAATTGGCAAGAAAGGAGGCATTCTGACCATTTTTAAGTTTTAAGAGTGGGCCTTCTGCTCCAAATTCAA
Source organism: uncultured Bacteroidota bacterium (assembly GCA_903824785.1). Taxonomy (GTDB): domain Bacteria; phylum Bacteroidota; class Bacteroidia; order Bacteroidales; family VadinHA17; genus LD21. The sequence continues at coordinate 33,485 of CAIJYD010000056.1, forward strand.
AACCGTTAAATCCAACCTGTCCGGTAAATTCATGTTCATTTGCATTACCTGACCTGAGGTTAATATCAAACGCCCCTGCCAGTGCATTTCCATATTCAGCAGGGAAAGCTCCTGTAAGGAAATCAGAGTTGGCCAGAAGATTATTGTTTACCATACTGACAGGTCCTCCGGTTGTTCCCTGCGCACCAAAATGATTCGGGTTGGGGATCTCTATTCCCTCCAGTCTCCATAAGATTCCTGCAGGCGAATTACCTCTTATAATTATATCATTTCGTGAGTCATTCTGGGTCATTACACCTGCATAATTAGCTACCATTCTGGCAGGATCGCCAAGACTTCCTGCAAAACGCTCGGTTTCCTCAACTGAAAAAGTACGCGCGCTGACTGTAGCCAATTCATTCTGCGCTTCCGACTTCTTTGAAGAGGCAGTAACCACAACTTCACTCAGTGCATTGGTTTTTTCAATAAGGGATATCTCCAGAACCAGCTCTTTCCCGCTCACGAGTAACATGTTGTTAAGTTCTTTCGATTCATATCCAAGATAGTTGATTTGCAGCGACTGTCTTCCCAGAGGAATATTTTTCATCTCAAATGTTCCGTTTATGTCTGTGAAAACCCCAACCCTGGGTTCTGAATTCACGAGAACTACGGAAGCCCCGATTATGGGATATCCTGATACAGCATCAGTTACAGTACCGCGAATAGTCTGAGTCATTTCGTGAGCTGCTGATACAGAATAGATATTTAATAAAGAAATCCCAAGGACAATCAGAATGTTTTTCATGGCAATATGGTTATATATTTCAGGCAAAGCTATTTCTGTTATTCCGCAACAAGAAATAAAACATTATGAAACAATGAAACAGGAAGATGAACGACGATTTTTGAAGATGAGTCAGTAAAGATAATAAAGAGTCATATCGGTTTTTAGTTGACAGAGGGTTTACTACTATGGTTATTCAGATTGCCCCACATTGTGGCACAATTAATATTGTAATATACATATCTCTGCTGATTTGAAAATACTAAATATCAGATATTTATAGAACAGTTCAGTCAAATGGTTAATCGGAAAGACTAAAACTTTACAAAAAAAGTAAGAATTCCCAATCCTGTCAGTACTATTCCGGTAATAAGCTTTTCATGATGTTCCAGGAAATGTAATTTAAGTTGTTTTGTGCCTTTAAAACCGGCATAAACGAACAAACACATTAGAAGTACAGTTGTAAATGTGTAAACGACTGAAACAATAAAGATACCTGCCCATCCTGTCATCCCTGCCTGAAAATAATAAGCTTCAATTTCAACGCACGGTGTGAGAAACATAGCTACACTTAGACTTACCAGGAGACTAATCCTTGATTTGGTACTGGTTTGAGTTTGCCTGTTTTCAGGATCTGTATGATGGAAATCGTTCACGCTTCTGAAATCCAGAATAATATAGATAATTCCTAAAACTATCAGGATGAATGGTGCCACATAATCTATGACAAAATTATATTTACTGGAAAGTTCAATACCTATCAGCCCCACAATAATACCAATCAAAATTGTGCTTAATGTATGGGAAAATCCTGTTATTAAAGTTGCTGATAAGGTTTCTTTAAGAGTCCACTTTTCTGTTTTGCCAATAGCGAGAAGGGGGATCCAGTGGTTTGGTATCGAAGCATGGATTATGCTTAATGCAAGACTTCCAATGAAAATTTGCCACATATTTTTTTGTTTTGGTGAAGCGACTATTTAATAACTCTGATCTTTTTTTACAAGATTAATTATTAATCACATCTGCTCAACTTCTTTAGAGCTTATTTCAATGGTTTCTCAATCAGAAAGTAAGCTCCGAAATTAATAGTCCCTTCATCAACAAGATCAAATCCGCCCGCGCGGAATAGTTTTTTCCAGTCAGACCGTGTGGCAAACGCAAGGCTTAGTATGTTAGCCAATGCAAAAGATGCATAACCTCTTACAACAATAATCAACAGGAACCTTCCTCCTGGTTTCAATAAGCGCCACATTTCCTTTAACCCCGGTAATTTATTTTCCCCCAGATGGTCAAACATATAGGAACTTACAGCGGCATCAAAGGTATTTTCAGCAAAAGGCATTGACGTAATATCACCCTGCTCTATTTTTACCCGTGAAGATATTCCGGCCAGATCTAAATTTCTTCTGAGTAAAGTTTTACCACCATCATCAATATAATTGGCATCAAAACGATCAAATGCAACAATGTTAATGTCCGATGATGTTTTTGATAGCGAAATAGTAGTTCTTCCTGCCCCGCAGCCAACATCAATTACATTATTCTTTCCTGCTTTATACAGGCCAACGTATGGTAAGATAATATTAGTGGTGCTGTTCGAATCCCTCGCAATAATATTTCCAAGGAAAAGGTTGACAGCCAGCAAAAGGAGGAAGGTAAATAAAATAATTTGCAAGGCAGGATTTCCGGCCAGACTGAAATAGGAATAGAAGGCTAACAGGACCACAATGAAAGAGGCGACTCCAAAACCTTTGTTCCATTTAGAAGACCATCCAAAATCAAAACTTTCAGGAGCTGTTTGCTTTCTGAATTTTTTCAGTGTTTTTTCCGGAAGCAGCATCCACCCTCCGAAAACTGTTATGAGGAATATCAGAGCATGACTTACGATCAACCCGGTAAGGATCGAAGGGAATAGTTTTTCATCGGGAAGAACGTTGATGTAGATTATAGCCAGAATTGCAGCGACACCAATAACAATACCTGTATGCGAATGGCTTCCAAACCATGTTTTATTCTTTGTCTCCATTAGTTTATGTTTTAATATTATGGAAACAAAGATCACCTGATTTCATCTTAAGAAGTTTGCATTTCTTGCGAATTTGTTTGCAAATCTTGCGACAACATTCAAAAGGCTGACTATTGTTTTCTGATCGGAATTAAGAGAGAGCGATTTATCTTTTCATAAAGTTCGTTTGCAGGGCTAACTTCAAAGTGTTCATAGCAAATCATTTCTGAGATTGAGTAACCCATTGAATCAATATAATTATGGTTTAACGCAATAAGTGAATTCAATGTATCATTAATGTCCCCTGTCATTTTGTAATTGAGATACAGACCTTTATTAAATGTAAGAATAACGATTCCTTTGTTTGGTTTAACCTCAGAACTCAATTCAATTCCACAAAGATACCGGCATTTATCGGGAGGTGTTAAATAGGGAATGTCGAGCCAGATTCCGAAGAATCTTGTGGCAGGAGAAATTAGTTGTTGTGGAACAGCCCATTGAATAAGGCTTTTAAAAGCAAAGGATATGTTCTCCCTGTGACTGAGAGTTGTCTGGATAGCTGCAATTTTGAAAGAATACATTGTGCTGATTACAGGTTCGGAAGATATTTTTACAGAATCGATTTTTTCCTGAATATCAGAAACAGGAGTTATCCATTGTGCTTCCTGTTCATTTGGAGACCGGTTTCTCTTCTTTTTTATCTCCTGCATCATATTTCCCGGAAGTTTCCTGTAGTTATCAGCAGAAATGCCATAATAATTTTTAAAAGCCCGGCTGAATACTGAGTTGGAAGAAAAGCCGCAACCTGACGCAATTTCATTAATCGGCAGATAGGGGAAGATCTTTATGAAATGTGCAGCTCTTTCCAGCCTGAGTCGGATTACATATTGCTTGGGTGTTTCCAATACTGCCTCAGTAAAGATTTTCTGAAAGTGGAATGGAGAATAATTGGCTAATTCCGATAAGGTTTTCAGAGAAACATCGCCGGTAAGGGTCACATTTATATAATTCTGAACCTTCATTACAACCTGCTGGTATTCAGGTTTAATAAAATGATTGTGTATGTGCATGGTTATTTACTCCGGAGCAAAGATAATAAAACAGTAGTAATGCGTTTTATTTCATTCCATCAATGAATAGAGAATGTAATTTTGCGCAGTTATGTAAAAAGAAATAAGTATTTATTAGCTGAAAGCTTTCACTTATTTTTGTTTTTGGCCTAAACTTTCAGCGGTTTTTAACCATTCAGCTCTCTTCTTTTCGCTGGCTGTTCTTATAGGACCAAATGAGGTGATTTTTACCGGCTTGATACCTGAAAATTCAAGAACTCCCACCTTCATTGCATGGTGACCGGCATTTCGGTTAATAAGCCAGTAATACCATTTAGGAGTATCCATTGTTACAATCAGTCGTGCTGTTTTCCCTGTTAATAGTTTATCCCAAAGGGGTGAATTATCACGATATGCGAAAGCAAATTTTGGAAGAAAAACTCTGTCAATGAACCCCTTTAATAATGCAGGATAGGTACTCCACCAGTTAGGATACACTATTACTATATGGTCAGATTCAGAAATATCATGCTGAATTGTTACCAGATCCGGTTCAAGTTCGGTGCGGTGTCTGTAACCAAATTTCAAAACAGGATTGAACTCCAGTTCGGTAAGGTTCACCAGTTTGCATGGAGCTCCGGAGGCATCAGCACCCTTTTTATAAATTGCAGCCAGTGCGGAGCAAAAACTTTCTTTATCGGGATGTCCGTTAATGATCAATACTTTTTTCATTTTTCCAAGATTATTTTATTAATAAATGTGATTTGTTTTATATCAATCCATGAATAATCAGTCTGTTCTTCATGGAAATCTTATTTCAACTTTCTGGTAAAGTTATTTATGTTATTCCGAACGGAAAATAAAACCTTACGAAATATGAAAACAGGAAGATGAATGAAGATTTTCGAAGACGAATCAACAATGGAAGGTCAGAGTCGGACTTGTAATGGTTCCTTTAACCTGTTAAAGGTGAAGTCCTTCATCCAGGTGAACTTATTCAACTCATGTTCACAATTATCAATGTCTCTGGGAGTACAAAAACAAAAGGTTAATTTTTACTTCTCCTGCCATTTGGTTCAGGAAGCAGGAAAGTGTTGCAGCTTTAAGGAAGTCCCTGAAATGTTAAAACATTTGAACTGCCATAATCACAGACCTGCAATTTTTCTTATCATACCCCTGAAAATTATACCATGAAAAGGAAGGACACTATACCAGTAAATTCTACCCCATAGTCCTAATGGTCTGAATGTTGCTGTCTGATGAACTACTTGCTGATTGTCTATTTTGAATTCCAGCCAGGCATCTCCCGGCAATTTCATTTCAGCAAACAGAAGCAATCTCCTTTCATTTCTGTCGGCTATCAGAACACGCCAGAAATCAAGGGCATCTCCTGGGGATATTTCCGATTGATTTTTTCTGCCTCTTCTTAATCCAACACCCCCAAAAAGTTTATCAATGAAGCCACGTATGCCCCATAACCAGTCGGCATAGTACCAGCCGTTTGCACCTCCTATTGACCAGATCTTTTCAAATGAATAGTCGCTGTTGGTAACCTTAAGTTTCCTGTAATCAAAAAAACAGCCACGGAAAGGTACTGTAGTATGCCTTGATATTCCATCATTCAGTGTATCGGATGTTAAGGCATCTTTCCAGCTCGACTCTACCTTATTCATCTCAATTTTTTCAAATGCTTCAATTATAGCTTCTTCATAACTTACGGGAACTATTCCCAGAATTTCATTCAAATTGTTTTCTCTGCATATTACCTCAACTTTCATACTGTCAACCAGGTTTTGTGCAAGAGAATAGGAGGTTGAAGTAATAAAATAGAGCCAGTATGAAGACAATTTAGGAGTCATAATGGGAACAATTCCAATCCGGCGCTTAAGTCCTCTTACTTTTGCAAATCGTAACAGCATAAGCTTATATGTCAGAATATCAGGTCCTCCGATATCGTAATTGTGGTTGAATGTATTTTCATTTAATAATACACGGGAAAGGAATTCGATGACATTCCGAACAGCAATAGGTTGAGAACGGGTATTTAACCATATGGGAGCAATCATCACAGGGAGCTTCTCAACAAGGTCTCTGATTATTTCAAAAGAAGCACTTCCTGATCCAATAATTATTCCTGCCCTTAATGTTGTTAACGAATATGTCCCTGAGCTTAAAATTTTTTCAACATTTTTCCGGCTGGACAGGTGCTTTGATAATATATCTTCATTAACTATTCCGCTCAGGTAAATCACTTGCCTGGCTTTTGTTTGCTGAATCCTTTCTTTAAAATTGAAAGTCGAAATCTCCTCCATCTTTTCAAAATCGCCAGTTGAAGTGGACATTGAGTGAATCAGGTAGTAGGCGGCATCAATGTCTGATGGTATTCTCTGAAGTGTTTCGGGTTTTAAAAAATCAACCTCGATAACTGATAATAATTGCGATTTATACCGTTCGGAGTTAAACCTGTTAATATCACGTACACAACAAATTACCTCATGCCCACTGGTTAGCAAAACAGGCAATAATCTTTGTGCAATATATCCAGTCGCACCTGTCAGAAGTATTCTCATATATTTTTATTAATAGCAATAATATTCATTTTCGAAAAAGGTTCTGATGGACTTACAGGATTGGTGACAGAAATAGAAGGATTATGTAAAGGTAAGGGTTTTGCAGAATAATAGCTGTAATAGTTTTGCTAATCAGGAGTTAAAGACTTTCATCGGTTCGAAAAGTCAATTATGAGTAAAAAATTTATAAGCTCATGATTCGAAATACTAAATGCGTTATATTTCAAAGTTATTTTGTACTTTTAATGAAATCTTGAGCCTTTAGCAATATGATGAGATTGAATCGTGCTTTAATTTTAGTACTATTATTACTGCATTTTTCTTTAAATGGGAATGGTCAGCCATCATCAAGGCTCGGAATTGAGCTGGGGGTAGTAAGTTCAATACCTCAGGAATTTACCAGTATTTATGGTACAACATATTTTGCTCCATCCCTGATAAGTCCGGTTTTAGGTGTAAAATGGCTCTGGTCAAAGAATAAATCCTTTGAATTTTCAGGGGGACTTCAATACGAAATGTATGGAACCAGGTTTCGGAAAAATGATATGCCAACTCCACACTATACATACATCGAAAATATTACTTTTCATAAACTTTGCTTTCCTCTGACTGCGGGGCTGAATATTAAACTTACTGACGGGTTAAGTACAATTGTTTCAGCCGGAATACGTCCCAACCTGATGGTCTCCGGAAATTATTTCGTCGAAAGAAATGAACGGATGGGCTCACAAACTTATACACATCAATATATTTATAATCCCCTAATCAGTGAATGGGGTCTCAATGCGGCTGAGAGGGTTGCTTTTCAATACGCATTCGGAGTTTCTGCTCGTTTAAAAAATAACGAGGTTTCTATAAATTATATTCCGGGCTATCAAATCAGATTCGAGAAATTTATTTATCCCCCATATTACAGGGAGCTGATGAATAATGAGTTTACGATCAGTTTGATCCATTTGTTTTCCCCACTTAAGACTAAATCCGGTACTCAAAACGTTGGAGCGGAGGAGACTCTGTTTTTGAAAAATTCAATCGGAGTCTATTTCGGGTACGTAGAAGGTAATTTGTATTATGAAAGGAATCTTTTAAGCTTCCGGAGATCAAGATTAAATGTACGAACAGGATTAGGGTACTTTACACTACCGACTTCCGGAGGAGATATTTATTCTAAGAATATTATTTTTAACATTTCCTTCCCATACATCACAGGGGAAAAAAATTCACATCTGGAGCTTGATCTGGGTTTGAAATATCTTGTGGTACCTGGAAGTATTCCTGATACATTTTTCCCAGATATTTTTGCCGGTTACCGTTATGAAAAACCTTCGGGCAGATTTTTCTTCAGAGCAGGCGTTTCATCTCTGTCATTAATTAATCTTGGGTGTGGATTGAATTTCTGATACCTGAGTCTGCTTATATTCCGTTATTCAAATCCTGATTTCAGCTATATTCATTTTTTTCAGGTATCTGAAATACGTACTCATCTATGAGACAATTTGTAAATTGTTTGTGTAAATTCATTGTTTGAAATTTAAAGTATAAGTCGATAACAAAACCGATCCAAATTATGGCCGATTCAAACTTACCATCTTCAGACAGATCACAAAACTATCGCAGCAGCCGCAGGACATTTTTTAAGCAGGCAGCTGGAGCATCCCTTGCTATTTCAGGCGCAGGTGTTCTTGATCCCCTTGTAATCAGTAGTCAATCAGGCATTTATAAAAATGAAATTCCCTGGTACAGGCGGATCACCAGATGGGGGCAAACAAATATTACCGAAAATGACCCACCGATATATGATATCAGTTGGTGGCGAAACCACTGGAAAAGAACCGGGACAGAAGGGGTAATAATAAATGCAGGGGGTATCATAGCTTATTATCCGACGAAAATTCCTTTTCATTTTCAGACAGAATATCTTCAGAAACGTGATCTTTTTGGTGAATTATGTCGTGCAGCCCATGAAGATGGACTTGTGGTTTTTGCCCGTATGGATTCAAACAGGGCTCATGAGGATTTATATAAAGCTCATCCAGACTGGTTTGCTGTGGATTCTGAAGGAAAACCTTACAGGGCAGCTGATCTTTACATAACCTGCGTAAACAGTCCTTATTATATTGAACAAATTCCTTCGATACTTACAGAAATATCTGTTAACTATCACCCTGAAGGGTTTACTGATAACAGCTGGAGCGGACTTGGCCGCGATTCAATTTGCTATTGCGATAATTGTAAAAAAAGTTTCAGGGAAAAAACAGGGAAGGAAATTCCGGTCATAAAGGACTGGGATAGCCCTGACTATAAACTCTGGATAAGGTGGAATTACGACAGGAGACTTGAAATCTGGGATATGAACAACCGCACCACTAAAGCAGCCGGAGGTCCTGATTGTATCTGGGCCGGGATGAACAGCGGTTCAGTAAGCAATCAGTCGAGAAGCTTCAGGGATTATAAGGCGATCTGCCAGCGTGCCGATATTATTATGCTCGATCATCAGTCTCGCAGTGATTCAACAGGATTCCAGGGCTTATCAGATACGGGCAAGCTTATTCATGGTATTTTAGGCTGGGAAAAATTGATCCCCGACAGTATGGCAATGTATCAGGCCGGACGACCCACTTTTCGTTTATCGTCCAAGCCTGTACATGAAGCAAGGATGTGGATGATTGAAGGATTCGCAGGAGGAATACAGCCCTGGTGGCATCATATTTCAGCATATCACGAAGACAGGAGAATGTATCACACAGCAGAACCCGTCTTTCAATGGTACGGAAAAAATGAAAAGTACCTCATTAACCGTCTGCCTTTGAGCACAGTTGGTGTTGTATGGTCACAGGAGAATACAGATTTTTATGGCCGGGATCAGGCTGATCTTCTTATTGATTCCCCATGGAACGGAATCACACAGGCATTAATAAGAGCAAGAATTCCATATGTGCCAGTTCATGCTGATGATATAGAACGGGAAGCTTCAGGATTAAGACTGCTTATTCTTCCAAATTTAGGAAGTTTGACTAAATCGCAGATAGTTAGCATAAAAAAGTTTGTGGATAGTGGGGGTGGCTTGTTTGCTACAGGCGAAAGCAGTCTTTATGATGAAGCAGGGACTAAACTGGATGATTATGCTTTAGGTGACATTTTCGGAGCTCATGTTTTAACCGGAAACAAATCCTTACCTGACCGTACTCTTCATACCTATCTGCGACTTTATCCGCAGATGCGAAGTCATGTTTACGGCCCGAAATCGGGTAAAGAACCGCCTGTCACAGGAACCAGACATCAGGTCCTCAATGGATTTGAACTGACCGACATTCTTCCGTTCGGGGGTACTCTCGATCCTTTGACAGTTGATAAGGATTCCTCAGTTGTCATGACTTTTATTCCTGAGTTTCCAATTTATCCCCCTGAAACATCATGGATGCGGGAGCCGGAAACAAATATTCCGGGACTCATTTTAAGGAGCCTTTCCAATGGAAGCAGGATTGCATTTATGCCGGCTGATCTCGACAGGCAATTTGCACGATATAATTTACCTGATCACGGTGATCTGATCAGTAATATTATTCTTTGGACCTCAAACAGCGATATTCCTCTTAAAGTTGAAGGACCGGGCCTGATAGATTGTAACCTTTATCATCAGAAGGGAAGGCTGATACTTCACCTTACAAACCTTACCAGCGCAGGAACATGGCGAGCCCCTCTGCATGAATACATATCAGTTGGTCCTCTTACAATCAAAGTAAAACTGACAGACGATGTAAAGGGAGAGAATCTGAATCTCCTGGTTGCAGATATGATATTGACTGCACAGGTTATTGATGGCTGGAGTCTCTTTACCTTAAATTCGATCTTAAATTATGAAGTTGTGGTCCTGACCTGAGATTTACATTCAGGTAGAAAAGTATCCGGTATTATTAACTTTTTTATTTATCGGAGTTTACCTTCACATCCTTGAACATAAATGGGTTATCGCTGATCCTCAGGGCTTTGCCGCTGGTAATCGTTACGTTCCTGAGAATGACTTCCCGGGTTTTGACATAGGGAAACTTCTCCACGTAGGAATCGTTGGTCATGAGTGGATTAAAATTTGCAAATATGGCGGGACCCTGGAGGTCAGCTGGAAGTTTGGAGTCGTCGATACGAAGGTTTTCTATTGTGATTCGTTCAGGCATATAACTTGTGTAGCCGAAATCATGCTGCCCTGAATATGAACCTCCGATAATGCTGGCGTTTGTCGTTCCGTTTCCGGCCGGCACGAAAACGCAGTTGCGGATGAGGAGTTCTCCCTGCCATGTACTGCCATAGTCGGAACGCAGATTGATGAGACTCCTTCCATAGATAGTGGAATTTTCCACAGTAAAGGTTCCGCAACCAATGGCGTTTATTCCCTGATGCCCCAGAGTTGAGTTGCGGATGGTGGCATTGGCAACACCCATGTGGGCATCGAACCGGGATAAAATACAATTGTCATAAACAAGATTCTTGCAGTAATTGGATCCCAGAATCCCCCAGTACCTGCTGTCATTGATATCATTCGTTTGCCTGCAGTTTATGAATGACACATTGAGAGCACGGTTGAGGGATAGGTCGTAGGTACCCATGGCGACGGGAACACCTGCCGACCCGATAGTCTGGTACACTTTGTGGCCGGTAAGGATGGTATTGGTAATGGTAACGTAGGCACAATCGCCGATATTGATGAAGCCGCCGTAGGGTGCTCCGTTGTCCCCTTCACCGGTGACGTTGTGTTCCAGACCGGTAACCAGGACATTGGACCGCCTGATCGCGATGCCACGGTTGTAGTAGGTGTATTTCGATTCAGCCTTGTTGGCAATGGTGGTGAAACGTCCTCCGGTGATGGTAAGTGGAGTCTCATCAATAGGGAGGGCTGTGATATCTGTGATCTGGTCGAAATCCCAGATGATAGGAGCGTTAATATCCAGATTGCCGTCTTTATCAACTATAAAAATATCTGTCTGCGCGGATCCGTTATTTTGATTTGCCCCAAACCGTATGTATCGTACAATCCTGGAATTAGTGACTGTGACAAGGCAGGTTCCGGGGAAGGAGATGTCAATTTTCTTCTGATTCCTCTTGAGGGAAGAAATCCCCTCAGGTTTGAATGGTTGCAGGCTGGAACTAACCAGAAAAACATTTGTATTACGGTTCCGGACATCCGTATCGTTAATAATAAAGGCAGCTTTGCCGAAGTCGGTGTTGGTCCGGATTACTGCCGTGCGGTCTTTCCCACTGATATAGTAAGTGGCTGCATCGTCTGCTTTCACAGGAAGGCCCTGCTGATTGGCGAACGCGTGGGCTGCAGCGATGGCGTCTATATCATCGGTTTTTCCATCGCCAATGGCACCGAAATCACTATAGCGAACGACCCCATTGGCTTTAATTTTAAGGGCATCCTTTGGAGATACATTTATAAGTAACTCCCCTTTCTCATTTGTTCGTACCTCTGTTTTATTCTTTTCGGAAGTTATAACCACATTTTCAAGAGGGTTTTTGGTCTGCCCCAGTACCATGCCGGAAACACTGGAAAGCAGGAAGAGAAATACGAGTATATTTTTCATAAGAGTCTGTTTTTTACTTATTCAATCTGAATTGTTTGTCAGGAATTAAATCCGGGCGTATAGATAATCATAAGCCGGCAATTTTCACACATAAATGCAAAAATAATCGAAATCTTATACAAACCCTGATTCTATTGCGTACCTACGGCACTTAAAATAAATAGGGGTTTTTGTAACCACAACCGACAAAAAATTCACCATTCACGATTAATTATCATGGCCTTTATTACAATATAATGTTGGGCATTCCACTTACTGGTAATCGATTCGGTAAAATTAAAAGCACTATTTATAAAAATATGAATTTCTTAAACAAATATGTGTAAACAAAAATATGTAAACAATAATGTTTATATTTGTATTATGAAAAATGATTTGTCAATAATAAAAGGAATCCATCCCGGAATAATTCTTGAGCGTGAGCTAAGACAAAGAAATCTTAATAAAGGGCCGTTCGCTATTTCTTTGAAGGAGTACCCTCAAACGCTGGTATCTATCACAAAAGGGAAGAGAAGGATGAATATTAATATTGCTTTGAAAATTGAAGAAGCATTAGGTATTGAAGAAGGTTATTTTATGATCTTACAGGTTTATCATGATATTGAAGAGGCGAAAAGAAGTCAAAAAAGAGAACATCCGGATTTATCCAAATTGAGGCGAGTTTTGTTTTGGGATACAAAAATGGAAAACATAAACTGGGAAAAACAAAAAAAAGCTGTAATAAAAAGGGTATTTGAAAGAGGCAATGATTCTGAGAAAAAAGAAATCACTCGCTTTTATGGCGCAGAGAATATTGATAGTAAATTGAAATCGCATGAAAAATAAACTGTTTCTCAATACTATTAACCCATTATTATTAAATGTTTTAAAAACATTAATGGCTGCCAGAGAATTTGATGTTTTCAGGTTAATTGGCGGAACTGCCCTAACCTTGTACCGAGGACACAGGGAATCAGTTGATATAGATTTGTTCTCTGATGCATCCTCTGATTCAATAGACTTCACAGCAATCGATACATTCTTGCATAAAACATATTCATATGTCGACACTCATGAATACAAGGTTGTCGGAATGGGAAAATCATATTACATTGGTAAGAATTATGATGATTGCGTTAAATTGGATTTGTTTTATACGGATAGATTTATTCAAAAAATCATTTTTAAAAATGGGGTTAGATTGGCGACTGAGGAAGAAATTGCAGCTATGAAAATTGATGCAATTTCCAGAGGTGGCAGGAAAAAGGATTTTTGGGATATTCATGAGTTGAAGGATGATTACTCATTGGAGAAAATGTTAGCCCTTCATAAGCAAAGATATCCGTACACCCATAACCACATGCAAATACTAAACAGTTTTTCGGATTTTTCAATTGCAGATGATGATTTTGATCCAATCTGTTTAAAAGGAAAATACTGGGAGATAATAAAATTAGATATAATTGATTTTGCAAGTCAGGAGGGCGCAAACCAAACTTGAAAAGTTCGGATTCACCCGTAAGTACTTTCCATTCTGACCTTTTTTGGTACTCCGAACGGACAAGATTAACATCCGGGTTAATGGTCAGGTTTTATAATAAACCGTTTCTGAAAATGTGTCCTGGTTATGAGTGATTTATGAAATTCATAATTTATGGGTTACATTTAGTTTTATTAAATCTGAATTCAGACCATCTTTGTGCTGATAATCTAAAGTATAAAATATGGAAACGAAAGTTCAAAAACGCAAATTGGGTAATAGCGATCTCGAAGTATCTGAGCTTGGAATAGGTTTTGTACCATTTAGTCAGCTTGGCAAGGGTTTCCAGACTATGAATATTTTTTTGCACAAATCGATTCTGGTTTTAAGTTTTTTACTTCCCGCTCTTAATATTGCACATTGTCAGAAAAAAACTCTGGCCAGGCCATCTGAAGTACAATACCGGTGGCATGAGCAGGAGCGGATCATGTTTGTATGCCTCGATCCCTGCACCTGGCAGGAAAGGGAATATGATAATCACTCCATAAGCCTTACCCGGATTAATCCTTCAAAGCTTAATACTGACCAGTGGTGTGAAGCTGCCATTGCCTGGGGTGCGAAAGAGATTCTTTATGTGGCAAAGCATACAGGCGGATTCTGCTGGTGGAACACAATGACATCTGATTACGGTATAAGAAATACACCCTGGAAGGATGGCAAGGGAGATGTAGTGAAAGAGTTGTCTGAATCATGCCGCAAATACGGACTCAATCTTGGCATTTATGTATATCCGGGAGACGATACATGGGGTGCCGGAATCGGGAGCGGAGGGAAGACAGCAGATCCGACAAAACAAATGGCTTACAACCAGGTTTTCAGACAGCAGCTTACGGAAGTTCTCTCAAATTACGGACACATAACAGAGGTATGGTTCGATGGTAGCTGTGTTATAGAAATAAGTGATATACTGGATAAATATGCTTCTGAATCAGCAATTTTTCAGGGAAATAAAGCCACTTTGCGATGGCCCGGAACCGAGTCAGGAAAACTCTTCTATCCGGCATGGAATTCACTTAAGAGCGAGATATTAAAGACCGGTATTTCCACTCAGTACGATGATGATCCTGACGGTGATGCATGGGCTCCTCTTGAAGCAGACGTTACGCTTTACAACCACAACTGGTTCTGGTCTGCTGCTAATGAGAAGAAACGACGTTCACTCGACGAACTGATGGATATATATTATAAATCAGTAGGTTATGGTGGTGTTCTGCTCCTTAATTCCACACCGGACACAACAGGATTAATTCCAGCTGAAGACATTATTCTATATAAAGAACTCGGGAAAAATATTGACCGGCGGTTTCGGAACCCTCTTGCTTCACTAAAAGATACTTCAGGAATATATTTTGAGATACCTTTGAATAAGATCTCCGGGATAAACCATATTGTCCTGAAGGAAGATTACAGGTATGGACATCGCATCAGAGAGTATGTTATTGAAGGTCTTTCAGGAAGTGTGTGGAAGGTTCTTGCAAAAGGCAGTTCAGTCGGCAGGATGAAGATAGACCCATTTCCATCAATGGCTGTATCAAAGGTCAGGCTAAAGATAACAGAGTATGCAGATCTGCCTCTGATCCGGTCATTTGCAGTTTATAATGTAGAAAACTATATTTTTAATCCAGATTCTTTCAAATCAATTGAATGGCAACTTTGCGAGACATGGGATACAAAATCGTTCATTAACGGCAAAGGAAACCTGACAGTTGACCTGAGCAAATTCATCATGAAACCGGGGCAGTATGAAGTTACCTTTACAAGTTCTGTGGTTATAACAGGAATGCATGTGGAAAAAGCCGGGATATATTTTGATAATGACATGCTTACCCAGCAGGATTTTATTCAACGCAAGGGAGAAACAAATACTTTCTTTATTAACAGAACTGCACAGGTTGCACAGGGAAGTACAACTATTTTAAAAGTGGAAATGACCTCTGATAATTCAGTGTTTCAGAACAAAGGAGAGATCCTTATCAGGGAACGGTCTCAGGTTAAGGAATGAAAAGGATTTTGTGCCTGGAATAAGAGGTGAAACTGACAGTTTATTTTAATAATGAGTGCCCCTTTACAGGGAGCGGTTTTAATACATAATAAAAAGAATTCTATGAAAAATCTGATTATAGCTTCACTATTTGCATTGTTCGTAACTGGCTGCGCAGACAAAAACAACAACGGTTCGCCAGTCTCATTCAGCGGCATCTACCGGTTTGCTCTGGGTTCTTAGTAATAATCGTCGCAAACTGGGTCTCCTTGCAGGTGTTATCAGGTTTTCTGCAGATAAAGAATGCAATTCAACTGCCTGGCTGAAGTATTATTAAATTCAAATTTAATTTACATTGATGTTAACCGTTTCAATTCCATTCGGGCTGTGGTAATATTGCAGAGTGGCGTACTTACCGGCAGCACTGTTGTGCCCAGTATAAGGTTGCGTTTACTTTTTAAATAGCCTGCAACTTCAGCTACTCTATTTATAACATCTTCAACATTAGGAGACTGCATCAGTAATGGAGATAAATTGTACCTGAAGAGAGTATCCGGAAACTTATCAAGGATATCAGTCACTTCTTCGAGCGGAACAGAATAGTCAATAAGTAACTGATTTGCACCGGTTTCTACCAGTTTCGGTATTATTTGCCTTGTGTCTCCGCCAACAATAAGCGGGCGCCACACGACCCCATTCTGTTTGAGAAAACCGAAAATCTCCTTATGAAAAGGCAATACAATCTCTTCATAAAGCTCAGGAGAAAGCATTGGAGGAACTACAAATGAATCAAACACAATAACCTGGGCACCTGCAGCAAGGAATGCATTTGCATATAAAATTGCAGTTTGTGTACAGATAGAAAGTAACTCTTTTATTCCATCCGGATTGATAATACATCCCATTATGAGGTCATCGGAAGCCATCAGTTTAGATGCCATTGAAAACGGACCGGATATGGCTCCACGCACAGGAATTGTTTCACCCCATCTGTCAACAGCTGTTTTTGCAGCATCCACAAATACATTCATTCTTCCCGAAGGAGTAATTAATCGATGGAGCTTTGACAACTCGTCTGTCGTCCTGAGGATGGGTTCTTTAATATCCGGCATTCCGGTTCGTTCATTTCTGATTATTGTTGCCCCAAGTGCTTCAGCCTCTACATTGTATATGTCATAACCTGAGGTAAGAACCTCACTGCATGATTCCTTTAATTCACGCTCCATTGCAAAAACAATATCTTCACTTTTCATTCCAAAGAGGTGAGGAGGAATACCTGCCAGCTTCGCTTTGTAATCGTAAATGGCAGGCAGAAAAAGGAGAGGTGAAACTGTTCGCCCCTGTAAGAGTTCAAGGATATGTTCCTTTGGGGTCATATTTTGATTTGCCATTTTATCCAGTGCTAATCAGGATTATAGTTCAGAATAGACTCTCATTTCTGCAGCCTTTACAAAATCATTGATCTGGCTTTCTGCTTCTTTTTGTTTAGGATCCCTGGTCCTTGTGGCGATTTTTCCCAGAACGTGAATCAAAGCGTCTATGTCTTTCTCGGTATTTTCTATACCCAGGCTTACACGTGCAACGCCCGGAAACCTTAATCGGGGGAAGAGAAATGCAATGATTCTCTGGAATCGCTGCAGAGAAGGTGGGACACCCAGAATATGTTTTACCAGAATATGGGCACAATGGCAGCCGTATCGCACTCCGATTCCACCTCTAACAGCCAGTTCTTTGGCCACCTTGTCAGACATAATACCCCTGAGTGTAAAAGCAATTACTCCGCCTTTCTGAGCGAAATCTGGTGACATCGGATCCTTTACGCCATACATTTTTAAACCCTCTATCTGTGATAAACCTTGTAATGCCCTTCTGGTCAAATATTGTTCTTCATCCCTGATAACTTCGAATCCGATCCTTCCGATGAGCAAAAGTGCCTTGCCTAACGCTGCGATGCCTCCTGCATTTTCCTCGCCGGAGGATTTGATTTGTTCCAATTCTGAGCTGTTAAAATTAAGAAGGTTCTTTCTGATTACTAATACCCCCGTACCAAATGGCGCGTACACCTTATGCGCTGAGAAAGCCAGATAGTCAATATTCCATCTGCCTGTCTCTATTTTGCGGTGAGCGGCAAGTTGGGCCGCATCTACAAGCAACCGTGTATCATATTTGTGAACAATCCGACTGATCTCCTCTAAATTGTTAAAAGTTCCGAGGACATTCGATGCGCCACTAACTGCTAAAATTTTGATTCGTTTCTTCCCATGATCACCCTTCTGATTATATGCAGCTAAGATTGTTTCGAGCTCGTTCAAATCCAGAAAACCTCCAGAGTCTGTATTCATCCGGATCATCGAAAATTGAGGAAACATGCGCCATGGAAGATCATTCGAGCTGTGTTCGAGGAGTGTGCTAAGAATTAAAGGTTCAATCTCTTTCTCAGAATCACGGCTAAAGCTTTCAGCTGCCAGATTTATTGCTTCAGTAGTATTGGAAGTAAAGATCAAATCATATTCAGCCAGCGATGCCCCCAGAAATCCGGAGCAAATAGACCTGACCTCATTAATTATCTCCTTCTGTACTTCTGTTGATTGTTGCCAAGTTTGCAGGGCAGCGCTCCATATTGGTTTGAATGTCGGAGTACTTGCGCTATTGTCAAGGTTGATGTAAGGTTTGTAACCATCAGTGGTTGGGACCAGAATATCGCCACCAATCAGTGCTTGCCGGAGTTCAGTTAACAGCTCTTTTCCGGAATATTTCTCTGGATCGTTTTGGTACAATATTTCGCTGACAGAAAGATTTTCGGCAATAGGATGAGGAAATAATTCATTTTCTGTTTTACTCATAATCTGCAGTGCCCTTGCAAATGCAATTATATTTATGATTGCAGGGGTGCCGGCTTCAAACCTGCCGGGACCACTTTCCCATACTACCCATTTGGGAGAGATAAGGCTGGTCGTCCCTCCTCCAGTCAGGAAAGGTGCCCCTTTTGGCAATGCTTTTCTTTTGATCGCCAAGGCACTTACACCCAGCGGCAGTCCAATATCATTGCTTGACAAACAATTATAATGTTCAGGATTAAGTTTTGACTTGATCTTCTCTGCTCCACGGGGGGAACAAAAGATGACAACATATCTGTCTTTCTTAAGTCCTGTGTATTTCAGGACAATATCTCTGGCTCGTTCGAATAAATGTGTGGAAACTATTGAGTTATGCCCGCTGCCACGATGGACATTGGAATAAGTCTTCAGAGCTGTAAGCACACTTCCACCAAGATCTGTAAAAGCATCAGTTGGGTTTTTCATATAAAAAGAAATATAATTAACGAAAGATAATAAAACTGGCAAAAGAGAACTATCGGGAGCTATTAAAAAGTAAATTCGCTCTGTTTACCTCTGTTCACAGCTCTTTTTCTACAATAAACCGATTTATGTTTCCCTAAAATAGCTATCTTAGATTTCTTTGTCGGTGTACTATTAAAACTTTTTATTCAACCTGAGTATTAAGGAGATCAAAGATGGCAAAAAAAATTGTAATTATCGGAGGTGGGGTCGCCGGATTAGCGGCAGGAATATAAATAGGGTAAATGGGCAATTCAATATATCTGTAAAGAGGAGAAGATGTCGTTTAATGAAAAGTAGTCCATACGTTCGGCTGTCCGACAAATTTAATTTCTGTATTTTTGCTCTTTAAAAAAATTACTCCTTCACAAATGATATATTTTATTAAAAATAATTTTTAAATGACATCATATAAATACGGGGCACATCAATTTCTATGGGTAGAGCACTGGACAAACGACTGCCTTTATATCCTTGATGAAGCCCGGGAACTGGGGTTGGATAGTTTCGAAATATCACTGGGGGATGACATCAATTTTAATCCTGTTCCTGTTCGTAAGAGGGCGGGGGAGCTTGGGCTTGAACTAACAGTGGGACCCGGGAATAACTGGCCAATGGAATGTGATATATCTTCCGATTCGGTCGAAAATCAACGTCTTGGTATGGAGTGGCACCGTCTGGTCCTCGAACGGGCTGCAGACATAGGTGCAGTGGCTTATATCGGGGCCTCCTATGGTCATCCCGGTAATGTCCTGCGCCAGCCAAGGAAATATTCTGAGCTGGAACGGATAGCACAGAACTTATACCAGTTGGCTGAATATGCCGGAAGTTTAAATGTAAAACTGGTCATTGAACCCATGAGCCACTTCCGGACTCATCTTATCCATTCGGCACAGGATGCCGTCGATTTGGTTTCTATGGTTCGGTCTACAAACCTCTACATCAACCTCGACACTTACCACATGATTACCGAAGAACGCCATTACGCCAATGCAATAAGGACTTGTGGAAATGCTTTATGGGGAATACATGCCTGTGAAAGCGACCGGGGAGTGCCAGGTGGTGGACTTGTTCCGTGGGATGACGTGTTCAAATCGTTAGCAGATGTTGGCCCCGACGCGCGCATTCTGATGGAATCATACAATACAGGTAAAGGAGGGTTCGGTTTAACGCGTGGCATATTCAAAGATGTTTGCCCTGATGCAACTGATTTTGTAAAGAATGGGCTGGAGTTTCTAAAGCAACGGGCTGAGGCGGTTCAGCAAAGAATCACTTAGTAAGTGTAATATTGAATCTCAGTGAGGATCTTCAAAAAAACTCAGATTCGGTAAAGAATTTCCCCGACGCACTTTCTCTCCTTTTCGGTTAATGAAGTTAATTAAACCAGTATGATAGTTTAACGACTAATCCACGGTTCTTATTCATGAAATTTTCCGTGTAGGAATTCCCTGTATAAACAATAAACAGATCAGACACAGGTGCAAAACGCCATTGGAAGCGCATGTTCATATTCAGGTTGTCGATCTGGTTGTTGTACTGGACAAATGTGGTAAGGAATAATTTATCCGTAAAGGTTATATCAAGTGTGGGTCCCATAAGGATCAGCTTCGCACTGTTGTAAGGTTGGGGCAATGAAATGTTGTTATAACTCATTGTCATTCCGATGCTCCCATGTGGCTGAACCCTGTAGTTGATTAGTCCGCTGACGTTCCAGCGGTTTCCGTTATAGTAACCTCCGATACTTGCATTCATAACGTAATTGAATGATTTGCGCGCATCTGAAGTAAATCCGGCGTGCACACTTTTCCAGTGAAACTGCATACCCGCATCAAGTTTCTCTCCCAGAGTATTGGTAGGATCAAAAGCACGGCTCAGCTTAACGAATTGTTCATCCATGCTGATTGACAGCAGACTTTTATTCTTCCATCCGACGGTATATGAAAGCTGTGTTTCCCTGTCGGTAAGGTTGAACTCCGGATCGAACATAGCATTGAAGCTGGCGCCGGGACCATGACTGATGATCTTTTTCGACCCTGATGGATAAAACAGGTAGCTGACAAACGGTGTGATCTCATAGAAACCCGTCCTCCTGATATAACCGGCTTCGGCTACATAATCCGATCCTATCCACGACTGATCAATGCCGGCTTTCAGGTATTGGGAGGAATAGGTGATATTTCCGGAAACAGCTGCAGCATCCTTTGAAGCTCCTGGATAAAATGACTGATGATAGAACGTCTTACCCTGCCACTTGTTATCGGCAGAGGCGAAATTATATTCCAGTCCTGCCACCCTGTTGTAACGGTACCCGGTAAACGTAGAATCATTAAACGATTCGGTGATATTTTTATTAACAAGAAACCCTACAATGCTGGAGCGGCTGAAGATCTCACGCTGAAGAACAGCGACCGCATAATTGCTGGAACGGTTTTCACCTTTTGATCCCGTCTGCATATCCATCATCCCTATCCTCCATTTATTGCCAATCCTTCCGGTTAATCTTCCGCCGAAATGTACAGGGACACTAAGTCCGATACGTCTTGAAAAGAAAGGATGTGCCTGACTGTTTCCTAAATTGGCGAACAGGTCACTGTTCTCAAGAAAAAACTGTCGTCTTTCAGGATAAAACAATTCAAAGCGATCGAGATTAGTCTGCTGCCTGTCTTCCTCAACCTGCGAATAATCCGGATTGACAGTCAGGTCAAGGTTCATGGATGTTGACAATATCATTTTTGTATCAAAGCCTGCATTCATTTTCCATTTTGCAGATTCACCTGCTTCTCTGTTTTTTATTACTGTTGCAGTGGCATAAGGAATGATGGATAACCGTAAACCTGCATTATCAAGTGGCTTATCCCATATCATTGTTCCTGCATGTGGCAGGGAGTTATGAGGAAACTGACGCGGAACAGGAGCCCATGTTGATTTTTCATTCGTTTTAAGATCAAGCCTACCAAAGTTAACTCCCCATTCTTTCTCTCCGCTGTTATAACGGAGGCTGCGGAAAGGGATGGCCATCTCAGCCACCCAGCGATCGCTGTAACTCTTCACTGAAGATTTCCATTTGCTATCCCAGGTAAAGCTCGACTGGTTTCCGTTGTTTATCACTCCGTCACACTGGGCGCCTGCTGCCGAGACACCGAAGGCAAATCCATTCGTAAGGTTATTATAGGTGTCTATGTGTATTCTGAAGTTATCATTTTTGCCAAACTCAAAATCCCTGCGCAACGATTCCACAGGTCTTTTTCCGGGTAGGGGATCATAGCATACTGCTCCTATATATATAAATGATTTATTGTAAGTGATTACAACAGTAGTTTTTGCGATAGCGAAACCTGTATCTACCGGTGTTACACGAGTAAAATTCTCAGCTATCTCTGAGACCTGCCAGGATTTCTCGTCAAGAACTCCGTCAATCTTCATTGCTTCTTTCGTCGGTAATATATTAATACGGTATTTATTCCGGTTCACTCCCTTCTCCTGGGTCTCCTGGGAATAAAGCAATACTCCACCGGAAAGGAAGAACAGGGAGAAGAGCAGAAATCGTTTAAAGCCGGGCATTTTTTTCGTTTGAGGTTTCGAAAGTAAGAAAAAGAATTCAGCCATTTTACCTCCCCTATGGTTTAATCTTTGCATTTTTCAGTTTTCATACTACGGAAGGTCTCTTTTGTGATTGTTTCATTGATTTCATCTTTTCCGAAAAACTCATTATAAGGCTCAGAGCAAAGAGCGCACTTTGTCGTCCGAAGCTTAAGCGAAGGAGGAGGGCTCGGTATTAGTGAGAGTCTTGTTAAAAACAGACTCTTAATCAATGCACCCAGTAGTTGGAGATATTTGAATATTTGTTCTGTATGCTGATCCGTTTTGAGTACTAATAACTATTTTTATATGATAATAATATCCAAAGGGGTGGTAACCAGGAAACTGGAGCTGGCATCAATGCTTTTGGTGTTGTTTTAAATGAGTTAGCCACAATGCAGATTCAACAATGAAATATGACATTATGTTTTATAATCATAACTTAGCTATTGAAATATTATAAAGTATGCTCATTTATAATAGTAATACTGCTTTAAAAGGCATTTCAGCCCTGATCATTATATTTATTGGGTTTTCAAATACTTATTCACAAAGTGTTGATAGTGCATTCAAGTATCTCGATGCTGGCCGATATGAACAGGCAGCACAGGAATTTGAGAAAACATTGCCTTTGATTGAAAAAGAGTTCGGAGCAACTGATACCAGTTATTATTCGTATTTATTGATTTATACTGGAGTCTCCTTTGAAAAAAATAGCCAATATGTCAGAGCAGAACAATATTACTTAAAAGCAAAAGCGATATATGAAAAAATCAATGCTCTGTCAAACAATACATATCTTATTTCATTAAATAGTCTCGCTGCATTGTACATCGGGATGGGAAAATATGAAAATGCAGAAACCTTGTATAAGCAAGCATTGGAAATCAATAAGAAAAAATTTGGTGAAACACATCCTGAGAATGCTGTTTTGTTGAATAACATTGCTTCTCTCTATCATAAAATGGGTAATTATGAGAAAGCAGAATACATGTATCTGGAAACATTGGCTATCAGCAAAAACGCATTTGGGGAAGAGGATCCCAGATCTGTTTCTTTATTAAATAACCTGGGGACTTTATATGATGATATGGGTAACTATGAGAAAGCAGAATCCATTTATCTTCAAATCCTGGAAATCAGAAAAAGGATACCTGGTATTGAACATCCTGATTATGCTATTTCAGCAAATAATCTGGCCCAATTGTATTATAAATTGGGCAATTATGAGAAGGCAGAGCCATTGTATCAGCAGGCATTATTGATCAATAAAAAAAAATATGGTGAAGAACATGTCAGTTATGCATTATCATTAAATAATCTTGGGGCATTATATCACAGAAAGGGTAATTATGGAAAGGCGGAATTATTGTATCTGGAGGCATTAAAAATCAGAAAGAATGTGCTTGGTGTGAAACATCCTGATTATGCTACATCTTTGAACAATATCGCTCTTTTTTACCATGAAATAGGCAATTATGAAAAGGCAGAACCTCTTTATACACAGGCATTAAAAATCAGACTTGAAGTATTAGGCGAAGAACATCCTCTATATTCGGTTACCTTGAATAATATGGCACTGTTCTATTTCGACACTGGTAATTATGAGAAGGCAGAGGCTATGCTTCAGCAGGCATTGAATATCCGTAAAAACGCCTCTGGCGAAGATCACCCCGATTACGCAATTTCTTTAAACAATCTTGCTCTGTTTTACTATGATAGGGGTAGATATGCTGGAGCAGAGGTCCTTTATCTTCAGGCATTGAAAATCAATAAAAAGGTGTTGGGTGCGATGCACCCGGTTTATGGAACTACTCTAAATAATCTGGCTGAATTGTATGATGCCATGGGTAGATATAAAGAAGCAGAAAAACTGTATTTGCAGGCATTAGATATCATAAAGGAAGCATATGGGGAGAAACATCCCGATTATGCTTCTAATCTGAGCAATCTTGCTTCACTATATCTTGAGGAAGGTTATTATGATAAAGCAGAGCAGATGTATGAGAAAGCTTTGACTACATATTTATCTCAGATTCAGCAACAATTCAGCTTTTTATCTGAAACGGAAAAAGAAAAATACCTTGAAAGGGTCCAGTTCTTCTTTAAGACTTACCAGAATTTTATCCTCAAACAACAAAAGAATAATCCGGCAATTGCCGGGAAATTATATGATATTGAGCTTTATAGTAAAGGATTGTTACTCAACTCCAATAAACAGTTACGCATGTTTATTCTCAATTGTGGCGATTCCAGTGCAATTGAGACATATAATTCCTATATAGCAGTTAAAGCATCACTTGCACGTCAATATTCTGTGCCTTTATCCCAACAAACGCTAAATATAAAATCGTTGGAAATCCATGCTAATGAGCTGGAAAAGCAACTTGCCAGAATATATTCAGGGAAAATTGATCTTAATGAACTGCAATATGTTCACTGGCAGGATGTACAAAAACAACTGAATCCCAATGAGGTAGCCATTGAGTTTTCTCACTTTCCTTATTCTAACGGTAAACAGTGGACTGATAGCATCATGTATGTTGCCATTTTATTAAAAAGTGATGATATTTATCCAAGAATAATCCCGCTTTTTGAGGATAAGCAACTTGACACTATTTTGCATAAGGGAATAGGTTCAGATCTTAATTTTATTAATGACTTATATAGATGGGAGAGAAAGAATGAAAAATTAAGTTCAGGTAAGGGTCAGCAACTGTATCATTTAGTCTGGAAACCACTGGAGGAGTATCTTGAAAGTACTCAAACAATATACTTCTCATTATCAGGTCGCCTCCATCAGTTGTCATTTGCAGCCATTCCTCTCGGGGTAACAGGGTTGCTTTCTGATAAGTATAACCTGCATCAGCTCAGCAGTTCGGTTCAGATTACTACTAAACACCAGGAACGCCCGATAAGAAATATTGTTTTGTATGGTGGTATAGATTATGATGCAGGTTTGGAAAAATTGCAAAGTGCTGCAAATAAGTACAAACAATCAGCTGAAAAATATCCGGTAAAGGCGAATCGTTCATTTAACCATAATAATACCAGAAGCGGGTCCTTCATGTACCTTGATGGTACAATGACCGAAGTAGAAAAGATAAGGAAACTTGCAGAAGATAAAAGTGTTAATTGTCTTGTGTTAACTGAAAATGAAGCCATTGAAGAGTCTGTGAAAAAGATATCCGGAAATTCAAGTCCTGACATATTACACATTGCCACACATGGATTCTTTTTCCCGGATGCAATAAAGAATTCTGATAAAAACGGCTTAATCAGAGAAGGAGATCTTTCCGCCCCTGCTTTTAAAGTATCAGAAAATCCATTAATGAGGTCTGGGTTAGCTTTCGCAGGCGCAAATCATTCGTGGGCTGGAGAAGACATTCCATTTGATCTTGATGATGGAATACTTACCGCGTATGAAGTTTCAAATATGTACTTGCCAAACACTGAACTGGTAGTTCTGTCAGCATGTGAAACCGGTCTTGGAGAAATAAAGGGAAGTGAAGGAGTATATGGTTTACAGCGGTCATTTAAAATAGCAGGGGCAGATTATATCCTGATGAGTTTATGGCAAATACCAGATTATCAAACATATGAATTAATGGGGATTTTTTATGAAAATTGCTTTAATGCAATGACCATAAAAGATGGATTCAGAACAGCACAGCAGATCATGCGAAAAAAGTATGATCCTTTTTATTGGGCAGCATTCGTATTAATTGAGTAATAATGTGAATCAAGAGTTAAAAATCAAAAAAAACAGGCAGCTGCGATTCTGCCAAATATATGGACAATAAGGCCACCAGTAGATTGCACCCTGGAAGCTCTTTGAATATCTGTTTTCTTTATTAGCTAATTGAATATGGCTTCAATAGGCTGACAGTTCCTTGATACTGCAGTTGAATAAAGATCGTTAGCGACCTTATCCAATGCTTGTCAACCTCCTGGAGTATTACAGGCTTCATTTTAACATCCGTCCAAAGATCTTATTTTTAGAACTGAATCATTTCAGGTTGAAAAAATAATTATCATGTCCGGGTACAATTATATCTGCTATGGAATCAATCTTTTCCATACTCCGTTTTGATTCTTCCGGATCCTGGACATTGTAATAGGCACGTCGTTCGTCCCAGAAGTCTTTTGTGGCAACAGAATCGCCCGCTATGACAACAGACATACCTTTAAAATCGAAACGTAAACTCTGGTGATCAGGTGTATGTCCGGGTGTTGGAATAACATCAATAGTTCCAAAGAGACTTTCTTCAGCAGATTCAATTTTTTTAGGCAGTGTAGCTGACTTGTTTAGGGCTGATGCTACTTCTGATCCTGCAACCCATCTTGCTTTCATAAAATGTTTCAAACCAGCGATATGGTCACCGTGTTGATGTGTAATGAATACAGCATTTATTTTGTCAGGAGTTAATCCGGTTCTTCTATAGAGTTCTGTTCCCATTGCTTTCTCATCTTCAAGAGATGGATCTACGATTACATGGAAATCTTCTCCTGATATAACACTGCATGTGCAAATTGCACTACGGATTGCGCGTTCATCACTTTCACCCCAGTATCTGTTACGCGAAAGGTTACCAATAGTAATAATATCCCAGTGAGTAACTTTGGAATCTTGTACGCCTCGAAGCCTGATTTTTCTTCCGGATTGCTCTGATTTTATTTGTTTTATGGAAGATCTTGTAATCCCGCTAAAGCCAAGGCTTGCCGCACCAAAGAGACTTATAACTGAGCCCATGAATTGACGGCGTTCAATATTTTTCATCAGAAAACAGGTTTATTAATGAAGAGTTGCTTTAACGTATATATTAAGTAAATAATAATCAATTGATTATAAGGTTACTAATATATTGTATTCATGACGCATCAATCATAAGTTGTTCGATAATTATCTGTTCTTCTTTGGTTAATGGTTTCATTTTAGCCGCAGCCACGTTTTCCGACAATTCCTTAAGCGATTTCATACCAATTACACAGCAAGATATTGGTAAACCAAGACAGTAGCGAATTAAGACTGATGCCTCAATCTGGTTTGGTGTCTCGTCCCAATACCAGTTTTTTCTGATAAATTCCTTCCCTACTTCGGTTTTGGCAGGATTTCCAAGGGCGAGTGCACCACCACCTCCACCCATTACTTTCATGTTTATGATCCCCATATTTTTACTTAATGCATTTGGAAGAACAATTTCTCTGAATGGCTTTCTTCTGGGGCACGGGTTGAAGGTCGTTAAAACTGTATCAAACTTGTACATATTAATTGCCCGGTTTATTGCATCAGCATCAGTATGGCATGTAACTCCGATAAATCTTACAACTTTTTCATCGCGCATTTTATGGAAAGCCTTTAACACTCCATCAGGCTTACTCCATAAGGTAATGTCCTCATCAGGGCTTAAACTGTGTATATTCCAGAGGTCAAGATGATCGGTCTGCAACCGCTTAAGACTTGCTTCTAACTCCTTCATAGCGCCGTCATATGTTCTGTTGCCGGTTTTTGTTGAAAGAAATATTTCATTTCTCCTTTTGGCTACAACTTTCCCATAATTAATTTCCGATTGGCCGTTCCCATAGGAGGCTGCGGTGTCGAAATAGTTTATTCCTGAATCCAGGGCAGCATTAGCAAGCTCTGCAGGATCAAATTCTTTAGTTGGGATAGCCATCATTCCCGAAACGCCTCCAATGATTAAACAACTCACTTCAACCCCAGTATTTCCAAGAATCCGCTTTGGAAGATCGCTTTTCTTTTCCTTAGGAACTTTGTTTTCACTATCTTCAAATTCCAGTCTCAGACCGGCTGCTCCGGCAACAGTTATCGTTGCCATTGTTCCCATAAATCTTCGTCTATCCATTATTGCAATTTTAAGCAAAAGTTTAATTGTTTATAATTAACTATTTTTTTACAGGATTAGCATAAACCTCAATCCAGTCAACCCTTGAACAGGCATCACTCAGACCTCCGTTCATAAGATCCGTAAATCCGATCTTATCTACCAGATTAAGCCAGTGTTTCCCATAATGGAATTCCGGATCGTCAATTGGTAATCCTGGTATAACTGTATTAATCTTAAGGTTGCTCCATTTAATATCCTTAATCATTGGTGGGCGCTTAAAACCCACTGATTATTAGTTGTTTATTTTGTAGTTCTTTGACATTATTGTAATCGCACTTCGTAAGTATCTCTTTTATAGGCGTTTTGTCCAGTAAAGAGATACTCAAAATCTGTAGTATTTC
>CAIJYD010000057.1 GCA_903824785.1 uncultured Bacteroidota bacterium
GGAAACTTCCATTTAACTCTGTTTTGACGATTCTACGTATTATGGTTTGAAACCATAGCCGTTTTGGAGGGTCAACATCACTGAAATATCCAACATGCAGGATAATGATACCCACAAAAGTGAAAAATTATGCTTAATTTATAGTTTTTGAATTAATCAGGCTAAACTATAGTTCACTTTAAGTACTGATTCTTAACGAAAAAGTTATCTTTAACAATGGTTGAAAAAACAAAGGGAATAATACTTAATCAGATAAAATATACCGATTCTGGTATTGTTGCCCGGATGTATACACGGAAATTCGGTAGGCAGTCATTCCTGATCAGGGGGATGAGAAACAAGAAAGCAGGGAAGCATAATATCCTGTTTCAGCCGATGTTCATACTCGATCTGGAACTGAATTATAAAGTATCACGGGAGATGCAGAATCTGAAGGATTTTTCTGTTTCATTCACCCCTTATGATATCTGTTCCGATATCAGGAAAAGCTCCGTTGCGATTTTTCTGGGTGAAGTGTTAACTTCTGTTCTGAAAGAAGAAAGCCCCCATGAGGAGATGTTTGATTATATTGAAGAATTTATCATTTACTTCGATAAATGTAAAGATGGGTTTGCCAATTTTCATATTGCATTTCTTGCCGGTCTTAGCAGCTACCTGGGTTTTGAACCAGGTTTACAGACAGATGACAGCGATTCCTTTTTTGATATGAAAAATGGCCTCTTTGTTCCTGTACCTCCTGTTCATGGCAATTATGCCAATGAGGAGATATCAGAGATCCTTGCCCGGTTTTTTTCCGCTTCATACAACACTGCGAATAATATTATCCTTACCGGTTCGCTTCGGAATGAAGCTCTGGAAACTCTGATGAGTTACTATTCGCTCCACCTTCCTGGATTAAAAAAAATTAAATCGCTTGAAGTACTAAAAGAGGTTTTTAGCTGAAAAACGGATTGCTCTTAATGAACTTTTTT
Source organism: uncultured Bacteroidota bacterium (assembly GCA_903824785.1). Classification (GTDB taxonomy): domain Bacteria; phylum Bacteroidota; class Bacteroidia; order Bacteroidales; family VadinHA17; genus LD21. The sequence goes on from CAIJYD010000057.1 coordinate 972, forward strand.
TTGTATATCTTTAAAGGTAAATTGATCAAAAGATGGCAATTATTCCCTCTATAATTAACTGGCTGAACGTAAAGCGAATAAACCAGATTGAGCTGTTTAAGAAATATCCCTGCGAAACACAGCAGGAGGTTTTATACCAGCTTCTCGGAAGAGCTTCACTCACCGAATGGGGAAAGAAATTCGGGTTTTCATCCATTGCATCCATCAGTGAGTATCAATCGAGGGTTCCGGTTCAGACTTATGAGGATATTATCCCTTATGTTGAAAGACTCCGGAAAGGGGAAGCTAATCTTTTATGGCCCGGCGAAATCAAGTGGTTTGCAAAATCTTCGGGAACCACCTCCACAAAAAGCAAATTTATCCCGATGAGCTGCGAAGCTCTGAGAGATTGCCATTACCGTGCCGCAAAAGATATTCTTATTTTATATTCTATGCTGAAACCCGAAACAGGGATCTTTTCAGGAAAATGCCTGACTCTGGGAGGAAGTTATAAAATGAATCAGTTCAGCAATGATTCACTTTACGGTGATCTGTCAGCAATACTTATTGAAAATGCTCCCTTCTGGGTTGAAATCATCAGAACACCTAAACAAAAAATAGCCCTTCTTGAAGACTTTGAGGAAAAGCTTGATCTCATTACTAAATCTACTGTAAATGAGAATATTACAAACTTTTCAGGCGTCCCTTCATGGTATCTGGTTTTAATTAAGCAGATCCTTGACTATTCCGGAAAAACAAATCTGCTCGAGATCTGGCCGAATCTTGAAGTATTCTTCCACGGAGGAATCAGTTTCACTCCTTATCGCGATCAGTATAAAAAACTTATCTGCGGCGATCAGATGAATTACATGGAGACATATAATGCTTCAGAAGGTTTTTTCGGTATTCAGGATGACCTTAACGACAGTGATATGCTCCTTATGCTCGACTATGGAATTTTTTATGAATTTATCCCTGCTGATAAAATAAATTCTGACTCTCCCCGTGCTTATACAATCGGGGAAGTGGAAAAAGGGGTGAATTATGCCATAATAATTTCAACCAACGGAGGGCTTTGGAGATATATGATGGGCGATACAATAATCTTTACCTGCCTTGACCCATTCAGGTTCAGAATTTCCGGACGAACAAAGCACTTTATTAATGTATTTGGTGAAGAGGTGATTATCGACAATGCCGATAAGGCTCTGGAAACCGCCTGCAGGGAGACAGGTGGAGTAATTGCTGATTATACCGCCGGACCAGTATTCATGAACATTTCGTCAAAAGGTTCTCATGAATGGATAATTGAATTTGTAATAGAACCTGCTGATATTAATAAGTTTACCGATTCCCTCGATAATGCTCTGATGGCTGTTAACTCCGATTATGAAGCAAAGCGTTATAAAAGCCTTAATCTACTTAGACCTGTTGTCAGATCAGTTGCTTCCGGAACTTTTAATAAATGGCTGAAAGCTAAAAATAAACTGGGAGGACAGAATAAGGTTCCACGGCTCTCCAATACCCGTGGATATATTGAAGACCTTTATATTATAGCAGGAATCCGGAGTACCTGAAGTCAATAAAAAATCTAAACACGGCAACTGCTCAAACACTTTCCTCACATATTTATTCACAACCATAAAACCTGTATCTATTTTTACTAATTTTATAAACTCTAAAATATAATATCAGGAACTATGCACATAGCTATTGCTGGAAATATCGGATCGGGAAAGACAACACTGGCAGGACTACTGGCTAAACAATTTGGCTGGATTCCCCATTATGAGGATGTTGACGATAATCCATATCTTAATGATTTTTATGAAGACATGCAACGCTGGTCGTTTAACCTGCAGATCTATTTTCTGAATTCACGTTTCAGCCAGATTCTTGAAATAAAAAAATCGGACAAAACTATCATACAGGACAGAACTATTTATGAAGATGCTTACATTTTCGCGCCTAATCTTCATTCGATGGGCCTTATGTCAACCCGTGACTTTGACAGCTATTCCACACTTTTTAAGATGATGAGCTCGCTTGTGCAACCACCCGATCTCCTCCTCTACCTCAGAGCTTCTGTCCCGACACTTGTGAATCAGATCCAGAAGCGCGGAAGGGAATATGAAAGTTCGATCCGCATCGATTACCTTAAAAGACTTAATGAACGATATGAAGCATGGATGGAGTCGTATAACCTTGGAAAAGTTCTTATCATTGAAGCTGACCACTATAACTTCCCGAATAATAATGATCACCTGAGCGAAGTGATTGATAAGATTAATGCTGAACTGCACGGACTTTTTTAAACCATCTTTGAATTCAGTTTTAAATAGTTTATCTTTACATATTATCTGTCTGCAATACAGGTGAGAGTGCTAATATTCTTTTTGTTTAAATTAACTTTATTTTAATAAACTGAAACCTATGAAGTCATTTGTAATTACTGTTGCTTTACTATTAATATACAGCAACATTTTCGCTCAGGCTGATATGAACAAATCAGCTCCTGCTGATCCTGATATCCGGATCGGGAAACTGAATAACGGATTAACCTATTTTATCCGTAAGAATAAAGAACCCGAAAAAAGGGCGAGTTTCTATATCATTCAGAATGTAGGAGCAGTTCTTGAAAACAATGATCAGAACGGGCTGGCACATTTTCTGGAACATATGGCATTAAACGGAACAACCCATTTCCCCGGAAAAGGTATTATCAGCTCACTTGAAAAGCACGGAGTTGCATTTGGCAGTAATATAAATGCATATACCGGTTTTGATGAGACCGTATATAACCTGAGTGACGTTCCTGTTGACCCTCCGGGCCTGGTTGATTCCTGTCTGCTGATACTGAACGACTGGTCGCATTATATTACCCTGTCTGACAAGGAGATTGACCTTGAACGCGGGGTTATTGCAGAAGAATGGAGAACAAGAAAAGATGCAAGCCGGCGAATGATATTTGAAGTTATTCCGGTTATATTGAAAGGATCAATATATGCCGAAAGAGATATCATCGGAAGTCTTGATGTTATTAAAAATTTCTCTTACAGCACCCTGCGCGATTATTACCACAAATGGTACCGTCCCGATCTTCAGGCAATTGCCATTGTTGGAGATATAAATGTCGATGAAGTGGAGGGAAGAATAAAGACCCTTTTCTCTTCCATTCCTTCTGCTAAAAATCCTTCGCCCCGGCTGGAAGCTCAAGTGCCGTTTCATAAAGAGACTAACTTTGTCCTAGTACAGGATAAGGAGGCACCACAAACCTCTGTCTCTGTGATTGCACTTCACAAAGCAGTATCTCCAGCCGCCAAAAATCTGAAATATATCCGTGAAAATCATCTTGTTTCCCTTATGAATTCAATGATCAATACCCGGATAAATGATCTTTTACAGAAACCGAATCCACCATTTGTAACAGGGTCAGTCTCGTTCGGCGGATACTACGCCAGAGGCTACGATGCCTTCTCAATAAGTGCCAGCGCGCGAAAAAATGAAGAAGGATTGGCTCTCGAAGCCATTTATTCTGAGGCAGAAAGAGCCCGTCGGTTTGGTTTTAACAACAGTGAACTCAGCAGGGCAAAAGCTACCTTTCTCTCTTCTGTGGAAAACAGGTATAAACAGAAAGACAAAATTGATAACGATTCTTATGTTCAGGGTATTCAGGATTACTTCCTCTCAGGAGAACCACTCACCTCTATCGACTTCGATTTTGATTTCCTGAAACAGGTAATTGAAGGGATTAAGGCAGAGGAGATTTCTGCAAAATTCAAAGAGGTTATGATTGATGAGAACAGAACTGTTGTTGTGCAGGGACTTGAAGGAATTGATGTTAAACATCTTACAGAAAAGGAGGCTCTTGATATTATTTCAAAAGTAAAGAACGCACAACTTACTCCTTATGAAGAGAAAGTTCTTGGCTCCTCATTAATAAATGAAGATCTGAAAGGATCCGTAATTGTGAAAACAGTAAAACTTCCACAGTTTGATGCAGAGGAATGGACCCTTGGAAACAATATTAAAGTCATTTACAGAAAAGCTGATTACGAAAAAGATAACATCCTTCTCTCCGCTTTCAGCTTCGGAGGTATTTCAAAACTTGAAGATAACCAGGTACTTTCTGCGAATTTTCTTCCGTCAATTCTGCCGATGTATGGTGCCGGCGAGTATGACAACATAACCCTTTCTAAAATGCTGGCAGGGAAAAAAGCAAGCATAACAGTATCGCTGAGCGAAATAGCCGAAACCATCTCAGGAACGTCAACCCCTAAGGATTTCGAAACAATGATGCAGCTTCTCTATCTGCGAATGGCCCATCCAAGATTTGATCAGGTGGCACATGAGTCAATCATTGGAAGATATGGTGCATTTATTGGTAACATGGAAAAGGATCCCAATAAGATAAAGAGTGACAGCATATCATTAATTGCAACCGGGTACAGCCCCAGAACCCCCATTCTGACAAAGGAGTCAATCGGGAAAATAACGCTTGAAGATATCAGAAAAATATATACCGACAGATACAACGGGGCTGATGAGTTCACCTTCTTCCTGGTTGGTAATATTGACCGCGAAGCAGTAATCCCGATGGTTGAAAAATACATCGGGTCACTTCCTGTTGCAGGCCGCAATGAAACGTGGATTGACAGAAAAGTCAAACAGCCTGAAGGAAAGATTACAAAGGAAATCACGATGCCTCTTAAAGTCCCTAAGGCCAGTATTTTCCTCGCTTTTGCAAACGACATGGAGTATAATCCAGGCAACTATCTCGGACTTGAAGTAATTCAGGGAATTCTTGATATCGTTTTTACAGAAAAAGTAAGGGAAGATGAAGGCGGTACTTACGGTGTAAGTGTATCACTATCTGCTCAGAAAAGGCCTGAATCGATCGGAGAAGGGGTCATCACCTTCGATTGCGACCCTGCACGAGCCACTGCCCTGAAAGCAATTATCTACAGAGAGCTGGATATTTTAATGAAAGAGGGACCAAGTCAGGTTAATCTTGATAAGGCTGTCAGCAACATTTTAAAAACGAGGGAAGAAAGCAAGATGCATAACGCATACTGGAGTTCTGTTATTAGCAAATATTACAGTAACGGGATCAACACCAACGATCCTGCAAATTATGAAAACGTATTAAAAGCATTCACAATAAAAGACATTAAAAAGATTTCGGGAAAAATGTTTAAAAAAGCCGATCAGGTAGATCTGATCTTTAAACCATTACAGCAATAGTACTGGTAATTTACAATCAATGCAGGGCCTGTCAGAACGGGTCCTGCATTTTTTTATAACCCGGGTTAAGATATTCCGGAAATAGTCTCCTTTATTTTGTCCCAGGTACCGGAATCCATTTTTGCTCCCACTACCTCTATTACTTTGCCGGCTAAAATTGATCCATACTGACCGCAAATCTCAAGATTCTGATCACGGGCATAACCAAAGAGGAATCCTGAAGCATATAAATCGCCAGCTCCTGTTGTATCCTTAAGATTCACTTTTGCAGTACCAATTCTTACAATTTCATCTCCCCGCTTTACCCACGAACCTTCGCTTCCTACCTTAACAACAGCCACCTCACAAGACTGTGAAAGAGTATTCAGAGCCTCTTCAGCTCCCTGTCCGGTGAAAGCCCTTGCCTCTTCTTCATTGGCAAAAACTATGTCAACATATTTTTCAACTATTTCCTTGAAATCAGATAATTGAGTTTCTACCACATTATAGCTTGCAAGATCAAGTGCAATTTTCAATCCCTTTGCTTTTGCTGCCATGCAGGCTGCCTCAACAAGCAACTTATTGAATATCAGGTACCCCTCAATATAAAAAATATCATACCCATTGAATTGTTCCGCATCTATGTCTCCCGCAACCAGTTCAACAGCTGCACCCAGATGAGTGGCAAATGTTCTTTCAGAATCGGGGGAGATAAGTGCTACGGCGGTACCGGTAACTGTATTTCGCCGGATTAGAATGGTACTTACCCCGGCGCTCTTCATCTCCTTTTCAAAGAAATCACCAAGTTCATCATTCCCGATCGATCCGATAAAACCGGTATTCATCCCAAGCATTGCAAGGCCGTGTATTGTGTTTGCAGCAGACCCGCCAGAGGCAAGATTTCTGCTGAAGTTAACAGTACCTGATTTTACAATTTCTGATTTCTCTCTGTCAACCAGCTGCATACTGCCTTTTGGTAACCCGAACTTTCCCAGAATACTATCGTCATTTATCAGTGTCATTACATCGACCAATGCGTTACCAATACCGAGGATTTTTTTCATTTTAAAATTTTTCACAAATATATTGCTTAATTCACTAAAAGCCCTTACTTTTGGCCTGCTTAAATAAAGCGTGTTCATTTAATTTTATTTGTTATAATCATTGCTGGCCGGAGAGGTTCCGTTTTACCGAAATAAATTCTTCAACCAACAAAGTAAAATTGGCAAATAATTCATATTCCTCAGTAGCTCAGTTGGTTAGAGCGTCGGACTGTTAATCCGCAGGTCGTAGGTTCGAGTCCTACCTGGGGAGCATCATCAGAAAGGAGATCGGAAAGGATCTCCTTTTTTGTTTTCCAAAAATTCAAAAAACCTGACGGCGCTGGTCAAAACAGGAATCGTTTTCATAAACGATAAGGGTGAAACTTCCAAACGCAATGTATCAGAATTAAATGTACCTTGCTGATAAATCCTGCAGAATATGCGTGATAAACAATTTGTTGCAGTACATCGCGGCGGATCACTAACAAAAGAGCAGCACCGTCAGCTGATAAGATGGGCTCGGGAGTGCTCAGAACATTTATTGTCACTTATGGAGCTGAATATTGATGAGCGGCTGATTTATGCCTTATCAGTTGCGAAAGATTGGGAAAAGGGTAATGTAACTACCGGGAAAGCAATTAAGGCCTCTTTAGGTGCAATAGCCGCAGCAAATGAATCTTCAAACCCGGTAATGACAGCAGTAGCCCGCTCCATCGGACATGCCGTTGCCACTGCTCATATGTCCGACCATTCCATGGGAGCAGCGTTGTATGCTTTAATAGCCTTAAAACTTGCAGGAAAACCGATAGATAAAGAAAGAAAATGGCAGAACGACAAGTTGCCCTCAGAATTGAAAGTGCTGGTAATAACTGCAATGACCATGAAAATGAAGGGCTTTAAAATATTGCGATCAGAAAATATTTGACCCTCCCGGCCGTTTGGTTCATAATATGGCAACACTGAGCACTTTTTGAAGATTCCTTCCTCAAGCAGGATAAATAATAATTTTATTATATTTGAAAAATCTATGTGAAGCATAAAATCTAAAAACCAATTATGAAAATAAAGAAAATACTCTTCTTCGTTTACTCAATTGTCATTGTTTCAGGCTTATTCATCGCATGCCAATCGAATAATAAACTGAATGGATATAAAGGAACTCCCTATCACGACTCCAGCTACAGCGGAGGCCCTCAGGTTATTCCCGGAAAATTGCAGTGCGAATATTACGATCTGGGCGGTGAGGGTATTGCTTACCACGATAGTGACACCATCAACTCGGGAAGCGGCGGACTGAATCCGGCAGACGGATCCTATCTGCATGAATTCCGGATGAAAGAACCGGTCGACATCTCCTATACCAAATTCCGGGATCCCGGATTTGACAATAACCCCTATAACTTTGTGGAACCTGAAAAGGATCAGCTTTATGTAGGATGGACAAAGCCCGGAGAGTGGGTCAAATACACTGTGAATGTTGCAAAAGCCGGAACTTTCCAGCTGGGACTGATGTTCACTTCAAACAAAAACGGGAAAATATCCATCTCGGTAAACGATAAGGATGTTACAGGTCCGATACTGATTCCTTCTACTTTTGTGGAAGCTGATACTATCGCTTGGAGACAATGGCATCACTGGAATTATCTTGATGAAATCGCCCGCATCAATCTTAAAAAGGGATTGCAAACTATAACTATTCATACCGCAGAGACCGGAGATATGAATTATGACTATATAATGTTCAAATTAATAAAGTAGCAACTTAAAAAACTCACAAAATGATTTCAGAAAACAGAATGCAGAAACTGCCCGACTGGATAAAAAGAACCCTTAATTTCCTTCAGAAAATGAGAGTTCCTGCCAAAATGATCTACATCGTTGTATCAATTCTGGCAACCATCTGGTTTCTTATCCGGGTTATTCCGAAACCTTCAAGGGCCACTTACCCCTGTATGCAGGTGGCTGCACCTGTCATGTCTGGTTTTGTTCTATGGATCATTTCACTTGCTGCCGCAACTTTTGCATTCAAAAAAGCAAAATATAAACTTTCAGAAGCCAGATATATTGCTGCAGTTCTGTTCCTGATTCTTGGAATTGGGGCCGCTTCTGTTTATACAATACAATCCGATGCAAAAGCAAGTGCTGCTAACCTCGAGATCTGGTACAAACCAAATATCCCGCTTGGGATAGCCAAAGGTATAAATCCGGGCAGGGTTTCATGGGGCCATAATCCAAAAATTGCATCATGGGACGGAAAAACCGGTTTTTGGTGGGAAGATAAATACAATAATCAGGAGGAGACAGACAAACTCCTTTCCCAAACCCTTTCCAACCTCACAAATACCAAAAATGATAAGAAGTCATGGGATGCCTTGTTCCGCTTTTTCAATAAAACAAACAAACAAACTGAGTCGGGGTATAAGCCGGGAGAAAAAGTGATGATTAAAATCAATCAGAATAACACCGGAGCCCACGAAAACACCAATGAAATCAATTCCAACCCACAATTAATTCTGTCACTTTTAAAAAGTCTGGTAAATGAAGCAGGCGTTCCTCAGGAAAAAATTACAGTCGCCGATCCCAGTAGATTTATCACCAACAACATATATGACAAATGCCATTCGGTTTACCCGGATGTTCATTACATCGATCATAATGGGGGTGATGGACGCGAAAAGGCAGCTTTTGTTGAAAATGCCATTCCTTACTCTGTCGATAACGGAAAAGTAGCTACAGGTCTGGCCGCCTGTGTTATCGAAGCTGATTATATTATCAATATGGCATTAATGAAAGGTCATGTATCTCAGGGAGTAACCCTCTGTGCAAAAAACTATTTCGGCTGCACAAGTATAGAAGCTGACTGGCGCAAAAATTCTCATTCAGCGGGGTTTAGCCAGAATAAAGAGGGCTTAAAGACCTATTCCGTTTACCCCGATTATATGGGTCATAAAAATCTGGGTGCAAAAACCATGTTATTTTTAATCGATGGTATCTACAGCAACAAATTTGTTAACGGGACCCCTGCATCTAAATGGGCGCTTGCTCCGTTTAACAACAATTGGCCCTGCAGCCTGTTTGCTTCACAGGACGGTGTTGCCATTGATGCCGTTGTATTGGATTTTGCCCTCGCAGAATGGCCTGATGCACCTGATATGAAGTACAGCGATTATTCAGTAAACGAATCCGCGCTGGCCGGCAATCCTCCTTCTGGTACAGTTTACGATCCTGAACGTGACGGCACAAGGCTGACCAGCCTTGGCACTTCCGAACACTGGAATAATGCAACAGAAAAAAAATACAGCCGTAACCTGAATACAGGTAAGGGTATAGAACTGATTTATGCGAAAGTAAAAAACTAATTCACCACTGATATAGTGACGTTTTGGTGACCGACCATGCTAACCGGAATCTGTCACAAGACTTATAAAACAGGAATGTACAAATTCCTGTTTTATAAATCAATTGTCTCTGTATTACAAATGGCTGTTGTTCAGTTAAGTCTGACTAAAAAGCATTTACCTGATCGATAATTCTTGTTATGATTGTTTTAATACCTCTGAATGATATATTTTCTATCTATCAATTAACGGAGAAGCAGGAAATACCTCCTGAAATAACTTCTTCCGGATTTTACTCCCTTACTAAAACTGAAAATGAGATTTCAATTGTAACAAATTGCACAATTGACTTTGATTCTTTTAAATCGGCTAAAAAATGGAAAGGTTACAAAGTTGATGGGATTCTCGATTTTTCACTGGTCGGGATAATTAACGACATAACCAAACCTTTAAAAGAAAATGGAATAAGTGTTTTTGTTCTTTCGACCTTCAATACAGATTATCTATTTGTAAAAGAGGAATTTTTTGACAAATCAACAGATATTCTTAAATCTGCCGGCAATATTTCAATAAAAGAAGAATAAAGAGAAGAGATACAACTCACTTGGATAAAGTATTCATTTCAAAATAAAAGTGCGCCCTGTACTAATACCATTCAGACAGGACGCACTCATTAAGAAATTCCGTTTATTTTATTTTTTTATACTCCAGCCCCCTTTCAGCCCGAAGATGAACCAGACTAAAGAAACTGTTCCGGCTGCAAAAATGGTATCTCCTATTACACGTAACCATTTAAAAGTAACAAGGTATGGCTGATGTAAAAACTCAGCTGAGCGTGCATACCAAAGTCCTTCCTGAACACTGGCAACAGTTTGCGCCAATCCAATTGGCAATACGCTGATAAATACCATTGCAGCAAGGCCGATGTTGATGCTCCAAAAAGCAAATTTTATCCATTTGTCTTTCCATATCACATCTCTATTCATATCGCGTAACACAAAAAGCATCAGGCCTATCCCAAGCATTCCATATACTCCGAATAAAGCGGTATGTCCATGAACCGGAGTCGTATTTAACCCTTGCATGTAATAGAGTGCAATAGGAGGATTAATAAGGAATCCAAATATTCCTGCTCCGACGAGATTCCAGAAAGCAACCGAAATGAAACAGTAAATTGGCCATTTATAATCTTTTATCCATTCGTTGCTGCGGCTAACTTTCAGGTTATCAAATGCTTCGAAACCCATTAATACCAAAGGCACAACTTCAAGTGCGCTGAAAGTAGCTCCCAATGCCATAATTGCTGTAGGGGTTCCTGTAAAATACAGATGATGGAAAGTTCCTAAAATTCCTCCTGCCAGAAATACAATGGTAGAGAACAATACTGCTGTAGTAGCTGTTGCAGCCTTTAATATCTGCAACCTGACAAACAGGAATGCAACAACAACTGCAGCAAAAACTTCAAAAAATCCTTCTACCCAAAGATGAACCACCCACCAGCGCCAGTATTCAGCAACTGCCAGGTTGGTTTGCCGACCCCACATAAGACCTGCTCCATAAAATGCAGCAATAGCAATTGTGGAGATAAGGAATAAGATGAGCAGGCTCCTGCTTTCCGATTTCTGCTTCAAAGCTGGCCAGATGGCACGACCCATCAATAATAGCCATATTATCAGGCCAACAAACAGGAATAACTGCCAAAAGCGTCCTAAATCAACATACTCATATCCCTGGTGTCCAAACCAGAAGTTTTGAATAAATCCAAGTTTTTGCATTACCCCCATCCATTGTCCGGCTAATGAACCTACAACAATAACCAAAAGAGCAAAAAACAAGAAGTTAACTCCAAGCCTCTGAAATTTTGGTTCTATGCCAGAGATAGCCGGTGCATAATATAAACCTGTAGCCAGCCATGATGTCGCAATCCAGAAGATCGCAATTTGAATATGCCATGTACGCGAAACGGAGTATGGCAGCAATTTGGAAAGAGGGATCCCATAAAATGCCTGACCTTCTACACCATAGTGAGCTGTGATTACACCCATAATAACCTGAACAAGTAAAAGTGCCGATACAATCCAGAAATATTTTACTGTTGCTTTCTGCGATGGAGTCTGCTTTTCATTTTTTAAAGGGAAACTGGCTGGCACAACTTCTGCAGCCAGTTCACGACGTCTGGCATAGTACCAAACCATAAGTCCAATACCTGCCAAAAGGACAATAACGCTAAATCCCGTCCAAAGCAATAATGACCCGGTAGGTTTGTTTGCTACCAATTCGTCCGCAGGCCAGTTGTTCGTATAAGTAATTACCTGTCCCGGACGTTCAGTAACACAAGCCCACGATATCCAGAAGAAAAAGGCATTTAATTTGCGAACACGTTCAGGGTCTTTAAGAGAATTTTCAGGAATGCTGTAAGAGTCGCGCAAACCAGCCAGTAAGGGATCGTTAGTAAATAAACCTCCGTAAAATTTACTGTTTCCGGCAATTGCTTCAGCTCTGAGATCAGATATTGTGAGTATCTTAGAATCTGGATTATATGTGTTTGCGCGTAACTCCTTTTGCAGTGTAACCTTTAATGCAGCTTTACGCTCATCTGTGATCTTTTCAAAAGACAAATTATCATTTTGAAGGGCAAGTTTATTGAGAATAAATACCGCTTCTTTATGTAGCCAGTCGGCACTCCAGTCAGGAGCCTGATAAGCCCCATGCCCCCACACAGTACCCATTTCCTGACCACCCATTGATTGCCATACATTCTGCCCGTCTTTAATATCCTGGCCTGTCATAAGAACTAAGCCCCCGGCAGTTACAACCTTATCCGGAACCGGAGGCGCCTGCTTATAGATCTCATATCCATAGTATAGTAATACGGAAAAAGAAATGGTCATTACAGCTAAAAAGCCTACCCATAGTTTTTTTGTTGTCATAATTAGAAAGTTTTAGTGAATTATTTGATGATGATGATTTAGAAATTGCTAAAGCGCTAATGCTTTAGGATATAGTATATTATTCTCGAGATGTACATGTATATGCAAATCATCTTCAAATTGATGGAGCAATTGAAAAGTTACCTTGTAACTATTACAACCATCTTCCGGAACAAGATAATTTGAGGTTATTTCATTAATCTTATCCATTGCGCCTCCTGCAAATTCGTGCTCCTCTCTCATCCGGTTAGTCTCAGAGATAATGAACAACCTGGCGTCATCTGAATTATTCATAGAAACCGCTTTGATTGACGGAAAGAGTAATTCCTCTTCTTTATGTAAATGCTGCAAAAGTTCAACCTTGATTTTTTCAAACAATTCTGCTATCTCAATTAGCTCCGGATGGTGCAAACCATGGACAGAAGCTATTTTCCTCGTGTAAAAACTTAATTCCGGCAGGGATTTAACTACAAACTTATGATGGATATTAACAATATAATCGATTAGAAAACTTAACTCCCAATCGTTAAAGCTTTGAGTTTGAGAAACAGGAATGTTTTCAAAATCTTTTAGCTGATTCACAAGCAAGGTGGGATCTATAGATTTCTCATTACAGGCATCATCAAGACTTTTTTTACCTCCGCAACAGAAATCAATACCTGCTTTTTTGAATATTCCGGCCGCCCTGAAATCGGCAGCAACTATTTCACCAATAGTAATTCCGTTGTATTCGATATTTTTTGACATATACTATTTGTTATTAAATTTATTGCGGCAAATATATCTATTTTTATATAAAGGACAAAAAGGTCTTTTAGTTATTTACAAAACTTTATTACCTTTGCCCAAACAAAATATTTCTACCAATAATCTATTTTATGTTCAATAAAGAGACAGAATATGCACTCAGGGGTCTGGTTTACATCCAGATTCAAAATCTGACAGGAAGAATGCCAGGGGTAGCAGAAATCGCAAAAGAAATAGACGCTCCTCCCTTTTTTACTGCAAAGATTTTGCAACGAATGGTAAGACAGGGATTTGTTAAATCTCTCAAAGGAAAGGGTGGTGGATTTTATTTTGATATAAACAAACCGGACCTTCCTATAAAAGACTTTATTGTAGCAACTGAAGGTGGTACCCTGTTTTCCGGGTGCGGATTCGGACTCAGGAATTGCGATATCACAAACCCCTGCCCGTTACATGAAAAATATGCTCCCATAAGAGATTCAATTAACACGCTTGTTTCTACTGAAACCATTCAATCGCTGGCCACAAAATTCCCAAAGCCACCACTCCTTCCTTAATAGTATATATGGTATTGAATGTAATTCCTGAAAATATCAGAAATAATTGGATCCGATGTAATTCAGAATTTGCCCTAAAGAAATTTAAAATAGTTCAATGATAAAGTTTTTTAAAAAATACCATAAATGGCTCGGAGTAATATTTGCCATTATAATACTTACTTATGTTTTTTCCGGAATAATACTTAATCACCGCAATGGGCTGTCATACATAGATGTAAGCAGAAAGCTGCTTCCAAAAGAATACAGATACCGGAATTGGAACAATGCAGCAGTAAAGTCAACTTTAAAGATCTATTCTGACAGCATACTGGTTTATGGTAATGTAGGAATCTGGCTTACAGACAGTAGTTTTTCTGTTTTTAAGAATTTCAGCGCTGGTATAACTAAAGGTATAGATAACCGGAAAGTATTTCAGATTATACAGACTACCGGAAAGAAGCTTCTTGCCGGAACACTTTCAGGGCTATACATATTTAATAACGAAGAAGATAAGTGGATTTCAGTAGCATTGCCTGTTAAAGAAAAAACCATTATAGATATTATTCAAAAACAGGATTCCATATTTATTTTAACACGCTCTTCTTTATTAAAGAGCATTGATCTCTCCCATTTTAGTGTTTCTCAACTGCCTCCTCCCGAAAATTATGATAACAAAACAGGGCTCTTTAAAACCTTATGGGTCATTCATAGTGGTGAAATTTATGGGATAGCTGGCAAGATAATTGTCGATTTGGCAGGCCTTGTTTTTGCCTTTCTCACAATAACCGGCTTTATAATTTTTGTAAATAAAATAATCCTGAAGAAAAGGAATAACCCTCCCGAAGTTAAAGTAAAATTAAAAAACTCAACCCGCTGGAATATTAAATGGCATAATAAATTTGGATGGATCACTTTAGCTATTCTGATTTTAAATGTTACTACCGGTATGTTCTTACGTCCTCCTCTTTTAGCCTTTATTGGAAATTCCAAAGTTGGCAAAATCCCTTTTACGGAACTTTCCACTCCTAACCCTTGGTTTGATCAGTTACGAAGGATTTATTACGATCAGGAAATTGACAGGCTGATAGTGGCAACAATGGATGGCTTTTACTATTCCGATGATAATTTTAAAACTGAACTCAAAAAATTCCAATTTCAACCACCGGCAAGTATTATGGGAGTAACAGTTCTTGAGAAGTCTGAACCATATGAATATCTCGTAGGCTCTTTTGAAGGACTTTTCTTATGGAACTCACAGACTGGTGAGGTCTTCGACTATATTAAGAAACAAGAATATTACCCTCCCTCAGCGAATAGCAGGCCTATTGGTGATTTTTTAGTTTCAGGGTTTACTAATGATTATAAAAACCAGGAATATTTTTTCGATTATAACATGGGTGCAACAAACATCAATGGCTCAGAAAAATTTGCCGTTTTACCCGAAAATATTATCAGTGAGTCACCTGTATCATTATGGAACGTAGCTTTGGAAATTCATACAGGTCGAATATATCATTCAATAATTGGAGACTTTTATGTGCTTATTGTACCTATTACTGGTTTATTTGTTCTCTTTATCCTTATTTCAGGTTTCATTGTCTGGCTCAAAATGAGAAAATAGAGGAAAAACTTTATACTATCTCCTCTATAGTAACACAGAAGCCTCAAATTAGAAACTTTATTCCGGAAAAAATTTATTTTAATTGAACAAAATTACCGGTAATTCCGTTTCTCCTTAAAATCAATTCAATCATTATTATTCTTTTAATCAAAGTATTATGTCAACCACAGAAATTTCCAAATCCCGGAAAATTACAGCCTGGGTTATTGCTGGTTTATTAACCGCCCTATTCAGCTTCAGCTCAGCAGGTAAGCTTTTTTTACACCCTGAACAAATGGGGCAGATGCATCTGGAAAACTGGCGAATTATTATTGGCATAGGTGAAGTCACCTCTGCACTTCTGTTTCTGTTCCCCCGAACAAATATTTATGGAACTTTGCTGCTTAGCGCTTATATGGGAGGTGCAATAATTATTCATATGACCAGCGGCTTAAGCATTTTAATGCCTTCAGTTGTACTTATTCATGTCTGGATTACCGGATTCCTCAGAAATCCCGAACTTTTTAAGAAATAATTCTGGGAAATACAGAGGAAGAAATCTAAATTTGCTTCCCGGAACACACCGCATTTAACCACTGCGGCAATGACCAGTATTAAAACCGCTCACCGATGAGGTATTTGATATTATACATTATAATATGCCTTTCCTTTGATTCGTTTGCACAGAAATCAAAGGATAATATTGAGCTGATTGATTTAAAACAACAATACGCCGGGTTTACCGGTGGATTTAGTATTCTGGAACTGAAGACCGGAAAAAAATTTCTATACAATCCTGAACTTTGCGCTACCCGCTTCTCTCCCTGCTCAACATTTAAGATAGCAAACTCCCTGATCGGACTTGAAACGGGGGTGCTTGGTGATTCAGCTTTTGTAATCAGATATGACAGTATTCTGCATCCCCGGGATCCAGCTTTATTAAAAACAAATCCATATCGCAACTGGTTCCGCGATTTGACTTTGAAACAAGCTTTCAGCTACTCCTGCGTCTGGTATTATCAGGAATCTGCACGCCGGATCGGGGAACAAAGGATGAGAAAATATATCAATCTGATTAACTATGGCAATAATGACCTGTCAGGCGGAATTGACAGATTCTGGCTTTGTGGCTCTTTGCTGATATCCGTAAATGAACAGATTGATTTTCTCAATAAATTGTACCATAATAGTTTATCAGGATTTTCACCGCGGTCAATTCAAACCGTAAAGGATATTATGCTTTATGAATCAACGGATGATTATAAACTGTATGGCAAAACAGGTACAGGTAACTGCCTGAATGGAAAAGTAATTGGCTGGTATGTTGGTTTCCTTGAGACCAAATCGGGAACTTATTTGTTTGCAATGAATATTATTGTGAATAAATATGATGATTTACCAGAAAATTTCAGAATAGACTTTGTAAAGAACGTTTTCAGAGACCTGAAAATAATCAACTGAATTCAGATTAAATGCCCCCCTTTTGCTCCGGCTTATTTCCCGGCAGCAATATAATATCTTGCACTATAGTCAAACAATTGTAACTTTGATAACATGATGAGAAGATACCGAATACTTATCAGTTTGTAATCTTTAAATAAAATGTCATGTCCAGAAAATTTCCTCTTGCCGGTATCATTCCGATAATAGTGCTTGTTTCCCTGCTCTCTGGTTGTAAAAACAGCGGAAACAAACAGATTGATGAAGCGGCAAATCTTATTCAGAGAGTTTTACCAGATTATGCCGGACAGTTTAAGCTGCAACTGATCGAAAAAGAGGGTTCAAATGATGTCTTTGAAATTGAGGCACGAAACAGGAAAATCGTTATCAGTGGTTCATCAGGAGTTGCCATTTGCAGCGGATTTAACTATTACCTGAAAAATTATTGCAATGCTGTTTACAACTGGAGAGGTGTGGAGAATCTGAAAATATCGGGCGACCTGCCACTTGATTTTGAGAAAATCAGAAAAGTTTCACCCTGTTTCTACAGGTATATTTTCAATTATTGCACCTTTTCATATTCCATGGCTTTCTGGGATTGGGATCAGTGGGAAAAAATGATTGACTGGATGGCAATGAACGGAATTAATATGCCACTTGCTCCGATGGGTCAGGAGATAATCTGGCAGCGGGTTTACAAAAAATACGGATTGTCGGAAGACGACCTGAAAGATTTTTTTGTTGGCCCGGCATACAATGCCTTTGGCAGAATGGGGTGCATCTATGGTTTTGGCGGTCCTTTGCCACAGACCTGGATTGAAAATGAAAGATTACTTCAGAAAAAAATTCTCGCCCGCGAGCGTGGTCTCGGTATGACTCCTGTTCTACAGGGCTTTACAGGCCATGTCCCCTCTGCTTTTGCAAAGAAAAATCCTGAACTAAAATATTCAAACCTTACATGGATTGATTTCCAAAAAACAGTTCTCCTCGACTGGGAAGAGCCGGCATTTACAAAAATCGGTGAAGATTTTATTTCTGAACTGACAAAGGAATATGGGACCGACCACCTCTATGCAATTGATCAGTTTATTGAAATGAAACCCGCCATTGGAGATACGGCATATCTGAGAAACATGAGTAAAAAAATCTTCTCAGGTATTGACAAGGCCGATCCTGAAGGGAAATGGATTATTCAAACCTGGCCTTTCAAAGAGCTTGATTTCTGGAATACGCAAAGGACAAAAGCATACTTTGACGGAGTTCCCGATAGCCGCATGATAGCACTTGAGCTGATGGGGGAATCGTGGTTTTATACCGGCTGGTATAAACATAACGGATGGTATGGCAAGCAATGGATCTGGTCGGTAATCCAGAATTTCGGAGACAATGTAAGTATGCATGGCGGACTGACTCAGATCCACGATAACTATGAAAAAGTTTTATCAAGCCCGGAGAAAGGAAAATTATCTGGAATGGGCCTTATGATGGAAGGTCTTGATTACAATCCTGTTGTGTATGAGTTTGTTGCAGATATGATGTGGGAAACCGGAGTGCCTGATCTGAACCAGTGGAAAAGAAAATATCTGAAATCGAGGTACGGCATTATAAACAAGGATATAGTAAATGGATGGGACTCACTTTTTAAATTTTATTATACCAGAAGCGAACTGTTTGAAAATAATCCAATTACAAACAGGCCAATGTTTGTAATTAATGACATTCATCCATCGGAAGCCTCAGTTTCAGGAGCAGAAAGTCTTATTAAAGCTGCTGATTTATTAAAAGACAATGATGGTTATCAATTTGATATAGTAAACCTCTTCAGGCAGGTTTTTGGACGTTATAGTGGTCATCTCCTGTTTAATATAACAACCAGCTACAAGGATAAAAACATTAAGAAATTTGATGAATCGGTAAACGAATTTATCACTCTTTCCAAAAAGCTTGAGCAATTAATGAACACCAGGGAAGAATTTTTATTTGGAAAATGGATTGGAGACAGCCGCGAACGTGCAACAAATGCTAAGGAAGAACAATTATATGAATGGAATGCAAAAGCAATTATTACAACATGGGGTGGCCGTGTTCTCTATGGATATGCACTAAAAGACTGGGCAGGAATGTACAGCAGCTATTATCTGCCACGATGGGAGAAGTTTTTTGAGTCGATGAGGGCAGAAATAACAGGGGGAGAAAAAGTTGATTACGATAATTTCAAGAAAAATATAATGTTATGGGAAGATAATTGGGTTAACCTTCGTGAAGAAAATATTATATCAGTACCTTCCGGAAATTCAATTCTGCTCGCAAAGGAGCTTTGGGAACAATATGGAGAAAAGCTGCGTAACGAAAAATAGTGCAGCAACGATCTTCAAACAGTATTAAAATCTATATATGATGAACGGTGAAGTAAACTCCAGGTGGAAAAGTTTTGTGCGTCCAATGATAATTATTGCGTCCCTGTTCTCCATACTGGGTTTTGCTGTAGGTATAAATGCATTCTTTGTTCCGTTTGTTAAGGCTGCTTTTAATATCAATTCAGCAATGTCGTACCTTGTAACAACGGCTACTTTTTCTGCATTTGTGATTTTTGGGATTCCATCAGGTAAGGTTTTGAAGTCCATTGGTTATAAAAAATCGATGGTCGTTTCATTCCTTTTAATGGCTCTCGGAATGCTTTTGATTGTTCCTGCCGCCAAATGGATAAGTTTCCCATTCTTTTTATTTGCACTATTTGTAAACGGGATTGGCCAGACTCTTCTGAATGCAGCTCTTAACCCATATATTACAATTTTAGGCCCCGAAAAGAGTGCTGCACAAAGGATAAGCATAATGGGCATCTGCAATAAGCTTTCGTTGGGATTGGCTCCTGTTGTACTGGCACTTTTTATGGATACAGCCAATGTCCGGCTGAATGATGCTATTGCCCCTTTTTATGTCATTGCAGGTATTCTGGTTTTTCTCGGGGCTCTTTCCTATTTTGCCCCCCTTCCAGAGGTAAAAGCAGCCGGGGAAGATGAAAATGAACCAGAAAATGGTTCCGTCTTTGCAAATAGTAAAACCAGTATCCTTCAATTCCCTCATTTAATGTTAGGGGCACTGGCAATTTTTTTATATGTCGGCGTTGAGATGATTGCTCTAACCTCAATAAATGACTATGCAATTGAAATCGGGCTGCCATCTCCTGAAAAATTTGCCGGATATACCTCGGCAGCCTATGTTATCGGATATCTTATTGGGATATTCTTAATACCACGGATTATATCCCAGATCAATGCGATGTTAATCTGTTCATTTATTGGTACCGCTTCATCGTTGCTGATTGTTTTCCTTCCAGGTACCTCTTCAATTTATTTTGTAGCAGTCATGGGGCTTGCCAACTCCCTGATATGGCCTGCAATATGGCCGATGGCACTGGCCGATCTCGGAAAATTTACAAAAGCCGGCTCTTCTTTGATGGTTATGGGCATTGCCGGAGGTGGTCTGGCACCTCCTTTTCTTGGTCTGTTGAAAGACCACTTTTCATCCTACCAGCAGGCATACTGGATGTTGCTGCCGGTATATCTCTATTTCCTGTTATATGGGTTCAGGTTATATAAGATCCGCATTAAATAGCCCCTGCCTCTTCTGCCATAATCTGATAATTCCGGAATGTCCTCTCGGAAATAGTTCTGCCGTAAGGTGCAGAGGTTGGCATAAGGACAAAACCCCTTCCTTCACCTGCCATCCCGTCTGCAATACTCTGTTTTACAACTTTCCTGAACAGATCAGATGGCATACTTTCAATATCAGCAATTTCTATATTCCCAAACAGCACCAGCTGCTTCCCGTATTTCTCTCTTAAGTATTTCAGCTCCACATCGCCATGTGGTGGCGGTTCGATCGGATCGGTAGCATCGGCTCCCATTTCTACAATATAATCGAGTACATTTTTTACCCGGCCATGAGCATGAATCCGGACCAGCCCTCCATATTTCTTTATCTCTTTTACCATTGGTCCGGTATATCGAACAACATATTCCTCGAAATAAGGAGCTGGAAGGAATGGTTCGGTAATATACTCCGGTCCATATATCCTCCATAACCGTCCGGGAAATTCTTTTGCTACCTTTTGGGTGCGTTTATGAATGTAACGGGCATGCTTTTCAAGCAATTTATGACAAAGCGCCTGTTCTGTATAGGCGAATATTGTGAAATCTTCAAGATTAAACAGAGCTGCCACGGCACAAACCGGGTCTTCTGTGTCGACCATAACAATACCTTTGTCGCCCAGCCTGGCTTCCTGTTCTTCAAGATGGACTATGTCAATATTTTCGTCAAATATTTCATCGGGCAGCTGCAGAAATAGTTCAACATCATCTCTGTTTTTCAGAAGATATTCAACTGTCCATACGGTATCGAGGTACTTGTCACGGCGGGTAAGAGTAGTTAATCTTTTACTGCCAATCTTAAAGGTTTGTTTTGTAAAACGACTATCGTTCTCTTCCCATGTTTTTTCTTCAACATACTGGCTCCGGATGCCAACATTTGAGCTTCCGTCCCACGACAAGTGCGACTGTGCACGTACCGGACTTACCAACCTTATAATATCTGTGTGGTTTTCAGCCAGATCCAAAAGCGGCTGCCACGAAGGAGAGTTGTAAATATTATACTCATCGGGGTCGTTTGGATTTACCAGAAACCCTCCTATCTCGTAAAAATTTACTGCCGGACGGTCAACAGCTTCTCCTTTGAGTGTTGCTGTAAGCCGTTCCCTTCTTGTCATCTGTTTCATTTATCAACTGTTGATGTGAAAATCAATTATATCAAACCAATTCCCTTTCAAACGAACTCAGGTTTATTTATCCTTATTTTCAGATGTTATACTTATTACCTGAGTCCGCCCTGCCGCGATTTTTAAATATAAGCGATTTTTTTCAACTTTCACCTCCTGCCCGCCAACCATTTCATTAGCTGAATATTTTCCCGTAATACCAAGTTCCTTAATATTCAGCAGGATATTGCATGAAACTTCATCATTCCCAATATTCCTTACAGTAAAAAACAATTTGTCTGCATTACCAAACCGCTCTACTCTTATTGAGGGGGGGTTGCCGGAAGCCAGAGTAACGGGTTCCCACCCGGCAGAGGCAATCTGTTTAATGATAGGTATATATTTTTTGAAGAATGGTTTTCCGATCTCAGTTTTCTTATGATCCTGCCAATAGGGATCACTTGAAGCGTCGACGCTGAAAAAAGAGGGAAAAAAGCCGTAAGCCATCAATTTTTCAAAATAAACCACATAACCTGAATATGGGGCCTCGTTAAATGCTTTATCGTTTAACCCTTCGTTCAAAAGAAAAACAATAGGTTTTTGAAAAGAGATAGCACGCTTGAAATCAAGTGCTTCTGTATTATGATCTCCGGAAGAATACCAGCTCAGTTCCGCTCCGAAAAGATCAAGATTAGCTGCAGCGAACGGATTCCAGCCATGACCATTTCCCATTGCCAGCTTACCCTGAGAATGCATCTCGTCGGCAATTTTTTTCATAAATTCAAATTCTGATGTAAAATTCCAGATAGCCGGCCGCGCCACCGACCTGGAAAAAGTAAGCGGATAATCGGTATATGCGAAATGTTCTTCACGGTAATTCAGATCGTGATGCCAGTTCCATTCCATCGAATCAAAATATATTCCATCGGCATTCAGCTTTCGTGCAGGACTGATTTCATGGTCCAGAACATACTGATATCTGTTAAACCCTGACAGGTCAGGATCACAGTTAGTTGTAATGCTTACGGCCCAGCCGGTTTTAAACCATGGCGTTTCGAGACGCCTCGTTTGCCAGAGACCGTTCTTATCTTCAGTCGCACTTATATCCAGATAGGCCCGATGGCCTTTGGATATCATTTTTTCAGATACAAGGGTGTCATAGGATATGTTTTTTGTCTTTATTGGCAACTGGATATCCCAAGGCTCGGTATATTGAAAACTAAGGACCCCTGTCTCCTTATCGGAAAGGATATTGGACATTTTTTTGCCATCTTTCATATCAGAACCGCCGTATGAAGTTTCATGAAATGCAAAACCAAATTCGCTCCAGTCAGGGATTGAACGAAGCGGGGTAAAAGGGAGCCAGATTCCTTCATTTACAACCCTTTTTTTGAATGCTTCGGAGTATATTGAATAATATTCTGACAATGCTGCTCTCATTCCCCATTCCGGATTAAAATCAAAACGGCTCAGTTTAAAGAAAGCCCTGTTTGGAAACTTTTTTGTAAGCGGACTTGTTGCCAGATCGAACTCAGCTATTAATCCCTTCCTCAGGTCGGCGCCCAGACGATACACCGCAGGAACAGACATATCTATTCCCAGGCCTTTCCCTTTGCCGTCGATACCAATGGCACAAAGCGGATAAAATGACATCGTTCCCTGCCCGACAGCATCTCCATATCCTCCATCAGAAAGATCCTTCCCGTTAAAGGCACCTGCCGGTGGCATAAGGGTACTCACACTTATTGTATCATAATAGCCCCGGCCTTCCTGCATCAGCTCTGATTTATCCAAACCACGGAACCATTTCCAGTTGTCACCGCTGAAAGGGAAACCAACTCTAAGGGTAAGACATGAATTTGCCTGGCCAAGGGATTCAACCTCACCATTAATTTCTGTAAAAGTTCCCCTGTCTATTTCATGAATAACAACCTGATATGACTCATTACGATAAGCCGTTATCCTGGTGATGCCTGAAACACTAACCCTGACAACCGGAATTTCTATAACACCGGCATCTGGATGCGTAGCGTCAATATATTCAATATGAACAGGTTGTGAAGGCGCCTTTTTAGTTTCAGGAGTGTTCTCCTTTATTTCGTTTTCGGCATTTATACTACTGCAAAAAAACAGTAATCCCGATATAATTGCATATTGCAGAAATCCGCCTGAATACTTCATAAAACCTCCCTGATTAAATTACTAAAATGAAACCTTATTGTAGTCTGATAAAATTGCAGCTAAAAGTAAGCGATACTTTTCGATTAAATAAGAAAAAAATATAAAATGATTATCTGACTTACCGACCAATTCATCAATAGTCAAAGGTCAGGGTCAGACCATTTTGCTTCAGATGGGGATTCTTGAATAACCCTTACCAGTAGTGCCTAAAAATCACCTGTGGCATTACCTAAAATCCTGAAATTATAAGAAATCATAAATATCGGCTGACCAAAAATTGACATCTGGTATCCTTTAACAACACCATCTTCAACTTTAAAGAATATAGAATATGGATTTCGTCTCCCCAGAACATTGTAAACTGTAAAGGTTAAGGAAGAATGGTTAAGTTTATTCAGCTTCAGGTTTCCGTTTATTGTGGCTGCAAGGTCGAGTCTGAGGTAATCCGGAATCCTGAATTCGTTTCTGTCGGAATAAAAGACCCTGTTAACATTCAGAAAATTGTAATAAGCAACTGGGTAAGTTATGGGTCTTCCGGTATTATAAACAAAGTTCGTTGTAAAATTAATTCTCCTGAGGAGTTTCGCATTTGCAACAATTTTCAGATCGTGGGGCTTATCAAAATTGGCAGGAAAATATCTTCCTCCGTTTACTCTTTCTTCTTCAAACTGACCATCAACTTTCAATAAAACCCTTGAATATGTATAACTTACCCATCCGGTCAGCATTCCCGATTGCTTTTTTACCATCACTTCAACCCCATAAGCCTTACCGTTCCCATTTATGATATCCGTTTCGAGATGATCGTTCATAAGCAGTTCTGCACCGCCTTTATAATCAAGAATATTTTTTAATATCTTATAGTATGTCTCTACAGATGTTTCTATTGCTTTGCTGTTCATATTCCTGTAGATTCCCAGAGAGAACTGGTCTCCACGCTGGGGTGTGATATAATTATCGCTCAACTTCCATATATCTGTAGGGGTCATTGATGTTGTATTGGAGATCATGTGCAGATACTGGTAATTTCTTTGAAAACCTGCTTTAAGAGAGAGATCGGGCGTAAGTACAAACCGTGAAGAGAATCTGAATTCAAGTCCGGGGTAAATCTGCAGGATCTTTCCTTTACCGAAATAGGTTGTATCAATAATGTTATCGAGCGTTCTGGGGCTGTTTCCGGTATAAATAAGCCTGGTGCTGGGGCCGAATGAAGTAAATAATGTAACCCGTAAGCCTCCTGAAATCAAAACTCTGGGAGAGACATCGAATTCATCGCTCAAATAAAGTGCCGGCTCCAGAGCTTCCTCCCTTTCCAGCTTTTTAGGACTGATCTTTGATAAATCTCCAACAGGTTCCTGATTACCCGGAAGAAGAGAATAGTTGATGGCATCAAGTCCAAAATCAAGTTTGTGGTTCTCAGCCGGCCTGTAGGTGAAATCAGCTTTGAGTATTCTCTGGTCAAGTTTGTAATTCAGTAAATAAAAAGCTGCGGAATCCTGCACAGAATTAAGCTGATAATTATAATTACTCATTATAGCGGAAAACTGAGAAGAGAATCTGGAGTTATAGATATGTCTCCATTTAAGTGTGGAGGCCAGATTCCTGTAACTGATTGCGCTCTCTTTATAGTAATCGAAATTATCATTGCTTACATAACCGGACAGAGTGATTGAGTTTTTTTCGTTAGGCTCAAATGTCAACAGCCCCTGCATATCGTAAAAGCTTGCACTGCTTTTTTGCAGCTGGATGTTATTCAGCAATCCGAGTATCCAGTCAGAGTATGTTGCCCTTGAGGATATTATGAATGAGCTTTTCTTTTTTACGATAGGTCCTTCAACCATCAGCCGTCCGGTGAGGGGACTAAAACCTCCACTGACATTAAACTTCTCTTTACTACCCTCCTTCAGCGCAATATCCATTACAGACGATACTCTCCCGCCAAACCTGGCAGGGATGCCGCTTTTATAAAGGGTTACATCTTCAATTATATCTGAGTTAAATGCGGAGAAGAATCCAAAGAAGTGGGAAGGATTTATTATAGGAGCGCTGTTAAGAAGGATGAGGTTCTGATCGGCACTGCCTCCGCGGATGTTGTACCCATTCGAAGCCTCTCCGACAGACTGGACTCCCGGCAGGAGCAATGAACTTTTAAATACATCCACCTCACCCATTCCCATTGGGATCTGCTTCAGCATTTTTATATTTATCTTTTCTATTCCCATTCTTACATTCCTGACAATGTTTTCCCTGTTAGCTGAAACAATGACTTCATTCAGCTGATTTGTTCTTTCAGACATCTCCACATCAAGTATGCCATCTGAATATATTACCACATTCCTGATTGTCTGCCTCAAACCCACCATCCTGTATTCAATCTGATAGGGGCCCCTTGGAAGTTCCAGTGAATAATAGCCAACATTGTTCGTTACTGCACCTGCTTTAAGTTTTCCGACAAAAACAATCACTCCGGGCAAAGGATCTCCTGTAACCGGGTTGGTTATTGTTCCTGAAATAAAGACATTGCCTTCCTTAATTATGCCCGAAGGGTTCCCTATCTTAAATACCTTATATTCATCATTAACCAACCCTTCATCTTCTTTTGGAGCTGACCTTGCGTAATTAACCGTATCGGGGTGGGTAAGGTTTTTTTTGAGATATTCGAGATACTCTTTCCGGAAATTGGTTTTTATTGTAAACCCTTTTGAAAGAATAACTTTATTATTATCTGTTATTATAAAAGAGAGCCCTTTGTTGGTAATGGATTTGTTAAATATACCTGATACAGAGTCATTTTTAGTATCAATATTCAGAAAAAGAGTATCGACCCAGTTGTCAGAATAATAAATTTTCAGCGGAACGGTGCGTTCAATGGTATCAACAAGATCTTTAAAAACAATCCTTTTAAACTGAAGGGTAAGTTTATTATCCTGCGACTGTGCATTACTTATTATGCAGGCAAAAAGTAATATATGAAGTAGTTTTTTCATTCCAGTATTATTCCGCTCCGGGAAGAGAATCATAAAATTTTAAAATGCTTATCATCTGTTTCTTATCAGCCTTTTTGACTTTTATTCCTGATTTATGCAGATACTCCTTAACATCTGTGGCTTTTTTACCAAAAAGAAGGAAAAGACTTTTCCTGCTATCTATTCTATAATAATCATCACCAATGCTGATTAAATTCAGAGGGGTATATTTGTATTCCGTTAAACCATCTCTTTCATAATCTTTAGAGGCATGCTTAATGAGGTATCTGCTTTTTGCTTCATATGCGACCTCATAATAGCCCTCTTTCAGATTTTTTCCTGTACACTCAGGTAATCTGAAATTTCTGAAAACCAGACTGTCATTCTCAGAGAAGAAAATAAATCCGTCTATATAATTGCTGTTTAGTGCTATCTGCGGGTACTTGAAATTGAAGGCACGGCTTGTATCGGTATAAATAATCTCGCCTAAGAAGGTATCGAACAAAAGGTTAATATTATTATAACGTATGGTTTTGGTGATAACAGAAGCTGTATGGTAAATATTTGGGAAAAAAAGAGGTTTATACTTGCTATGGATATAGTAAGATTCATACTCCTTACCATTGATCATATCCATTGGAGTATACAATTTTTTATAATACGAATTCATAATAAACTCTTTCTGCCGGTCTGAAAGCGAGCTTACTCTTTTTTCGCGGGAAACTGCTGTGGAATTATATTTATAAATATTCCCCTTCTGACCGGCTGAAGGCAATGATACCAGTAAAAGAAGAAAAGGGAACAGACGTTTTACAATATAAATTACGAAACAGGTTTTCATGTTACGAAATAACAAATTATTATGGCCGGAAGCACTAACTAACCTTTCTTTTTTGCAGAATTTTTTTACCATCTGTAATTCCGCATTGTGATTTAAATGCTTTTAAACCTTGTTATGCCTTTAGCTTATCTGGTAACAGATTATAATTAAACAAGTAAATTTATTAAAATTTTTCACTACTGTTCTTGAAAAAGAGGGAGATTCTGAGCGAAATTCAGATCTGAGAAAAATCTTCTGCCACTTTCATAAATTATCAGCTTTATTATGTATTATTATTATTATTTTTGACATTCGGTTAAATTTGGCAGATTGATATGATAAATAAACAATAATTGCTCCATGTTAAAAGCGGGGCCACGTTCTATAATAACTCTCATTGCTGTTTTTGCTCTTTGCATGTGTATCGATCCCTATAGTCCGAAACTGGAAGGATATGAATCTCTTTTAGTTGTTGAGGGTATGATAACTGATGCAAATACTTCATATTCCGTAAAGCTTTCAAGAACAATACAGGAACAAACGGCTATCCCTGATCCTGTTTCAGATGCCACGGTATTTATTTCTGATGGGGAAAACAACCTTAACTACCTGAATAATAAAGGCAACGGAATATATAAAACAGACAGCACCCGATTCAGGGCAATTGTTGGGAAAACTTATTTTCTGAATATTTTAACACCGGATGGAAAAGAATACAAATCAGACCCTTGCCTGATGCAACCGGTCCCCGACATTGACAATATATCCTACACCCGGGATCAGAAAATACTCAACAATGGTACTGAAAACCAGGAAGGGATATTGATTTCTGTCGATTCTGAAGGTTCAGGCGACAACAACTTCTACCGTTGGGAATATGAAGAGACCTGGAAATTTAAACTGCCAAATACAAAGCGATATAATTATATTGATGATACGACAATCCTCCCGGTTAACGTAATAAAAGAATATTGCTGGAGAACCAGAAAATCAAATGAGGTAATGATTCATCAGGTATATGCGGGTCAGCCTTCCCGGATTGAAAAAGAACCAATATTTTTCCTTGCCTCAGAAAAGTCAGACCGGTTGTTGATTCAATACAGTATTCTAATAAAACAGTATTCTATATCCAGACAGGAGTACGACTTCTGGGATAATACAAAAAAGGTCAACGATAGCGGCGGAGACATATTTGCAAAACAACCATTCCCGGTAAAAAGTAATATCTTTAATGTCAGTAATCCTGAAGAAAAGGTATTGGGTTACTTTCAGGTTTCAGGGATGAAACAGAAAAGGAAGAATATTGTCTACAAAGAGCTTGAAGGATTAAATCTTCCTAGCTATCAGTATCCCTGCGAAAGAATAGTAAGGGAACCAAAAGATTATGAAACGCCCTGGGGGGAAAAGATGACCTGGAACCGTCTCTACTATATATTCTGCACCTCTTCAGCTTATTCTTTTGTTGAACCGATATATGTGCCGGGAACCTTTACACTTCAAAAACTGGTATTTTCGACCCAGGAATGTGCCGATTGTGAGTTAACCGGATCAATTAAGAAACCAGATTTCTGGAAAGAATTCGAATAATATGTTTTATCAAATAAAAAAATATAACTTGCTCATCAGCAACAGATCACTGGTTCTGAATATCAGCTACCTTATTATATTCTGCATTCTTTCAGGCCAGCAATTATTCTCTCAGCAATTAAATGAAAAGATTGAAGAATTCAATAATGAAAACTTAAAGGAGGAACTTTATTTAAGTACCGATCGGGACATTTATGTTACCGGCGAACAGGTCTGGCTTAAGGTCTTTAAAATGAATGGACTGACTCATACTCCGGGTAATATAAGTAAAGTCATCTATGTCGAATTACTTGATAAAAACAACTTTCCTCTGAAACAGCTGAAAATAAAGAGTGATGATGCTTCCGGCTCTTCCGGGTTTATACTTCCTGATAATATAAGCTCAGGAAATTATTTAATTCGCGCCTATACCAGTTGGATGCAGAATTGGTCAGTGAATCAATTCTTTCATAAAACCATTTCTGTAATAAACCCTTTTGAGGATATCAGTCATATTAATCTCCCTTCCGACAGAAAGATTGCTGATACTCTCCTTTTTTTTCCCGAGGGAGGTACTCTGGTTGCCGGGATAAAAAGCAGAATCGGAATCAGAAGTCTCGATAAATCCGGAATCGCTGCCCCGATGCAGGGTGTTGTTTCAGACAGCCGGGGCGATACCGTAAGTTTTGTGCAGACGGGAACCAATGGTTCAGGTACAGTTACAGTTGTTCCGGTAGCAGGCAATAAAATGTTTCTCTCATTTAAAGGTAGCGACGGTTCAAACAAAAAGATCTCACTTCCCGGAATCAGTAACAGCGGTATTACCCTAAGTGTTTCAGAGAGTGATGATAAGTCGGCCTACAAGGCTAAAATAGAAAAGAGCAGAGACCTCTTCACCTCAAATCAGAAATTCAATTTTCTCATTTTATCGGGAGGAATAATATCCTATATCAAAGAGATTAACCTGCAAAGCGACAGCATAATAACAATTTCCCGGGATGAGTTTCCTGACGGCCTCTCCCAGTTTTTTGTTATTGATGAAAATGGAATCAAGATTGCAGAAAGGTCGGTGTATAAAGAAAATAATGAGCACATTAAGTATACGGTAACCCTTGAGAAACCGGAGTATTCGATAAGAGAAAAGGTGAAACTGACTATTTCAGCCTCCGATATGGCAGGAAACCCGGTGGAAACAGACCTGTCAGTTTCAGTTGCAAAACAGGCTGTCGCCGCTCCTTCAGGAATAACCTATTTAAAAAGGTCCAGCCTGACAAGTATTCCGGGGAATAATATAAACGAGTATAGTGTAAATCAGATTAATGATTACCTTATTTCATACAAAAACAAAGATTTCAACTGGAAGAATATCCTGAATTCTCCCGATGCCAGACATAATTATCTGCCCGAACTGGAAGGGCATCTTATCAAGGGCTTCGTCAGGCTGAAAACAACCGGAGAACCTATGAAGAATATTGATATATCAATTTCGTGGGTCGGAAAAACTGCAAGGTGTCAGTTCGGAAAAACAGATGAGAAGGGAGAGTTTAACTTTGTGATAAAAGAAGCCGGCCTGAGTGAAATAGTAATCCAGCCATTATCACAGGAGATCACAGGATATTATATAGAGCTCAAACAGCCATTTTCCGATACATTCACAAAATATCAGCCTGAAGAATTCATCCCTGACAGCAGTAAAATAGGAGAGTTAAATAATGCTGTCATCAGCATGCAGATCAATAATATCTATGAGCCATTCCGGCAAAAGATGGTTTCAATTCCCATAAGCGAGATCCCCGATTTCTATGGTAAGGCTGAGAAAATGGTACAAATGGGGGAATATATTGAGCTTACTTCTGTCCGGGAGGCAATAAAAGAGATTATACCAAGTGTTTATACTTTTAAACAGGACGGTAAATATGGAATTAAACTTTTGAACAAGTTCACCCGGCCTTTTGAAAATAAACCTCTGGTACTGGTTGACGGAGTACCTGTTTACGATTTTGACAAGGTTTTAAATATTAATTCCAGAGAGATAGAAATGGTTGAGATAACTAACCTTAGATATTTCTATTCGAATTATATTTTTGACGGGGTTTTAAGTTTTATCACAAAAAAGGGTAATCTGAGTGCAATTGATTCTGATAATCTGACTTTCAGGCAGGTATATGAAGCATGCCAGATTCAGAGGAATTTTTATTCTCCCGATTACAGTACAGATTCATTGAAAAACAGTCATATCCCCGATTTCCGGAATACATTGTACTGGGGAGCTGATCTGCATACCATGAAAGATGGAAGAACAGAAATTGAGTTTTATACATCGGATGAGTCAGCTGATTTTACTATTAATATTGAAGGGATAACCTCCGATGGCAAAACAGGTGAAGCCTCTGTTCCATTAATAATAAAACAAAAATAATACTGAAAGGCTGCAATCTCACCTATTCAGTAGTCTCATTTTTAACTTTATATCCTTTCAATCCGAAAAAGATAATAAAAGAAAAGCATACCAGCGGAACTATAAACCCTGTTGCCATATTTGAGACATCAGCAATCCAGCCCATAAACATCGGGCAGACAGCACCACCGGCAACCATCATTACAAGCAACGACGACCCTTTCTTGGTCAATCCCCCCAGATCTTTAATCCCAAGTGCAAAAATTGTCGGGAACATTATTGACATACAGAAATATGTGAGATAGATAGCAATAAGAGACAACCACCCAAGGCCAAGAACGACAAAAATCATTGCCAGCACATTTATTGAAGCATATAAAGCAAGCATCTGGTTTGGTTTGAACCAGCTCATCATAATACTTCCGGAAAACCGGCCTGCCATAAAAAATGCAAATCCAAACGACAGAAGGTATGCTGCCTTCTCATTTCCGAATTGCGGCATCGTTTCAGTTACATAATTGATAAAAAAACTATTTATCCCGGTCTGGGCTGCAACATAAAGAAACTGAGCAGCCACGGCATATTTGAAATGGCTTATTTTAAACAGATCCCTGTAACTTCCCTTCTCTCCCTGCTCATCAAATTCTCCTTCATGAATCTCAGGCATCTTTGTAAACATAAACAATAGGGCTACAAGTAAAACCAATATTCCTATAATCATGTAAGGTACCGTCATTGAAGAAAACTTATTTGTTTCTGAACCAGTTGTGCCGCCAAGTATCAGAAGTCCCCCAATGGCCGGCCCGACAATCCATCCTAGCCCGTTAAATGACTGTGAAAGATTAAGACGCTGTTCGGAGGTTTCCTTCGGTCCGAGTACAGTCGAATATGGATTTGCAGCGGTCTCCAGGCAGGTCAGCCCGCATGCTATAACAAAAAGACAAAACAGGGTAAACTCAAATGTCTGTATATGTGCTGCCGGAATAAACAAAAATGCTCCCACCGCATACATAAGTAATCCGAAAACAATACCTCTCTTATAGCCAAACCGATTCATTATCAGACCTGCAGGTATTGCCATTACGGCATATCCCCCATAGAGTGAAGCCTGCACCCAACCCGATTTTGCCTTGGTAATTCCCAGAATATCCTGAAAATGTTTATTCAGAACATCAAGAAGGCTGTGGGCAAATCCCCAGAGAAAAAACAGACTTGTTACCAGTATAAAAGGAACTAAAAAGCCGTAAGTAACAAGTTTCTGCCGGCTGTTGTTTGAAGTAATATTGGTTGTCATAACTATTTTTGTATTAACATTACAAGATTGTTATGATTTCTGAATCTACCAAGAGATATTGCGATTTCCTTAAAATTATTTTCAGGTGACATTCCGGATTAATTTAATATTTTTGCTAACAGACAAAACCTCATTCCTCATCTATGAAAATTAAACATGCTTTGAAAATAATCTTTGGCGGGTTAACAGTTAAAATAAAAGCCGGGCCATTAGTAGGTAGAAAATGGATTGCCACCACAGGTCGTAAATTTATTTTGGGCACCCATGAGGTATATAAAACAGACGCGTTTCTTAAAAATTATAAAGAAGGGGAGGTCTTTTTTGATATTGGCGCTCATGTCGGATATTTTTCTGCAATAGCTGCTGTAATAAATAAGGGATCGGATGCGATCTATGCCTTCGAACCACGTCCAATGAATGCCACATTCTTCAGGAAACACATGGATATTAATCATTTCCAAAACGTTACACTTTTTGAAGCCGCGGTAGGTGAAACAGACGGGGAGGTTTTTTTCGATATGGGCCATGGTTCTGCCACCGGACATATTTCCAGCGATGGGAAATTACGGATCAGGCAGGTATCAATCGGTAAAATGGTAGAGAACCACACTCTCCCCTCTCCCGGCTTTATTAAAATAGATGTTGAAGGAGGTGAGATTGAAGTACTTAAAGGATTAACGAGCGTGATTCAATCCTCCCGTCCTAAGATGATCGTAGCAACTCATAATCCCGAATGTCATAAATTTGTGGTTGATTTCCTTCTACAGAACAAATACAGCATGGAGATTCTTAATCCTGACAGTATTAAGGGCGATACTGAAATAGTGGCACTTCCCGAATAAGCTGTTTATCAGGAAGTACCCGTGTTCTTTTACTTAACCAAAAGATTCACTTTCAGTTTAAACTCATCATAAATGGTTTTATCGCCGAGGTTATCGAAAAACGAACCGGAGCCATAACGAATATTGAATTTAGTCCTGTCAACAACGATGTTTGTGAAAAACCATAAACCATCCTCCTTCTTCTGAGTAGTTGTTTTAAATTCAATCGGATTGGTAACCCCCTTGATGGTAAGAGTTCCGCTAACAACTGCTGTTCCTTTATCGAAAGGGGTGCTTCCCGTAACGACAAGTTTTGCGACCGGATACTTTTCAACACCGAAAAAATCCTCAGATTTAAGATGTCCTTCAAGTCGTACATTAGACTCAACGTCTTTCAGAGATGCCATATCAATGACGAACTCTCCTGAAACGATCTTATTATCCTTCCAGCTTATCCAGCCCGATTGAAGGTTTATCGTTCCGGAATGCTGACCTGTTACTTTTTCACCCAGCCATGAGAGTTTGGATTTTTCTGTATCGGCGTTTAATTTTTCCTGTGCACTTACATTCAATAAAAGTATCCCTGCAAAAGCTAAAAACAAAATTGATTTTTTCATACCTGTATTTTTAAAAGTTTTAATATGAAACATTAAGGAGTTCCTTTTTGTTCAGTATTCGTTGAATATCTCATGAAAAATCCGGAAAAGATAGGCTTATCCTGAATAGGAATTTTTAGTTTTCGGGAAGTAAGTCAGTAAAAACCAGAACCTGAGGTTCAGAATCCGGACATAAAAACCAAATGGCTTTTACAAATACGCAATAAATAAATTTGATTTCAGAGTTTGTGGATATTAAGCCCTCCGCTTATTTCGAATACCATGCCTGTTGAGAAATTCCAGTCGCCTCTGGCAATTGAAGCTACCGCTTTTCCAATATCCTCCGGTAATCCCCATCTTTTCTGAGGAACAAGCCCCTCGCTGATCAGCTTGTCGTATTTATCCTTAATTTTTGCCGTCATGTCGGTCAGAATAACACCGGGACGCACTTCGAAGACAAGAATTCCTTCTCCGGAAAGCCTGTCGGCAAAAACTGTTGAGGCCATACTCAGCCCGGCCTTTGAAACACAGTACTCTGCCCTGTTTGTTGAGGAGAGTACAGATGAAACTGATGTCATAAAAACTATAACAGGCTTATAATCTGTAATTTGTTGTTTTAGCCAGATCATCTCTTTTGCAATTTTCTGGGCAAAGAATACAGGTCCCTTAAGGTTAATATTCATTACTCTTTCGTAGCTCTCCTCTGTCATATTCAGAACATCATTTCTCTGAAGCGGGGCTACACCTGCATTATTGATAAGAATATCGATCCTCCCATATCGCTCAAGGATATTTGAAACAACCTCTTTATGACAGCTTGTACATGAAATATCCATCCCTATAGGGAAAAATTCTGCTCCTCTTTTTTCAACTTCGGGGCCCAGATTTTCCATTCCTTCACTATCCGTGGAACGGGCAATGGCAGCAATATCATATCCTTCTCCTGCTAAAGCAATAGCAACCGCTCTGCCAATTCCTCGGCTAGCGCCTGTAATGATGGCTACAGGTCTGTTGTTCATTAAATATTGGGTATCAGGTTTTACAGTAAATTCGGTTTTAAAGATAGTAATTTGGCTGACTTGGTCAACCATTAAGATAATTATCTTCAATATAATCTTTCCATACTTTTTCAAACCATAACTCCTGCTCTGGAATGTCTCTTACCGTTTCCAAATGGGTCCTAACAGTTCCTTCCCTGTAAGAAATCTCAATAATCTTGTTTTCAACTTCTCTGTCAAACAAACAAAGCTCTGGATTATTGTTCATTATGTTATCTTTTCCGGATTTTCCAGTATCTGTAACAATATAGGATCCTCTGCTTCTTCCTCCCTTTTCAAGATATGATTTTATTGCTTCAAGATATACAAAGTGGGTAATAGAGTGGTCAAGTAACAGAAATGAATCGGCAAGATCCTCAACAGATTCCGCACCGATTTTTCCCGGAAGCAGTTTCAGCATGGCAGCGGCTTCAGCGGAAGCTTTTTCCACGATTGTCCTGTCACGAATAATCCCACCGGCTCCTGACATTCTCTTTCGTATCTCAGAAAGATATTTTTTGTTGCCGGCAGCATTACCTGCAGAGATCCATCCTGTTGCAAGAGAAAGAATCTTCCTGGTAATTTCTGAAGCTTCGGTAAAGAAGGTTGCCTCATCAGGAGGGGGCATAAAATACTTCTTGCTTATATACAATGCTGCCCTGCAGCTTCCCACCTGCCCTGCATTCAAGGCGGCTCCTCCGGGACGATAAACGCCATGGGAGCCGTTCACTTCCCCCACAGGAAAAAGATGTCTCAGATCTGATTCCCACCAGATCCCCCCTTTTAGTCCGCCGTTATTATGTTGTGCACAGACGGCAATCTCGACTGGTTCTTTTGTTAAATCAATTCCATGCTCCATATAAAGTTCAACAGCAGGAGCATTAAGCGCCAGAACTCTTTCTATGGGAGAATTTTTTAAGGCATTCGAATTTTTCAGATAATTCTCTACTTCAGGATCAAGATTCCCGAGAGAGAAAGGTTCTCCACCTCTCCACTTCGGATT
This sequence comes from uncultured Bacteroidota bacterium, assembly GCA_903824785.1. Lineage (GTDB taxonomy): Bacteria > Bacteroidota > Bacteroidia > Bacteroidales > VadinHA17 > LD21. The sequence continues at coordinate 37,246 of CAIJYD010000057.1, forward strand.
TTCAGTATAATCGAGATAAACCTTCCTCCCTTTTTCGCTTATTTCTCTGTGAACAAGGAGATCAATATAAGAGGATCCATAATTACTTACCTTTCCCGGATCGAATGGCCATTGGTAACCCTTAAGGAAAATGGCTTTTGAAAGAGTTCTGATATCGGGGAAAAAATCATTAAGAAATTCTCTCTTATCATTACCTGAAGGATCAGTTGAAATATACCGTGGAATCGCCTGCTGATAGCTTCCTGACAGGTTCCATCTGAACTTGAGAGATGCAATGCCAAACTGCGATTCAGTAAGATTCATTCCTGTTGCCCCGGCTTTGAAAGCCATCCCGGTTGAGCCGCTCTGGGATAACGGATATACCGATGTTTCATAAATCCCGGCAGGACCTCCGGTTCCAAGAACAACATTTGTTGAATTAAACAGAACAAACGCTTTCTTATAATCTTTTTCGTTTGTATTCAGGGCCAGGGCACCAATAACTTTTGATCCTGCCGCATCCGTAATCAGAGCAATACAATGGTGATGGTCAAGAAGTGGAATTTCTCTTTTTTTAACCTCTTCCGAAAGAACCTCAAACATTCTTTTCGAAGTATATGGTCCTACTGATGTGGCCCGGGCCCGGCGATCGTGATCAGTTCTGTAACCGGCCCATCCACCATATTTATCAAATGGAAACTTTACCCCGAGAGTTACCAGATTCATAAAAGACTGCACAGATCCCTGAGCTTCGCAAAGTGCAATATCGCCATGCATGCATCTCCCGTTAAACAGATCCTTTGCCATTCCGGTAACTGAATCAGGCTCTTCGCCGCTGAGAGAAAGTTTATAATAAGTCTGCTTATCCGATCCTGCATTATTGGAAGTACCTCCTCCAAATGCTGCTGTAGCAATCACAATATCTTTCTGCCCGAACGAATGAAGGTTAACCGCTGCATTAAGGGAAGCAGCACCACTTCCGATGATAAGAGTATTTATGCTGTAATAATCAATTGTAAAGTTGTTCAGTATGATCTTTTTACTTTCCATCGGCAATAAGTTTTTTAAGTTCATTCCCGTAAATCTCCCTATCGCGTATTACACATCCTCCCGGACGCAGATTCCTGATCAGTCGCGTGCATCCTGAACAGGTAATACATACTTTTGAAGGATCAGCTTGTCCATTTATCATGAGATCGAGAGGAAGTGAAGGGTATGCGAAGGAGCTTCTTCCGAGACCAATAAATGAGACATCTCCATTATTAATAACTGCTGCACCAACATTTGGAGCATATTGTCTGAGATATGAATATGCCGATCCTACGAAAAATAAATCCGGAAAACTCTTCTGAAATAATGCCGTACCATTTATCATTTTAATAACCCCCAGAAGCGGATGTTCTTCCGGAAGCTTCTGCCCGGGCAAAGGGGTATCGAACGGACGGGTTACATATGGGTTAAAGTACGGACTTCCCATACTTAAATTTATTAATGAAATCCCTCTCTCTTTAAGCTCCTTAACCAATAATAGGGGCTCAGTAAAATCGGGGTTGCTATCGCTATCCACGCCAAAACCACCCTGATACCGGTCAGAAATATTTAACCTTGTTGTTATTAATATTCCAGGAACTTCCGATTTTATTCTGTCAATGGTCCGGAGCATGAAGCGGAATCTATCTGACGGCTCTTCACCACCATAAATACTATTCTGTCTCGCCCTGGCTGCCAGTAATTCAATAACCAGATATCCATGACAAGCTTTGATATCAATGGCATCAAAACCTGATTGTGCAGCGAGTTTTGCAGATGCAACATACTGATCCTGTATTCTGTTCAGGTCATCATCAGACAGGATATAGGGTGAACCTTTATCAAGTGTAATATTAGAAACAGCAGTAAGGGGCTGGGGTATCCCGGAAGGTTTACTATAACGTCCGGAATGGGTAAGCTGAATAACCAAAAGGGGGTTGATTCCTGCTTTTTCTGCCTCCCTTCGCACCTCATTGTTAAGAGCGGAGTAAGAAGCAACATTTTTTTTATTGATCCAGAGCTGGTTTGGGTTTGACCTGCCATCGGGAGAGATAGAAACTGCTTCATACCAGATCATCCCACTGCCTCCGGCTGCATATCGGAGGTATCGCCTTTTTGTCAGTTCCGAGGGAGAACCATCTGCTTCAGAATCATAACCTTCCATAGGCTGGACCACCAAGCGGTTCGGGACGGAAAATTCTGCTGTTGCAACCGGAAGAAGTAACGGAGATATGTTGTCGGTGAAAGGCAATTCAAACCCAAGGAGATGAGCCTTTTCGATAATTTCTTTTTTGTTTTTATACCGGAACCGTTCGTGCATGGATAATATTTTCAACAGATAAATTATCCGCTAAATATAACAATAATGCAGTGAAGGTCAAATTGCTTCACTTAGAAATGATTATCAGGAGAAGAGGACTGCTGCCTAAACTGTAGCCTCAACATTTTTACTGGCCGAACCGGGGATTGACAACATTATTATAAATGGAACCGAATACATAGGTTAGGCTTCCGCCTCCCCATGCAACGTATTTTGAAGCCTGCTGTTTAAGCCTGAGCAATCTTTCAGCTTCCGACAGAACTCCCTTTTCCAGATTTATCCTGTTGTTAACATAACCTGCCCCACCGTTCACAGAGAATGAGAGACCTTTGAATACACGAATTCTTACAAATCCGTTAATGCCTAAATTATTCTTGGAAAAATCGTGGAAATAATGAGATCCGTAAAGTGACATATTTATGCTACCCCATTTTTCCTGAATCTGATATGCAACCCTGATCCCTTCTTTGTAAAGAGTCTCCCTTGTCTTATTATATAATGTAGTATCATAATAGGAGCTCAGCTGGGTACCAACACTATACTGGAATCTGAGCTGCTTGTGTGTAGCTTCCGAATAGGGGAAAAGATTATATTCCAATGCCGGCATAAATACTGTATTCAACTTATAATTTTCCCATGTGGAGGTACTTATATCAAATCGAACACCTGCTGACCAGTGCTGCCCAAGACTTTTAACTATAAGGTTATCAATAGATTCTGAGCTTCTTACATAGGTAGTATCATTAGTTTCTTCAACAAACCGCTGCCTGTTAAAACTTTGGTCGGCCTGAATCTCCAGTTTCAGTTCCGGAGTAATACGGGAGATTTCAACTGAATTGTGGAGATTTAAGGTTCTGTAAGTTTCCTCTGCATTAAACCACGGACTTGTCTGAAGCTCAACAACCCAGTTATTCCACTTGTCGGTAACCTCCTCTGTTTTTAATTCTCTATTGTGACCGATTTTTATTTCATCAAATAATGGCGTTTTTGCCACATATCTCATTAATCCCATTTTCATCAGACTGGTCTTTTTTTCCCTGATAATAGGACCAGTCTCATCCGGGTTACTGGTAAAGGTAAGAGTATCATTCATCCCCTGGAATATTCCCTGCCCCTGAAATTTATATGTATATTGCAGACCTCCGCTGCCGGCATTCTGCTCTGTAATAAGCAAATAAACCTGTGCCTCCTTTGTATCTCTTACATAATTTACATAAGGGATTTCCTGCCGAATATAGTTAATATCGCATGACCTGCAGTCGATAAAGAAATTCAGGGCCCCTTTTCTAAGTGTATCCTTTTTTACATCGCCTGCCTGCGAAAATATGTTTTGGGTTAATAAAGAACCCACTATTATTGTCAGTAAGAATAGCAACCTTTTATTCATATGAACTTCAATATCATTTATCTTTATACAGGACGACCCCTTTTACAGCCGGTTTTTCAGCTTTTCCAGCCAAAAGCAAAGATGATAATATAATTCTGCAGATGCCCGGGGCTATTAGAAAAACTACAGTTTTTTAATGTTTTTTAACAACTTTTTATATGAAACTTTTTTTTTCTGTGGTCTCTTCGTCATTCATTATCTCATCCCCTTCATTACCTGCTTCAGCTGTCTCCTCGTCATCAAGCCAATCATTGGCCGGTTGCTGTGGTCCCTCCTTCCTGAACAAAACCGACAGGATAACTCCGGAAAAGAATCCCAGCATATGCGATTCCCAGGAGACATTCTTATACATCCCCGGGAAAATGCCCCATACCATTGAGCCATAAAGAAAAACTATGAGTAGCGACAACGCTGTTAGCCTGAAGTGCCGGCGGATTATCCCGCTGAAAAAGAGAAATGAAGCCAGTCCGTAAACAAGTCCGCTTGCACCAATATGCCAGGCTTCCCTTCCTGCGACCCATACCAGCATCCCTGTAAGAAAGAATGTCCAGGTAAAAACTTTAACAGCAACTTCCGAATAGAAATAAAAAAGAGCCAGAGCGAGGAAAAAAAGAGGTAATGAATTATTAAACAGATGCTTAAAGTCGGCATGGATAAAAGGAGAAAATAATATTCCCGGGGCTCCCCTTGCTGTCAAAGGATAAATCCCAAAGCCTGAAAGGTCTGTTTCAAAAAGCACTTCAATGATTTTAACCAGCCACATAAAAAAAATAAATATCCCCGGAATAATCATATTCAGAAGAAGCTTCTTCCTGTAGAAGGCACCCTCGGCATTTAAATCTGAATTAAGATCTGACATTTAAATAACTTTTGCCTGGTTTTTTACCCAATAATCATAGGCGTTTCCCTTTGTCAATCTCTGCCCGGATAGACGATCCCTGCGGCAGCCCTGATTCTGTCAAGTGTTTTCATCAGATCACGGGTAAAGGAGAGCGGAACAATTTCACTCTGTATCTTCCCTTCGTCAAGGCATTTCATAACTTCCATTGCCTCAAACTGGTATCCCATTCCATCCGGCAGGAGTGAATATTCCTGTTTCTCAGCTCCATTCATGGCAACAGTAAGCCTCTGGGACATATCCCTTTCCCGTGTGAAGTAAAGATTGCCGTTTTCGCACAAAAGGTCACATCCAATTCCTGCTGCTGTCCGGAATGAGCTGTAAAGAGTTGCCATTCGTCCATCTTTATAAGAAAATATAATGCTTATGGAAACCTCCGAACCCGTCTCGGTAAATTGTGCTTTTGCTGTAACGTCTGACGGAACTCCCATAAAATAGAGAGCATCGATAACCGAATAAATTCCGATATCCAGAAGCGAACCACCTCCAAGAGAAAGATTATATTTTCTGTCGGCCGGAATGAAAGGAGCCTGAAAGGCAAATCGGGCATCGAGATGTAATAATTTCCCCGGAGCGCCTCCCGTTAAGATCTCTTTTGTCTTCAGATATATTGGCTGGAATGGAGGCCAAAGGGCTTCCATCAGAAATACCTTCTTAGCAGTTGCTTCCTTTATCATCTCTTCTGCCTCACGGCTGTTCAATGCAAAAGCCTTTTCACATAGTACAGCCTTATTATTACGCAGACAAAGCATAGTATGCTCATAATGAAATGAATGAGGCGATGCAATGTAAATAATATCCACTTCATTATCGGCAGCCAGCTCTTCATAACTCCCATAAGCTTTCTGAAACCCAAATTCTTCTGCAAACTCTTTTGCCCTCTGAAGATCCCTTGAACCAACTGCATATAGTTCAACATTATCCAGCAATTCCAGCGCTCGTGTAAACTTTGCCGACATTTTCCCCGGAGCAAGGATGCCCCATTTATATTTCTTTTTCATTTTTTTAAATATTTCGCTAAATATAGAAATTAATGACGGAAAGACGCAATCCTGCATTTCCAATTCATCTCTGAAATTCTTTCCCTCTGTTCCCACCGCTAAACCACGGGTATCTCAGATCCTGAATTTTAATGTCCGTTTATCTTTCTGCACGGGCCAATGCCATGTATCGATCTTGATTATTTGTATTTTAATAAATATCATAAAATATTTTTGAATATTTTTAGTACTATGTATTGCATAGTATAATTTTATTTACATATCTTTGCATTGTCATGTTACATGCATTAAACAGTAGTAAATAAATAACAGAACCATGAAAATTACAGTAAGCATTAATCTCGGAGGATATTCTTTCCACATCGACGAAGATGCCTATGCCGAACTAAAAATGTACCTGAGGAATCTTGAACTTCACTTTGCAGGAGAAGAGAGCTCTTCGGAGATTCTTTCGGACATTGAAACACGGATGGCGGAACTTTTCCGAACCCGTATTACGACCTACAAACAGGTAATAAACATTGATGATGTACGGATGGGGATATCCGTGTTAGGAACGCCGGAAGATATTTCCGACAACAGCGGTCCTTCAGCACGCGATAAGTTTTCAACCCCAGGCTATCACAGAATGTACCGCGACCCTGACAACAGAGTTATTGGCGGTGTCTGTTCCGGAATAGGGGCATACTGGGATATTGACCCTGTTATTGTCAGAATCCTTTTTATTGCACTTATTCTTGCCGGAGGACTGGGAGTGCTGGTGTATCTGATATTGTATATTGTTATTCCTGAAGCCAAAACAACAGCTCAGAAAATCGAGATGAAAGGCAACCCTGTGAATATTCACAACATTAAAGATTTCGTAAAAAAAGAATTTGATGCTGTAAGAAAGAACATGAAACTGTAGTCAACAGGAAATTACATCTATTTAAGTAGAAACAATTTAAATTAAATACCATGGATTTAGAAAATACAAAAGCTCAAATGCGCAAAGGGATACTGGAGTATTGCATCCTTTCTGTTCTCTCCAGGAATTCCTGCTATGCAAGCGATATAATAAAGGAACTAAAAGAGGCTCAGGTAATTGTGGTTGAAGGCACTCTCTATCCGCTTCTTACCCGACAAAAAAATGCCGGTCTGTTAAGCTACCGCTGGGAAGAATCGCAACAGGGTCCCCCACGCAAATATTATGAACTTACCGGGGAAGGCCATACCTACCTGACCGACCTTGATAAATCGTGGCAGGAACTCGTTGAATCGGTCAATCTGATCAGAACCAGGTAACTATTATTAACTTCTTAATACTGAAAATAATGGATAAGACAATCAATATAAATATAGCCGGCACCCTCTTTCAGATTGACGATGAGGCTTACCGGATTTTACGCGATTACCTTCAGGCTGTTAATAACCGCTTCAGGAATGTTCAGGGAGGACATGAAACAATTGAAGATATTGAATCGAGAATTGCTGAAATTTTAATGTCGCAGAATGGTCTGGCCGGAACAGTTTCAAAATTGAATGTGGAGTCAATGATCTCGATTATCGGCAAACCCGAAGATTTTGGTGGCAATGAATCCGAAACGGAAGCTCCGGTTTATACAACCACAAAAAAAAGAATGTACCGTAATCCCGATGATTCAATAATAAGTGGCGTCTGTGGTGGAATTGGGGCATATCTTAACACCGACCCTGTCCTCTTCAGGATCCTGTTTGCTGCTTCTGCTTTTTTCGCGGGAGCAGGAATTTTTATTTACATCGTACTCTGGATTGCTCTGCCTCCTGCAAATAGTGATGCAAAAAAGAGAGAGTTGTTTGGGAATGCGCATTCTTCAGCCAGCCAGAACAACAGGCAACCCGGAGAAACCACCTCCACAGGCTCAGCTGTTTATAATAAAGGAAATTACAACACCTCAACAATTAGTAATGCAATAAATGAAATCTTCAAGGCGGTAGGACGGGTATTATTTATTGCATTACGCATTTTTCTTATTATTATCGGCGGCGTTTTTGTCTTGTCAGGATTCCTTTTAATCCTGAGCTTTGTAATGGTTTTTGTCTTCAAATACGGAGGTTTTTCAAGCAATGGGGCAGCCTTCGAAATCTACAACTTCCCCGACTTTCTGAATTACATTGTTCCCCATACAGTTGCACCATGGATCATTCTCCTTTCTGTAATTGTACTGATACTGCCTCTTTTTGCCATGATATACTGGGGAGTAAAAATGATATTCTGGTTCAAAGCAAAGGATGGTATTATCAGTCTGGCCGGACTTGTATTATGGATCCTCGCAATTGCTGCACTTGCAATTATTTTAACCGATGAAGCGACACATTTTGCCGCGAGTTCCGGTACAACTACCCGGAATATTATTCCAAACCCACCGGATACACTTTATGTAATAGCTGACCACAAAGTTGCTGATCTTCAATTCGATAAGAAGTTTTCTCTTCCGGATAACGAATATTCTGCCTATATTAATAAGTCAAAAAAAGAGCTCTATATCCTTCCGTTTATCAATGTAACCAATTCTGATTCGGCTGGATCCAGAATAGAATTAAATAAGCATTCTTCGGCACTTACCAAAAGCGAAGCTGTTGTAAAGAGCGAAGAACTTATTTACAATTACAGCCTGAAGGGAGATACTCTCCTCCTTGATGAATACTTTACGATTCCTTCCGAACGCAAATGGTCAGGCGATGGTGTTGTGATCAGCCTCTATCTGCCTCTTGGCACAATTCTTAAATTTGACTCTTCTGCAGAGAATATTTTAAGATCCAAAGTAAGTTATAACGAGGATGAAGCCAATCCGGATTCTGACAGCAAAATATGGATTCTGACTGAAGAAGGTATTAAACATCCTGAAAAAAAACGGTAAAACAAGAAACCTTTCTGTTTTTCAATTCTGATCTCTTCAATGACATCCGGTACCATCCCTTCGATACCGGATTTCTTCATTGAACAAGTCACACAACCGTATAAAGAAATCTCAATATTATCTGCAGTTTAAAAACATTTTACATTCTCTTTTGTTTATTATAATTACAAAAAAAGAGAAAAGGTAGTCTCATATTTGTGGTTCGGAATTTGATTATAAATACACTAAGACTTACTTGGTAATAAAATATGTATATATTAATTGAAAAGTATACCATCTTCTCGTTGAAAAGTATACCACTTATCAATAGTAACCCGTTGCTTTGGCAAAGATCAAGCAACACAAAACAGGATGATAAGTATGGATA
>CAIJYD010000058.1 GCA_903824785.1 uncultured Bacteroidota bacterium
ACTCCTGGATGTCATCATCTCGTTAATGATCTTATGCCGTTCTGAAATTGTAAAAGAACCAGCACTTCTTAGTCCTGAAATAACTTTACTTCTTTTGTCCATTTTACACTTTTTTGTGTAAACCTATTTTAGGACAAGACACAAGAATATCCTGATAGTTGAAATAGAGGACTCAGGCCCGGGGATCCCCGGCAAAGAACTGATCCATCTCTTTAAACAGTTCGAACAGGCGGGTGAAGGTATCAGACAGAGCAGCGGCACCGGTTTAGGGCTCGCCCTTAGTCGCGAACTGTCTATTTTAATGGGTGGCAATATTTCCGTTGTAAGCGAAGAGGGAAAAGGCTCAATATTTACTTTCAATGTGGCGGTAAAAGAGGGAAAACCCGAAGTTGTGTCAGCAATGTCAGACAAGCACGTTATTTCCATCGATAACCCGAGGAAAACTTATCGGATTCTGGTTGTTGATGATAAAAAAGAAAACATGAAACTGACTGTAATCTTTCTCCAGCGGGCTGGTTTCGAAACCAACGAAGCTTTTAACGGGAAAGAGGCAATTGCCAAATTTGAGCAGTGGAGCCCGCATCTGATTTTGATGGATATGCGTATGCCTGTTATGGATGGCTTCGAAGCCACTAATATAATAAAAGCCACTGAAAAAGGAAAAAATACACCGATTATTGCCCTGACAGCCAGTCAGTTTGAATCAGAAGACACAAAAACATTGACACTTGACATCCAGGGTTCCATTCGTAAACCTTTTCTGGAAAGTGAGTTGTTTGACACAATTGGAAAAGTCCTTGGCCTGGATTACAAGTATGAAAAAGAAAAAGAAATTACACCCCGGTCCGGATATCTGATTAACCCGGAAACACTTGATGATGCAATTTCAAAACTACCAACAGAGCTTATGACACAGATTCTGAATGCAGTTGAAGCTGCGGATTTTAATCTTTTAACTGATCTGATTAAAACGATTACTTCAGGTAATCAGGAACTTGGTTATTATCTGATGACACTTGTTCATAATTACAACTATTCCCTTCTGGCCCAAATCTTTATAAAAAACAGGGATAATGAATAATGACACAAAAGCAGGCAATCAGGTCATCCCCAATATCCTTGTTGTTGATGACATTGCTGAAAGTCTCAGATTATTAGCAGATATACTAAAAGCAGAAGGGTATAAAGTCCGGCCTGTTCCGGATGGCGAGCTGGCACTGCAGGCAGCTGAAAAGGAGAAACCCGATCTTATCCTGCTTGATATAATGATGCCGGGGATTGATGGATTTGAAGTTTGCAGACGTTTAAAAGAAGACTCCGGATTAAAAGATATTCCGGTTATTTTTATAAGTTCACTGAGCAACTCTACTGATATTGTAAAAGCACTAACAAAAGGGGGAGTCGATTACATCAGCAAGCCTTTTAAGGCTGAAGAGGTACTGGCCAGGGTAGGCACACATCTTAAACTCAGCAGGCAAAGCAAAGAACTTCAGGAACTTAATTCGACAAAAGACAAATTTTTTTCTATTATTGCCCACGATCTGCGGGGTCCCTTGGGCGGATTTATGGCATTAAGCGAAATGATGGCAAATGAATCATACCATTTTTCGGATGAGGAAAATAAGAAAATGGCTATAACTTTAAGCGAGTCGGCACGTAATACCTATAAATTGCTCGAGAATCTGCTTGAATGGTCGCTGATGGAGAGAAAAATGTCAGCTTTCAACCCCCAAATACTAATTTTAAAGAAGGTTATTGATGAATGTATAAATATTGCAGCCGAATCGGCCCGCGTAAAGTATATCACCGTTGTAACCGGTATAATCCCTGACCACCCGGTGTTTGCTGATACAAATATGATTATGACAGTGATCCGCAATCTACTTTCTAATGGCATTAAGTTTACACCTGCGGGAGGTAACGTAACCATTTCGGCCCAACAGACAGGCAACAAAATGATGAGAATCTCTGTGAAAGATTCCGGTATTGGCATGTCCGATCAGATGAGTGTTGACATTTTCCGAATCGATGTCAATACAAAACGTCCAGGCACAAATGATGAGCCGAGTACCGGTCTCGGATTGCTGATATGCAAGGAGTTTGTCGAAAAGAATGGAGGAAAAATCAGTGTTGAATCGGTTCATAATGAGGGATCGGTATTTCATTTTACCCTCCCCTGCCTTCAATTACAAAGTTAATAAAGCTCACAAAAAAGCAGCCGCGCTGCAAAACATTTGCAGAACGGAATTCAGGAACAAAACCATCAGGTGCAGCGCTCGGAAATATTTAATTCCAATTATGATCCTCCAAAAAGAATTCTCAAACCACAGTCTGTTACATAATTAACAGCAAGTTACCCTCAAACTTCAGCCAGCTGATTTCTCAGATATATTAAAATCATCATCTGTTAAAATTAAACAATATTATCCCTGATTACTCCCCTAAACTCCGTGGTTAAGGATATTTTAAATGATTTCTGCCAAAGTTTTTCTATTTTCGCAAACTTAAAGGAGGAAGTTTAAAGTGATATCGGGGCACTTTAGGCACCGATTGAGGTCAGGGGTCAGGGGTAAAGAGTGAAGTGTGAGCCACTCCAAACTCTAGTTCATTTTAGACACTTTAGACACTTATTATGGAATATTAAGAATTACAATAAAATACTACAATGGATTACAATTTTCATGAAATAGAAAAGAAGTGGCAGAAATACTGGGAGGATAACAAAACTTTCAAAACCTCTGAAGAGTTAACCAATCCGAAAAAATGTTATGTCCTCGACATGTTCCCCTACCCGTCCGGAGCCGGGCTACATGTGGGCCATCCTGAAGGATATACGGCCACCGATATTTTTACCAGATACAAAAGAATGCGAGGTTTCAATGTACTTCATCCAATGGGTTGGGATGCATTCGGACTTCCTGCCGAACAATATGCAATACAGACAGGTACACATCCTTCGATAACAACAAAGAATAATTGCGATACATTCCGGAGGCAGATCAAAGAACTCGGACTGAGTTATGACTGGGATAAGGAGATCAATACCACCGATCCTGGTTATTTCAAATGGACACAATGGATCTTCATCAGGCTTTACAATACCTGGTTCGATGACAAATTGCAGAAAGGGAGACCGATCTCGGAACTACCTGTTCCTGAGAATATTGCAAAACTCGGAATGAGAGAAACTGTAAGATACATTGATTCCAGAAGACTTGCCTACTACGATAATGCTCAGGTATGGTGGTGTCCAAGCTGCCGTATCGTTTGTGCAAACGAAGAGGTGCTTACTGATGGCTCGCATGAGAAATGCGGCAACAGGGTTGAAAAGAAAAATCTCAAGCAGTGGATGCTCCGAATACAACTTTATGCTGAACGGCTCCTTAAAGGTATTGATAACCTCGAATGGCCCGAAGGGATTAAAGATATGCAACGCAACTGGATAGGCCGTTCAACGGGTGCTGAAGTCGATTTTCAGATTGAGGGGTTAAACAAAATATTAACGGTCTTTACAACCCGTCCCGACACTCTGTTTGGAGCAACGTATATGGTTATTGCACCCGAACACCCTCTTACAGAACTAATTACTACAGATAGCCAGAAGAATTCTGTTGATGATTATATCCGGGCCACATCTCTTAAATCTGACCTCGACCGTACCGATCTTGCAAAAGAAAAAACAGGAGTCTTTACCGGACGATACGCAATTAACCCGGTAAATAACAAGCAGATCCCGATCTGGGTTGCCGATTATGTATTAACAGGCTACGGAACAGGGGCTATAATGGCTGTTCCTGCCCACGACACCAGAGACTTTGAATTTGCTCAGAAGTTCAGACTTCCGATAGTCTGTATTCAGGATCCAGATGTCACCGATCAGGAACAAAAGAAAAGAATTATTGAAGGGAATGAGTGCTGGACTGAAGACGGAAAATACATCAACTCATCACATAATTCAACCGGAATAGACATAAACGGTTTGAAAAAAGATGAAGGGATAGCTGAAATAACACGCTGGCTCGAATCGGGAAGCCTGGGTACAGCAAAAGTCAACTATAAGCTGCGCGACTGGCTGTTCAGCAGACAGAGATACTGGGGTGAACCATTTCCTGTTATTCATTGGGAAGATGGAGAAATTGCCCTTTTAAACGAGAATGAACTTCCGCTTGAGCTGCCTGAACTTGAAAAATATCTTCCCGGAGAATCAGGAGAATCGCCCCTTTCCAACTCAACCGAATGGCTGAATGTGACTGATAAAAATGGACGGAAAGGAAGAAGGGAGACAAACACAATGCCACAGTGGGCAGGTTCGTGCTGGTATTATCTCCGTTTTATCGATCCGAAAAATGAGCTTCAGATTTTTGATAAGGAAAAAGAAAAATACTGGATGCCGGTCGATCTGTATATCGGTGGTGCAGAACATGCTGTTCTTCATCTTCTTTACAGCCGTTTCTGGCATAAAGTACTTTTCGATCTTGGAATAGTTTCAACCGATGAACCTTACAGAAGGCTCTTCAACCAGGGAATGATACTTGCTTTTGCTTATGAAACCGAATCAGGGGCAAAGGTGTCGGGAGATCTGGTAGAAGAGCGTGACGGAAAATATTTCCATAAAGAGAGTGGCGACCCCCTCAGGCAGATTGTTGCCAAAATGTCAAAGTCTCTGAAGAATGTTGTCAACCCCGACGATGTTACATCGAGATACGGAGCTGATTCCCTGCGGCTTTATGAGATGTTTCTGGGTCCGCTCGATGTTACAAAACCCTGGGACGAAAAAGGGGTAAAGGGAGTATTCGGATTTCTTGGAAGAGCTTTCAGGTTTCTGTCAGATTCTGATAATATCTATGCGGGGGAAGAAGACCCTGAGGTTCTGAAAGGACTGCACCACGTTATCAGAAAAGTTGAAGGCGATATTGAGAACCTTCGCTTCAATACTGCAATCTCGGCAATGATGATCTTCCTGAACCTTGCAATTAAGAAAGGGAAGATCACAACCGATTCAGCGTCAGCCTTTATCAGGATCCTCGCCCCTTTTGCACCACACATTTCGGAAGAGTTATGGAATCTGCTGGGTAATAAAAATACTCTTGCATACGAACCATTCCCCGAATTCAATGAAGAGTATCTGAAAGAGGACAGTTTTGAATATCCTGTATCATTTAATGGCAAAACGAGGTTTAACATTCTGCTGCCTGTTACACTTTCCAAAGAGGAGATTATTAAAATAGTACTGGCTGATGAAAGGGCCCTGAAGTGGCTCGGGGATAAGAGCCCTTCGAACATTATTGTTGTTCCCAACCGTATTGTAAATATTGTAATTAAAGGGTAAAAAAGCAGAACCCCGAAGCAGGAAGAAACTATCCATTACACATAACCTAATCAGACAAAGTGAATTTTCCCCATACGAAAACCATAATAATTATTACACTTGTTTTTCTTTCAGTTTCCTGTAAAAATTCAGTGAATAATAACCCCGGAGGGGTGTCAGTTAATTCAGATACAGCAGCAATTAACAAGAAAAGCAGCCCTGTATTCATGTACGGGATTCCGTCCGACTCCTTCGATCTGGTATCGGGTCATATCAAACCAAACGGATTTCTTTCAGATATTCTTATCAGATATGGGGTCAGTGTTCAGGATATTGATATGGCAGTGAAAAATTCCAAAGCAGTTTTTGATGTGAGAAATATCCGGTCGGGAAACAACTATATTCTTTTTTGTGACAGAGACAGCATTGCCAGGGCAAGGTATCTTGTTTATGAACACGATCCGACAACCTGTTATGTTTTCAGTTTCAATGATTCGCTGAATATAACAGCGTTCAGAAAAAAGATAGAGAGTAAAATCAAATATGCTACCGGCACCATCGAAACATCACTCTGGGACGCAATGATGTCAGGAGGGCTTCACCCGTCGCTTGCGATTGAACTATCAGATATTTTTGCCTGGACAGTGGATTTCTTCGGATTACAGAAAGGAGACAGTTTTAAGGTAATTTATGAAGAACTTTTTATTGACGACCGCTCCCTTGGGACAGGCAAAATATATGGAGCTCAGTTTAACAGGTCGGGTTCATCGATTACAGCAATACCATTTATTCAGGATGGAAGGGAGACATATTTCGATACAGATGGCAACAGCCTCAGGAAAGCCTTTTTAAAGGCCCCTCTTCAATTCTCGAGAATAAGTTCCCGTTTCTCATCAAGCAGGATGCATCCCATCTTAAGAATCCGCAGGCCACATTTCGGAGTTGATTATGCTGCTCCTCAGGGAACCCCGGTACATTCAATAGGCGACGGCAGGGTTGTTTTTGCCCGCACTGAGAAAGGATCGGGAAGGATGGTTAAAATACAGCACAATAGCGTTTATGCTACAGCCTATCTCCATCTCAGCCGGTTTGGCTCAGGAATTTCGGCAGGTTCTTTTGTCAGGCAGAACGATATAATTGGTTACGTTGGCAGCAGCGGCATGTCAACAGGTCCGCATCTCGATTTCAGGTTTTACAGGAACGGGTCACCAGTCGATCCTCTAAAAGTTGATGCACCTCCTGTTGAGCCAATATCTAAAGAAAACATGGAAAAGTTTGAAAAAATCAGAACTGTTTCATCAAGCCTCCTCAGCACTTTTAATTAAGAGATCAGGCAATTTTAAAACAAGCTCTTCAATAACCCCTGGATAATGCAGATATTCAAGAGAATGGATTTTTTCAGCAAGCGTGTCAGGTGTATCAGAAGGATCAACCTTACACCGTGCCTGAAAAACAATATTCCCTTTGTCATATAATTTATTGACATAATGAATTGTGATACCTGATTCCTTCTCTTTACCCGCTAATACAGCTTTATGAACAGCATCCCCATACATTCCTTTTCCACCATGTAAAGGCAATAATGCAGGGTGTATGTTAATGATTCTTTCCGGATACTGATCAATGATACTTTCGGGAACCAGCCATAAAAAACCTGCCAGAATAATGAAATCAATTTTATATAATGCGAGGTAGCGAAGTACCTTGCCAGTGACATAAAATTCCTTCCGTTCGAAAAAAACAGTTCGTATATTATGTGCTTCAGCCCTTTTTAGAACCAAAGCATGACGGTTATTTGACAAAACAAGACTTACTTTTGCGGTATTTGTGGTCGAAAAGTATTTAATTATATTTTCCGCATTGGTCCCGGAGCCCGAAGCTAATATGGCTATATTCCTCATATTCTGCTATTTAACATATTTGTCTGCTGATAATAATAATCTCTTAAAATAAGATTATTTTTCTAATTATCAACACATTAAACTGTACCCCAAATAAAAAAACATCAAATCGCTTGAAAAATAAAGTACAAATATATTTCTTTGCATGGTTCTAAAATTAATATTAATTAAAATTTATGATTATGTCGGACATTGCCACAAGAGTAAAAGAAATAATTGTTGACAAGCTTGGAGTAGACGAATCAGAAGTAACTCCGGAAGCCAGTTTTACAAACGATTTAGGAGCAGACTCTCTCGACACAGTTGAGTTGATCATGGAGTTTGAGAAAGAATTCAATATTGGAATTCCCGACGACCAGGCAGAAACCATCGGAACTGTTGGTGATGCAATTAAATACATTGAGGAGAATGCAAAATAATTTGCATTTATAATAACCTGTTTATGAGAAGAGTTGTAGTAACTGGACTAGGAGCTTTAACGCCTTTAGGTAACAATCTGCATGAATATTGGGAAGGACTTAAGAATGGTGCCAGCGGGTCAGTAATGATCACGCGGTTTGATACTTCAAAGTTCAAAACAAAATTCGCCTGCGAATTAAAGGGCTACGACTCGGCTAACCATTTTGACAGAAAAGAGGCCAACAAGCTGGATTTATATTCTCAGTATGCACTGGTTGCTACAGATGAAGCGATAATTGATTCAGGGCTAAACCTTGAAAAGGTTGATAAAGACAGGGTTGGAGTAATATGGGCATCAGGTATCGGGGGGCTTGAAACCTTTTTTCTGGCTATTAAGGCATATGTATTAGGGGATGGGACTCCCCGGTTCAGTCCATTCTTCATCCCAAAAATGATTGGAGATATTGCAGCCGGATCAATTTCAATCAAATACGGCTTCAGAGGGCCCAATTTCGCTACGGTATCAGCGTGCGCTTCCTCAACGAATGCCATTATTGATGCAATTAATTATATCCGCTGGGGGAAAGCGGATGTTTTCATAACGGGGGGCTCGGAAGCCGGGGTAAATGAACCGGGTATCGGAGGGTTTAATGCATTGCAGGCACTCTCCACAAACAATGATGAATTTCAAACTGCATCACGTCCTTTTGATCAGACCCGCGACGGGTTTGTTCTGGGGGAAGGCGCAGGAGCTCTGGTAGTTGAAGAATATGAGCACGCCAAGGCAAGAGGCGCAAAAATTTATGCCGAACTGGTTGGTACCGGATTGACTGCAGATGCTTATCATCTTACTGCTCCCCATCCGGAAGGACTCGGTGCACGGAATGTAATGAAACTGGCTGTCGCCGATGCTTCCATTAAATTTGAGGATGTGGATTATATTAATGTACACGGAACCTCAACACCTTTGGGCGATATTTCGGAATCAAAGGCTATTGTAAACGTTTTCGGGGAGCATGCTTACAAGCTTAATATCAGTTCCACAAAATCGATGACAGGTCACCTTCTCGGAGCGGCAGGCGCAATTGAGGCAATAGCCTGCATTTTGGCTACGGTTCACGACATAGTTCCTCCTACCATTAACTTCAGTGTTCCTGATCAGGCAATTGATCAGGATCTGAACTTAACACTCAATAAAGCACAGAACAGAGTAGTTAATATTGCCATAAGCAACACTTTCGGGTTTGGCGGTCATAACGCTTCTGTCGTAATAAAAAAAGCTGAGGCTTAGTGTCATTATTCCGGAAACGAATAAATGGTACATATATTCCCGACAACAGGGAATTCAGTTCACGTTTAAAAAAGATTCTGGGCTTCAGACCCGGAAATCTTAAGCTATACGAAATAGCTTTCATTCACCGCTCCGCCTCTTTTACTCTTCCCGATGGTAAAAAAGTAAATAATGAGAGACTTGAATTTCTGGGAGACGCTGTTCTTGATGCAATCCTATCCGACTTTCTCTTCGAAAAATTCCCTGATGCCAACGAAGGCTTTATGACAAAAATACGGTCAAGGATCGTAAACAGGGATGTGTTAAATCAACTTGCAGTATCAATGGGGATTGATATGATACTAGTCAGTAATATCAGCTCGGTTCATCCCACAAAAAATCTTTATGGCGATGCTCTTGAGGCACTTATAGGATCTGTTTTTCTCGATAAAGGATTCAAAAAAACAAAGAAACTCTTTATTAAAAATGTTTTTAACAAGTACCTCGATCTTAACTTCATTATTAAGACTGATACTGATTATAAAAGTCTTGTATTTGAATGGGTACAGAAGCATAAATCCAACCTTATTTTCACATATAACGAAGAATATGATTTTGACCTGAAGAAATCTGTCTTTTCAACAACTCTTATAATTGATAAAAAAGAATTGGGTGTCGGACAGGGATCGTCAAAAAAAGAGGCAGAGCAGGAAGCTGCCAGCCAGGCCTGGAAAAGCCTGAAAGATATATAAGTGGAAAAATGTTTGTTTTCTGTTTTTTTGCTTAACTTTATCGGTTAAGGTGATGAAAGATGAGGAATAATCAGAAAATTACACGGGTACAGCTTAATATAGACCAGAATGAAGAGGTTATACTTATTGGCATTGTATCTGCTGATCCAGATTATAAGCTTTCTCTCGCCCTTAATAGGAAATTCGGCATATCACTTAAGAACATATCTCCCCTGCTGGTTTCAGATGATACCTTAGCTGAACTCAACTTCAGCAGGTTTTCAGATATAAGTAAATCTCCGGATATTGTTTACACACTTAACTCAAACCGCTCAGGGAGCAATTTCCTTATTAAGAAATTAAAAAATGTAGATTATATTTTTCACATACAATACCCGGAAAAGGAATCAATTATTAAAAAGATAACTGCTGGTTTGAGAGAGATGGAATCGGTGAATGCTATATTCAACATTGATATAAATATTATTAAGGATAAAAACCTTCAACTTGTAATTCAATAGTTTATGGAAAAACTTTATTATAATTTATCTGAAGAAGAGTTTACAAAAAGCAGGAAAGTCCTTTTATGGATTTTTGCAGCTCTGTTCTTTTTTGCAGGAATATATGTACTGGTTAACAGCCTCATTCTGGGATACAAGAACATTCCTCCAATTCTCTCTGTAGCTCCTTTCGGGATAAGTCTTTTTGTTTCAGCCGTTGCTTTTTTTGCGACTGTTAAACGAAAAGATCTTTTCTTTTTAATCGACGATGTCAGGATTGAGTTCCGCTACGGACTATTTAAACCAAAAAAACATTCTTTCCTGTGGAATGATATAAAGGAGCTCACTATGCCACACAAACAAAGGAAGGCAAAACTCCTCTTCAATGATGGTTCATTCTTTATAATTGATCTTACGTGGCTTCAGAGGAAAAAATCAAGTATTATCAGAAAACATATTTATCACGCAGCCAGAGAAAAAAATCTTACTGTAAAAAAGGTTCTTACCCTGCCTGTATAAAAATTTTCATTTGTCACTGAAGATTCTTTCATTCCCTTTTGACGCATATCAGTTTTCATAAATACCCATAAAAAAAGAGCCGCTATGAAAGCGGCTCACTCTTTTGATAACCCTAAAACTAACCAAACCTAATAAAAAAACCCTATATTGTATAATTCAAATATCGTGCCAAAACGCAGACAAATATATTCACAGTTTCCTCAATAAAAAATTTATTTTACCTAACAAGCTGAATATTAACAATAATTTAATATTTACTTAACAAATATTTATCGTTTGCGACTGATCATATCCCTTTCGAACACAAAACCTCACCAGTTTGTTAAAGAAGGTTAAAGATTGGAAATTTAAAATATATACAAGTACTTTTGCATCTGTATGAGACGGAAAACCATTGTATTACTGGCAATTTTTTTCTTTTTTTCAATTTCTGGTCTGATCCTTATCCAATTATACTGGATCAGGAATGCAATTGTCATCACCGATCAGCAATTCCGTTATCTTGCAAATAAGGCTCTCGAGTCGATTGTTCTTGACCTTGAAGAAAAGGAGTTAATTAAGAATATTGTTGAAGAGATCGATCCGGCGTCAACCGATTCAGTAACAGCTATTGTACCTGCCAACTCTCCGCTGGCAAGAAAACTTCAGGGATATCAGCCAAATTCAAAACTTCTTGAAATGTATGGGCTTAACAACCCTGATAAGCCTATTGCAATAACCAGTGCAGGGTATAAAATATTTATTTCAGATGAGGACATCTCCCCCTTTTCCTCAGACGAAACAACAGAACCTTCTCCGCAAATAACAAACTCAGAAATATCAGGAAGAGTCAGCAATAAAATTATCTTCCTTGAAAAAATAATGGAAAAGATCCTTCGGACTACTCCGGATATCAGAGAAAGGATCAACCCTGAGGATCTGGAAAAGCAGATAAGGATAGCCCTTAATAATGTCGGGATCTATCTCGATTTTGAATTATCAATAAGGTCGGGGCGTTTAGGAAATATCTGGAATACACCTGGTTTTACAGACAAACCGGGAACGAATAAATTCATAATTCAGCTATTCCCGAACGATCCGGTTCCGAGCCAGAATCAGCTCGTTTTATATTGTCTTCAGGAGAAGCAATATAAATTTGAGAAAATCGGGAGCCTTGGTTTCCTCTCTCTCCTTTTCACATTGCTTCTGCTTATTCTTTCCACCAGTACGTTCATTGTTATTTTCCGTCAGAAAAGGATCTCCGAAATAAGAAGCGATTTCATCAACAACATGACCCATGAGCTGAAAACACCAATTTCAACTATTTCGCTGGCCTCCCAGATGATCGCTGACAAGTCAATCTCCGAAAAGGATAAGAATACTGATAACCTTGCAAAGATTATTTCAGACGAGAGTATGAGACTAAAATTTCAGGTCGAAAAAGTTCTTCAGATGGCAATCTTTGAAAAGATGAAAATGAAGCTGAACCTTGTTGAAATGAATCTCGAGAGGATAACAGACAAGGCAGCTGACAATTTTTCACTCCAGATAAAAAGCCTCAACGGCAGTATTAAGAAAGAGTTTCTCGCCACAAACTCTTTAGTGATGATTGATGAGATCCATTTTCTTAATTCCATTTCGAACTTGTTTGACAATGCAATTAAATATTCAAAGGGAAAGCCTGATATAATTATTTCGACCCGGAATAACAAGAAAGGGATATTGATTACCGTTGAAGATAAAGGAATAGGCATAAGTAAAGAAAACCTGAAAAAGATTTTTGACAAATTTTTCCGTGTTCCTTCCGGAAATATCCATAATGTAAAAGGATTTGGCCTCGGATTGAGCTATGTCAAAAAGATAATTGAAGAACATAACGGAACCATTAAGGTTGAAAGTCAGATTAATAAAGGAACAAAGTTCACTATTTTTCTTCCACAAAACAGACTAAAATGAGCAACAAAAGAATTCTTCTTGCTGAGGATGACAATAATCTGGGTACTCTGCTAAAAAGCTACCTCGCAGCCAAAAACTACGAAACAACGCTTTTTATTAACGGTAGTCTTGCCCTTGAGGGCTTTGCTAAAAAATCATTTGACCTGTGCATCCTTGATATTATGATGCCCGAAATGGACGGATTAACACTTGCAAAAGAGATCCGTCTGACAAATCCTGATATTCCAATAATATTCCTTACTGCAAAAAACCAGAAAGATGATGTTATTGAAGGCTTTATTTCAGGGGCTGATGATTACGTTACAAAACCTTTTTCCATGGAAGAGTTGCTTTACCGCATTGAAGCAATAATGAGAAGGACCAAGAATATGGTTATGAATAAAAAAGAGGAATCATATGCAATTGGCACATATTCCTTTGACACACTGAATCAAATGCTTGTCTATAACCATCAGCCCACAAAACTAACTACTAAGGAGGCTGAACTTCTTGAACTGCTCTGCCGGCACAAAAATGAAATCCTGGAAAGAAATTTTGCCTTAAAAACAATATGGATTGATGATAACTATTTTAATGCCAGGAGCATGGACGTATATATTACAAGACTGAGAAAATACCTGAGTAACGATCCTGCAGTTAAAATACTGAATGTTCACGGGAAAGGATACAAGCTTATCTGCTGATAGAGAGAGTTTATTGCTGCCTTTAATCCAGTTTTAATACTGCAAGGAATGCCTGCTGGGTAACCTCAACGTTTCCAACCTGTCTCATTCTCTTTTTCCCCTTCTTCTGTTTTTCGAGAAGTTTTCTCTTTCTTGTAATATCACCACCATAACATTTTGCGGTAACATCCTTTCTGACAGCTTTTACTGTTTCCCGGGAGATAATTTTGGCACCAATTGCAGCCTGAATAGCAATATCAAACTGCTGGCGAGGAATAAGTTCCTTCAGCTTAACACACATTTTACGTCCAAATTCATAGGAATGCCCCCTGAAAATGAGCGTTGACAGAGCATCAACCATCTCTCCGTTCAGGAGGATATCGAGCCGTACAAGGTCTGCTTTCTGATAATTGGTGTAATAGTAATCGAATGAGGCGTATCCTTTTGATATACTTTTAAGTTTATCGTAGAAATCAAAAACAATTTCTGCCAGAGGCATTTCAAAAGTTAATTCCACTCTGTCTCTTGTAAGATAGACCTGATTTTTCAGCACACCTCTTTTATCAATGCACAGAGTCATGATTGATCCAACGTATTCCGACAGGGTAATAACCTGAGCTACAATATACGGCTCCTCAATACGCTCAAGATGATTTACCGGTGGCAGCCCGGAAGGGTTATGAACATCGATCTCCTCCCCTTTAGTAGTATAAGCTTTAAATGAAACGTTAGGTACAGTTGTAATCACATCCATGTCAAACTCCCTGTCGAGCCGTTCCTGGATAATTTCCATATGCAGGAGGCCGAGGAAGCCGCAGCGGAAACCAAATCCCAGAGCTGCCGATGATTCAGGAATAAAAGAAAGAGAAGCATCATTAAGCTGAAGTTTTTCAATTGAGATCCGCAGATCCTCATAATCATCTGCATCGACTGGATAGATTCCGGCAAACACCATTGGTTTAACATCTTCAAATCCGGAAATTGCTTTGTCGCATGGGTTTTTGACGGAAGTAATTGTATCTCCTACTTTAACTTCAGCGGAGTTTTTGATTCCTGAAATAATATAACCGACATCACCTGCTCCTATGGTGTCGCGGGGATCCATTTTCAGTTTTAAAACGCCAATCTCTTCTGCATTATATTCGTGATCGGTATTTACAAATTTTACCCTTTCACCTTTGCGGATTGTACCGTTTATAATCTTTACATAAGCAATAATTCCTCTGAATGAGTTGAAGATAGAATCAAATATCAGAGCCTGAAGGGGAGCATCGGGGTTGCCTTTTGGAGATGGAATACGTGTAACAATATCATGGAGGATTTTTTCAACTCCCATACCTGATTTTGCGCTGGCTTCAATTATATCTTCCCTCTTGCATCCTACCAGGTCAACAATCTGATCTTTAACTTCTTCCGGCATCGCACTTGCCATATCCATCTTATTCAGAACCGGTATGATCTCAAGATTGTGGTCAATAGCCATATAGAGGTTCGATATTGTCTGGGCCTGAATTCCCTGCGTAGCATCAATAACCAGCAAAGCACCTTCACAAGCAGCAATGGACCGCGAAACTTCGTAAGAAAAATCGACATGCCCGGGAGTGTCTATCAGGTTCAGAATATATTTTTTACTATCCTGAAAATACTCCATCTGAATGGCATGACTTTTTATTGTAATGCCTCTTTCTCTTTCAAGATCCATGTCGTCGAGAACCTGAGCCTGGTATTCCCGTTCAGTTATGGTATTTGTTTTCTCCAGTAACCTGTCGGCCAGTGTACTCTTGCCATGGTCAATATGAGCTATTATGCAGAAATTACGGATATTATCCATTGAAAAAACTTGCTTTAAATCCGGTGCAAAGATATAAAAATATCGGGTTTAACTTAAAAAAAGAGAGCCCTTCAGCATATTGTTGAAGGGCTCTGTGTTATGTTTTATAACTCTTACATCATTCCTGGCATTCCACCGCCCATACCTTGTGGCGGGCCAGCAGGATGATCATCTTTTTCTTCAACAATAACAGCTTCAGTTGTAAGGAACATACCAGCAACAGAAGCAGCATTTTCAAGTGCTACACGGGTAACTTTAGCCGGATCAATTACGCCGGAAGCATAAAGTTTCTCATATTTATCTGTCTGAGCATTGTATCCGTAGTCAGCTTTACCTGCTTTAACGTTCTGAACAACAACAGCACCTTCTTTACCTGCATTTGCAGCTATCTGGCGTAATGGTTCTTCAATTGCACGTTTAATAATTTCGATACCGGTTGTCTGATCGTCGTTATCGCCTTTAAGACCTTCCAGAGCACTTTGTGCACGGATATAAGCAACACCACCACCAGGTACGATACCTTCTTCAATGGCAGCACGGGTTGCATGAAGTGAATCGTCAACGCGGTCTTTTTTCTCTTTCATTTCCACTTCAGAAGCAGCTCCGATATAAAGAACAGCTACACCACCTGCAAGTTTAGCAAGGCGTTCCTGTAATTTTTCCTTATCATAATCAGAAGTTGTTGTAGTCATCTGCTGTCTGATCTGAGCAACGCGGGCTTTAATCATATCTTTGTCGCCGGCACCGTTTACAATAGTTGTATTTTCTTTATTAACTGTAATTTTTTCAGCTGTACCAAGCAGATCGAGAGTTGTATGTTCGAGTTTCAGACCTTTTTCTTCTGAAATAACAGTACCTCCGGTCAGGATGGCAATATCTTCAAGCATCTCTTTCCTTCTGTCGCCAAATCCTGGGGCTTTTACTGCACAAACTCTTAATGAACCGCGTAAACGGTTTACAACAAGTGTTGCAAGAGCTTCACCTTCAACATCTTCAGAAATAATCAATAATGGACGACCTGTCTGAGCTGTAGCTTCAAGAACGGGAAGCATATCTTTCATTGTAGAAACCTTTTTATCATAAATAAGGATAAACGGGTTTTCGAGATCAGCTTCCATCTTCTCAGCATTGGTAACAAAATAAGCAGAGATGTATCCGCGGTCGAACTGCATACCTTCAACAACTTCAACAGAGGTTGTAGTTCCTTTTGATTCTTCTACTGTAATAACTCCTTCTTTATGAACTTTACCCATAGCTTCAGCGATGAGTTTACCTATCTCTTCGTCGTCATTTGCAGAAATTCTTGCAACCTGCTCAATTTTACTAAGATCATCACCGATAACTTTAGCCTGTGAAGCAAGGTGTTTTACCACTTTCTCAACTGCTTTATCGATTCCTCTTTTAATATCCATCGGGTTTGCACCTGCGGTAATATTTTTGAGACCAACATTAATAATAGACTGAGCCAGAACAGTAGCGGTAGTAGTTCCATCACCGGCAATATCCCCGGTTTTTGAAGCAACTTCTTTCACCATCTGTGCACCCATATTTCTATAAGGATCAGAAAGCTCGATGTCTTTCGCAACTGTAACTCCATCTTTTGTTATTTGTGGAGCACCATATTTTTTCTCAAGAACCACGTGACGGCCTTTCGGTCCGAGGGTTACTTTAACTGCATCTGCAAGCTGATCAACACCTTCTTTAAGAAGAGCGCGAGCCTCGATATTGAATTTAATCTCTTTAGCCATATTATTTTGATTTTTAATTGTTTCCTGAAAAATTAAGCTATAAAAAGAATATCTGTCTGTGATACAAGAAGATAATCTTCACCATCAATGGTTAGTTCCTGTCCTGCATACTTACCATAAAGTACAACATCACCCTTTTTAACCTCCATCTCTTCATCTTTCTTTGGGGTACCTACAAGAATTACTTTCCCCTGACGAGGTTTTTCTTTTGCTGAATCAGGAATGATAATTCCGCTTGCTGTTTTTTCTTCAGCTTCATTTGGTTTTACAAGAACCTTGCCTGCTAAAATTTTACCTTTCAATTGAGCCATTTTATTTAGATTTAAAGTTAAACATCATTTTCCGACTTCCTTATTTAGCATATTCCATGCCAAATTAAAATAAATGCCATTTTGTTGCAGCAGAGGAGACTTTCAATGAATCCTTCTGACAATATTCTTCATCAAAAATCGAAGATAAAGTGCAAGTTTCTGACTTACACTGCGTTATTAATAAAATAAAAAAGTGTCAGTATGTGACAAACTGACACTCTTATATTGTATTTTCCAAGTATAAACTATTTCTGGGGTTTATCCTGACTTCCGGAAGGAGTTGTGGAAGCCGGAGGAACAGCTGTCGGAAGAGTAGGAATAGCATTCGGATCAACAGCATTCTGGATCTGGCTCTCTATTCTTGAACGGCCTGAAGTTGATCCACGTGGAATTGTAGCTGTGGCAACAACACAAAGAATCAAAATAGCACCTGCAAGTGTCCATGTTGACTTCTCGAGAAAATCTGCGGTTTTGCGGATACCCATTGATTGTCCTGCTGAAGTAAAATTAGCAGCCAACCCGCCTCCTTTTGAGTTCTGAACAAGCACGATCAGAACCTGAAGAATACATGCAATAATTACTAATACTGAAACAAAAATATAAATTCCCATCTGTTCACTTTTTTAAGTACTCTTTAACTTTTTCAATTTGAGACGCAAAGTAACTGCTTTTTTCCGGAAATTTCAAACTTAATTTTTCATAAATATCTATTGCCTTTGAGTAATACATCTGATTAATGTAAATTTTGGCAAGAGTTTCTGTAACAAAGCCTCCTGTTTCCTCTGACGATGGGAGTGAAATATCGTATCCGGGCTGGCTTGATTTCTCCCTGTTGGTCTCAATCCGCGGATTAGCAATTATGAATTTGTCGATAAGATCAGACTGCAGTTGTTTTTTCGAATTTTCATCAACGGGATCCGGAGTTTTACTGCCGGTTAAATATTCATCCGGGTTGTTTGTCATCTTTTCATCCAGATCGAGTTCCAGTAACTCTCCTGGTTCCGGAACTGAGAATCCCGGATCCATAAAAAAGACCTTCTCTTCATCAGAAGATATTTCTTCATCCATAAGAAGCATTACTCCTGAAGGGTCGTCAGTTTCCAACTCTGATGGCATAAGTATGGAATGGCTCTGCAACCGGCCGCTCGCATCCGTCTTAAATTCAGAACTATTATCAGCTGAATTTTTCTCTATTTCGTCTATCAGCAGCTCACTGTTTTTTGCCGATTCAATAACCGTCTGCTGATTATCAAACAGCGGCTCAACAGGTGCGGTAGTATCTGTTTTGTATTCAAAAGGCTTAAACTCCTCACGCTTTTCTGTTTTCAGAAGATAATAGAGTACTTCCCTGTCTGCAACGTGAATTGAAGAATTTCTCAGCTGATTTTCAAATTTCACATCGGCATTATTCTGTAATCCTTTTAGCAACAGCAAGTGGGCACTCTGAAAATAGGGGAAGATGTTGATCAGCTCATAAACCTCCCCTACCATCTGGCGGTTAACCTGATCCGTATCCCCTATCATATTCAGAAAGTCATTTCTGTTCATACCGTTTACCAGTTGACGAAAGCCTGATTGAAAATATCCTCCACTACCATTTCCAGTATCTTATCAGAAAGTTCTTTCTCAACCTGGCTCAGGTCGAGATTGCTGTCATAATCCTCATATCTTGAAAATGTCTGTTCAAAATTCAGCTCCGGCTCAACGGCATTAGTAAATTTAACCTTTACAGCAATAGTAAACCGGTTCATTGCAGCCAGAGCATCAGCAGCAACAGTAAGCGGACGAGTGGTATAGTCACTTATTTCTCCTTCAAAATTCACATCTCCTATTCCGTTAACGTAGGCCAGGCTAGTCTGGGCTTTACATTTATCTATCAGCATATCAGTTAAATTCTGACTAAGCCCGGGCTGTACAAGAGGAGCCCTGTTCTGAAAGTATTGTATACTCACTGTCTTTACCTGAGGTGAGATGCTGGCACCTGAGAATGAATAGGTTACCTTACATCCGGTTAACGTTGCAACAGAGGCAATCAACAGAAGGAGAACAATCCTGTTAAAGGGCTGATTCACATTATTTTTACGACTCAATTCCATACTCTTTTATCTTTCTGTAAAGGGTGCGTTCGGAAATACCAAGTTCCTGGGCGGCAAGTTTTCTTTTTCCACTATACTTTTCAAGTGCTTTTTTTATCATCTCCACCTCTTTGTCGGAAAGGGAAAGTGACTCTTCAAATATCTCCTCAGTATCCTGAATATCAGTCCTTGCCTGATGTCCTGAAAAATCCGGTGAAGGATTTTCCTTATGGGTGGAGCCACTTTCATCCACATCGGCATCCCTGAAAAGATTTTTAATAACCCTCGAATTTGTCTCCTGAAAAGTGACATCCACTTCTCCCCTCCTGATGAGATCAAAAACAAGTTTTTTAAGGTCGTTCATATCACTTTTCATATCGAAAAGGATCTTATACAGTATTTCTCTTTCAGAAGATAATGATTTTTCATCATCCTTCTTTATAATAGCCGGAAGTTTAACCCCGCCGTATTCAGGCAGATAATTACGAAGAGTATGGGCAATAACTTCCCTCTCCCCTTCAATAATGGAAATCTGTTCTGTAATATTTTTAAGTTGCCTTACATTCCCCGGCCACGAATAGTTCAGAAGGATATTTTTTGCTTCTGAATCAAGCCTTATTGCAGGCATCCTGTATTTCTCTGCAAAATCGACGGCGAACTTTCTGAAAAGAAGGAAAATATCCTCTCCTCTCTCTCGCAGAGCAGGCATTTTTATAGGAACAGTATTTAGTCTGTAGAATAGATCCTCTCTGAATTTCCCATTGTCGATTGCCCATGGGACATCAATATTGCTGGCAGCTATTACCCTCACATTTGTTTTCTGGACTTTCGATGAACCAACCCTGATAAACTCACCTGTTTCAAGCACCCTCAGAAGGCGTACCTGTGTTGATAATGGCAGTTCAGCAACTTCATCAAGGAATATCGTACCTCCGTCAGCCACTTCAAAGTAACCTTTTCTGCTTTCTGTTGCCCCTGTGAATGATCCCTTCTCGTGACCAAAGAGTTCTGAATCTATTGTCCCTTCAGGTATTGCACCACAGTTTACAGCAATGTAAGGGCCATGTTTTCTGGTACTGAAGTTATGAATCACCTGCGGAAATATCTCCTTCCCGGTTCCGCTTTCTCCTGTAATAAGTACCGACAGATCGGTTGGGGCAACCTGAGCAGCTATGTCAATTGCCCTGTTAAGTCCTTCGAAGTTTCCAATAATCCCAAATCGTTGCTTGATGTTTTGCAGATCTCTCATTTCATATTTTACAATCCTGCGAATTTAACGTTTTTTTAAAACATTGGAAAATTCATTTTTCGTAAATTCGCACCATGAACAAAGACCAACAATGCCAATTTGCCGGTATAATACCTGCAAGATATGCCTCATCCCGATTCCCGGGTAAGCCTCTGGCAATGATCGGGAATAAGCCAATGGTGCAAAGAGTTTATGAGCAGGCCTCGAAAATGGTTGATATTGTGTATGTTGCAACCGATGACAAGAGGATTTACGATAGGGTACTTAGTTTCGGAGGGAAAGCCATTATGACCTCGCCCGACCATATGAGCGGGACCGATAGGTGCGCAGAGGCTGTAACAGCCATTATGGAAAATACAGGTAAGCTAATCGATGTTGTAATAAATATTCAGGGCGATGAGCCTTTTATAAAACCTGAACAGATTGAATTGATAATGAAATGTTTCACCGCGGGCAAGGCAGATATTGCTACTCTTGTAAGGAAATGCGAACCGGGTGAAGATATTTTTAACCCTAACCAGCCAAAAGTAATTTTAAATTCGGAGGGAGATGCGATATATTTCAGCAGGGCTGCCATCCCGTACATAAGAGATGCCGAGAAAAGCGACTGGTCGAAGAAACATGTTTTCTATAAGCACATCGGGCTATATGGATACAGGAGTGAAATACTGAAAAAGATAACTCTTTTGCCCCGCAGTCCACTGGAAATTACGGAATCTCTTGAACAGAACAGGTGGATTGAAAACAACATTTGTATCAAAACGGCTGTTACATTATGGGAGAGCATTGGAATCGACACCCCGGATGATCTGGAGAGAGCAAAAGTCCTGATTGATCATTTTAATTAAATTTTTCGTATCTTTAGCACAATTTTTGATGGAGTTTATTAAAAGGCATATATGAAGAAAGGTTTACACATAATCCTTTTATTATTTTTTCCCCTATCGATTCATGCACAGAAGGATACGTTAAACTACGCCGGAACTTCATCCCGGAATGACATTTCTTCGCCGGTTGCAAATATTGTTGTCAGTATTTTTCCAGTACCTGTAAGAGAAAACAGTTTCACAATCAAGACAGACGGGGATGTCTCTTTTGTAAAGATTACCAATATTATTGGCCAGGATATTTTCAGAGTTCAGTACAGGACCCCCCAGCAGATGATAAAAATTTTGCTCGACAATCCTAAACGTGGTATGTATCTGGTTACTATCGTTTTCAATGATGGTAAGAGAGTTGTAAAAAAAATAATGGTTGAAGAATCTGAATAGATTAATTCTGTTTTTTTTATTTATTTTTTCAGGTAATTATCAAATTTAAAAAGAAGAATCTAAATCTTGCTAATAAACAATTTAGTTTTATAGTTGTTAGTATCTGATAATGGCTAAATCTTAATTATTATTAAGCTATGGAAGACGGGTTAAATGTATTTTCGATAAAAGATCTTGAAAATTTCTCCGGAATAAAAGCTCATACCATCAGAATATGGGAAAAGAGGTACAGGATCCTGGAACCAGACAGAACCGATTCAAACATAAGAACTTACAGTGAAACGGAACTTAAAAAGATCCTGAATGTTGCATATCTGAACCGAAACGGCCTGAAGATATCCAAAATTGCCCGCCTGGATGAAGATGAGCTAACTCAGAGTGTTATGGATGTAAGCAGCAAACATGACGAACTTGATACAGATTTCCAGCCCGGAAAGATCCTGATGTCAGCCATAAGGTTTAATGAGGATTCATTCAAAGAAGCTCTTCAGCCCCTTATAAAAGACAGAGGTATTGAAGAGGCTTACTGCAAGTATCTGTTCCCTCTGCTCGAAAAAGCAAGGATTCTCTGGCAAACTGGAAGCCTTACCAGATCGCAGGAACAATTTGTCAGGAATACAATTAAACAGATTATCATTGTTGAGGATAATTCTCTTAAAACTGCAGCCGGGAAAACGAAATCTTCCGTCGCAATGATTAATACTTCAGACAATATTACCGACAACAACTTTCTTTTCTATAAATATGCCCTGAAGAAAAGGGGATTTGATGTTATTTTTACCGGAGGAATACTTCCTTCCTCAGAAGTAATTGAAATTCACAGAATTAAGCCATTTGAATTTCTGGTTGTAAATTCCAGTGCCTACGATTTTGCGGAAAAGAAAATAGGATATTTCAATAACATCGGAAAATCATTAATGATAAAAAAGATCATTCTTACTGATTTCCCTGAAGAGCTGACCAAAAAGAGTTACGAAAAGCTGGTTGTAACAAAGGACCCTACTCATTTCATTAATGTTATAGAGTCTCTTTAAGTTGTACGTGGGTTGCACCCACTGTTATTCAGATAGTGCCACTTCACGGCACAATTTATATTGAAATCAAACGCATCAGTAGTGTCTGAGAACCTTAAAATTCGATAATTATTCCGATTGTCGGCAAGACTGTACCTAATTTATTATCAATATATTTCAGAGAATATTTCAAACCATTTTCCGGATCGGTAACAGGCACTCCGTCAGTGTCCGATTCTCTCAGTAAAAGGGCCGGCTGATCAGCTTTATGGTTATATACATTTTGTATGTCGGTATATAACATAAGAGACCAACCGCTGAAAAAATACTGCTTGTCAACGCGTAAATCGAGCTGATGAAATGCCTTGAGTCTCGATGAATTAAACTTTGAATAGTCGAGATAGCCCTGTCCGGTAAGATCCCAGGCTGCCTTATAAGAGGATTTTTCAAGATCATAGGGAGTATAAGGTGCTCCGCCAACAAACCGCCATTTCATACCCAGGTCCCAGTTACGGTTGAATCTTCTGGTGGCTGTAAGATTCACAAGGTGCTTATTATCCCATGAAGAGGGGATAATATCTGAATCGAGCCCTCTGAATTCGCTTCGCACGAAAGTGTAAGAAAATACAAGGTTAATTTTTTTAAACTCCTTCATTCTTGCAAGGAGCTCCAATCCGTATGCTCTTCCTGTTGATGTCGACACCAGCTCTTCATCACCAAAAATACCATAATCGGCACTCTTACTTGAAAGAGGAACAGAATCCCTTACTGAAAACGGATAGCGGGAGTATTTTTTGTAAAACCCTTCAAGAGTTATCTGGATATTTTCGGAAGGAACAAGTTCCAGGCCTGCTACAATATGGTCAGCAGCCATATACCTGAGATTATTCGTCTTATTGATAAATACGGAGCCTCCATTTGAGTATCCCAGGGCAGTATATGGAGGAAGCTGATAATACCTTCCTGTGCTGAAGTTAATATTCAACTTTTCGGCAATCGCATATGAAGCAGAAATCCTTGGGGATAACTGGCTTAAAGGATTCGACATAGATGATGAATAGGTATTTGCATCACCCCTTATGCCGAATGATAAACCCAGTTTCTCATTCAGAAACGATTTGCTTACCTGCCCGAAAGCACTGAATTTTCCTAACTTAAGATTAATATCGTAGTCATTAACATTCTCAATACCTCCATAATAGGACCGTCTGAAAGTTGAGTTTCTGTAATGGGCATATTCGTATCCGGCTCCGTAGTTTAATCTGAAACCATTGTCTCCTATTGAACTCCTTTCGAATCTTGCCTTAATCTCTCCTTCACCGGACAGATAGTCTAAAATCTTATTCCCATCTGTTTCAATATTGTTCAGGTATTTATATTGCGAATTATTCAGATAATTACGGCTCAGCACCCAGGTGTCGTAGCCTTTAGCTCTGAAATGTTTAAGGACTAAACCTGCAACATAGCTATATTGCTTCTGAACAGGAATATAATCAAGAATGTAACGCTGAAACTCAGTGTCATTGGCTTTAAGGTTAAGGCTAAAATCATCATTTGCACCAAGCCCTATAAAAGTCAGTTCATTTTTAGCATCAAGACGTATTTTATACTTGACCTGAAAATCGGTATAAGTGGGAAGAAAAGGGAGCTGCAGTGCAGTGAAAAGGTATTTGAGGTATGATCGCCTTACTGACATCAGCAAGGTTCCTTTTTTCCCTGCAGGACCTTCAATTGTCAGCCCAAAGTCTGAGGCTCCAACAGTTGTCTTGTACTGCATCTTATCTTCGTTTCCGTCCACAAAAGTGAAATTCAGAATAGAACTAAGGGCATTACCTTTAGATGCCGGGAATGCTCCTGAAATAAAATCAACCGATTGAACGAAGTCGACATTGATAATCCCGACAGGACCTCCTGAAGATCCCTGGGTTGAAAAATGGTTCAGGTAGGGAATTTCAACATTGTCAATATAAAACCTGTTTTCATTGGGGCCACCACCTCTAACAATGACATCATTCCTGAAGGCAGGTGTTGAAGCCACTCCCGGAAAAGACTGAATAACCTTTGATATATCCCTGTTTCCTCCCGGATTCTTTTCTATTTCATCAATTCCAATAATCCTAACGGAAAGTGGAGTTTCAATTTTTTTTCTGAATGGGGAGGCTCTGATGAAAACCTCACCAATACCAATGGCTGCTTCCTCCAAAGGAATATCGAAATCAACCAGATGGCTGTTTGTAACCATCACAGAGCTTGATATATAAGTATTAAACCCAACGGAAGAAACTCTTAATTCCACAAAACCCGGTTTGATTCCGTTAAAAGAAAAATTCCCTTCAATATCAGTAACAGCACCTGTAGTGGTTCCCCAGATCTGAACAGTTGCAAAAGGAACTCCCTCGTTTGTTTTGGAATTATAGACGCGGCCTTTTATAATACCTTTGTTTTGCTGTGCGGATAAAATATTACCTATTATAAATATAGCAGATAAAATAAAAACAAATCTTTTCATATTGTGTACAATTTATGATGTAAACAATAAACAAAACAAGATTGTTCAAAGTTCTGAAATTCTTTTACTTTTTTTCCAGAAGATCAAGAAAATAACTTCTTTCTGCTGACAGGTCAATGGAAGGAACTCTGGCTTCGGTTTCAGAGATCTGTTTTAGCATATTAACGGCAAATTTTTCTCTCTTTATCTGAGACCCGGTGCTGATATGATGGTTGCGTGCTTTTGTAATTTTTGCTACCTCACTCCAGAGAGCCCGCGTTTTGCTTTCCATATAACATCCGGAAAACTGCTCCCAGATATAGTTAATTGCAGTGGAGGATGGATGAAGCATATCGTCATTATAAAAACGGTAATCTCGCAAATCATCCATAACCAATTCATATGCAGGAAAATATTGCGGAGAGGACTGGTGTTTAAGCAGCTCCTCAACTGCTAGAAACAGAACGGATTTACTAATCTGATTACCATGAGCAGTGTCTTTCCAATGCCGCACCGGGCTTATGGTAAAAATAACTTTCAGCGCCGGAAAGAGCGTTTGCAGAACATCGAGCTGTTGCGACCAGAGAGAGACAATATCACTTACCTTAAGCAATTCCGATTCGAAACTGACAGCCGGGATCTTATGGCAGTTTGATACTATCTGGCCTGAACTCTTCATCCTGTAAACCCTTGCTGTTCCTAATGTTATAAATAGAAACCGGGCTCTTTGCAGAAACTCAAGCGCCTTTACCGATCTGTTATTGATCCTCTCAACCACTTCCGAAGGGTCCTCAGAGGAAAAATCAGTGTAATGGAAAAAACTGAGCCAGGTGCCATTATGATTATACAAGTCATCCTGAACAAACTCCCTCCCTGAGACAATATTATTAATTGTATTACTGACTGAAACAGGATTAAAAACTGCGCCGTCCGGATTTATCATCACAGGCATGCGACCCATTTCCAGCAGAGAGCCCATGGAGGATGCAAAACACGATCCGATGAACATTGCAGGGTCGTGATAAGTAACCTTGAAAGGTGACGGGTCAATATTGAAGGTGGTCCTGAGCTCCATGCTTCATAAATGACAACAGACTACGCAAGAGACTTGTTTATCCAGTTCATGATATATGTAAATAGTTCGTCCCTGAATACCTCATTATGCAATTCGTGATATCCGCCTTCCCATATTTTCAACTCAGCCATATCTGTTTTCCCTGCAAATTCACGGCTGCCCTCCGGAGAGGTTATCAGGTCATCACTTCCGTGAATAATAAGAGTCGGAATTTTAAGTTCAGAAGCATGATCAAGAGAATACTTAGCCGCTTTCATAGCACCATCGAACAGACTGACAGATATTTTCCCGTGAACAAGAGGATCAGCAGAATATGCAGCAACAACATTATCATCGTGTGAAATATGCCGGACATTAAGCCCGGAAGGCTGGATAAGCCCCGGAAGAATATTCTTCATTACAGAGGCTAATACCAGTTTTATCTTTGGCGGATCGAATGCCAGCCGAAGCCAGGGGGAAGTAACAATCGCACCTTTTATTCTTGGTTTCTTACGGAGAATATAATCAAGAACAATACCCCCTCCTAAACTGTGTCCATATAAAAATACAGGAACCCCCGGAAAAGTTTTAAGACAGCTTTTTACCAGAATGTCGGTCATGTCACCAATGACCTCATAACTTTTAATATTGCCACGGCTACCTTCAGAGCGGCCATGGCCCGGAAGATCAACTCCCAGAAAACCAATACCTTCTTTCTTAAATTGGTCGGCCCAGTAAGCATATCGCTGAATATGCTCGCCAAGTCCGTGAATAAAAATGATAACTGCTTTTGTGTTTTCACCGGGGCTTTGAATTACCCCCCGCAAAACCTGTCCGTTCTTCAGTTTAATATTAAAGTCCATTTCTTTTTTTTTTAAAAATACGAAAGATGATTCAATAATCCATTAACACGGAATATATTCTTAATTTCTTCATGAAAAAAATGAATTAACTCTGGTGCCCGGCACTTCCTGGCAGGACGAAATCTCCGGATCCATCCCCGGCGTTAAGCAGGGAATTGTCAAAATACCATGGTTTGCAAATTTGTATGTGAGACTCAGGCTTGCTAAATTTTTTGATGACAATGAGAAAGGAAAGCATCCAGTACTGATCTTGAAGAATAATAAATTAGAATTATATTAAATGAGTGCCGGGAATCAATAATAATCTCGAAACAATTGATTATGAGATTCCTCGCTAAGGCTGCTAATGACAACTTTTAATATCTTCTATATTATCAGATAACTGTAAATCTGGTAATAGAATGTTGGGTTATTTTTATAAGCCACAAAGTGGCTAAATATGAATATCCCCCGGTGCAAACGGGGGTAGATGACTCCCCTCTTAAACAAAGCCCTGAAAGGGCGTTATATCAGATCAGCTTTATGCATACATTGCTGGTATAATGAAGAGCAAGTGCAGCCATATGTACCGGATTAATGGAGTTGAAAATCACCTGCATATTCTTACTGACATCCAGCATCCATCCATAGTACTGGCCGATTTTATGAGAGAGATAAAAGAAGGCTATGGGGAGGCAGATTGACTACGTAAAACGTCAAAAGGAACATCACACCAAAAAGACTTTTGAAGAAGAATACAGAAGTTTGCTTTTAGAGTCCGGATTAGAGATAGAGGAGAGGTACTTTCCCTGACTTTTATCACGCTCCGTTGGAGCTTACAACGGCTTATTCACTTTTACCCCCGGTTGCACCAGGGGTTATTCAGATATGGCTCTTTCAGAGCTGGCCGGGATTGATATTAACAGATGTATATAGGTCTTAATTATCAAGTTAACAATGCCTTATAATATAAGTATATTCTTCATTCATTCACCTTAAGATTGATTTGTAATGTAGCCTGTGATTCGTTTGTAGTGGATTCTTTCAAAATCTCGATCCTCAGCGATGAAACGAGTGCTGTATGGAGATCACGGTTCACGGAAGATAGTCGCCCAGGTTTAGCATAATTTTGTCATTCCGAACGAATCCGCCATAAAGCGGAGCAGTGAGGAACCTAGTCCCTGCTTTTAGGTACGAGCTCACCGAAGGTAATCGTCTGTAATTAACAACTGTATCTTGTCAAAAAAAAAAAATACCTAATTTATGCCTGATACCCGATAGTCATATTTTATTATTTA
>CAIJYD010000059.1 GCA_903824785.1 uncultured Bacteroidota bacterium
AGGAAGGTACCTTCCTTTATTCAATGCAGCTAACAACAAACAACAAGAATCTTTTTATCTTTATCGAGTGATATATTATTTAACTGAAATGGTGGTATATAATTGAATTGAAATTTACACAATATAATTCGTCTTGTTAATTCTGAAATTGTAAGAGCCAGAAATAACAGGTTTTACAGTATAAAAATAAAGAAGGTACTTCAGAAAATTGAAGAAAATTTTTCAATCGAAGAAGATGAAGCATTGAATATAATAAAGTCAGCATTTCCAAAGATTAGATTGACAGATAAGATTATAACTATGCGTAAACCGTATAAATCGAAATAATTAAGGTCAAGCAAAAAATGCTTAGGAGATAATTAAATGGATAAATGGATAAAAATATTGACTTGGAATTGCAATGGAGCTTTAAGGAAGAAGATTGATTCATTATATACGTTAGATGCTGATATCTACATTATTCAAGAATGTGAAGACCCTAAAGAGGCAAGCGATAAGAATTATAAAGAATGGGCAAAAAATTATCTCTGGACTGGTGATAATAAACACAAGGGTCTCGGAATATTTGCAAAAGAAGATGTGAAATTAGAAAACTTAGTTTTGGAATCAAATGGTTTGAGGTACTTTATCCCATGCCGTATTAACAATGACTTCAATATTCTTGCAGTTTGGGCAATGGATAATAAAGAAAACTATGAAGCAAGATATATTGGTCAAGTATGGCTGGCAATTAACGATTACAAAAACCTATTAACAGATACTATTCTTATTATTGGGGACTTCAACAGTAACAAAATTTGGGACTACAAAGATAGGATTGGGACACATTCAAATGTCATTCAAAAATTGGCAGAACACAAAATAGATAGCCTTTATCATAAGTTTTACAAAGAGGCTCAGGGCGAAGAAACTCAACCAACATTTTATTTACATAAAAATATTAGTAAACCATATCATATCGATTATATCTTCGGAAGTGAAGAATTTTCAAAATCAATTGAGTCACTAACAATTGGAAAAACAGAACAGTGGCTTAAGTTGAGTGACCATATGCCTGTTATCGTTGAAATGGAACTCGGTAATAATATGGATAGTAAAGTATAGTCTTTATACTATTAGCAATAAATCAAAAAAGCAGCAATATGATACCAGATTATCAATCTTTAATGCTTCCACTCCTTCGACTTGTCTCAGACAGGCAGGAATATAAGTATAGAGACATTATAGAAAAACTTGCAGTAGAGTATAAACTTACAGACGAAGAACGAAAAGAACTTCTTGCAAGTGGAAACCAAGCAATCTTTGACAACAGAGTTGGCTGGGCAAAAACATATTTAAAAAAAGCAGGATTGCTTGACTCTCCGAAAAGAGCGACATTTGTCATAACTGAGCTTGGACTTCAAGTATTAAATAAAAAGCCTGACCGTATTGATGCTAAATATTTAAGACAGTTTCCTGAATTTCTTGAGTTTGTCCATGCAGGTCGAAATGAAAATGAGAGTGAAGAAGAAATAGTTTCACATGAGACAACTGAACAAACACCTGAAGAAAATCTCGATAGAGCATACCAAAGAATAAGAAAATCGTTAGCTACTGAATTACTTAATAATGTAATAGAGTTATCACCAACATTCTTCGAAAGACTTGTTGTTGAACTATTAGTAAAAATGGGGTATGGTGGTTCAATCAAGGATGCAGGAAAAGCTATTGGTAAAAGTGGTGATGAAGGCATAGATGGTACGATTAAAGAAGATAAGCTGGGTCTTGACATTATTTACATACAAGCAAAACGATGGAAAACTGGAAATGTAGTTGGCAGACCAGAAATTCAGAAGTTCGTTGGTGCACTGGCTGGACAGGGAGCAAAAAAGGGAATCTTCATCACAACATCAAATTTTACCAAGGAAGCATTGGAGTACACACCAAAGAATGAGACTAAGATTGTTCTAATTGATGGAGAACAACTGGCACAGCTAATGATTGACTATAATCTTGGTTGTACGACACAACAAGTTTACGAGCTTAAAAAAATTGACACTGATTATTTCGATGAAGAGTAAATAACAGTTCGCAAGAGGTTCTTCCTGAAGAAAATATAGAGACAACCAGCAAATATTAGTACAATGACTAATGAAGAATGGGGTTTTATACGAGAGACTGCTGAGAAGGCAAAAGAAGCAGGCATAGACGAAGCGACAGGACTTCATAGGACTGGATTAGAAGTTTATTTAGGTACAATTTTCCCCAATACAATCGATTGGATACACGACACTCCATTAGGATGGGTAAGCAATGTATATTACAGAATGCGCCCAGACTATAGAAGTGAAACAATAAAACTTATCGTTGAATTTGATGGTCTACAACATTACCAAAATCCTGACATTATCGAAAAAGATAGAAAAAACAACGAGCTTTACAACAGACTTGGTTATACAGTTGTGCGTATTCCGTATTTTATTCAACTGACAAAAAAAGCTGTTAAAACGTTATTTGGCAAAGACGTATCAGAAGTGCTATTTAATGAAAAAATATCTTCATTAAGTGCAACAGGACGAAACTCCCCTGCATATCTGTGCCCTGCTGGAATAATGCGAATGGCAGAAGAATTTATGAAATTTCCTGAACAATATAAAACAAACATAGATTTTCTAAAGAAACAAAATGACCCCTTTAAAAGCGGGGTGGACTTTTTAGAAAACGAATATAAAAAAATAATTACCAGCACCAAATAGAGTAGACGGCTCATTCAGAAATCACTATTGTCGAGTGCTTAATATGTCACTGCTTTGAAAGTTATGATTATATCAGTAAATAAAGTATAAAGCATTTCCACATATTCAATTATCAAATGAACGACAGCAACACCAGTCATATAGGCACAACTGAAGGTGATATTCCAAAACCAATCCCCAAACAAGCACGAGAAATATCTGCATTCTTTAGCCTTGTCATTGACGAAACAATGGAAAAACTACCTTCCACATTAACATCAACTGGTATCAGATGCTTTAGGAAAAGATGTTTTGGTATTATTTCGAGTGCGATTGATTTGGATAAGAATGAAGTTTATTGGAAATGTTCGGAATGCGTGAATTCAGGAACAATAAATCTATCGTCAAGCAAAAAATAAAATAGTATGTACATAACCAATATCCAGCACCTTCTCGATGCTTCAGAAAAAATGGCAGAAGAAATGCCCAAAGAAGCAAGAGAACTTATTGGTTTCTTAACACTGGTTATAGATGCAACCACAAAAACATTACCATCTACTCTAACCACAACAGATATCCGTTGTTTTCAAAAAGGCTGTAGTGGATTAATTAAATCTGCATTTCGACCTGATACAGGGGAAATTCATTGGTACTGCCCTGATTGTGAAAATGAAGGTGCAATCGGTGAATGGCAGAAGACTAAGTGGGACAATAGGACTAATAGTAAACTTTAGTATTTATTACCACTTTAATTACCAACAAGAAAAAGACCGTTGTAATATATTGATTTACAACGGTCTAATCATGTTATGAGTCGATGTGAGAACCCAATACAATAGCATCACTATTAAATTTACCAATAATCAGACACAATAATTTTATTTTGGGATACAAAATTGGATACAATATTGGGATACAAAAAAAGACAAACCCCTTATGTACAATCACATAAGGGGTCTTAAATGTAGCCCCACCAGGAATCGAACCTGAATCTACGGTTTAGGAAACCGCTATTCTATCCATTGAACTATGGGGCCGGATGAGGAGGCAAAAGTATATTTTTTTTTTATCTTTTCAAACCTCTGTTTTCAGCCCTGGTTCTGTAAGCCTGTTCGATTCCTGATATCCTACCAGGAGGTGGAATATTTTTGGTTATAAATACGATAAGTTAAGTTTTCGCCCGTTGACTGGTTTGTATACTGAATAGTGCCCGAAAGGACCGGATTTGATTTCCCGGCCGAAGTGGTGATAATCTTAGCCATTAAACTGCTGACTGATAGTTTCAACGCATGATTCCCTTTCCCCTTAAAGCTTTTATCGATATCTTCAATGATTATAGGTGCAATTCCTTTAATTTCAAGAGTGATTTTTTGTATCGTAAAAGGGGAATCGTATTTTGATACAGCGGTTATAAGGCAATCAGAAGTCAGAATATTATCAGCATCATCGGTGAGTTTTACAAACTGAATCGTTTCACTTACAAATATACTGGCTTTATTAGCTGCCACATTAAAGTAAAATTTCTTTGAAACAGTCGAATTGCTGAAACGGAAAGAGACGGTAACATTATTTTCAGGATCCTCATAACAATTATCATAATCGTAAAGGATCTCCCAGTCGGTTACATTGTTCTTTGTCCCTTTTATCCTGGCACATTCGGAAGTAACGGTAGGCTTTTTAACAGTAGAGATTATCCTGTCGTTCAGCCGTAAAGTAAATTTCAGCGTCCCGAGGGTGTTTTCAACCTCCGTCAGCTCAACAGCTTTAAATAATCCGCGGTATCTTGCTGAAACAGTATTTACCTTATCAAGCCGTGCATCGATAAATGCATCCTGAAGTGCTTTCAGCTCATCGAGGTTGGTTTCGATCTGCTCAATTGAAGTAACTGTCTCAACCTCTGCCTCTATGCGATTTAGATTATCTGTCAGTTCTTTATCACGGAATTTAAAATCACTTACCAGTTTCTTAAGTTCAAATTCAGGGAACGGGTACTTGATGTGATACTCGTAAAAAGTTCTGTTTGCTTTTTTATCAAAAAGTTTTTCCCAATAAAATTCATTGGCGTTACTTAGTGAGATTCCCTGCAGATAAGGCACTTTACCTGACTGGCTTGTTACTTGCGCCGTATATTTCTCAAAAAAGCTATGAACTGATTTGTTGGTATTTGTCTCCTCCGTTTTCATTGTGCTGGTTGCTTTCACATTATCAGCAACAGAAGATACAATCCGCTCTTTAATGATCATCAGAGCACTATTCTGGGCATCATTTATTGTTGCCCCAGAGCCACTAACAATAACAAAATCTTTTTCAACACCATTAACCCAGTCGGGCTTGCGGCCGCTTTTGTCAGTTACTTTTGGTTGTGTAAAAGCAACCAGACCAGTAAAGAGAAGCAATATTGCACATAATAGCTTTTTCATCCGGATATATTTTATTTTTTGAAAGTATAATGAACCCCGGGGGGGTTGCCGAAGACAAACCATTTAACCCCCGGGATACAAGACTTTATCTGTGATAAGTTATTTAAAATAAGCCTTTTATGATTTTTTATTATTTTTCTTTTGAAAGCTTATCCATCTCTTCATTAAAGATTTTCTCAAATTTCATCTTGTCGTAGTCGACCTGCAGTTTCTGATCTTTTGTAATGTTATTGTTTATGTTATTCAACAGTTCATCTTTTGCAACTTCAACAGCGATATATGAATAGTAGAGACCATCAGCTTTAGTAAACATCTTTGAGCAGGCGGTTGTTACATTGCTTAACTGCTGGTTTACGACATCTCTTACAAGCTGATCAAATTTCTCTTCAAATTCGCTGGCGGCTCCGATGCGGCGCTCATTGGTATAGCGGTCGGTAACCGACTTAATGATTCTGTTAACTGATGCAGCAAGGTTTGTATTTGCATCTAAAAGCGCTTTCCTTTTGCAAGTGGACTGATCCTGGCTGGAAGACATACCGGTGGCACGGAAAAATTTAACATCACTGCGAAATTCGGTATCACTGCAAGGTGTTATAACTTCCTTCATGTCGGTGTAAGTAGGAGCTGCTACCTTTTTTGCTTTACAGGAGTCAAAGGTGACTACTGAGATGGCTATGAAAGCCAGGCCTAAAATTCTAAATGTACTTTTTGTCATAGTTTAAAATTTATTTGTTAAGGATTAAAAGATAATTGTTGCATTTATATAAAATTCCAAGAAGAAAAAGTTGGTTTAATGATATAGCCAGTCCCAGTTTGAATAGTATTCCCTGGCCAGGGCTGTGGCATATGCTACTCCGATATCACGTATTGTCTGAAGCCGTTGTTTTTCAAGATCAACTGCATCATTGTAACGTTTCAGTTTAAAGTCCCATACTTTGCCATCTTCGAGCAGCTTGTTTTTTATTTCGCCGGCAAGAGTTTGTGCTTCAGCATAGCATTTTGAATCAGGAGTAATATATGCAAGGTTTTCAGCGGCTTTATCATGGTCAATATTAGCCCAGGCTGCTTTTGCTGCAGCAAGGTACTGTCCGCAGGTATAATCATCGTACTGTTTATAAATCTCTGCAGAGAGGTCCATGCTTTTGTCATAACATTCGCGGCAGACGTCAGGGACAGAAGAGAGGTTGTAGAGAGCTTCCTGATATTTGCGCTGCGAAGCCAGAGCCTGCGAATTTTTGATAA
Organism: uncultured Bacteroidota bacterium; assembly: GCA_903824785.1. GTDB lineage: Bacteria > Bacteroidota > Bacteroidia > Bacteroidales > VadinHA17 > LD21. The sequence continues at coordinate 6,377 of CAIJYD010000059.1, forward strand.
GAACATCGCACTTAGAGTTATAATACTCAATAATTTTCTCTTTCCCTTTTTCGACCAGCCCTTTAAACTGACCCATTTTCGGATTAATATTTTTAATTACCTGAATTAGTGCTTTTTCCTCCGTTTGTCCTACTCCCTTGAACTCTATGGAGGTCTGGCTGAAGATTGTTTGTGATGCTGCATCAACGATGAAGAAAACAAATTCTACGGTTAAAGCCATTTGCGGAGGTGCTGTTGGTGTAATATCCTTGGTGAGGACATTAACCCCGGGAACAATCGCAAAACGCGATCCATATTCAGATGCTCCGAGCCCGTTCTGGGTAACTATCTGGCGCATTTTATTTTCCAGAATGGTAGCTGCTCCTGCAGGAATATCTCCTGCTTTATCCGGGACAATTGCTGCTATTGACAGCCTTGCAATATCATCGGATTTTCCCAGTGAATTCTGACTCAGGGCAGAAATAGTAGTCAGAAGTGTGAAGACAAGTCCTAAAATTGATCTTTTCATCGGTAAATAAATTTGTTTTTAAATGTATAATGAACCACTAAGGTCTTTGCTGAGGTAACCACCAACGGATTGAAGATGAACGATATTCACTTTTTCGAGCTTCGCTAAGCTCACAAATCCGGGTGTGTTTATGTACAACCAGGTGGATTTCATCTGATTTAGTTTTATATAATCCTGTAATGACAGTATTAAGCTGCCATGGAGTAATTATTTTTCTCCGATAATAAGCCATGCTTCACCAAGACCACGCTGATAAACTTTGCTGGTAAGGTTAAAAGGGGCTTTGCTCAGGTAAGAACGCAGATCAGAGACGAAGGTCCTTGTGTCAACAGCCCTGTCAATTCCTTTTCCGTCTTTTTTCATAAGAGGAATCCGTACCTGTTCATAGCGCCCCATGGAAGCAGTTGCGTCGCTGCGGTTATATCTGCCTGCAACACAATTATCGTCAAGCCAGCGGTCGATAGCTGTAATGAGTTCAATGGATTCTCCTGAAACATCATATTCTGTTTCAAGATCATCGCCAGAGCTATCCCATAGTTTAATGAGCATTTTAACCTCCCGTCCGTTGGCGAACATATCCTCAAAATGGCGCATCAGTCCGGCATTAAAACTGTCCATCTGGCTTAATACAGCCTCCTCAAGAAGTATTTCGGGAGCTGCTGAGGCTGAAGGTTTTCCTGCACCGGCTACTCCTGCTACCTGTTTTGCGGAATATGCATCAAGCCCTTTCAGGTTGAAGCTGATATAGGTTTGCGGGCCACTCTTTTTAATAGTGAAATCAAGATCGAGAAGAATGTCGGCTTTGGCTGTCCTCTTTAATTTGTCGATAGGACTTTCAACTATACCGGCTCCGGATTTGCTGGTAAGCATTGACATTTCAGCACCCTCCTGTTCGAGGTTTTTAAGTTCCTGCTCCAGATCCTTGAGAGGGAATCCTCTGTCGGCCATTATCTGCCCCATTTTTGTAATAACGAGTCTTAAATCGGGGTCTGTCTGAAGTGCCTTTTTATAGTCTGGTAATGTCTGACTGAGCCCCTGATTATCGAATGTCATTGAGTATCCCCTGCTGATGCAATACTGGTCGCTTGGGAAGACCATAATAACAGGTTTCTTTGCCTGGGAAAAGAGGGATACTGTCAAAATTGAGACAAAAAATAATAAACTGATTTTTTTCATCCGTACAAAATTATTTTTAATAGGTCGGATGGAGCTCGCATTGAGATTTTGTTCATGCAAGTTTTTGTTAATACCTAAACATGCTCGGTTCATACTTAAAATTTAATGGTTAATAAGTTTAAAAACCCGTATCGAGACGGCGGGCAATTTTATCAGCTTCAAGCTGTCTTCTGAGAGCATCGTACATCACCTGCACATAGATTGCAACCTTATATCCTTTTTTCAGTTTTAACCGGTCCTGTCCGGAGGGGTCACCATCAGTTGTTACAGCAATATACTGCAGATATTTTCCTCCCACTTCAAAAAAGGTCTCAAAATAATCTGCGTATTTGTCTTCAGCATTGGGTTCAGAGATGATAGGAGGGGTCGGTGCTGAGCCTGCACCACCGGTGAGCCCTTTGAAAATACAGGCAGCAACAGCATCAGCTTTAGCCTTCATTATTGCTTCGTTTACATCTTTTCCAACACCCCATACCTTGAAAACTTTTGTACCATCCTGTCCGACACCTACAGGTTCAATTTCGTAGTTATACTGGCTGTGATACAGTATTTTACGCTCTTTTCTGGTTTGACCATTGAGGGTACCCGGAAGAAGAGCCATCACACATAGCGAAAGAAGGATAAGGTTTAACCGTTTTTTCATATCAAGAAAGATTTATTATTAAAACTGGAATCTGATTCCTATGTAGTTGGAAAAACCTGCAAGGGAGCCTCTATCCTTAAAGTAATATTCGTATTTAACTTTTTCGGTTGCGATTAACAGGTCTGTTTTTGCATCTTCAGCATTAAAAAACATATAGCTTCCGACACCACCTACAAGCTGGATGTTATATTTGAGGTTCAGCGACAGATTGGCACCGTATTTCACATACATTGCTTTAATGAGGTCCCCGTTAAACTGAGCGTCGTTTTTCCAGTCTTTATTTTTTGCCTGTTCATATCCGACAGCTCCATAAGGGGCAAGTTCTAAAATTTTAATCATATGAATTCCCTTTCCAATGCCGAGCTCATAGCGCAGGAAAGTAAGGTCCTGAGAGCCCATAAGGGCATTATTTTTATCATGCATGCCTGTATATGTCAGGGCCTGTAATCCACCACCCAGAAAGACATAAAGGGAAGGAACAGAAGTAAAGCGCCCGACATTTGCTTCAAGACGGGCAGATAATCCACCTATAGTTCCCATTTCACTTCCAAGATATACTCCTACTCCTGCGTCATTACGTTGCTGAAGGGTAAATCCGGGTTCGAGGTGTCCGCCGGCAATCTGGTAGAATGTTGACATCTCAGATGAACCTGTAGCAACATTGCGGTTGTCGGCAACTTTTTTGGCACGGATAACGCTTCTTCTTACAGCAACTGAACTATTCAGCTTTTCATTATATACATATTCATAAACAAAATAGCGATGATCAACGGCCAGCCCTTCCTTCTTTCCGATTTTTGCTTTCAGTGGTCTGGTTTCGTATAATGCTGTTTTTACCCTGAGATCCTCAATATTCTTTTCCATATTATACATACAGTCATCCAACCCCTTCTGCATAAGAATGGCAAAAAGTTCATCATTTGTTTTTGGGACAATAATTTTGGAGTTATTGGTTTTTGATTCGGTTTCTGATACTGAAGTATATGCCTGTGAAACATATTCCAAATCAAAGTTCATCTGGTCGAAGGCAGATTTTTTGGTGGCTTTGATGGCCGGAGCATCTTCCTGGTAAATCCACAGGTCGTTATATAATTTTGCCTGGATCTCTTCATTGAAAATAACTTTGTACAGGTAGATCTTCACATCTGCGCTCCACCCGCGAAGAGCGGCATCATTGATTTCCTTAAGATTGTAATAGTCGATGGCAACCACATAACTTTTCCCGATAAGTTTATCGCCGTAATCTTTTAGGGCTTCCACACCACGCTTGGTTCCTTTTGCTTTAAGAACATCAGCATCGGTGGCATTATACATTCCTCTTTCAAGAAATCTGTCGGCACTCATAGTACCGTCCGGCTGTCGTGCATACCAGTACGAAATAATTTTATTGCCCACTTTTTCCTGATTAAGAAGATCCTTGACACTATTTGTAACCACACCAATAAAGCCAGCTGCAAAGGGTGCATTTACTGATTTAAGGTCAGTTTTATTGTCGAAGTATTTGTCGGGGATAAGTACATTCCCGATTCCTCCGGTAAGTTTTGAGCCGTTTGCAACTTCAGGGTGGTCAAGCAAAATAAGAGTAAGTGAACTACGGTCATAAGTGGCAGCAACTGTTTCAACCTTTTTCTGACCTGAAAGTGAGGTAAAGGCAGCCAATAACATAATTCCCAAATAAAATTTCTTCTTCATTGTCTTTTAAATTTTTTGTACAATATTTATAACCGATTTCAAAAAAACAATTCAAATTAAGATATCACAGAAGAGTACCCGATGATTAAAATAAACTGTTTCTTTGAGGTAAAATACTTAGCCACGTGTTGTAAATAGCCTGCCCAATGGATGAAGGTCAGAATTGGGTTTTATTGAAAATATTACGCAGTTAAGAGGTGGTTTTTCAAAGTTTCCCCAGTTTTATGAATTAATCATATTCTAAAACAACAATGTTAACAAACGTTAATTATCCCAAAGGTATGATATTATTCTCATATCAAATTCGGTTTTTGACCAATTGAATCAATTCATTGATAACATATTCTCTTTTCAGGAGGAACCATTATTTTCCTCAGGTAATTTGCCGTCTGAACAGCCCGATTATGGCCGTTATTCTGATAAAAATAATGAGAGAAATGTCATCTTTTATCAAACTATGCTATTTATCAGTCTGGGAGGAGGCAGTTTTTCTGTTTGTTTTTCTTTATTTCTAAGGCTAAAAAAAATGATTATTTTGTTAAATGCAGGATCTTTCATAATTTCAACCTTTTAAACATAAATAATATGGGCTGGATAGATATTGTTATTATAGTAATTCTTATAATATCGGCAGTTATGGGGTTTATTAACGGCCTTGTCAAAGAGGTGGCCTCATTTGCTGCACTGATACTTGGTATATGGGGAGCAGTTAAGTTCTCTGGATTTACGGCAGGGAAACTCTACGATTATTTTGATATGACAGGTCAGTATGTCGGGATCATTGCCTTTCTCATCACCTTCGGGTTAATAGTGGTTATAATACATTTTATCGGAATACTGGCAGATAAGCTGGTAAGTGCAGTATCTCTTGGTTTCTTAAACAGGATACTTGGAATTGTATTCGGGCTGTTAAAATCAGTTCTGATAATGAGCGTCTTTTTTGTTATCCTGAACGCAATCGATGCAAGGAGCCCTTTCCTTCCGAAGCAAAGAATTGAAGAGTCAATATTTTTTAATCCTATTTCCGACATTGCAGCAGTTATCTTTCCTGTTATCGGGGAAGGCGGGTTTAATAATAGCTTCAACAGGTTTAAAAAGAAAGCGGAAGATGTTACTATCTGACCCTGTTTACTATATTTGCAGTTCTGAAAAATTACTGTTATGAATTTTGTTCAAGAACTGAAATGGAGAGGCATGATACACGATATTATGCCGGGAACAGAGGAGTTGCTTAATAAGGAAAAGAGCAGCGGTTACATTGGTTTCGATCCGACTGCCGACTCACTGCATATTGGTCATATGGTGCAGGTTATGATGCTGATGCATTTTCAGCGTGCCGGTCATACCCCTGTCGCCCTGGTTGGCGGTGCCACCGGGATGATAGGAGATCCTTCAGGTAAATCGGAAGAGCGGAACCTGCTCGATGAGGCGTCTCTGCGAAAAAACCAGGAGGCAATAAAAATTCAGCTTGCAAAATTCCTCGATTTCCAGTCTGATAAAGAGAACAAGGCTCTCATGGTAAATAACTATGACTGGATGAAAGATTATTCATTTCTGGGTTTTATCAGGGATATCGGAAAGCATATCACTGTGAACTATATGATGTCGAAAGATTCTGTTAAGAAAAGGATAGGTTCAGAATCAAAGGATGGAATGTCTTTTACAGAGTTTTCATACCAGCTTGTTCAGGGAACCGATTTTCTTCATCTATATAACAATTTGAACTGCAGGCTGCAGATGGGGGGATCAGATCAGTGGGGTAACATAGTAACCGGGACCGAACTTATCCGCCGCAAAGCAGGAGGAGAGGCATTTGCTCTGACCTGCCCGCTGATTACAAAATCGGACGGTACAAAGTTTGGCAAGACAGAATCGGGAAATGTGTGGCTCGACCCTGAGAAAACAACCCCTTATCAGTTCTTTCAGTTCTGGGTTAATGTTTCTGATGAAGATGCGGCAAAATATATAAAGATCTTTACTGTTTTGGATCAGAATGAAATAGAAGGTATTATAAATGAGCATAATAAGGCTCCTCATGAACGGCTTCTCCAGAAGCGTCTTGCCGAAGAGGTGACGGTAATGGTTCATTCCCGTGCTGATTATGACGGAGCCGTTGAGGCATCACAGATTCTTTTTGGAAAAGGAACAACCGAGTCGCTGAAAAAAATGGGAGAAAGCACATTTCTCTCTGTCTTTGAGGGAGTTCCGGTATTTGATATTAAAATGGAAATTCTTAATAACGGAGTCTCAATAGCTGATCTGTGTGCAGAGCATTCACAGGTGTTTGCATCAAAGGGCGAACTGAGAAGACTTGTTCAGGGCGGAGGATTAAGCTTAAACAAGGAGAAGATTGAGAATGCAGATATGCCTGTAGGGCCGGAGATGCTGCTTAATAAAAAATATCTGCTGGTACAGAAAGGGAAGAAAAACTATTACCTCATAAGGGTAAGCTGAAGATTATTTTGTCAGATCAGCTACAATTATCGAGACATCATCAAATGTGGAAGGGTTATTATCAGGTAACCCAAGCTCCTTAATCATTTCCTGTATGTTGTTTTCAACAGGCCTGGTATTTAAGATATGCCTAATGATTACTCCTGTTCCAATATCTTTGCCATCCTCACCTTTCAGTTCAGAAAGGCCATCGGTATAACAGACAATTTTTGTATAGTCGTGTATTACTAACTCTGATTTTACGACGGAAGGGATCTCATCGAGCATCCCGATTCCGACACAGGAGGAGTGAAGATGGCTGATCTCACCGGTAATTGTATTGTAAAGGACCGGAGGGTTGTGTGCTGCATTAATATATTCAAGTACCCCGGTTGAGTGATCATATCTGGCCACGAAGAGTGTTATGAATTTTTCGCCGGCTGCATTTATAACCACAATTGAATTAAGTTTATGAACAAGTGATTCAAGAGTAATATCTTTTGTAAAAAGGGCCCTCAGGCTTGCCTGAAAATTTGACATCAGGATAGCTGCAGAGATTCCTTTTCCCGAAACATCCGCAATGCAGAACCCTGTCTTTGTTTCTGAAAGGCGGATGCAGTCATAATAATCTCCTCCAACCTCATAGTGAGGATAATAGAAGCCGCTTACTATCAGCAGGGGGTTTTTTGGCATGTGGCTGTTATCGGGGATTAGCATTTTCTGCATGCGTGCTGCCAGTTCGAGCTCTTTTTTCAGAGCTTCCTGACGAAGACTCTCCCGGAAAAGCCTGATATTTTCAATTGCAACAATTATGATGCTTGAAATAGTCTGGATGAAATTAAGATGTTTCAGCACTGGGCTCATTCCCTCTCCCTCTTCCTCAATATCTCCGATAAAGACAAAAGCCAGGTGGACGTTGTTATTATAAACCGGAACAATAATATCAACGCCGCGGAAGCCGAGGTCGGGTGTTACAAAGGCAATCTCGGTGATGCTTAACAGTCTCGACTCAACATCAATTGTTTCATAGGATGTCGGGAATCCGCCATTCAGGATGCATTCCCAGGTGTCGGAGCGTTTAAAGATGAGGATTTTGCCGATACCAAGATTGTTTCGGAGAGTAAATTCATATTTTGACAAAAGCTCTTCGGTAGGAAGATTAGCATTGATCGACATTGTAATATCAAGCAGAGAGTCCAGCTTAAATCGGGAGATCTTTAGTCTGTCAGTCGCAACCTTTTTCTCTTCCATATCAAATCCTATGCTTTAACTCTTTCAACATAAGTTTTTTCGCGCGTATCTATTTTAATCTTATCGCCGGTATTTACGAACAAGGGAACCATAATAATCTCTCCATTCTGAACTTTTACCTGTTTCAGTGTATTGGTAGCAGTATCTCCCCTGAGACCGGGTTCGGAATAGATAACTTCCATAACAACAAACTGTGGGATATCGACTGAAAGGGTTGTTTCGGTATCGGCATGGACAACAATTTCAACACTTTGTCCTTCCAGCAGAAACTCATGATTGTCAATCAGTGATTCCTGCACATGTAACTGTTCAAATGTTTCAAGATGCATAAAATAGTAACCCATATCATCTTTATAAAGATACTGGTATGGTCGTCTTTCAACTCTTGCAAGGTTAACTTTTGTTCCGGATGAGAATGTATTATCAATTACCCTTCCGGTTTTGAGGCTTTTTAGTTTTGTGCGTACAAAAGCAGGTCCTTTGCCTGGTTTGACATGTTGAAATTGCACGATTAAATAAAGATCATTATTGAACTCAATAACCATCCCGTTTTTAAAATCTGAAGTACTCGCCATAAATGTGTATATTATTCTTAAAGTTAAAGTAAACTATTTATTTATTATTTCAAGAGGGTAAACCAGCCCTTCATAACTCTGAATCTCGACTGTAAACGCCCCTACAAAGATATCAAAACGAATCTTAACAGGTAAAAAATTTTTATCAGCTGAAAACCAGAACGAAACATCCTCTTGTGTTTTGAAAAGGCGTCCGGTTTCTGTAACAGGATTAAACTTATAACACTTTACTTTTCCTGCCCTGGTTTTTACTTCCTCAACTCCGATATACTTTAACCGAATAGGGTAGAGCTCATCACAGAACCAGGTAATAATGGTAATCATATCACCTTTTTTAAGGTTGGTTCGTGTGGGAAGAATATGATTACGGAAATAGTAGAAACAGGAAAGTATGTCGTGTATTCCCTGGGTTGTTTTATGGATTCCTGTGAGGTCGCTATTAAGAATAGCGGAATCTGTTCTGGTTTTATGGTCAAATAAAACCACATTGTATTTCCTGTATCTCCCTTCGCGGATGTTCCTTATTGACTTTACAGGAAGTTCGGTAGCAGGGTCGATGTAGCTCTCGTAAATATCCAGAACCTTAAAAATTGCATCAGCCATTCCTGTTGTTCTGGCTGTAATCTTCGAATGCCAGATCTCTTTCCCGTTGAGCCATTCTCTGTTTAGTTCAAGCAATGCCGTTCCACCTGTGATAATACCATATTGAATTGTATAATTAACTTTTTCCCCGGGTTTGTATGAAATGGGCTGACCCCACCCGGATGATGAAATAATAATAGCAATTATGGTAATGCAGTAAATCCTCTTCATTTGCCCTGATAGTAGAAAACAGTTATTTTGCCGGTTTATTCCCGAAAACATTCTTTACGGGAACGGAAGTTATAAAATCTTTCAGATAAAATGGTTCAAAGTAAGCAACATCTTCATATTGACGATTATTAAACGCCTGAATAACAGGAATATGCATATGCCCGGCGGAAATCCTGAAATCATCTGCAAAATAAGTATTAGTTCGTTTAATAACCTCCCTGCATTTTTCAGCACCATCGCCGAAAAGGATAATTTTTTCAGATTCAGGAATATTGCTGAAAGAGTTTTCGTTTATTATTTCAGCTGAGATCTTTTTTACTGTATTGCCGGCGGCATTATAAATTGCATAATAGATCTCCATCCGCCTGGCATCGAGCATAGGGCAGAAGAGAGTATTCGTATTTTCTTCCTGATTAAAATCCGGGTTACCCGTAATTCCCCGGAACATCGATTCTGTTGTTGCTATTCCGATAAGGGGAATTGAAGCAGCGTAAGCGATCCCTTTAGCAACAGAAACACCTATCCGCAGGCCGGTATATGATCCGGGGCCCTTACTGACAGCAATAGCGTCGAGGTCGCCGGCTCTTAACCCGTTTTCATTAAGTAACTCTTCAATGAAAAGGGTTAGCATTGAAGCATGAGACTTTGACTCATTGCTTTCTTTTAAAGAGATTACACCGGCACCATTGCATAATGCCACTGAACAAAGATTTGTTGCTGTTTCAAGACATATAATCATGCTCTGAATAATAGCCGCGATCTATTTCTCCTTGAAAAGCAGATCTTTCTTTAAGATCTCAATCAGAGTGCTGTCAGATAGTTTCTTGCTGATAGCACTGAAAGGGGCGGAGATAACCCGTTCTTCAGTTGCAATTCCGGAAACAATTTCAATATAGTTATTGTCCTGGATTCCGGTTTTAACATCTTTGGCAATAGCATATTTACCGTCGGTGACAAATACGATTGTACGGAGACCCTCACCTGCAACTGAGGCTGTGGTTTTTGTGGAATCTGTACGTGTTGTAACAGACTGGATGGGAACTGTAATTATTCCGGCTTTTTGTTCTGTCTGGATATCAACTGTTGCAGACATTCCAGGACGGAATGGGTTACTGTCACCGGCATTAATTAGTTTTTGATAAGATTCAGGAAGGACCAGGATCTTTACATCGAAATTGGTAACCTGATCTGCAGAAACGCCTGTGGTTTTAGCGGAATTGGCAATTTCTGTTACCACCCCTTTGAATTTCTGATCGAGATAGGCATCAACTTCTATCAGAGCAGTATCACCAAGGCTGACCTTTACAATGTCATTTTCATTTACTTCAACCTGGGCTTCCATTCTTGACAGATCGGCAACGCGGAGCAATTCAGTTCCAGCCATAAGGTTTGTTCCGGCAACTCTTTCTCCGAGTTCAACAAGAAGCATCGATACGGTTCCTGACATAGGAGCATAGATCGATGTTTTAGTGAGATTCTCATTAGCCTCTTTGAGTGATGCTTCGGCACTTACAATTGAAAACCGGGCTGCATCAACTTCCGACTTTGCTACCGAATAGGAAGCTTCTGCCTGTTCATATTCAGATTTTGAAATAGTCTGCTCTTCAAAAAGCTGTTTGGTTCTTTTGAATGAAAGTTCCGACTGTGTGAACTGTGCTTCAGATTGAGACAGCCGTGCCCTGGCCGAGCTGATAACTGCCAGTGACCTGTCTTTCTGTGAGACATAGGTATCGGGTTTTATACGTAGAAGCAATTGTCCCTTTACAACCTGATCACCCTCTTTGATTGTCAGTTCCACAATCTCACCTGATACGTCGGGGCTTATCTTAACCTCTTTTTCAGGCTGTATTTTACCATTGGCTGTAATGGTTTCGATGATAACACGCTTTTCTGCATTTTCGACAGCGACCTTTATTGTCAGGGCTTTTCCAAACCACCCCTGTTTCTTTCCTATTACTGCAAGTATCAGAAGGACAACAACAACAGGGAGTAAAAATTTTAATATTTTATTGTTTTTCATGATATGGATCTTAAAATGATTTTTTGGTTTATTTATTAAGGTTTAATGGTATTCCCTTATAGAAATCAAGCACTTTGGTTTTAAAGATATATTCATATTTGGCCTGAGACATATCAGATTGGGCACTCAGGAGTTGAGTCTTCGCAGCATTATAGTCAACCGGTGTTATCATTCCTACATTAAATTTCTGTTCTGTATACCTGAAAGATTCTTCGGTTGAAGTTACTGCTTTTATGCTTGCGTTATATTTTTTCAGGGCGGCAACCGCATCAGCAAAAGATTGCTGGATGTTTTTGTAAAGTTGTTTTTTTGTTCCTTCAAGGGAGTAACGGCTGTTTTCCACGCTTAGTTTGGAGTTGGAGATATTCTTATTAACCTGCCACCCGTTAAGTATTGGTATGTTCAGCGAAAATCCGATGCCATAATTAATATTATCACTTACCTGTTGTGAAAAGGTATAGGGTTCAAGCGGATTACTTGGTTTAGATGCATAGTCGGAAAAACCTGTACTGAAAGAATGGTTCATTGAGAGCCGTGGCATTCTTCCTCCTTCAGCTATTTTCTGATCGTATTCACTTACTGTAAGGCTTAATTCAGCGCTTTGTATTTCCGGGCGAAGGCTTTGGGCCATGGAATAGATCTCATCAATCCGGCCTGTAATAATGGTATTTGTATCAATATTTATAACAGGAGTAACTACTTTAAAACCCTCAGGGCTCTGAAGCTCAAGCATCTGCGTGAGGTTCAGATATGAAATATCAAGCTGGTTTCTGACATTGATATACTGAAGCTCCTCGCTTGCAGCCTGCGCTTCGATCTGAAGAAGGTTCCCTTTTGCCAGGCTTCCGGCATCGACCATCTTTTTTGTTTTTTCAATTTGTTGCCGGGTAATCTGAAGCTGGTTCCCGGTGGCTGATACCAGTTCGTTGTTGAGCAGGATCTGCAGATAAGAAAGGGCAATGTTTAATGAAATATTGTCTTTAATGCTTTGGAGATCAAGCTCCCCTGCCATCAGCTGATATTTGTTCTTCTGAATGGTATTGTAATTCTGAAGGCCATTAAAGAGATTCAGGCTGCCTCCAACATAAAAGTTGTTCGACTGAACAGTTTTATTATTGGAGAACTCATATGTTGTTTCATCCAGTGCCCTTCCAAAAGAATAATTGTGAGATGCCGATCCATTTACTGTGGGAAGTAACTTCAGCTTTGCAAGCTCAAGTGAGTTTTTCTGATATTCGGTCTGAATGATTTGTTGTTTGATCTGAATATTATTCTCTATTGCATATCTGATGCAATCCTCAAGCGACCACTCCTTCTGCTGGGAAAAGATTAATCCCTGTGAGGCAATGAGGCCGGTAAATATAAATAATAGAATTTTCTTTAACATGGTTATTTGTTTTTAGAAACATGGTTATGCGAGAGATACAAAACTTATTCACAGAACAGAAAAGTAATTAAATTGAGTTTACGAAGATAAATAATATCTTAAAAACAATAAATACTTTCTTTTAAAAGAGTGAATTAAAGATAAGTTCTCATTTTTCAAATTGTTTTCAGCAGGTTTTTATTTTAATTATATTTGCAGCGAAAATCGGCACAATTTATCTAATAAATAATTAAATATATGACTATTAAGGGATTAAAACTGGAACCGGGAGTGATATCAGGAGATGATGTCAAGCTCCTTTTTGATTATGCGAACAAGAATAACTTTGCCATTCCTGCTGTAAATGTTGTTGGAACAAATTCTGTAAATGCTGTTTTAGAAACTGCCAAGGTTGTGAATTCGCCTGTAATAATACAGTTTTCGAATGGCGGAGCGCATTTTTATGGCGGACAGGGTTTAACTAAAGAGAATCATCTTGGAGCAATCGTTGGCGGAATATCGGGAGCTCTTCATGTACATAATGTGGCAGAATATTATGGTATTCCTGTTATTCTTCATACCGACCATGCTGCACGTAAACTTCTTCCCTGGATTGACGGTCTGCTCGAAGCAGGTGAAGAATTTTTTGAGTCGAACGGGAAACCACTTTTCAGCTCACATATGCTAGATCTTTCTGAAGACTCACTGAAAGAGAACATTGCAACATGCAAAAAATATCTGGAAAGAATGAGCAAGATGGGAATGACTCTTGAAATTGAACTCGGAGTTACAGGTGGTGAGGAAGATGGTGTCGATAATTCAGGTGTTGACAGTTCCCGCCTTTATACCCAGCCCGAAGATGTTGCTTATGCTTATGAAGAACTTTCAAAAGTCAGCGACAAGTTTACAATAGCCGCTTCTTTCGGGAATGTTCATGGTGTTTATAAACCCGGAAATGTGGAACTTAAACCGGTGATCCTGAAAAATTCACAGGATTATATTGTTGAAAAATTTAAAACAGGGCCTAATCCGGTGAATTTTGTTTTCCACGGAGGTTCCGGTTCTGAGAAACATCTTATTGCCGAAGCTATTAAATACGGAGCAATAAAAATGAACATTGATACAGATATGCAATGGGCTTTCTGGGAAGGGATTAACAAATACTCAATAGAAAAACATGGTTATCTTCAGGGACAGATCGGTAATCCTGACGGGGAAGACAAACCCAATAAGAAATATTACGATCCGAGAGTATGGCTCAGAAAAGGAGAAGATTCCTTTATCGCCAGACTGAAGGAGGCATTCGTTGACCTGAATGCCATGGACAGATGCTGATCAGGCATGATTTTTAACTGAAACCGAACCAATTCCATAAAAAGGTACGGGAGTTATTAAAAAGTTGTGAGTAAAATAAATATCAGACAACCAGTCATATACAGGCTGGTTGTTTTTTTTATGTTAAAAACTATTTTTCCACCTTTTACGACTGACAATCTGTTTCTTTAAATTAGCTGTCTGATTTGTTAGTAATGGAGGTGAGAAGGACAATATACAGGAAAGACCGGTTAAAGCGTATTAACAGGCTGTCGCTGCTGCTTAACAACAGAGAGATGAGAGCGCTGGGGATCTATTGTAACAGGTTCAGGATAAAGAATAAGTCAGAATTTCTCAGGGAGACAATTATGAAAGCTATCCTGAAGAGATTTGAGGAAGAGCATCCGTCATTGTGGGAAGAGAATGAACCCACCCTCTTTAACAGGAATGTTTCGCAATAGCATTTGGATAATTCATCTGTTTTTCTAATTTTACAATTCCCCGATGTAAAAAAATCGGGGTTTTTATACGTTTATTGTAATACCTGCTTATATTTATGATAAAAACAGGGAATTGCCTCCCTCAATTTTTTGAATAATGTACCCTGATAATTTCAAAATTGAGCCTACAAAACGAATACCCCGGATAATTCTCGAGAAGGGGAAAATATTTATTATGGGTAGGTCAATACCTGATAATGCCGGCGATTTTTACCGTCCGGTTCTTGACTGGGTATCGAAATACACTGAAAATAACAGTGAAAAAACAAAGATTGAGTTTGGGTTTGAATATATAAATACCAGTTCCACGAAATGGATCTTTACAATTCTCAGGGAACTATCAGAGATGAAGGATATGATTTCGAATTTAAGAGTAACCTGGTATTATGAAATTGGGGATGAAGATATGTGTGAACTAGGGCTCATTCTCAGGTCATTGGTCGATTGTCCCTTCATTCTGGTGGAAGTTGCTGATATGAACAATGACAGGTATGAGAAGATCCTCTCCTGTTCACTTTAACGTTTCCTGACAATAAGATTATCAAAATCGGGTTTCAGTGATCACTTTCAAAAAATAATTCTAATTTTGCAGCTCATTTGACCCATGGTGTAATTGGCAACACGTCTGATTTTGGTTCAGAAGAGTTCAGGTTCGAGCCCTGATGGGTCAACCATAAGTCTGTGAATATCAACTCGTTACAGCACATTTGAAAAAAAGTTGTAAGAAAAGTTGTAAGATTTTCAGACTGGAAAAGTAATAAAAATCACGGAAAACTCTGTCAGATTTGGCAGGGTTTTTCTGCTTTTTACGATCATTGGCAAAACTGAAATTCCGGGAAAAGGAGCTTATCAGTAATCCTAAGACCATTTTTGCTTAAATTCCGCCTGTCATGCCTTTTTTCATCCTGAATTTCATTGGTACAATTCAAAAAGGTTAATGCCGTACCTGACAGGCTACTTTCCCTTATCATATCAGCACTCAAAAACCTGTTTTAGATCTCACATAAAATTACTATAATGTATTATGTGAGAGAGATATAACGATTTTTAAGTTGGTCTTTTAAGCTAAGTTCTGGATCAGCTTAGTGGCAATTTTTATTAACCTTAACAATAAAGTAAACAACCATCGTAATTATGATAAGACAGAAGAAAAACAGAATATATTTGCCATCTATTTACAAGACCTGAATAAAATTGATTATACTGACTTGTTACCCAGTTCAAATTTATTAGGTCCTGTCTTTAAAGTAATAAACCGTCGTAAGTATAAAATGTATATATTAATTGAAAAGTATACCATCTTCTCGTTGAAAAGTATACCACTTATCAATAGTAACCCGTTGCTTTGGCAAAGATCAAGCAACACAAAACAGGATGATAAGTATGGATACGAAACAAGAGATTACGAGACG
>CAIJYD010000060.1 GCA_903824785.1 uncultured Bacteroidota bacterium
CGTCTCGTAATCTCTTGTTTCGTATCCATACTTATCATCCTGTTTTGTGTTGCTTGATCTTTGCCAAAGCAACGGGTTACTATTGATAAGTGGTATACTTTTCAACGAGAAGATGGTATACTTTTCAATTAATATATACATGGAATGAAGTGATTAGTAAACATGCTTCCCGTCTTCTACTTTACCTGAAGCTCCATAAATATTAAACGAATAGAAAATGAATATTTCTACTGAATTGATAAAACACCTTACTGGTTATTTGTACTATTCATGTCCAAACCAGTTATAAAACTCAATAATCTTAATAATCGAACCGGATTCCTCAGGATGTTTTTTCTCATAATATTTTATATCTTCCCTACCATTTGGTATCGTATTCATTGTTTTCCGGATTAACCTCATCTGATCACCGGTTAAGAATGGATGACCATCAACTCCGGGTTTTGTGAGATATTTTAGAAAGGTGTAATTGTCAATTTTCAGTCCATTTCTTATCAGTGATGGTATTTCGTGAGGTTCGTAGTTATCATTGGTTTTTTGTTTTAACATAAGTTCTTCTGTCCCCGTAAACCTGTCAGGATTTCCCGGACACGATAAAACATGAAGGATCATCCAAGGTCCGATATTATATGAAGCATTTTTATCCAGGTTACGAAGGGCAGATCCAGGAAAAAGTTTCTTACTCGGAGGAACCTTAAATACACGTCTGATTTCTGATACAAATTCTTTTCTGGCTGATTCCATACTTGTGATATTGTTCCTTCCGATTAAAGTATTTAACAAATCAGCCAACCCCTCACTTCTGTAATCAAACAGATGGGAAATAAAACGTTTCCCCTGGAAATCACCTTTTCCAAAGAAGAATTCTTCATTATACTTTTTCAAACTGTCATCTAACCAGTGGACAATTTCATGTTCCCAGATCAATATATTATCCCAAGAAAAACTATCATTAAGATAATTTATGAGAGAATTCCTTAACATACTTTTACTAACAGAAAAATAGGGTTCGTTCAGAAAATTCTTCGAATTGGATAACCCGGGGTGGTAACAAGCGTAGGTATTTTCGTTTAGAACCTTACCGGAAAGATCGATCCGTATTTTTATTTTATCGATTTTTCTCGTAATAAGGGTCTCGAGTAAGTCAATACCAGCTTCAAATTCAAAACTTATTGACTCCCGTGAAATTTTCTTGAGATAATCAACATTAAGGTCCTTCTCATTAATAATGTCTGAAAAACTGTTAATTATCTTCTCATCCGGTTCATCCGGGCAAAAAATAAAATCAAAAACTAAATCATCCATAATGTCATAAATTTAGGACAAAGGTAAAGAGGATAGATGAGTTTACGTTGCATTTAACAAGCTAGTAATTTAGGTTGGGAAAGAAGAAAAAGGCAAAATGCTCCCGTCCCGTCCCGTCCCGTCCCGTCCCGATAGCTATCGGGAGCTATCGGGAGCTATCGGGAGCTATCGGGATGGAAAAGGGCAAAATGCAAAAGTTGCCAGTATTACAGAAATCCGATTGGACGGCTGTTGACGTTATGGAATTTTTCCTGCTGGCATAGCCTGTCAATAAGTTGCAGGGTAGGGGCACACCCTTCAATTATTTCGCTCATCGTAAGTTTTCGTACAATATTGTCTATTTCTCCTCCTGAAAAATCATATTTCCGGGCTATCTCCATAAATTCCTCCTCCTGGAAACCGGGAAACCTGTCGGCCCATATTTTTTGCTTAACCTCCGATGATGGATTCTCAAGCCTGATCTTAAACAGGAACCGCCGTTCGAACGCTGCATCAAGATTTTCAATAAGATTAGTGGTTGCTATCATAATCCCCTTCATGTGCTCCATCTCTTCAAGAATAATGTTCTGCATTGCGTTCAGGGTATTCTCTGCTCCCCGTATATCACCTGTTTTTCTCTTGTTAAAAATAGCATCGGCCTCGTTGAAAAGCAGGATGGGGCAGTTCTTTTCCTTCCTTACCAGAGTATTGTACCTTACAAAAACCTTCTTTATAAGCTTCTCGCTTTCACCCAGCCACATGCTTTTTACAGATGCAATGTCAACATGCAGAACGTTCCTGCCGGTTTTTTTTGCGATTTGCATAACACTCTCCGTTTTACCTGTTCCGGGTCCCCCGTAAAACATTGCTGTAAGACCCATTGGAAGACTTTTTTCCAGAAGACGTTTCTGAAGAGAGGCAAAGTTCTCAGGTTTCAGCACTGATTCAAGTTCCGAAAGCTGTCTCTGACTCTCCCCGGTGAAGTAAAGCATTCTTGGTACAATCTCCTCAGCAGCTGTTAAATTCTTATCATGTACTTTTCCCGGATAGAGTTCTGCATCCTCGCCCAGATAGATCTTCAGTGCCTTTTCGGTCAGTGAAACTTCAATGTCGTTCAGATAAGTACCCGATTCAATGTCGAGCAAATCCTCGCGAATCAGCAAATTATCTCCTGCCAATAATTTTCTGAGGAACTGCCTTTTTTCGCGTATGTTGCTGCAAATAATATCTGCCAGGTCAGAAACTTTTATTTTTCCGTCGTTAAATGAAGTACTGTTGCAGGTTTCAAAGAAGAGGATTTTTTCAAGGGTTGGAATATTGAGGTCGTTAATATATTTTATCAACGGGAATTGTTTGCCTGACTTCTCATATTTTTCCTCAAAATATTTTATCAGACGAAAAGAATTTCCATCTCCCCTGGCAACCGTGTTGATCTGATTGTTGTGTTTACGGAGAAAATTGTTCAATTCTGCCAGTGAATCCAGGCTTTCCGGTTCTTCATATGAGGCGCCGGACAGTATAGTATCGACAGCATTGGATGTGATCCTGAAGTTCTGGCGTATTTTGTTTATCTCATCATCGGTCGATAGAATACCTCTTTCAATCATATTGTCAAAATCGCCGATATACTTGAACATCTCTGATCTTGACATCTTAAGTGTTCTCGCAATCTGCCTGAAGTTGGTATCTGTATTACTACCGAATTCGTCGGTTCCATCGTTTGTTACGATAAACACAGCCGTAAGGAAAACAGCCTGCTTGGGTGTTATTTTGAAACATCCTGCCAGGTACTCTTTTGCCTGCTCAAGTTTTTGAGTATCATCAGGTTTTTTCTCTTCAACGATTTCAGAAAGTTCTGTCATATTGTACCACTTGTCAATAATCTCAACTGCTTCAAGAGTTAAATTTATACCGGGTTTTGCTATTTCGATTTCAGGTTTTTCCATAATTTCTGACTTTAGGCTTGTAACTATTGGCAGCAAATATAAATATGTCTATTGCAGCCTATCTGCAAAGCACATTTTCATTATTTTTTCGCAGGTTTCATACTCTTCAATTTCTTCAAAATACTTACAAATCACTCCAGTAAGCAATGAGCTCTTTTTTCTGGAAAGGATGAAAATACTTTCAAAAGTTACACCTCCAACAATTGCATAAACAATCAGACTTGTTTCTTCCTTCCCGTTATTGTAAATTTCCTCAAATCCAAGTAGGAATTTGCGTTAGATCATATCCTTACAATCCTCATAAAATATTGAGAAATTATGATAATCCTCTTCAAACCTGAGTTCAATCGAAAGTTGACTAGTTTTCATAATCTTTTATAATTTTAGCTAATATTAGATCACTATCTCAAAAAAGTAAGAACAACTTTAAAGGTTACGGCCTTATCCCTTGCCCCTCCCGATGAATATAAATTAATAACAATATCCGGACTGGTCAGTCTCAGTTTATTTGGAGGTGCAACCCCAATATTATTGGTTAAAAAAGTGAAATCTGTTTTTGCTCCGGTATTAATATCCATAACCGACATTACGGAATATTCTTTGTAAAACGGGTTAGGATAAGTAACCCAGAATGGTTCATGCGATGGCTTCATTCCTGCCGGAGTGAATAACCAGTCACAAAAAACATTGTTCCCGTCGAATTCCCATTGAGTTTTGCCCTTAATGAATCTCCTGGTCATAGAGGTAAGATTGTAATTCTGTTTCAGTATGATACCGGATGGGATTTCCTGAAATGCACTGAAAGAATTAATACAGATTGTATCATTCTTAATTACTGAGAAGCTGGTTATGGAGCTAATAACAACTATGTCGTAGTCGATAAATGTCCAGCGGCCCCCTCCCATAAATGTACCCGGATAGCTTGGTTCTGAGTATTGCTCACAGCCAGTCAAAACTAAAAGGATAAGAAGAAAGGATAATTTTTTCATTATGACTTCAATTCTAATTAAACAACCAGAATCCTCTGTTTCCTGTATATTTTACTGGTTGGAATCCTAAAGATAAAATTGCATTGATAAGTAAATGTAGAAGAAAGGCAAAATCAATTAGCGTCTCTAATATAGATTACATTCTTTCTGTCAAGTTTTATATAGTGAATATGCTCCAAAGACTTTTTGCCATCTTTTATTGACTTAGGCTTACGGTCAATGATATAATGACTGGCAATATCCCTCCCCAAGGCTACGGTAAGCTCATCTTTAATGTTTTTAAGAATATTACTCCTTTCTTTGAAGAAATTTTTCATAGCACTATCTAACCTTGCCAAAATGGCATCTCCACAGATACTTTCATATATTATTCTTAACTCATTCACATAAACTTTGTTCATCTTGTTGCCCTCCTCAACACCTTTAGGATTGAGATAGCGGAATTCAACACCTTCAGGATGTTTTAGAAAGAATATATAAAACGCCATCTCCCTGGCCCCTAAATGCACAGATAAATTGTTGATATCGGTGAAGGAGAGTTTTCCTTGTCGTTTATTAACCTCCATCTTTGAGATTTGCTGAATAAATGGGAATATCCGTTTATAAAGCATCTGCCCCCTGATATCATCCATTATTGCAAGTACCTGTCTGACAAGTGATGGATCGACTTTGTTTTCAGTAATTTTCTTCCGGCAGTCAGGACAGATATCTCCGGTTCTGTATCTTAATTCAACAAATTTTTTATTACTGCAATAATCCCAGGGGCATCCACGGGGGCCATTACCATTAGGGTAGTCTTTATGGGCCATATTTTCAACTTCCTGAAGCGAACCACAGGTCTCGATCATTAAAGGAATCGTTGCAAGCTCGTATATAACCGGGTAAAATTCTTCAGCCTCTAAAAGATCTGCCCAACCAGATGTCGAAATGAAGAAATTGAACGCACCCGACGGATCCATTGAAGAAAACCAATTTCGCTCATTTTTGTTATCAGTGAAAAAGACCACATAGTCATTTTTATCTATAGCTTTGTTCTCTTCCCGGAATACCTCACAATTTCTGAATAGAGTTTCCCATTTAAGGCGCTGAGGCGTAAATTTAGATTCATCAATATTTTTCTTTTTCTTATTCTTTGGATCGGGATCATCAACAGAGATGTCTTCATCGGTTGCGATAAATTTAATAGGTCCAATTGTTCTTCTTACAATATCAACTATTGTTGCAAAGCGAGAACAGGAAATCTCCTCAGACCGGATCAAGTATACATTCATTTGGCAGATTTTAAACAAAAATAATTTAATTAGGTCTCATTATCAAGAAAGTCCTCAGAGATTTTGCCATTTTGTTTGTCGTTAAGATAGTCATTAAGAGCATCATCAAGTCTGTTAAACATATACGACATATTATTAGTATCGATACGCATTGCATTACAGTTTTTAATATTAAAGCTTTCCGCAATATCAATTGCATCGAGAGTTGCCCCGATATAGCTGAAAGTCCATTTACCTGTCAGCTCCAGCTCCTTGATAATCGTTGAGATTTGTTCATGTGAGTACTTTTTTGAAGAGTTTTCATAGCCATCAGTTATTATTACAACCACACACGAAGCTTCATTGGACAATAGTTCAGGTTCTGTAATCTGCTGCATTTCATTTACTGTAAGTCCTATTGCATCCAGCAGAGCTGTTGAACCATCCGGCCTGTAATCCGAGAATGTCAGTTCCTGTAGCCCTTCCCATCTGATTTGATCCCAGACCGGGGTAATATGGTCATTGAAAAGTGTGAGTGAAGTTATGAGTTCCTGTTCAGAAAATTTCTCAGCAACTTCCTTAATCCTTCTAATCTGCTGGTTGATTCCGTCCACTGTTTGTTCAATACAGCTGTTCATAGATCCGCTGCGATCAAGGATCAGGTGATAATAAGTCCGGGTATTTTTCATAATGTCTTGTATTAGTTTTAAAATGTAATGTCAGATGATGTGTAATCAGATCAAAAAATATTTCTAGCTTGTTTTTTAATTGGATAGTTCATGGCCTGATTTCAACTGCTGTCCCTTGCTTTATAGCATCGTACAACTCATCTATTTCTTTGTTTGTTACAGCAATGCAACCACGGGTCCAATCCGATAAAAGATGAGCTCGACCCAGCAATGAAAACCCATTTGTCAAACCATGAATCAAAATTTCTCCACCGGGGTCTCGGCTGTTTTTCGCTGCATACTCAATATCCTTTTGTTCAGGATATGAAATCCAGAGCGATTTATGAAATCTGCTTTTTTGATACTTTCCTTTAATAAAGTAATTTCCTTCTGGAGTTTTATTGTCACCCAGGAATCTTTTTGCCCCTATTGGATTTTTCCCTAACGAGATTTTGTACGATTTAAGAAGATTTCCAGTTGAATATAACTCGAGCGTGCGTTTGCTTTTTTTAATAATTATACAATCTACCGGCAAAGATTTGTCAAGCGGTTTTAGAAAAGGATCAGACAGAAGTTTACCTGACAGAACCAGGCCGGCAATAGAAATGATTAATAAGATTTTATTCATATCTAATTTCATAAAACGTTTAATAATGATTCCCTTAACAGATGTTTTTTCTTTTCACTGTCTTCCTCCAGAGTAGTATTTGTCTCGTTAGAGTAGCTCATTGCTTTGCAAAAATCTTCCATACTTTATTTCAATTACTATTGCACTTAGAAAATTCAAATTTAGGTACATTAAATACTATCAAGCTCAAAAAAACTAGATAGAAATCGTAGTAAAAAATCTAAATATTTTCTGAAATCTTTACTTGCCCTTTTAACAGAGGGTGGTTTACATTTCGTGTTCATTGTCGAATTGGTTTATTGGTTTAAAATTATAGCAATTGGATATGGAAAGGATAGAATGTGGATATATCAGAATATCAAAATGTCAATTACGCAAACATATTATAAGCAGATAATAAAATGGAACTGATGGAAAGAATAGCATTGATAATTTCGCTTTCGTGTTTCGGATTAGCCGGACTTGGAATAATCATTTCGAAAAAGAAGCAAGGGCTTTCGCGGATAAACATTGCGAAACATGTTTGAAGTATCTGGAATCAAAAAAATTAATTAGAGCCATTTAAACACTTTTTGACAATGAAAACACTTATTATACATCCGGAAGATGTAACAACAGATTTCCTCAAACCGATATATGAAACGATACCTGTAAAAACAGTAGTTACCGGTGGTATTTCCAAGGAAGCTCTTAGGGAACTTATCGGGTCGCACGACAGGATAATGATGCTTGGACATGGCTCTCCTTGGGGATTATTGTCTGTTGGCCGATTCCCGGATGCCGGCTTGCATCTGGTTGATAATAGTATGGCTGAATTGCTGAAAACAAAAGAGAACAATGTGTTTATATGGTGCTACGCTCAAAAATTTGTGGAGGATAATGATCTTGAAGGATTTTATTCCGGCATGTTCATAAGCGAAGTGCTGGAATCAAAAATGATGGGCCTCACAGGGATAGATCAATCCGTTGTTGATCAGTCAAACGATTCCTTTGGAAGCATAGCCGGCCGTTATATAAATGAAAGAAATCCGGAAGTCATTTGCAAAAAGATCAGACAGGATTATGGGAAGAATAAGAATAATCCCGTAATTTGTTATAACAATGCCCGTTTGAATTACTATCTTCGGCAAGCTGTAAGATGATCAGTAGAC
Organism: uncultured Bacteroidota bacterium; assembly: GCA_903824785.1. Lineage (GTDB taxonomy): Bacteria > Bacteroidota > Bacteroidia > Bacteroidales > VadinHA17 > LD21. The sequence continues at coordinate 7,917 of CAIJYD010000060.1, forward strand.
CTTTAAAATCAAAATTTTATTATGATGAAAACAAAATGTTCACTGCTTGTACTTATTCTTTTTTTCTCCTATAGATCAATGTCTGCCGATTCGCCACTTACCTCAACCAGTTTCAGCGAAGCTTATAAAAATGAAAAGATTGTTATCCTTGCAATGGGGACCAATGGTATTCTGACAAATGAATTAATGGATTATCTGATAACTGCTGATAATCCGGTCTCCATAAAAATGGCTGTCATTAACCGGCTTGGATGGGAAGGCGATAAAAGGCAGAATTCATTAATGCTCCTCAATTATCTCAGGAAGAAAAAGGGATATAAAGACAAATCAGACTTTGAAAAGAGCGGTGCAGACTTTGAACTCCTTAGCATGGCCTATTTAAGAGCAATGGAGAATTACTTTGAGGTTGATGATGCCATTGTTCTTGCAGAAAAAGCATTGCTTAAGAACAAGACAAGCAGTTATACTTTCAGAATTATTACAGCCATGATAAAAGCCCAGAAGCAGGTGGGTGCCCTTAATGGATGGTGTGAGGTTTATTATCTCACAAACAGGGTTAGGGAAGATAAAACAGCAAACATCGATCTGAACGAAGAGGCTATTAGTATTATCTTTGAGTATATGGATGGGTATAAAGAATTCTGTGGTAAAAAATAAGATTTATCGAACACAAAGAATCAACGAAGTTCTGCGTCTGATCTTGCTGATTGACAGCAATAAACAGAAAACAAAAAACGGACAAATCTCAAATTTTTTGGATCTGTCCGTTCAGTGGAGCTGCGGGGAGTCGAACCACTTGTCGCTGTCGCTGAATAAATGAGGATTGTAGTTTTTTAACTACCAAAAGGTAACCGAATAGTTCACTGGGGAAAAGTGCTTCTCAGAAAAAAATGATTTCTTTCTTTAAAAAAGATGTAAAAACCACTTACCCATCTTACCCGGGCTTTTTAACCCGTTAAAAATAAGGATGATGGTAAGGGTAAGATTCCTTTTAAACATTCTACCTTTCTTACCCTGATTGGAATTGGAAATCCTTAAATCTGAGTTCTAATATTCTCATATTTCCCATCCGGAATCGTTGTACACATTGGCCGGAATATTCAACTAATTTACGGCAGTATATGTTATTTGCTGCCAACTTATAGCCTATGATAAACAGAGAAAAAATCACTGTTGACTGAATTCAGAAGGTTTCATAAGCAAAGGAGTTTGATTCTCACTTTTAATTATAATGACTATTGCTGTTTGTAAATATAAATTTTGTTTATACATTAGCATTACTTTTATTTAAACGACATGGGGTAAATATGCCCCCATATAATACACTAATAAGTAATGCCAAGAACTTACCATTCAGTTAATATAACGAAGGAACAGCAAGATTTTCTGAAGCTTATGAACGATTATGAAATAGACATATTCTCAATTTACAATATTGAGAATTCTCTAAATACTGAGCTTCCTAATCTTAATGTCATTTTGGAAAATCTGGTAAGGAAAGGTTTTCTTTCTCGTATTGAACAAGGCAAATATTGCCGTGCAAATTTCAACGATGAAAAAGTAATTGGTTGCTTTATTAGTGATTCCGGAGCTATTGCCTATTGGTCTGCACTGAATGCTCATGGACTTACCGAACAGTTTCCTAATAATGTGTTTATTCAAACATCAAAGCCTAAGAGGAATAAGATAGTATTCGGAACTTCATATAAGTTCGTTAAAATAGCTCCCTCCAAAATTACCGGTTTACTCTCACAGGGTCAGGGTAATAGAAAATATTGGATTACCGATATCGAAAAGACCATTGTGGACTGTTTTGACCTACCCGAACACTGCGGGGGCTATGCCGAGCTTATCCGTGCTTTCAACCAGACAAAACTCAATAGCGAAAAAATGATTACCTGTTGTACAGCTATAAACAACATTGCAGCAATCAAACGCATGGGCTTTTTGGCTGAGCTACTTGATAAGAAAGGCTTAATAAACTTTATAAGGTACGCTAAGCAGCAAATAAATAAAAAATACAATGTATTTGACCCGGCAGGTATCGATAATGGAGAATTTGTAAATGAATGGCGGTTAAGGTTAAATATCAGCCGCGATGAGATTTTGGACATTTGTAATAAACAATACTGATGATTTTACAAAAAGAGATAGCGGGTATAGCAGCACAAAAAGGAGTGGTAAAAAGCACCATTGATAAAGATTGGGCTTTAGGCCACTTTATTGACGCTATTTTCTCAGTACCTGAACTTAAACAAAAGCTGATTTTCAAAGGAGGTACCTGTTTGAAAAAATGCTACATTCCGGATTATCGATTCTCAGAGGATCTTGACTTTACTTCAATTGATAAGGATTTTAAACTTACCAGTAAACATTTGGATAACATCTCGGCCCTTTTAAAACAAAGGGTTGAGATGCCCACACATATCGAATCTTTGAAAGAATTAAAATTTAAAGATAAGCTTACAGGATACGAAGCAATAATCAAATTCTGGGGGTCCGATCATCCGCGCAACGATTCTCCACCAGCGCCACAACGCTGGCAGACCAAAGTAAAAATTGAGATAATTCTATATGAATTGATATTGTTCCCTGTATCATATAGAGATGTGGTACATTCTTATTCAGATAAACTTACAGAAAATTCTTTACAGGTACCTTGCTATAGTATTGAAGAAGTTCTGGCTGAAAAGATACGTTCATTAATCCAGCGGTCTTATACTGCCCCACGAGATTTTTATGATATCTGGTATCTTTCAAAACACTTTCCGGAAATTGACTATAAACTTATAGCTGATGCATTTCATAAGAAACTTGCATTTAAAGGACATTCATTTAGCGCAGTAGAACAATTGATAAACTCAGAAAATGACAAACATTTGTCAGCAGCCTGGAAGAATAGTCTGGCACATCAGATAACAGGCGAATTGCCTGATTTTGAAACTGTAAAAAACGAACTATTGGTGCTTTTTAAAAAATACTTTCATAATTAGGATGAGACAAACAAAGGCAGAAAGAATTTTAGTGGAAAAATATTTCAAAATTTAGAAACAATGGGCTTTATAAAAGAACCAAAAGGCGTTTATTTTGTAATACAAAGTCCGCCATTAACCGACACAGTAAGAATTGAGATAAGCGAATTTATCCGTACAAGAAAACTACAAATCAAGTCAAAGCTTACTAAGACAATCTCGAAGAAGGGAAATAGACATAATGTGTTAAAAATGCCGAACGCGTAACAAAGACTAAATATACTTCTATATGAACATATCAATCCATTTCAACCTGTTAAGCAACAAAAAATCGAAGTGGAGGTTTTGTCAAGGGCGATGATACCATATATTAATATACAAAAATATCATCGCTCTGTATACCCTTGACAAAAACGGAACGGAGATTAGATTTGCTTAAAAAGGTGAAATGGAAATCCTTAAATCTGAGTTATACTTAGAAAAAATTGAACTTTGGAGTTATTAATTTACTTCAATATATTTGTAAGATAAAAATAGATTGAAATGAAACCCACATGATTCATCATTATCACAAACACAATTTGAATAAAATCTTTAATCATGTGTGGTTCCATCATGCCATTAAAATCAAAATTATATTATGATGAAAAGTATATCAAAAGAACTAATCGGAGCATCTGCTGCCCCAATAATCCTGTCGGTATTAAAAAACGGTGATAATTACGGTTATGAAATCGTAATGAAGGTAAAAGAGTTAACAAATGATGAGATCAAGTGGAAAGAAGCCAGCATCTACCCGGTATTAAAAAAACTTGAAAACGGAGGATTTATTAAATCCTATTGGAAAGTACAAGAAAATGAACGGCCCAGGAAATACTACACCATTCTGGAAGAAGGGAAAAAACAGTTTGAACACAACATGCAGGAATGGGAAATGATATATTCTTTATTTGGAAAACTCTGGAATCTGAGCACTTAAAACAGATCAGGAGAGAGCGACATTGGTAGGCAAGATCTTGTCTTCTCTGATTAATATGTTCAACTATCTTCCACCAGACATAGATGAATTCGTTCCTTAAAACCTGCTTGAATTTTTGAATTTTAAATGTATATTACACACCGGTAAAAAGGGTTAAAACAGGTATAATATACTCTGAATGGAAAGTAATAAGGAATTCAATCTCCATGATAATATAGATAAATGGGTAAGTAAAATAAAAACTTATCCATCAATTACCGAAGCTGATTCGGAAGAAATGAAAAGTCATTTACTGGACTCAATTGATCAACTGAAAGACACGGGATTGAATGACGAAGAAGCTTTTTGGGTGGCATCGCGGAGAATTGGAACAACAGTTGACTGGGAAGAGGATTACAGCCAGGTGAACAATAGTGTTATACAAATGAGAAGATCGGTTCTTATTTTAGCAGGTGTGCTGGTGTATTTCTGTTTATATTATTTTATTGAATCTACTTCCAGGCTCCTTTTCATTATTTTATTATCTGAAGATATAAATGTGTATTTAGCAATTTCCTGGGCATTCAGGTACTTAATCGGAGCACATATCGTTTTTATGATAGTTGTTGCTGGCATATATTTTATTGAAAATAAAACAATTTCTATTATCGAAAATGTTAAGATGAAACCAAAATATATCCTGCTGCTGCTTTTTACGACAATAATTTTTGGCATTGCTGACACGTGTTTATTTCCGATAGCAAAAAATCTTATCGGACAGGATGATCCACTTAGGGGTAATTTAATTCATATCTATTTATATTTTAATTACAGCTTTCCTCTTTTAGTTTGTGTGAGTTTTATACTCCTGTACTTTAAATATTACCGGGAAACAAAATTTTAAACAATTTTTGCAATAATCTGATTTGTTTTATATATTGCACTACGATATATATATATATAAATCAAGCTATGAATAAAGGATTGGTTATAGTGTTTTCGATTGTCTTCTTACTCTCATGCCAGAAATCGGAACTTGAATTTTCCTGCGAGCCTGTTATCAATGACTACGTTATTAGACACATGGAAGAACTATCAAAAATAACGGTTACTGAGTTAACATCTTATGACTTTCAGTTACAGAAAGCAATATTTAACAGCTGGGACTATCAGAAAAAGAGGAGCGCCTGGATTGATAAACTTCAGTATGTGCTGGGTAGCATACCTTTAACAGAGCCAGAAAGTGCTCACATTCAAAAGCTGATGGCGCATATCACTGAGGATTACTTTCTGAAAGAGACTATTGATAATAATCTTGAGAGCCGGTCCCTGTTTGCTTCGGAGTGGATTAATTACTCAATTAATGAATTGGGTTGGTCAAAACAATTTATTGCTTTCTTAGTCTACCGTCTTTATACTGAACAATCTCAGTTAGAATCCGAACTATCAATGTTAAAATCATTCAGCAGATCAATTAAAACAAATTCAGAACCCGGGAATTGCAATTGTAATTTTTCAGTTGATTTTTGCGGTACTTCTCTTTGCCGCACCGGAATATGCACCATTATAACGGGTTGTGGCTGGTTGTGGTCAATGTCTTGCGATGGAAGCTGCTTCTAAGGTTTTAGATATCATTCTTATCTTTTAATTTATTAATTGTCCAGGATAAATAAAATATTGACCTCTGCGGCAATACTGATCCTCAGTTTTCTTTACATTCTGATTCCCTCTGTAAGAATGGAATCAATGATGAATGGCACCCAAAGCGGGAAAACATTTGTTTTTTTATTCATTCTGATCATCCTGAGTATTGTTTTGCTTTTACAGTCATTATTTTTCAGCAGGACAAAACATTTCCAAATAAATATCATGGATGGATTCTTGTTGATCTGGTGCCTGTATGTTTTCCTTAATAATTATTTACAAAAGGTACCCTTTTCGTTACATCTGTTTGAATTTTATGGGCTTATCATTTTATACATTGCAGTACGCCTGACCCAAAGGAAGTATCTTATGTGGTTATACGTTGCACTGATTTCTGGCGGTATAATCCAGACAGTTTACGGGAGCCTCCAGTTTTTTGGAATTCTTCCTTCTCACCATGAGTTATTTAAAATAACCGGTAGTTTTTTTAATCCCGGCCCTTATGCAGGATATCTGGCCTCAGCTTTTCCGGTTATATTAGGTTTATGTCTTTTCAATCCATCCATCAGGTTACCGGCAGAGACCAAATCGTTATCAAGACTAACTAATTTAATAACACTGAAATCTTTAGCAGTGGTTTTAATATTTTGTATGTGTCTGGTACTGCTTGCCACGCATTCTCGGGCAGCATTGATTGCCGTTTTAATATCCGCATTTTACCTGTTTTCAATAAAGTTCAAACCTTACGAGCATATCCGGACTTATTTTGGTTCCCTGATAAAAAGAATATTACTTTTTATCACCCTGCTTATTTTACTTGTCCTCTCACTGACCGGGTTATACCATCTGAATAAAGAATCAGTTGACGGACGTTTTCTCATTTGGAAAGTAAGCATGAACATGATCAGGGACAAGCCTGTCTCAGGGTATGGTTTTGATCAGTTCAAAGCTCATTACATGAATTATCAGGCGTCCTATTTTGAGCAAAACCAGGCTTCTGAAGAAGCCATGGTTGCCGGAGACAGCAATTATGCCTTTAATGAATTACTGCAGGTTTCTGTTGAAAATGGTGTTCCGGGTCTCGTGATGATAGCATTAATGTTGATCATTATTTTCATGTCATCAGGTTTCAGTAACTATGGTACAGTATATAAGATTCAAAAAGAGGATATTACCGGCATTGTTGCCAAGGCGGGAATAATTAGCATCCTTGTTTTCGGTCTGTTTTCCTATCCTTCAGAAATATTACCAATTAAAACAAACATGGTACTCTATCTGGCAACTGTGGCAGGCCTCTGTTCGAAAATGAAAATGTCTTTGCCAGTTACTTCAACCAGGAGAAACAGACATCTACTTTACAACCTATTCAGAATTATATTTTCAGTTATTTTGATTTTGCTGATTTATAGCGGGAGCAAATCTCTTTATCGTTGTTCAAAAGCTTATCATTTGTGGAACAAGGCTTATCAGCTCTATCAGATTGGAGCATATCAGGCCTGTTTAGAAAATTATGAAAAAGCCTGGCCGGCTTTAAATAGTGATGGCGATTTTCTTACCGGTTACGGAAAGTCGCTTTCAATGTCAGGAAAATACGATAAAGCGGTAGAAGTATTACTGCAGGCAGCAGGGTATTACCCAAATGTAGTTGTTTACACAGCCCTGGGCGACAGTTACAAACAACTGGGAGAAACCGGGCTTGCTGAGCAGGCATATCTGCATGCATGGTATATGAACCCTGGTCGTTTTTATACCAAATACCTTCTGGCGAAACTGTATTATGATACCGGACAGGAAGAAAAGGCCATCCAGACAGCAAACGAACTATTGCTAATGCAAGTTAAAGTGCCATCAACTGCCATTGATGAGATATTAGAGGAAATGCAGAATATAATCATTCATTATAAGGACAGGAATTATAAAAAATGAATTACGTATTCGATATCGGGGTAGTAGGAAAACCAGGTTATTAAGTAATAAAAATCTAAACTCATAGAAAAAATATTGAAAAATATTTTGTGATTATTTTA
>CAIJYD010000061.1 GCA_903824785.1 uncultured Bacteroidota bacterium
CGTCTCGTAATCTCTTGTTTCGTATCCATACTTATCATCCTGTTTTGTGTTGCTTGATCTTTGCCAAAGCAACGGGTTACTATTGATAAGTGGTATACTTTTCAACGAGAAGATGGTATACTTTTCAATTAATATATACAGAAGGTCTTTATTCTCAGATGTTGCTTTATCCACTTGAAGAATAACTCAATCTCCAACGACTTTTGTAGAGCATTGCAATGGTTAAAGCATCAACCTCAAAATTATTAGTCAGGAAAACATTTGTTCTTTGGTTTTCTGCATCGTAAAATTTTACTCTGCGTAATGCCTTTGGATACAGTCTTGAAGTTTTATAGCCAGTTAGGTTAATCTTTTGATCACAACGTAATCCATCTTTTTTATTTACCGGACTGGATGATACTCGTTTGAACTTTAAGTTATCTTTTCCACTAATAACAAAAAAGGCTGGAAACTGGTCAATATCAAATAATCTGGCAAAGTCGGTGTATCCTTTGTCCATAAGATAAAAAGCATTTGTTTCAAACTCGATATCATCTAAAATATTAACATCGTGTTTTTTACCATCACTCACATGGATCTTAATCGGGATGTTGCCGCGTAAATACAATACAGTTTGCATTTTAAAAGATACCTCTTCGTTCTTCTTCCTTAATTATAATAATGTCTTTTAATGCTCTGTTGTATTCTTTGTAATCCTTTTGGAATTACATTGTGTAAAATTGGTAGAGCTATCGAGTTGGTTCACTCCGACTAAGCCCTCCATAGTTTCCGGACTAAGGAGGGCTTTTGTTTTGATGGCTTTTTAATAAACCTGAAGGTTTTTATTACTTTATATCTTTTACCAAAAGTTATTATTCCCCAATCGGTAATAAAAATTACTCCGAAAAATATAAAAACAATTTTAAATTTACAGCAGAAATAATATTACCTGACGGTATTTCGGTATAATTGAAGCATACGGATAAAGGAAGTTTGACTCGCAGAAATGTTGGCGAACCCAGATTGATAAATAAAGTGAAAGAAGCTGAAACCCACATGATTGATCACAATCACAAACACAAATTGAATATAATTTTCAACCATGCGCGATTTGCCTTCGACTCACAACTCACTATAATTCTAGTAATTACATGTTTTTTCTTCTACTAAAGAGATGCTACTGCCTGCATCATAGCTTTAGCATAGGCAGCATTATATGTCCAGCCGGTGTAACCAGCATCGCCGGGATTTTTACCAATGCCTACGGCAGATTCCCTGTCATAATCCAGTGCTCTTGGATGCTCAGGATAGAGGCCATACTTATATCCCAGTCTGAAAATCTCCTTCATAACAGCAAACATGTTTACCTGACCCTCATCAAAAAACACCTCTTCATACTTTAATGATGGTTTTTCGACAATGACATTGCGATAATGAATGTGATTTATCCTGTCGCGCGAACCGAGGTATCGAAGCACCTCCATTGGATCTTCTCCTATCTCTCTTGACACACCGCAATCGTACGTCATACCGTTAGATGGGCTGTCAACTATTTCAATTATTCTTTTCCAGTCGCTGAAAGTAGCAACAATCTGTGCATGGCCGCGCGAAACAGGAACGGGAGGATCATTTGGATGAAGTGCCATTCTCACTCCTGCTTTTTCAGCAACAGGGATAACCGCTTTAAGAAAATAAGTCAGATTATTCCAGAGCATTTCTGCAGTTTGCGGGGTTCCTTCAGCCGGATCACCCGGAACGTTCTTTCCTCTTTCGTAATCCATACTCAGAGTACCGGCTCCTCCCCTTGCTACTGTATTATAATATCCGTCCAGAAACCGGTGAGCATAAAAATTATATTCCACAACAGGAAGACCTACCGCCCCGGCTGCGATGAGGGAATCCTTGATTTTTGCTATCTCTTCATCACGCCCTTCACGACCGTAAATAGTGTTATTAAATCCACCGATCATCATATTGATAACATTAAGCCCCTCTGCTTTATACTGATCTTTTATTTCCGTAAGGCTATTTACTGTCCATGGTATTTGAGGACCACCACATAGTACATTATCAACACCTATCTGTTTAACCTTTTTCATATACTTACTGTCGAGTGGTGATATGAGGCACATCTTTGGTTTATCCTGACCAAAAACAACAGGCCATTCAACATCTTTCCCGTTCGGTTCAGAAATTTCCGGTCCGGCAGCGTTTTTGCTCTTCTTTTCCGGACCCGTACAGGCGGTTATACCTGCAACTGACCCGGCTGCAGTCAGGTAACTGATTTTCTTGATAAAGTCTCTGCGATTATCTCTCATGATTAGGGGTATTTATAAGAATTTATAGTCTTGAAAATTGATATTAACAATCTCAAATTTAAGAAATCCTTTCAATAAATTATTCTTCCATCAGGAAATACCTGAAAGGATATTTTTAACTTTAGCCTCTCTAACCTCAAAGCACTGATTGGTAACGTAACTTTCAATATTATGATACGAACAATTAAATATTTTTTGTCAATACTTTTCATTGCCCTTCTATGGTCGTGTAAAAACAGCCAGACGGGCATCACCGTAGTTTTTCCAAAAGTAAGTGGCCCTGAACAGATGACCAGTAACGGGAAGGAGCATATGCTGGCAAGCTATTATGGGATTACATCCTGGAGCGGAGATCAGAAATATATCACAGTTCTTGAAACAGATTTAAAATATAAGCTGCCTGAACAAACAGATCCGGCTACTCTGGGTATTGTTAACATAATAACAAAAGAGTTTATCCCACTGACGGAAACACGGGCCTGGAATTTTCAGGAAGGGTGTATGGCTCACTGGTTAGGGATATCTCCTGATTCACTTATTATTTATAATGATTTCAGGGATGGAAAATTCATTTCGGTTATTATGAATGTTTATACCAGAAAAGAGATTAAAACGATACCATATCCGGTAAGCGCTGTTTCTCCTGACGGAAAAGAGGCAATCAGCATAAATTTCTCGCGTTTACGGATTACCCGGACCGATTATGGTTATGGAGGAGAAGGGCAGGATTCGAAAGCTGATATTCAATTCCCCGAAGATGATGGACTTTTCCTTGTGAATCTTGAAACAGGAGAAGCAAAGCTGATTGTATCAATTGCACAAATCAGGGAGAAGGTTCCGGAAATCACAAAAATAGGTATTGAATATTTTGCCCATACCCGATTCAGCAGGGAAGGTTCTAAAATATTTTGGCTGGCAAGGGCTATCCCTGACAGAAATACAACTTCATTTACGGTAAACAGAGATGGAACAGACCTTCAGAGATGTTTCCCCGATAACTGGGGGGGCTCCCATTTTGACTGGTTAAATGATAATGAACTGATGATTACCACAAATGAAGGGAAGCAGGACGGACACATACTGTTTACGGTGGGAAAGCAGGATTATAAAAGGTTAGGTAACGGAATACTTGATTATGATGGTCACGGAACATTCTCTCCTGATAGTAAGTGGATGTTAACTGATACCTATCCGGCGAATGGAACCGGGGAACAAAAAATCTATTTAATGGATATGAAAACCCAGGCTGTAATGCCATTGGGAAGATTTAAGGAACCGGCGGAGTTTTCAGGAGGGTCAGGGTACTGGCGTTGTGACCTTCATTGTCGCTGGAGTCCTAAAGGAGATATGATTGGGTTCAATTCAACATATTCAGGCAGCAGGCAGGTGTATATTTTTAAGCTGTGACCTGTCCTGATTTTTGTAACCATCGCTAGTTCATTATTTGCCTTTTGCATTTTAAATTTTCACGAATTATACTTAACATCCCCTTTTGCAAGTACAATTATTCTCAATAAATTTGAGTTCAGACGCTCGCTGCGTTATCAAAAAAGTAATAGTACTGTCATGAAAAAGGAAAGAAATGAGATTGTCATTGCTGAAGAAATCATTAAAGGTCACAAAATATGACCTTAAAGCGAGGTCAGCACTCTAAAAACCTGACATATGCTTTTACAGAGCATGACGCTTTGATGCTTGAAAAGGTTCGGGAAAAGCTCAACGAACATGAAAACCAGATAACTCTAATTTTTGAATATCTTAAACAACTCGAACAATCGAAACAGGAAGAAACCGACTTCGAAAACAGGAAACGCATCGGTTTTAAAACCAGAGAAGATAGAGGATAAAACCAATGTCACATAGGAACTGCTTCAATCTGAATGACTGCTACAACTTAACCGTATAGCAATCACCGGGATAAAATCAGGAGTTTCCATCAATATTGATAAGGGTTCTGTTTATGGCATCCCTGAGTTCCGGATTCACCTTTGTCTCTTCTGCATAAGATTGCCAGTTCTTTACAACTTCATTTATTTGTAGTATTATATTTCCGGCCTTTTTGATATTCATGTTTTTTGCAACTGATAAAAAATCTTCGCGGGTGATATCTTTTCTTTTGCCATTAATACTCAGGGATTGCTGGCTGACCCATGTACTTTCCGGACGGTATGAATGACAGACATCGAAAGCAGGTGATAATTTCCATTCGCCCGATTTGTCCATTAAAAACGCAAAGTTTTTTGTATGGTCATCGCAATTCCTGGCTAATACATTAAAGACCATCCGCCTGAACAGCTGTTCTGCCTGAGGATATGGGAGGCCAAGCATTCGCATTGTCTCAAACAGTTGTTCGTAGCTGTAAGAAGTTATCTCATTGAAATCAAAGTGTTGCATAGCGCAAAGACTTTGAAGATGAATTTTTCCCTTTCCTGGCTCCCGATCGAACCTGCGTGTCATAAAGTGGGCCCTCCCATTCTCTTCCATTAAGCGACACTCTGTCATATCAATACCGGCGGCCTTCGCCATAATGTGATAGGCCATTTCCACCCGCCCAAACCCATGGGTTGCTCCGAACTGTGAGTCGTTAACCCCATCAAATTTAATGATCCAGTGTGTGAAGCCCTTTGGAGCCGAAACCTGTCCGCTTCGCACCTCGCCGGTTAACATATTAAATGCAATAACTGCTTTTGCCCTGGCACCCCCGGCAGATGTTCCGATTTTTAAAATGTCGGGCAGAGCATGTTCTTCCTCTTCAGTAAGATTTGTTGTAAAATCCTCTCTTCCGGAAAGAATCTCATTTGCTATTTTCACCAGACTGCCTATTTCTACCGTTGTCGATGTATCGGGCCCCTTTGGCAAAGCCGGTTCAAATTCCAGAGCTCCCATGCCACGCTTTCCGATAAAGCAAAGCATCTCTACCGGATTAAGACTACCCGAAGGTCGTCCATTACGGGTAAGCCAGGTATTGATGAGAGCATTACCATACTTATCGGGAAGTGAATCGGCCAGTAATCCGGGAAGGCCTTTAAATGCAATGGTTTTTCTTAGTTCCGGGAAACTGAATGATCTGTTTTTTGCTGCTGTCAAAGGTATTTTCAGCGGTGCAAGGTTAAGATTGTCAGTGATAAATGAGGGTTCGAATTCGAAGCTTCCTGTTTCTGTGTCAGGATTCCAGGCAACCGCCCCTACCCTTTTGTTCCATATATTTACATAAGCTGTATTCATTATTACCAGTCCGCTTTTAGTTCAGGTTTACCGGATTCGGGATTCTTCTTACCGGCCCTTATTTTCTTCTTTTGTTCAAGCTTTGCCAGTTGCAACGGGCTCAACTCCTCAGTTATTTCAAATTCCTTAAGCAGCTGAAGGAGTTTTAATGCCCTGAGCAACTGTATAAATACAAGCAGACTTATGTTTTCGCCTCTCTCGAAGAGGCTTAGTGTTGAACGGGCTATGCCTGCGTCAGTAGCTAGCTGGCTCTGTGATTTATTTTGTTTAACCCTGTGATGCCTGACAAAAGCGCCAAGTGACCGTATAAGAGAAGTATCGCTTGCTCCTTGTCTGTTAATGTATGATATTTCAGTCATTACATAATTAATTTGAGGGTATTGAATGTTATTTCATACAAATATAATAATATTTTGTATTATATCAATTTTGAACTCATTTTTTTCATCCGACTTAGGTTAAACCTCATTCAAGTGGTAAGGGAGTGGTTGGTCTTGCAAGTCTTTGTCAATTAAAAAACTCAATACAATTTGAGTTCAGACGCTCGCTGCGTTCAGAAAATAAAGTTATCAATCGGTTATAACCCTGAAAAGAATAACTTATCCTATAAAGAGACAAAGGGGGTAAGCTTTTTATAGTTAATTGAGCTTTAACCCGCTCTCAAGCTCTGGTAAGCCCGGGAGCTCAACGGGATTCATTGCAAAATTGCTAATCCTTCAATATAATCAAACGCTCAAAATCACTTAGTATTTTAAGAAATTCGGGCGGAAGTATAACATTCACTTTCCTTATCCATTCTTCCGGAATCACTCCGTAAAACGCTTCTGCCATACCGCCGGTTATGCATGCAAGCGTGTCGCTGTCGCCTCCCAGCCATATAGCTTTCCTGATGGCATCTTCGTAGTTTTCAGATTCAAGGAAGCATGTATTAGTCCCTATAGTTTATTGGAATGAGTTGTGCGGCAATCAAGCAAAACCTTTCCGGCTGACATATTTCCAAGATAGGTATCCACTGCCTCCTGCACCTCTGACAATGGAAACATTACATGTATCTTTATCTTGAGGTCGCTGCTCATAAGTGAACTTACTTCCTTCAGATGCAACATATTCTTTATCAGTCCATTCTCCCTGGCCCGGGTGCCAAGATAAAACCCCGAGATATTCAGATTATTGGATATTAAGTTTCGTGGATTAAAAACTACCTGCTTTTCTCCTGTGAGATTTCCGTAGATAATAACCGAACTGCCATATGGAAGCGCATCACACATCATCTCAAGCTGTCTGCTGCATACTGAATCAAAAAGCAAAGTCGCCTTCAGTTCGTGCGACAAACTCCTCAGATCGTCTATAAAGGAGCTGTCTGAGCTATTTAGTACATGCGGCGAACCAAGCTGTCTGAGTGTATCAACCTGCGCCTGATTTCGTACAATATTGATAACGGGAATACTGTTTTTCTTTCCAAGCAGCTCAACCATCCGGCCTAATGCCCCGGCTGCCGCATTATTGATTATGGCCTTGTGTTTATTCTGCCTCGCAATCTCAAAAAAGGCGAGTGCCGTAAGCGGGTTAACGAGCGACATAGACCCCTGCTCGTCAGAGACCTTACTTCCAAGAGGAAAACATTTTCCTGCCTTTGTAACCATATATTCTGCCCAGCTGCCACTTGTATAATATTCTGAAGAACAGGCAACCCTCTTACCTTTCCATAAATGTGGCAGGATCCCTTTTCCTGCCTCAACAACTGTTCCACTCCCTTCCAGCCCGGGTATGAAGGAGGTCAGATCATACTCTGTGTGGGCACTCCTTATCTTCGCAAGATCTGATGGATTAACAGGAGCTGCACTCATCTTAATAAGTACTTCATTCGGCCCCGGCTGAGGAATCTTCACCTCTTTAACCACAAGCCTTCCCTCCGGCTTCTCAAGAAATACCGCTTTCATTGTCCCTGAGTTCATTAAGTAATCTGACATATCTGATTAGAATCCGTTAAATAAAACAGAGGGCAAGGTAATGATTTAACCGGTGATTAAACAAAAGGTAATTTGTCCTGTGAAAGCGAAAAAGTTCAGGCTATTTAACCAGCCAGGGCGCCTCATACCCCATTGCTCTTTCCTTAACAACAGGACTTTTCGGAATAAAAACTATATCCAGCTTTTCAATCTTTCCATTATCAATTTTATAGAGAAGCGACTGGTATGGTTCAAACACAAGTTCTGCTCCGTAGCTTTTACCTTTGTAGTTTAAAGTGATATCCGCTTTTCTGATTACGGTATCCAGACTCTGCCCGTATTCAACAGGAAACTTCAGCCGGCCGGATTTGGGATTCGGGAAAAAGACGTACAATGTTTCGCCATCTTTCCGGCACCAGTGCCGCGGCACATTACTGCCCATAATGAAAGGGGTAAGATTATCAGGCAATACGGCTGATACATTTTCCGACTTTCTCAAACCGGCAACCAGTTGCGAATAGTCCTGATGTAACATCGTTCCCGGCTCCTTTGGGTCTTTTTTCAGGATGATCTTAAAGTTCGAGGCAGCAAGCTCTGAAAGTCGTTTCACAACTTTGTATTCAAGATAGTCTGCATCAACATAAAGTGCTTTATAATCAGCATCTCCAACTTTCAGCACTCCGTTTTCCAAAGTACTTTTCTCAAGGAATAATCCATTTATCCAGGTAGGGTTATAGCCTTTTAATTCATCGGGGAAATATGTATAACGCATCTCATAATATCCCCATGACCATATAAACTGTTTTTCCCGCGGCATCTTTCCTTTTGTCCAGGCATCCTCTGTCGGCAGGTAAACAGCAATATCAGACCAGGTGTTTCCTTTCTTCATAGTGGCTGAAACTTCTTCGAGGTATTTGTTAAAGCTGGGGATCTCCTCTGCCAGGGAACCACTTGAACCAATATGTGTTGTTGCATAGAAATTCACTGTGTCGTATCCTTTCGGATTATGTGCCTTCCCGTGCCAGATTACCTGATTAATACCATTGGCAAACAAGGCATCAGCCACAAGCTTCAGATCGGCGGTCTGCTCCTGACGTATATAATCGCGCGGCCAGCCATAAATACAGGTAAATGTTTCGGATGATACTGACTTCTTTCCCGATAATAATGCTGACGAAGCCGGGATGGCACAAAACTCAGGTTCAAAAAGCATCGATTCACCTTCGGGAATATCAAGCAATGAGTAGCCTGAAATAAGATCGCACGGTGCTCCTGAAACCTGACCTCTTGATAATATCCCTGCAGAGTTAAGCGTTGAGTCGAACTTATAATAAAAATCCAGCACCTTCCATGAGATAAGTGTCATATAATCATATAGATGTGGACTATTAACAGGGTTGTATATTGAATCCATATATGGAGAAATATCATAACCAAATTTCCTGGTGAAGTCATCCGCAAAACTTTCCGACCAGAGTTTTTCCGTTTCAACTTCCCAGCTATCGATAAAATACGATTGCCCTATTACGGTCTTAGGCCTTGGAAACGCTTTTATAAGTCTCTGAAAATAGGGCAGGTAATTCCCCGGGGTTAAATGGTCAATAACATAACCGCTTTTCGGATGCTGCCAGGAACGGGTTATTTCCTGCCTCCAGCTCTTATCTCCGTAGTGCTGAGTAGCCTGATCAAATGTAACATAACTGTCACCAAAAGGCCAGAGGGTACCAAATGTAAGATCACAGCCAAGACCAATGGAATCGGCATATCTGATTGTATAATCAACTATACTGCTCCATTCCGGACTAAGCCATTCCTGCCTGGGAGTATAGGTTGTATCTTTAATGTTGAACCGGTTCAGTGGATAGATCCATGCAATCTCAACACCTCCGAACCCGTTCGCTTTGAGCCAGTCAAGATTAAACTTTACATCCTCCTTCTTTATCGTTGAAGCAAACCACCAGTAACGTGTATATGGCTTTGAACTCTTTAAAAACGGAACTTCAGGAGTTTTCCTTGAACAGGAACTGTTAATCTGAATAGAAAAGAGTAATACCAGAATAACCGGAAGGATTGATGTTTTTCTCATAAGACTGAAAAGTGTAAAATCTGGAAATATCTAAATCATGAAGTCTGATTCCCAGGGTGCAATTTACTTATTCCCGGTCAAACAACAACAATGACTTTCCCGCGGGGTTTACCGTTTTCGGTCATATCAAATGCCTCATCCGCATGTTCAAGGGGGAATCTGTTTTCAATAACCGGCCTTAGCTTTCTTTCACTGAATAATTTCTCTATCTCTGCATAATCCTCAGGTCGTGAGCGCATATTTGAGGAGGTGAATTTTTTACCATAAGCAAGCCTGAAAAAGAGTGCTGAAAAAAACGATGTAGGCATTATCAGAGGCGAAGCATAGGTTCCGCCTTTTTTCAATAACCTTCGTATATCTGAATGTTCCATTTTACCCCAGGCATCAAATATCATATCAAACTGATTGACTGATTTTGCCAGGTCCTCTTTACGGTATCCGATAGTGATATCTGCACCAAGCTTCTTTGCAAGCTCACTGTTTGCTTCACTGCATGTTGCCGTTACAACAGCTCCTACGGCTTTTGCAATCTGTACAGCAAAATGGCCCACTCCTCCTGTGGCTCCGTTAATAAGCAGATTACTGCCGGCAGTTACTCCGCATCTTCTCAGACCATTAAGTGCAGTAAGTGCAGCTACAGGAAGAGAGGCAGCCTCTTCAAAAGAGATCCCCTCAGGAATAAGTCTTGCATTTTTTGAGTTGACACTTACCATGCCGGCTAATGATCCGGGTTTCCCGGAAAACGGGGGTACCACACCATAAACCCTGTCGCCTGCTTTAAAACCAATAACTCCTGGCCCTGTTTCCTTTACAATCCCTGAAAAGTCGGAACCTACGATTTTTGGAAATTTTGAACCAACAAGAAATTTAAGATCACCATTTCGTATTTTGTAATCGACCGGATTTATCGAAACGAATTTTACCTCTACTAATAACTGGTTCGGTCCGGCAACAGCATCAGGAAGTTCACCATAATTGACAGAGTCTGCTTTTTTGTAGGATGTCTGATAGAATGCTTTCATAATTTTTCAGTTTAATGCAATATACACCATATTTATAAGGATAAACACTGAAACTTGCCGATTGTTTTTGTCAACAAATATAATTAATTCATTTTTTCCTTACTGCTTTGATTAATTACATTTTGCTATTTTTACACTACCACTACAGACAATGATCAGTAACGAATAAAAGTATTTCAGTAAAAAACAGATCCTATGGAAAATTCCGATTTGACCGCTAAACAATCAAACCGTCTGATGTCGATCGATGCCTTAAGAGGTTTCGACATGTTCTGGATCATCGGGGGAAGTGCCATTTTCACCGGACTCGCAAAAGCACTGGGAGGACCGCTGGTGGCATTGACTCCGCAGTTTGACCATGTACGCTGGGAAGGGTTACATTTCTTTGACCTTATCTGGCCATTGTTTATGTTCATAGTAGGTGTCTCTATTCCATTATCTATTGAGAAACGAAAGGCAGAAGGTACAAAAAAACGAAGCTTGTACATTCATGCCATTCGCAGGACTATCATACTTTTTGTGCTTGGAATGGTTGTGCAGGGGGGGCTTCTCAACTGGGATCTCAGTAAACTGCATCCCTGTTACAGTGTGCTGCACGGAATAGCTGCAGGTTACCTGATAGCAATCATTGTCGCAATAGAACTACGTCCAAAGATGCAGGTTGCTGCAATCGCTATCTTTCTTCTGCTTTACTGGGGAATACTTGAGCTGATACCCGTGCCTGGGGTGGGTGCCGGTCTTCTGACCCCTGACGATAACCTTGCCACATGGGTTGATCAGATTATACTTGGCCGGTTTCATCATGGAGAAAATACCTGGTTCCTGAGTTACCTTGGATTTGCCTCATCTGTTTTGCTTGGAGTACTGGCAGGTCATCTCATTATGATGCCATATTCAGAAAAAAAGAGAGTTCTGCTCCTGGCCGGTTCCGGAGCAATATGTCTTGCTCTGGGGCTTCTCTGGAGCCTGACATTCCCTGTTATCAAATTATTATGGACTAGCTCTTTTGTTCTTATCGGAGGAGGCTACGGTTTTCTCATGCTGGCACTCTTCTACTGGATCATCGAAGTGAAAGGGTATCGCCGCTGGGCTTTCTTCTTCAGGGTTATCGGGATGAACTCTATTGTAGTATATGTTGCCATAATGCTCATCAGTTTCGAACAGATTGGAAACATATTTGTAGGCAGTCTGCTTCCCCGTATCGGTGTCTGGGATGAACTGGTCTCAGCATCAGCTTCAGTTGCAATAATATGGCTTATCCTTTACCACATGTATTGCACCAGAACATTCGTTAAACTGTAATGGTCAGGATAAGATTATTTATCGAGAGCAGCGCAGCATTTACCTCTGAAAGAATTAGTCTGCTGGCTGGCAGCATAAGATATTCCTGTTTCCTGATCGAGATAAACCATGACAGGATTAGCTAATGTCTTTTTTAAAATATTTACAATATGGCCTCTACCGTCAAGATTATCAATAACCTGCTGACCGGCAGGATTCAGATCAATTCCTGCTATCTTTCCCATCCGTACGCCGGGATCGGGAGAAGGATTGAAGGAGTCCTGCATATGATTTGTCAGAAAACGTGGTGAAGAGATTGCCTCTTTTGGCATCATCCCAAATTCAGCAAAATCGAGAAATAGCTGCAGAGAAACCTGTTCCTGCATATCCCCGCCTGCAACACTCATTGCCAGAATTGGTTTACCATTCTTAAGCACCATGGTGGGTGTAAGTGTAATGCGCGGACGCTTACCCGGTTCAAGGGAATTTGGATGCCCCTTCTGGGTATTGAGACTGCTCAGCCGTGTATTATGTGCCACACCCAGACTTTCGCAGATCCCATATTCGGGATTGGCACTTGGCGTAGCAGCAACCACATTACCCCATTTATCTGCCACAACACAGGTAGTTGTTCCTCTCTCTCCCGGCCAGAACTGCCCCGGTTCGCTGAAAGCTATCATCTTTACCGGATCACCCGGACGAATTTCAGCAGAGGCACTCTTCATATCGATCAGCGGGTAACGTATTTTCGTATACTCATCTGAAAGAAGTTGCTTTAACGGTACTTTAACAAATGCAGGATCTCCATAATATTTGTCGCGATCTGCAAAAGCGAGTTTCATTGCTTCAGCTGTCACATGGATATAATCGGGAGAGAAAAAGCCCATTGCCTTCAGATCAAAGTTTTCAAGAAGTCTTAACGACTGAAGAAGAACCGGCCCTTGTGTCCAGGTGTTGCATTTATTAACCGAATAACCTTTGTACTGAATGGAAACCGCCTCCTCTGAATATGTTTTATATGTTTCGAGATCTTTTTTTCTGAGAAAGGCTCCCGAGCTGATATAATATTTTTCGAGCTCATCAGCAATATCTCCTTTATAGAAACGATCTCTTGCCACGCGTATTTTTTCCTCACGCGTTCCGGAACTGTTTTGCTCGGTGGAGACAAGTTTTCTCAGAGTTGCAGCAAGATTCTTATACCAGACAAGTTTACCTGTATCAAGTAAAGCAAGCGTAGGGGCTATTACCTGCGCGAAAGACATTGTGCCTTTCTGTTCAAGTGCTGTTAAGCAGGTACTGACTGCACTTGGTACCGTTGCAGCTTTTATCCCTTTCGACGGAATGCCATTGGCATAATACCACTTTATTGCTTCCGGATCTTTAGGAGCCACTCCCATTCCGTTGTAAACTATCACCTTCCCTGTACCGGTATCAAACAGCATAAACGGAACTTCGCCTCCGATACAAAACATGCCATAATCAGATACTGCAAGATTAAATATCACTGCTACCGCTCCGTCTATAGCATTACCGCCCTGATTCAGAATTTCAATACCTGCCTTTGCAGAGGCTGACGGACCCGCTGCAACCACTCCTCCGTTCCCCGAAGCATACCATGTAAGTTTATCGGCGGAATATGTTGTAAAACATGTAAATAGGTTTATTGCCATTACCAGTATGGTTAAATTGATCTTTTTCATTTATTGTATATTAGGTTTCCCTCTGTTTTATATTGATTAAAGAACGTAACGAAAATACAAAACCATATACCTTTACTATACAGGTTTAGTTAAAGTTACTCCCTGTTTTCTTTATCAGGGGAATGTTGGGTAAGATCTCTTCAGATTAGTGGTCAGCTATTCGGATAGCTGCTCCATCAGAATACGCCTGCTTGTTCTGAATGCTTCTATATTGTTATCGTATTTGTCAAATGCATAAATAACCTTATCAATTAACTCCCTTGCCTTCTCCGGATTTTTCTTTTCAAGCATCCTGAAAAGTTCATAATCAATAATTCCGTCCCGCATTGCATCGTACCGAATTGAACTGAAAAGTTTTCCATCTTTCGGATAGATGATCCAGCTGTCTCCTCCCGGCAAGATATTACCTCCCTCATACTGAATACTGGTCTGCTCTTTAAACGGGTTTCCCTCGTTCCAGTAATTCAGTCCCCAGTGGAGATACCCGGGTATGTTATACTTAAAGTTAACCCAGTGCATGAACCTTGTTTTTAGCATCGGCAGTTCAATAAAACGGTTTACATATTCTCCCTTGGGATTCAGGCATGTGTAAAACCAGGCCTCTTTTCCGCTATTATTCTGCTTATTATAGAATTCATAGTCTTTATTCATATAGTCAAGCTGAGGAACCCATATATCGAGTAAATCACCCAGGTTTTTGGTATGACAGGCATCAATCAGACGGAGATCGGGTGCCATTTTCTTAACGAACTGAGCTATTTCGATATAACTTTTGATATTGTCTTCAATAGGCTCATCAGCAATATGCTGCATATAAAACTTATCCCAGCCTTTCTCCTTAAGATGGTTATTAAGGGCAACAATAAACTGCTTATAAAATTCCTGTGCTGCAGGATCAGACATTGGCAGATTGTCGAATTTTTTCTGAGGATCACTCCCGGCAGAGGGAACCATTACCCGGAACTGGGATGTCCAGGTACTTTCGCGACCACCGATATGTCCGCCCTCTATCCTTCCGATAACACCCTCTTTAATAAATATATCCACAACTTTATCGAAGTTGGTAAAATTAATATTCCATTTCCCGTCAGAGAGAGTAAATTCAGACAGGGCCAGAGGTGAAATAATGGCGACATTCTGCTTATAATCGGCCATTTTTTTTGCCAACGTTCTGATATAACCCCAATGCTGCTCTGTATAGGGTTCAAAAGTTTTTCCACCATTCATCCACCGTAGCTGAGAAGGATTCAAAGAGAACCAGTTGGTAACCCATAAGCTAGTTTTTTCAACAGTTACAGGATAAACCTTTACGGAATAATCTTTGGAAATAGCGAACTTCGTCTTTCCTGCCAGGCCTGAGATGGTTATTTTCCCTTTATAAACTCCTGGCTGGGCATTTACCGGAACAGGGATCGAAACCCAAATTGGCTGAGTGTTTCCGAACTCCACATCAATAGATTCCTGCTCTAAAACAGGATCGGGATAGTATCCGGAACCTGAAACAATCCTATCGCGTGAGTAGTCCCAGATTGAACGTCCCACTTTAACATATCCTACAAATCCTGTCTTTGCCGGAGGAAGAAGCTGATCTCCGTTAACAGCCTGTGATACATTTGCTTTCAGCCCGGTTATTGAGCTGACAGAACGTACTGCGAACTGAAGGGTGGCATGCTCTCCCCTGACCACTTCACTTATTGCTTCCTTAGGTGGAAAGTAAGAAGATTCTACAAGTACCTTCTCGAGCGGATCAACAAATTCAAATTTCATTATACTCCTGTAATCCGAATTTTCAGTTATCACTTTGCAACTTTGCTGAGAAACAAAAAGAACGATAAGTGAGAATGAGATCAGGATTGTACCGGCTCCTGTTAATACTGTTTTTTTCATCCTAATTGAGTTTTTAATAATGATTTAACACCAGATTATTTGGTCCGAATAAATAATAACTCTTAAATATTATCTGATTTCAATGTTACCCATCGGATACCAGCCTTCAGGATTTTTCCCCTGTATTGCCAGGTTAACTTTAGGTTCTTGCGATTGAGGGTCAACAATTCCGATTTGCATCTGATATACTCCGGCAGGCATATCGCGCGGAATAAAAACTGCATCATCATAAAGATTATCACCGGGGAACCAGGAATTAATATCAGCATCGGTTATGATGACTTCCGATCTTTTGTCATTTTTGAGCCTGACAGCCAGAAGGTATTTTTTATAAATGGGGGCAACACCTTTATTATCCCACCACGATTTAAAGCTGACTTTTTCTCCTGCAGCAGCAAATTCGGGATATGTAAAACTACGAAGCACAAACCTGTAACCCATTTTTTTAAGCCATCTGTCTATCAGCGGCCGCCACTCATCAGGAACACCCGAAGATTTTGCATTGAAAGATGAAATGTGCCATTTTAATGTTTCATCAATAATATAATTAACATCGGCCATGGTATATCCCTGACAATACTGGCAGGAGCCTACTTCACCTTTCCAGCTCTTGATAGTGCCACAGACTTCAAGGCTTATTGGTGCTTTTTTCCAGGCATCCTTCATTCCAAAGTTGATAATTCCCTGAGGATAATAATCGTACATATGGGTCCAGCCCGGTTTACTTTTGTCCTGTGCCCAGAATCCAAGATCGCCGATACAGTCAACTCTCCAGCCCACATTTGCCTGCGAGAGGCCGAATTTATTTGTCACCTCATCCGTTAGAAGCATTATCAGCGGAGTCTTTTTAAAATTATCAGTGTAGGCTTTTACAAGAGATTCCCTTGTTTTCGGCGTAAGGATCTCTGAGCCCCTGCCTTCTCCCCAGAACCCGACAATTGACAAGTCAACTGATTCAAAATCAGGATGCCCGTCGTAACGCTTACCTAGTTCAGCTATCAGTTTCCCAAAATAAAGAGCGTACCGGGGATCTTCAGCATCAACCCTCCAGCCTTCTCCCTCAGTCATATATTCGTTTTTATCGCCAACCATTGTGCGGTACCATCCCGGCACATCAGTATCATCGTTTAATTTTTTTCCCGATCCATAAGGTGCAATTCGCAGGAGAAGTGTCTGTTTCCTTTCATGAGCAATCTTAAGCGCGTAATCAATCATAGCCCAATTATACTTGCCCATTTCCGGCTCCAGGAATCTCCAGTATACCCTGAAATAGGCAATTGATGACATTGGATGATCGCTGGTTACCAGGTTTCCGTCAAATTTCTGATAATCAATGGGCTTACCCTCAGTCCAGCCTACTCCTTCATTGGTTTTATCACCATTAAACCGTTGAAAGGTAGTGAACCCGATGCCCGGATTAGTAAGGACTTCATCAGTTTCACTAAATCGTACAACAATAGGTTTCTGAGCTTGTAACTCAATACTAAGAAGGAAGACAACCATTAAGGCTATCAGGGAAACATGGGATTTTTTCATTTTCTTTATGTTTTTATGGTATCTGATTCCGTTTCAGGGTATTCTATATAATCTGTTTAAAAATGCAGAACAGATGCAACACCCTCCCCTCCCTTGCATTTCTTATCATTCAATCTGAAAAGAGTGCAATCCGGTACTATAAAAATAACTATTATCCCGATATAACAGCTCTCATTTAAGAATTATTAAGATTCTTCCCCGGAAAGAGATAAAACAGATCTTGATAAAGTGTTCCACCTCAATACGGAGAACCTTTTAATGGTGCCGGACCGGTATTTTTTCCGGTTACTTTTTCGCTGGCTTTTTCCTGATGAAGATAAAATCTCCGCCTTCATCACCCACATTCTGAATGGTACCAAACTGAGGCACATTCTCGCTATTATTGATAACAGCCATCCTCATCTTTGAAAAAAGCTCTTCTGCTGAAAGATAATCGCTTGTGTTCTCTTTCAGGTTTTTACTCAGGTATTGGAAAAAAACACTCTTGTCAGGGACAACGGTTAGTGTTCCGCTTGTGATTGCTTTGCGGCTGTTCAGCTGGTAAAGCATCTCAATCGCGTACGTTGTGCTGAAAGCTGATCGTGTTTTGAAGATTCCACCACTGAAGCAGGCATCTGCAATCAGGAGAGTATGTTTCGTCTTAATGGCACCGAGGTAATTTGTCAGATCGGTATTGGGTAACCAGTTTACCGGATTATTTCTGGAGGCGTCCTTCGGCAACCAGTATCCGACACCCATCCCGTCGTCCCACAAACCGTGACCCGCATAAAATATCAGCAGGTTATCGGAAGGTTTGATTACAGATCTGAGATTATGCAGGGTTCCTATAATCTCTGATTTGGTGGCATTCTTCAGAAGGATCACATTTTCAGGATCAAAATTATAACGACCTGTAAGAATGTTAAACATTTCAGTAGCATCTCTCAGTGGTTCTTCAAGTTCCGGAATATTTGGATCGTCATACTTCTCATTACCTATCAGCAAGGCATAGTTCCGTGCGGCATAGAAACTGTATTCAATTGTAATGGTTTTACTTATGGTATCATCTGCTAAAAAAACCTCGATTTTTATCTCATTTATTCCAAGCTTCAGTGAAAGTGGTTCATCAACCATAAAGGCACAATCACCATGAGGTACAATATTATTTGACATAAAACCATTAACAAAAGTTCCGTCACGCGAGATCATTATTTTCCTTATCGGAGAAGATGACCTGATACAGGCCTGAATTGTAAACTTATTATCGGCTGTTATGAAATTCTCAGAAGATGGTGAAATAATACCGATCGAAGATTTATTCAAAGGATCGGGCTTTCCGGTTAACAGAGTCTTATCTGCAGCCGGAATTTCCGGTCTGGTAATATTTTTGGAATCGGTCCCTTTCTTTGAGATATTAAACTGTAAAACACCGGATTTACTCTCTGAAACCTGGGCAACAGCTTGTGCTGCAATAGCTGCAAATGCTATTAGGAAACAAAATATCTTCATAAGAACTCAATTTAACAAAATGCTAAAAAGATCAGAATCTGTATCCAAAGCCTAAATCAATGGCAGATTTTACACTCCAGCACAGGTCAGAGCTCTCCTGCTCAATAGGGCCGGGGTCGAAATAAGAGAACCCTGCAAAGGCAGATATATTCTTTACTCCGAAATACAATCCTGCTTCTGCTCCAAGGATATTGTGGTAAGAAAAAGTATAAATATTACTAAAATTTTTCTGATAGAAGATAAATTCGCCTACGGCCACACCAAGTGCGAAGTGCATCTGAAAATCGCCATTATTAAGAATCCGTTTTGTAAGGTCAACACTGAAAACGGGCAGTGAAGGAACATCGGAAAGGAGAGCATTAAGATCGGAATCAGATGATTTTACAGATTTACCTTTAACATATTTAACAGAAAAGCCCCAGTTTCCAAGATAAGCAATGGTACTTCCAAACTTCGGCCCCTTAAACTCACCACTAAGCAGAACATTCATTCTTTTCCTGTCCCAGCCGGTATTGTTGTTATTGGTTTTTACAACAGGAATCTCATTCTGATAAATAGCTGAGTTATCACTTATAAGTTCAGCTCTCACAATAAACTCAACTGATTTTATTTCATCAACATCCTTAAGAACATCCCAGACAACAAGGTAATCGGACCTGCCTCCTGCGACATTATCACCTGCATCTCCTGAAAAACTTCTGATTTCAGTATTCAGCCCACCATTTAATGAGCAAAGGACTTTCACTCTGAAGAGCTGGGCAGAGCTGGAATTCAGTATCTTATATCTGATGTTTATCAGATCACCTGATTGTACAACAGTGATATTGTCAACTTTCTGGGATAGGGCAAATTGTACTGAACAAAAAAGAAGGCTTAGAATAATTGAAATTCTTTTCATGGAAAAACTGTATTAAACCTCAGTTTGAAGTCTTCTGAAAAAATCTCTGAAACAATTCCATTATAAATATAATTAATATTTCAATCCATTATGACGACAACAGTTTTTTTCCTTTATTTTTGACTGGTTTAAACGTATGGAAAGCTTCCTTCAAAATTTAGAAAATGGATTCCAATATTACTATTATCGGTGCAGGAGTTGTCGGACTGGCTATTGCAGAAAAGATCTCAGAGGGTAATCAAAATGTTTTCCTTATTGAAAAGCATCCCTCCTTCGGACAGGAGACAAGCAGCCGGAACAGTGAGGTGATTCATGCAGGGATTTACTATACAAAAGATAGCCTCAAGGCCAGACTATGTGTTGAAGGGAAAAAGCTTCTGTACGAATATTGCAGAAAATTTGATATACCGCATAATAATTGCGGCAAACTGATTGTTGCAACTACTGAAGAGGAGATAACCGTTATTGAAGGTATCAGGCAGACTGCAATAAAAAATGGCGTTGATGATCTGCAGGTTCTAGACCGTGACCAGATAGCTGAACTGGAACCACATATCTTCGCCTTAAAAGCTCTCTTTTCGCCATCAACAGGAATTATTGACTCACATTCACTTATGAAACGATTTGAAACCAATTATATCAATAATGGAGGGCAGGTTGTTTACGGCAGTGAGGTGACAGCCATTAAAAAGATCAGTGACGGATATGAGATCACACTTCTTGATGCTGATAATTCCAATTACAGTTTCACCACCGGCAAAGTCATTAATTCAGCCGGCTTAACTTCAGACAAAGTTTCTGAGATGGTTGGCATTCATGATGATGATCTGAAGATACTATTCTGCAAAGGGGAGTATTTCAGAATCAATCCACCCAAGAACAAGCTCATTCGCAGACTTGTATATCCTGTTCCTCATAAGAATATGGAGGGAATAGGTATTCACGTTACCATTGACATGGGAGGCGGAGTAAAACTGGGACCTGATGTAAAGTATCTTGAATCAAATACTTATGACTACAGACTAACAGCCTCCAAACAGGAGGCATTCTATAAATCGGCGAAGAAATTCCTTCCTTTTCTTGAGTTTGATGATATAGCTCCTGAAATGTCAGGCATCAGGCCAAAGATCCAGAAACCGGGAGAACCTCTGAAGGATTATTATATTATGGAAGAGTCAAAAAGAGGGTTTCCGGGATTTATTAATCTTATTGGGATGGAATCGCCTGCCCTGACCTCTTCAATCTCAATAGCACGTTATGTTGATAACATATTGAAGAGCAACTCAGTATAAAGATAGATTTTATGGAGTGAAGAAACTATAAAATTATTACGTTTTGGTTCTGAGCAGTTTCTGAAGGTCTGACATCTCATCCCTGAATCTGGCAGCTTCCACAAAATCAAGTTCAGCTGCGGCTTTTTCCATACTCTTCCTCGACTTTTCAACAGCTTTCTCAAGAGCTTCACTGTTCATATATTTAACAACAGGATCAGCAGCAATATCAGGTCGATCATTTTCAATATATGCTTTTGCAGCCTGTCCTTTTTTACTTAATCCACTAAGTGCGGAACCTGCTTTTCTGATTATCTGTGTAGGAGTAATGCCCATCTCCTCATTGTATTTCATCTGTTTTATTCTCCGTCTGTCGGTCTCATCGATTGTTTGCTGCATGCTTCTGGTGATTTTATCTGCATACATAACAACTTTGCCGTTAAGGTTTCGGGCTGCCCTTCCTGAGGTCTGGGTCAGGGACCGTGATGATCTGAGAAATCCCTCCTTGTCCGCGTCAAGGATAGCGACCAGAGAGACCTCCGGAAGATCAAGTCCTTCCCTGAGGAGATTAACACCTACAAGAACATCAATTACTCCGCTGCGCAGCTCCTCCATGATATCTATGCGGTCGAGGGTGTCAATATCGGAATGGATATAACTGCATTTAATATTATATCTAATCAGGTAGGATGAGAGCTCTTCAGCCATTCTTTTGGTAATAGTTGTAACCAGTGTCCTCTCTCCTGCCCTTGCCCTTGTACGGATCTCAGCCATAAGGTCATCAATCTGGTTAAGGCTGGGACGCACTTCAATTGGAGGATCAAGAAGACCTGTCGGCCTGATTACCTGGTCAACAAATACCCCTTCACTTTTTTCCAGCTCATAATCAGCAGGAGTGGCACTGACAAAAATTGTCTGACCGGTGAGTGATTCGAATTCCTCAATCCTCATAGGTCTGTTATCGAGAGCAGAGGGGAGTCTGAATCCATATTCAACAAGAGTTTGTTTACGGGAATGATCACCGCCAAACATGGCTCTTATCTGCGGAACGCTGACATGGCTTTCATCAATTACAGTAATGAAATCTTTTGGGAAATAGTCGAGAAGGCAGAAAGGTCTTGTTCCAGGTTTTCTTCCGTCGAAATAGCGTGAATAATTTTCTATCCCGCTGCAGTAACCAAGTTCCTTTATCATTTCAAGATCGTACAACACTCTCTGTTCAATCCTCTTAGCCTCTTCTCTTTTGCCAATTTCATTGAAATGGGTAACCTGGCGCATCATGTCATCCTGTATATCGCTGACAGCTATATTAATTCTCTCACGTGTTGTTACGAAGATATTGGCAGGATATATAATGTATTCATTAAGCAGATCGATACGGTGACCATCAACCGGATCAAAAGTATTAAGCTCCTCGATCTGATCACCGAAGAACACCACCCTTACAGCTATGTCGGCGTAGGCAGGAAAGATATCCACTGTATCACCTCTTACACGGAATGTTCCGTGTTTAAATTCGAGCTCATTGCGTGAATAGAGGCTGTCAACAAGCTTTCTCAGAAAGAGATTCCTTCCGATGTTCTGTCCCTGTCGTACATGAATGGTATTTGAATGAAAATCCTCGGGATTACCAATACCATAGATGCATGAAACCGATGAGACGACAATAACGTCATGTCTTCCGGAGAGCAGGGA
This sequence comes from uncultured Bacteroidota bacterium, assembly GCA_903824785.1. GTDB lineage: Bacteria > Bacteroidota > Bacteroidia > Bacteroidales > VadinHA17 > LD21. The sequence continues at coordinate 22,336 of CAIJYD010000061.1, forward strand.
TGAAGTAGCACTAAGCCTCAGTTTTTCAATCTCTTCATTAATTGAAAGATCCTTTTCAATGTAAATATCAGAAGCAGGCAGATAAGCTTCAGGCTGATAATAGTCGTAATAGGAGACGAAGTACTCTACCCTGTTTTCAGGGAAGAACTGTTTGAACTCTCCATAAAGCTGGGCAGCAAGAGTTTTATTATGGCTTAAAACCAGAACAGGCCTGTTCACTTTCTCAATTAAATTGGCAATGGTAAAAGTCTTACCTGAACCTGTCACCCCAAGGAGAGTCTGGAAAGCGTCCCCCTTTTCAATCCCTTCAACAAGTTGCTTTATTGCCTGAGGCTGGTCGCCGGTAGGCTGAAAATCGGATATGAGTTTAAAATCCATAGAAGAAATATCTTCGGAAATAAGTTACAAACCTACTTAATTTGAGCCTTTCTTCAAAAAAGGTAAAGTATAAACGAGCAAAAAAAAAGCGCTCAATAAACGAGCGCTTCATATTCTGAGATTAATTTTTGTTAACCTAAATAGCCTTTTAATAATCTGCTTCGTGAAGCATGCCTCAACCTTCTGATAGCTTTTTCCTTAATCTGACGAACCCTTTCACGGGTAAGGCCGAACTTTTCACCAATCTCCTCAAGCGTCATCTCCTGAATTCCTATTCCGAAGAAAAACCTGATTATATCTCTCTCCCTTTCAGTAAGTGTGGCAAGCGCTCTGCTGATCTCTCTTGAAAGCGACTCATCCATAAGCAGTTTATCTGCAACCGGAGAATCAGAGTTTGTAAGAACATCAAGCAGACTGTTATCTTCACCTTCAATAAACGGAGCATCTACAGAGATATGACGACCTGAAACTTTCAGAGTGTCGGTAACCTTTTCCTTGGGCAGTTCAAGAACATCAGCCAGCTCTTCAGGTGAAGGAGTACGCTCATTCTCCTGCTCAAATTTTGAAAAAGCCTTATTGATTTTATTAAGCGAGCCCACCTGATTCAATGGTAACCTTACAATCCTTGACTGTTCAGCAAGAGCCTGAAGGATAGATTGTCTGATCCACCAAACAGCGTATGAAATAAACTTAAATCCACGAGTCTCATCAAATTTTTCTGCAGCCTTAATAAGGCCCAGGTTACCTTCATTGATAAGATCGGGAAGGCTTAGTCCCTGATTCTGATACTGTTTTGCAACAGAAACAACAAAACGTAAATTTGCTTTGGTGAGTTTCTCAAGAGCAGCTCTGTCGCCTTTCTTGATCCTTTGAGCCAATTCAACTTCTTCTTCTACTGATATCAACTCCTCCTTACCAATCTCCTGTAAATATTTGTCGAGTGAAGCACTCTCACGGTTGGTTATGGATTTGGTAATCTTTAGTTGTCTCATTATGTCTTTTCAAAATTTCCCGCAAAGATATTGCTTTATTATGTAATAACAAAAATTATCAGCTATTGTTGTGTAAGGCAGGCTAATTAAAACAACCTGCCTGATTAACAATAACTTATATAAAATACTTAATTAGTTTCCAAACTGGTAATTAAAGATTGTTCCGTCTGACTGGATTCCTCCTATTGACTTAAGAACCTTTTCGTTATTTGTAAATTCTCTTACTTCAGAAGGATTCTTCACCTTTTTGCCATTAATACTGAGGATGATATACCCGCGCTTTATTCCGAGATCCTTGAACTTTCCCTCATTCAGATCTGTAACTTTTACACCGTTATCAACATTAAAGGATCTCTTGTCGGTGGCACCTATTGATTCAAGTTTTGCACCATAAACAAATTCACCTCCCATACCTGCCGTAACAACACTTGTATTTCCTGCAACATTCTTAAGAACAATAGGAACAGTTGCCTCTTTCCCGTTTCTCAGGTATGTCACCGAGGCTTTATCACCCGGACGATGTTTTCCAACCTGTTCCTGTAACTCAGGCACTGTATTTACTGCCATATCATCGAACTTAACTATCACATCATTCTCCTTCAGCCCTGCGTCATCAGCAGAACCATCTCCGATAACTCTGGTAATTAGCACTCCTTTTATCTCCTTAAGATTCTGTTTGCCTGCATCTTCTGCATCAACATCTTTGATATTCACTCCGATAAGTGCCCGTTGCACCTCTCCGAACTCCTTAAGGTCGTTTATAACTTTTTTAACGATGGTCACCGGTATGGCAAAGGAGTTTCCGGCATAAGCTCCGCTGGGAGAGAGAATTGCTGAAGTAATTCCCACCAGCAACCCTTTTGTATTAACAAGTGCACCTCCGCTGTTTCCCATATTAAGAGCGGCATCAGTCTGAATAAACGATTCAATGCGGTAATCGCCTTCAATCAAGCCAAGATTACGTCCTTTTGCGCTGACAATACCTGCAGTAACGGTAGAAGTAAGGTTAAAAGGGTTACCAACAGCGAGTACCCATTCGCCAAGCTTCAGCTGATCAGAATCGCCGTATCTGATATATGGAAGGTTATCAGCCTTTACCTTCAGAAGAGCTATATCGGTACTCGGATCCCTTCCAATGACCTGGGCAGTAAATGTCCTCTTGTCGTTCAGTGTAACTTCAACTGATTCAGCATTTTCAATAACATGATTATTTGTAATGATATAACCATCATTTGAAATAATCACTCCCGATCCATATCCGCTCACCTCCCTGGGTTTGGAATACTGATTCCCATAAAACCACTCCATAATCGGATTATCAGGCTGAGCGCCCATCATAGTTTTTGTATGAACGTGAACTACTCCGTGAACAGTCTGTTCAGCTGCATAAGTAAAATCAACCTGACCTTCCTGCATCTGAAACGAGGTAAGAAGAGCCCGCGCATCTTTAATTTCAACTCCCGAACTGTCTTTCATTACAGCCACTGATGGCTTTCCGATAATCCTGGTATAAGCAAACAGTGCTATTGAAGCTCCCAACAGAGCCATAAATAGTGAACCAAAAATATACTTTCCTCTCATAATACATTATTATTAAATTAAACCATATTTTGAAACTGTCTAGATCTGTAAATATTATCTCTTAATAAAAGATTCATATCTTTATAACCTTTTTAAAGATATTTAATGTTACAAAGATCATGCATTTTTCTAATGATCTTCAGTAATTTAACAACACTTTAACACTGATGATAATAGGATTTAACAAATATCAGGGTGCCGGTAATGACTTCATCATTATTGATAACCTTAAAGGGATTTTTAACGCTGATAATCACACTCTGATAAACAGATTATGCGACCGCAGGTTTGGTATTGGTGCTGACGGACTTATTCTTGTGTCAGAAAATGGACAGTATGATTTTGAAATGCAGTATTTTAACTCAGATGGTCATATAGGATCAATGTGTGGTAACGGAGGAAGATGCTCGGCCGACTTTGCCATCAGGAACGGAATAGCCGGAAAACAGCTCACCTTCCTTGCTGCAGACGGGGTGCATGAAGCTGTTTCTGATAAAGAGATCATCAGACTTAAAATGAATAATATAAATGATTATCAGATCATTAATAATAACTATTTTATTAATACCGGATCGCCTCACTACATTATATTCAGCGAGAACATAGATGATATCAATGTAGATAAAGAGGGTAGGGAAATACGATGGTCAAAAGAATTTGCACCAGCAGGAATCAATGTAAATTTCGTGGAGAGGCAAAAGGAAGGGATCTATGTCAGAACTTTTGAAAGAGGTGTTGAAGAGGAAACCCTTTCCTGTGGCACAGGGGTCACAGCATCTGCCATTGCTGCAGTTCTTTCAGGACAATCTGACATAAAAACTGTCATTGTTAAAACAAAAGGTGGCAATCTATCCGTCTCATTCAATATTACTGAAAAGAGTGTAACAGATATCTGGCTTTCGGGCCCTGCAACCTTTGTTTTTGCAGGGGAGATTGAGGTATAAAAGGTAAAATTCAGAGAATGCAAAAAGAAAAACTATACGGAAAAACACTAAATGAGCTGATAGCTGTCACCAAACGTATCGGCTTGCCCGGGTTTGCTGCAAAGCAAATATCTGACTGGCTCTACAAGAAAGAGATTCAGTCCACTGATGAGATGACAAACCTGTCGAAAAGTGCACGAGAACTACTGAATGTTGATTATGAATTAGGGCTTTCAGCCCCTGTTTCATCATCAGAGAGTTCCGACGGAACAAAAAAATACCTTTATAAAGTACTGAAAGACAAATACATAGAAACCGCCTATATTCCTGATGACGATCGTGCCACAATATGTGTTTCATCACAGTCAGGCTGTAAAATGGGTTGCATATTCTGCATGACAGGAAAGCAGGGGTTTCAGGGAAACCTTTCGTCCAATGAGATTCTGAATCAGTTCAGGAGCATGCCGGAATTCGCAAACCTGACCAACATGGTCTTTATGGGAATGGGCGAACCGCTTGACAATACCGCAGAGGTTCTCAAGAGCCTCGAAATTCTTACAAGTGAATGGGGTTATGGCTGGAGCCCGACAAGAATAACAGTGAGCACAGTAGGATTTATTTCAGGGATAAAGGAATTCCTTGAAAAAAGCAGATGCCATCTTGCTGTCAGTCTTCACTCGCCCTTTGACGAAGAGAGAAGAAAACTAATGCCTGTTCAGAGAACCAATACAATCGAAGATGTGCTGAACATAATACGCAATTTTGATTTTAACAGCCAGAGAAGAGTCTCATTCGAATATATACTTTTTAAGGGGCTGAACGACACTCCGCTCCATGTAAAAGAACTTGCCAGAATACTTAACGGGATTAAATGCAGGATTAATATAATACGGTTCCACCCGATTCCGGGATCACAATTTCAGAGTCCGAATCTGGGAATCACCATTAATTTTAAGGAGGCTCTAAATTCAAAAGGGATACTGACAACAATCAGATCCAGCAGGGGTTTGGACATTCAGGCAGCATGCGGATTATTATCAACTCTTGAGCAGAATAAAAATATATCGTAATGCGAAAGGCAGTTCTCATAATTTCATTTTCGTGGCTGACCCTGTTATCGTTCCCTCAGGGCAAATCCTTTAACAGTTTTCTTTCAGACTCAGCAATGACCTATTCCTCTGTCTCCTTTTGTGTTGCAGATGCAGAAAACGGAGAGGTGATGATGGAATATAATTCAGGAAAAAGCCTTGCTCCGGCTTCAATCATGAAACTTATAACAACGGCTGCCGCACTTGAATTACTGGGTCCTGAATATACTTTCAAAACAAAACTCGGCTATACAGGTTCACTGAATAAAAACAGCGGAAAGTTAACCGGGAATATCGTTATCACGGGTGGCGGCGATCCCTCATTGGGTTCGCCATATTTTTCTGACCACTACAAAGATTTTCCTGACAAATGGATTATGGAGATTAAAAAACTGGGTATTAAAAAAATAGATGGCAGGGTCATTACCGACGACTCATATTACGATTACCTTCCAGTGCCATCCAAATGGCTTTGGGAAGATGCCGGAAATTATTACGGGGCAGGTGTTTACGGCTTATCTGCTTTTGACAATACTTATGAAATTCATATCAACACACTTGCCGACAGCACCAGACCGGTTATTACCAAAAGTGTCCCTTGCGAATGTAAAAATGAGTTTTCAAACTGGCTTGTTGCTTCCGGAACTAAAGATGAAGGTTATGTCTTTGCTGCTCCCTACAGTACCACCGGATGGCTTACCGGAACCATTCCTTCAAAAATGGAGGATTTCGTACTGAAAGCCTCAATTCCGGACCCTCCCCTTCTTATGGCAAGAATGGTTACAGAAAGACTGGAAGCTGCCGGCATCTCTGTCTCGGAAGATCCAACTACGGTAAGAATAGAACATAAAAGCATTTCTGATGAGATTGTTCCTGTTTCAGAGACAATCTCCCCTCCTCTTGCCGGCATAATTAAAGTGCTTAATAATGAAAGCGTTAATCTGTATGCGGAACATTTAATTAAAGAGCTGGGCAGAAATTTTAAAAACAATAGTTCCACAGCTTCCGGAGTTGATGTTGTAAAAGAATTCCTTAATAATTGCGGGATTAATACAGATGGAATGTTTATTTCTGATGGCAGCGGACTATCACCCGGCAATGCCATTAATACCAGGGAATTGGTCAGACTGCTGGTTTATATGAAGAATAATGGAAAATACTTTCAGGATTATTACGCTTCCCTTCCGGCTGCCGGAAAAGAGGGAACGCTAAGATACTATTTCAAAGATCCGGCTTTCAAGTCACGACTTAAGGCAAAAAGCGGGTCAATGACAAGGGTTAGAAGCTATTCCGGATATTTTACAACAATCTCAGGAAAGAATCTGGCCTTCAGCATAATCATCAACAATTATTCCGGTCCTTCAAAGAACATTATCTCAGGTATTGAAGAGATTCTTAAAGAGATAATCCTCACTAAGTGATTAAATGAGATTGGAGTGATTTTCTGCATGAACTCACCCCCTGCTTCGCGTTGCTCAGCATCCCCCTCTCGGCGTCGCAAAGAGGGGGTGTAAAATACTGTATACCTGTGCATTCCCCCTCTTTACGACGTAGAGAGGGGGAACAGAAGGGGGTGAGTTCATGAGGATTCAGGGGAACCGAAGGGTGAGTTCATGAGGATTCAGGGGAACAGAAGGGGGTGAGTTCATGAGGATTCAGGGGAACCGAAGGGTGAGTTCATGAAGAAAACAAGGGAAAAGAAATGGATGAGTTCATGAGAATTGAGAAGATTCGAGAAATTCATAATTAAAAGCAGTTCCAAAGCGAAACAATAATCTATCTTTGCGGACTTTATTACAGATTTCATAATGAACAACAAGGTAGCGGTCAGGATATGCGAAGAATATGATCTTCAGATAGTTCAGAATCATATTGCAGAGATTTACAAAATAACTGATGGTCCGGATGTGCTGGGAAAAAAGGTTCTGGTGAAACCCAATATTCTGAGTGACAATGATCCGGCAAAATGTGTAAGTACCCATCCGGTTGTTGTGGAAGCGATGGTCAGATTTCTTCAGTCGGAAGGGGCAACAGTTGTGGTTGGAGATTCTCCTGCTGTTCACCTGCCCAGGTTCAGAGCCGATAAATCAGGTATTTTAAAAGTATGTGAGACAACCGGAGCCAAATGGGTCGATTTCATCATTAATCCAGTGGAGAAAAAAATAAGCAACAGGAGCGTAAGAATTGCTGCTGCAGCATACGAGGTCGATCTTATTATTTCCCTTCCGAAATTCAAGAACCACGAACTCCTCTATTTCACAGGTGCAATCAAGAACACTCTGGGTCTTGTTCCCGGATTCAGCAAGGCAAAACAACATGCGGTCCACAAGAACAGAAACAGTTTTGGAGAGTTTCTTGTTGATCTTAATGAAGTTATTACCCCTGCTTATTTTTTGATGGATGGCATCATGGGAATGGAGGGGCAGGGACCTGGAACAAAAGGGATTCCTGTCGCCATCGGACTATTGTTCGGGTCAACCAACCCACTGGCCCTTGATATAATTGCAAGCCGCATTGCAGGTTACGATCCGGTTGTGATACCCACCACCAAATCGGCATTACTCAGGAAATTATGGCTTCGTTCGGAAGATGAAATAGAATATGACGGACCCGACACAGACACGATTATAAAATCAGGATTTCATAAAATACCTGTTTCAGGAAACAATAACAGCGGTCTTCAATTTATTGTCAGAAGGATCAAATTCCTGAGAAAAACTGAAAGAAGGCCGGTGTTTATTCAGGAGAATTGCTCAGGATGTCTGAAATGTGTTCAGATCTGTCCTGTTCAGGCCATAAAACCAATGCCGACCAAAAAAACGCATATAATACTTACCGATGGTAAATGCATCAGATGTTTCTGCTGCGCCGAAGCATGTACCGATAATGCTATTGAAATAAGGGTGAAAATGTTTGGTGTCTAAACATCTATTCTGGCATACTTGGCATGGGTTTCAATGAACTCCCTGCGTGGAGGAACCTCATCGCCCATAAGCATTGAGAATATATGATCAGCTTCAGCTGCACTTTCAATTGTAACCTGCCTCAGTGTTCTTGTTTCCGGATTCATGGTTGTTGACCAGAGTTGTTCCGCGTTCATCTCACCAAGACCTTTGTAGCGCTGAATTCCAACAGTAGATTCTTTCCCCTGTCCCATATCAATAACGGCAGCTTCACGTTCCTCTTCTGTCCAGCAGTAGCGCTCCGACTTGCCCTTTTTAACAAGGTAGAGTGGCGGAGTTGCAATATAAATATTACCACCTTTAATAAGGTCGATCATATATCTGAAAAAGAAAGTCATAATAAGAGTTGTGATATGCGAGCCATCGACATCAGCATCAGTCATGATAATGATTTTATGATATCTCAGTCCGGAGATATTAAGCGCCTTGCTATCATCCTCAGTTCCAATATTTACACCAAGTGCGGTAAAGATATTTTTTATCTCCTCGCTCTCATAAATCCTATGCTGCATAGCCTTTTCGACATTCAATATTTTGCCTCTCAGCGGCAATATTGCCTGAAAACGGCGGTCACGGCCCTGTTTGGCAGTACCGCCTGCAGAATCACCTTCCACAAGGTAAATCTCGCAATTTGCCGGATCTCTGTCGGCACAGTCGGCAAGCTTGCCGGGAAGTCCTGAACCTGAAAGTACATTTTTCCTCTGCACCAGTTCTCTGGCTTTACGGGCGGCATGACGGGCCGTTGCAGCAAGAATTACCTTCTGAACAATTATCCTGGCATCTTTAGGATTCTCTTCAAGATAATTTGAGAGCATTGTGCTTACAGCCTGATCGACTGCTCCCATGACTTCAGAGTTTCCGAGTTTTGTTTTTGTCTGGCCTTCAAACTGAGGTTCGGCAACATTTACCGAGATAATAGCAGTAAGCCCTTCACGGAAATCATCACCATTAATATCGAATTTCAGCTTTGAGGTAGCACCTGAATCTTCCGCATATTTTTTAAGAGTACGGGTAAGGCCTCTTCTGAAACCGGCAAGGTGAGTACCCCCTTCAATTGTATTTATGTTATTTACATATGAATGTACATTCTCGGAGAAAGAGTTATTATACTGAAGGGCAATCTCTACAGGGATCTCCGTCTTATCGAATGTGATATGAATAATTTTTTCTATGAGCCTTTCACGGTTTGCATCAAGATATTCAACAAACTCCTTCAGCCCTTCCTCTGAACGGAACTCTTCATATCGTGGTGTTCCCCCGTTGCCATCCTCCACCAGTTCGCGCATGTCCTTAATAGTAAGGAGTATTCCTTTGTTAAGAAATGCGAGTTCTCGCAAACGTGCAGAAAGAATCTCAAAATTATATTCAGTAGTCTGGAAAATAGTCCCGTCCGGTTTGAAGGTCACAGTAGTTCCCGACTTTTCCGATTTGCCAATAACTTCAACATTGGTAACAGGTTTTCCCTTTTCATATTCCTGTTTATAAATATTTCCTTCTCTCATGATGACGACTGAAAGATGAGCTGACAGGGCATTCACACAGGAGACACCAACGCCGTGAAGACCACCGGAAACCTTGTAGGAATCCTTATCAAACTTTCCTCCTGCATGCAAAACGGTCATAACTACCTCAAGAGCAGATTTTTGCTCTTTTTCCATGATCCCTGTCGGAATTCCTCGTCCGTCGTCAGTTACAGTAACAGAACCATTCTCGTGGATAATTACTTCAATTTTTGAGCAATAACCTGCCAGAGCTTCATCAATTGAGTTATCTACTACCTCATATACAAGATGATGTAAGCCTTTTACACCAATATCGCCAATATACATCGCAGGTCTTTTACGAACAGCTTCAAGACCTTCCAAAACCTGGATGTTATCTGCTGAGTAATCAATACTGTCCTGCAATTTTTTTTCTTTTTCGCTCATTTTTTTACCTGTTTATACATCAACCATTTTAAAACCAATCTTAAAATCATTATTCTGACAGAATAAGGAAACGTGGCCTTTTATACCTTTTCAGGTGACATCAAATCTGCTTTTTCCGGAAATGAAATAAGGATACTTTTTTCACCGCTTCCAGCTATCTGAACCAACTTCGCTTTTCTATTATAAATAATTGATATTATGATCATTAATAACAACTGCAAATATACCTATTTAAAACGGTTTTTTATCAAAAAAAAGATAAAATAATGCACAATTATCAAGAAGAAATTAACATCTGAATTAACTCTTAATCTCTTTATTAATATATGCCTTCCCGTAATTTGAACTATTTTCAAAAATTAAAGTAAAGTGTCTGAAACCATCATCAGAGGCTATAGGTAAATCCAACCATACAAAGAAACCTTTGTGAAGGATACAATGCCCACTCGTAATAATTATCGTAAGAGATATTATTGACTTTGGTCCAGAATGAGAGAATTGGTGAAAGACGGTACTCGGCGCTCAGATTCAGATTAAAATGGACAGGCCGGGTGAGGTAAACCGGTTGTTCAGCAACAGGAAGAGCAGTGGTTACTGTAATATTATTTCCATTGATGACCTGGTTTCTCTCTCCTAAAGCTGTCAGCTCCATTCCCGCAATGATCTTGTTTCTGAGGTTGTATTTCACCCCAAGTTTCCCGTCCCAGTCCGGCTTGTTCCAGGCATGGTCATAAACTGAAAGATTATAATTATAATAATTAGCTATACCGTTTACCGATATTTTATCAGTTATGGCGCCGCCCAATTCAGCATGAACATTCAGCAGCTCTGTATCATCTTTCATCGCAGAAAAATAGTTGCCGTTCCCGCGGGCCAGAGCAATATCAGAGAAGATAAGATTTGAATATAAGAGCATATCGGTTATCATTGAATATGAAACTGAAAGAAGGTATGTTCCTTTCAGCCCTGCATTACCATTAAAACCGGCTGATGCAATCATTTCATGATCGGTATCAGGCAATCTGAAAAGTGTTCCGTCGCGCATTAAAAACGGATTCTCAGAGATGATCTTCAATGGCTCATTCTTCTCAAGCTTTCCTGATAATCCGGCAAAAAGGTTAATAAATGATGGTACAATACTGACACTGAAATTCATATCGGGATAGATATGAAACTCCGAAGGGTTATTCATACTCTTATCAACCAAAGCCCGGAACCCCAGTTTGAAGCTCCACTTGTCAGTACTCTTTTTAATGAACGGAGCAATTGAAGCAGTATATTCAGGAATAGCCAGAATAGAGTCAGAAAGCCGGTAAAAGTCAAAGCTTATATCGGAACCGATATATAATCCTTTAACAGATTTTGCCACTGTCCCTCCTAATCCAACAGTATGCTGAAACAGGTTCGTGGAATTGAAAAAATAATTATAGTTGAGATCAAGCTTGTAAGAGAGATCTGCCGAATCTGCTGTTAATGAAGATAATGAAGCTTCTCCACCGACATTATAGTAAGCCATTCTTATGTCATTTCTGGAAGGAGTATAGTTTGTTATACTCTTGTCGCAGCCATAGGCATACCTGTTTTTCTGAGTGAAATCAACCGAGCTTTCAAAGATACTTTTCTTAAGATATCTCCTTCCGTAAACAGAAGCATCATTATCCATATAACCGGCAAAACCTTCATTTCCGTTTTCAAGTTCAATGTTCCCGTTTGATGAAAAATGGCGGCCATAGAAACCAATAGTACCTTTTTTCGACCGGTCGGTGGTTATGCTGAGTTCCGCCAGCGGTGTTGTGTAGTTACCCATGCCGATGTTTACAAAACTTTTATAAAGTTTCTGCAACGGATCGGGAAGCAGGGTAGCTGCTTTCAAAGGTGCTATGCTGTATTCCGGCATAAATGGTTTCGTGGATGTTTCGTAATGGAAGTCGGGTCTGATCTTCATTGTATCAGCCATGTCAGGCAGGAAGCTTCTCTTTTTTGCCTCATGGAGAGATGGCTTGTATGGATTATACAGGGTAACCTCCCTCTTCAGACCTGTTTCCTGTTTTATTACCTGGGAACTGACCGGTAATAAGCAGAAAAAAATGAGTGCCGGTATAGTAAGTGTTCTTTTTATCATGTTAAATCTTTTTCTGATTTTCTTTTGTCAATTATTATAAAAACCGGGTAGTAATATTTATTACAACCGGCTACTTACTCTCATTAAGGGCATCGAGCCTGGTTTTCACCTCTTCGAGAATTCCATCATTATCAGCAGAGTAGTAATCATTCAGACTCTGAAGAGTTGCTCTTGCCTGAAGTGTATCGCCCTTTTTGATACTTATATCGGCAAGAAGCAGGAATACCTTGGCCATCCAGTACTGATGGGGTGATTTCATATCGATGAACTCTGAGATCTCTTTTTCCGATTCAGCAGTTAGTTTTTGTTTATAGAGAAGTTCGGCAATCCTGAATTTTGATTCAGCTCCTTCTATACTTGTAACCTCTGTTCCCACTTTCCTGAAATACAATATCGCTTCTTCATAATTATTCAGGCTGAAATTTGCTTTGGCGTTCAGGAATGTAGCCTCCCTTACAAGTTCTTCAGGAATATTAGGTGAATTGTTTATTCTGGCCGCTGCAATAATTGTTTTCTGAGCATCGCCTGCCTGATAAGCAGACCTGAGTTCTCCTTTCAAAGCCAATAGCCTCACTTCATCGCTGCCGGCTGATTTCTCCAGTTTGTCGTAATAATCAAAGGCCGAAAAATAATCCTCTTTCTCATAAAGCATCGCAGAAGCTGCAATCAGCGACTGCTCAACAAACTGGTTATTTGGTTCACCTGAGAGTTCAGTATATAGTTTCAATGCCTCGTCGTTATTCCCTGCCGATTTCAGACACTCTGCAAGATAGAACCTCGCATTCTGCCTGAAGCTGCCATCAGGAAAACCGGTGAGGTAATTTTTAAACACTTCTGCCGCACCGCTGAATTTCCCTTTAATAAAGAGGTTTTCTCCCGATGTAAAGAGCAGAGAATCTTTCTCAGCCATATTAACGTCGCCATAACCATCAAGAGTTTTAACATAGACGAAGTAGGCCTCAACATCATTAATATCGACGTAAGTATTTTTCAGACCAGTCATTGCGTACCGGGCTTCGGGAGTAGATTTATAATTCTCTATCACCTTTTTATATTGCTGAATTGCCTTTTCATTCTCCCCCAGGTTATAATAGAGCAGGCCAAGCTGAACTATAGAACGCGGGACAAACAGGCTTGTCTGGTAATCTGAAATGACAGTATTGAAATCTGCTTCACCTTTTTTATAATCTTCCATAACAAGATAAGCTCGGCCCCGTTCGAAAATAGCATTTGGAACATAAGTTGAAGCCGGATACTTAACAATAAGGGAAGAAAGCATATCAACTTTGCCCTTGCCATCATTCATGAGGCCCAGGGAGAAACCCTTCTGGAACATTGCATAATCGGCATCGATATTCCCGTATTCAATAACTTTATCATAATAGCTTATTGCCAGAGGATAACTGGTGGCAATGTAATAACAGTCAGCAATTCTGTTCTTTGCATCGGCCAGGACTTCCGGTCGGATATCCTGAGCCCCGCCTTCAAAGGTTTTAAAATGATTCAGTGCATTTGTATAATCGTTCAGATTAAAGAGAGCATAACCCAGGTTGTAGCGCACAAGATTGTATTCACTCAGGAGCATTGAACCGGGGATTCCCATAAACTGCTCATAATCGCTTTTTGCTTTATCATAATTACCAAGCCGGTACCAGGCTTCACCTCTCCAGTAGATGGCCCTTGCCCTTAATGACCTGTTATATTTTTCATACTTAAGTGATTTATCGAACATATCTGCTGATGCTTCGATCTCAAGGTTCTTGAATAATTCCAGCCCTCTGAAAAATGCCACCCGCTGATACGCCTCTTCAAGTCTGGCATCTTTATTACGGATCTTATCGAGAGAAGAGAGAGCGGCCTTGTAGTTTTTTATCTGTAAGAATGTAGCTACCAGATAATCATAAGCCTCCTGTATCCGTTCGGAACCAGGGTATGAATCAATGTATTGCTGGAATGCGGCAATTGTCTCTCCAAAAGGAGAATATGACGTTTCGTAAGTTAGTTTTGCATAATTAAAGAGTGCTTCTTCTTTTATATCCTTATCATAATTCAGTTTTGAAGCTTCACCAAATGCGAAGCGGGCGTTCTTCTTGTCGTTCTTCTTTAGATAACAATCACCAAGAACATTCCATATATTCTGACTCAGGAGGTCACTCTTTGCACCCGCCTCCAGAAGTATTGCAATTGCTTTATCTGTTGCACCTGTCTTGTAATAACAATATCCCAGCTGGTATTTGTCTTCCCGGCCGCTTACTTTTAAATTATCCGAAATTTTTTCAAGATAAGGCAGTGCTTCAGTGTATTTTTCTTTATTGTAATAAGCATCTCCGATAAATCTGTCAAGCTCTGCAGCTCTCTCTTTTCCGGCTGATTTAAGAAGATCAGGTGCCATTGAAAGTATTCCGTCGTAGTTTTTCTGAAGATAAAATATCTGTACAATATAAAATGGAACCACGCCTCCAAATGTCTCGTCGTCTTTCAGGCGGATAAATCCGTCAATAGCAGTATTATACATTTTTTGTTCATAAGCTATCTGAGAAAAATAGTAGATGGCAGGCGGAGAATATTCAGTGTCAATATCCTTTATTTCTGAAAACATAAGGAGGGCCCGGGGTTTATCTCCATTGATATAAAGTGAGTATCCGAGTCTGAAGAAATAGCCGGCGCGTATATCTGCAGAGAGATCCTGTCTGTTCACAGATTCATAGAACTTTACTGCCTTCCTGTAGTTTTTGTTCTGGTAAAAATAGTCACCCAATGATAACCTGGCTTCATTTTCTTCAGGGCTTCCTGGATGGGTGGATATGTATCTTGTCATTCTGTATTCAGCATCTGGAGCAGAAAGCTTTAATGAGGCCATTGAGCTAAAATACTCTGCTACATCGATTAACCGGAGACTCTGCGTATTTCCGCTATTAAGATATGAGTCGAAAAGCTTTATTGCGGCCGGGTATTTTTCCTTATTGAATAATTCCATTGCCCTGTTAAATTCAGAATCGATCTCTCTGGCGGTAAAAGGAACCTGTGCAGAGAGCGGTTTGAAAGATAAACCCGTTACCAGTAAAACAATAAACAGACTAAATAATACCCCATGTTTACAGTTGCTGTTCAAAGGATTATTCAATGATATCCTTCTTGCTGCCCTGCAGTAAATGATCCTAACCCATGAAGGCAGACTAAATGCCGCATAAAGAAACAGCGGGGCTACAAAGAATTCATAAAGGATTTTAAATTTTCTGTTCATAACTTATTTTTTTTGTCGCGTCAAAATCATACGATGTTTCTGCTTAAAAAATCATTTAAGCTTTCAGCATGTTGATTATTAATCATATATGACAATTACTCTTTTTTTCTGATTATGCGTAAATTTACAACTATTAAACGCCTGCCATCGGCCTTTATTACTGATTTTATCAACATATAAATGTTAATTATCAATTCTTTCCTTATTTTGCAGATAATAAAATGAAATGAGCGGTCTGTTTTAATCTGCAAACCGGCAAAATTTCTTAATATCAATTATTTATACCGGTCTTAACAGGAATCAAAGACAAAAATATTACTCTTATGCAGGAAAATCTTCCTCTTGATGTTATAATTGAACTGACAGACTGTACGATCTGGCAGCAGGATCATCTTGTTCTTTCCAATGTAAACCTGACTGTCGGAAAGGGTGAATTTATATACCTTGTTGGCAGGGTGGGAAGTGGAAAGTCGAGCCTTATAAAAACGCTTAATGCCCAGATCCCTCTGAGGGAGGGTACCGGTCTGGTTGCAGGCTATAATCTTACCAAAATTAAAAAGAGAGATGTTCCTTTCCTCCGAAGGAAAATCGGAATTGTTTTCCAGGATTTTCAATTACTGATTGACAGACCTGTAAATGAGAATCTTGAATTTGTTTTAAAAGCAACAGGCTGGAAAAACAAGAAAGAGATTGACATCCGTATCGGGGAGGTGCTTGAGAAAGTCGGTCTGGGGCTGAAAGGTTACAAGATGCCGCACCAGCTTTCTGGTGGCGAGCAGCAGCGTGTTGTTATCGGAAGGGCTCTTCTGAATGATCCTGATATTATCCTGGCTGATGAACCAACCGGAAATCTTGACCCTGAGACATCGGAAGGTATAATTAAACTGCTGCAGGATATAAGCAGGACAGGAAGAGCGGTTGTTGTTGCAACTCATAATTATACTCTCCTCAAGAAATTCACAGCAAGAACCATCAAATGTGACGACGGAAAGCTGATGGAAGTGATTGATGAAGAGGAGATGGAACTCCTTCAGTAAACAACCGGGGCAATAAAGTCTGAACGGCCTGATATGGATATAATTATTCCCCGGCTCCGCGAAATCAGTATACCTTATGCCCCAATCTATATAAATCCTTTGTAAAGCTGTTATTTGCTATCAACCAGGATGGGAAGATTTTTCCCATTAGTCATAAAGATAAGTTTTGAATTAGGTGAAACAGAAATTGCTTTAATCATCTCATACTGAAGAAGTTTGTCGCTAAGCCCGGTGCTTAATATCTTCTGGTAGTCAGCAATACCCTGTGCCTCAACTCTTTTACGTTCAGCTTCCTGTCTCTCCTTCTGCAGAACAAATGTCATCTTCTGAGCATCCTGTTCAGCATTTATTTTCGATTCAATAGTAGCTTTTACTGAAGCCGGAAGTGTAAGATTTCTGACCAGAAGCTGTTCGAGCATTAGTCCGCGCTCTTTAAAATTTGCTTCAATAGTAGTGAAGATCCTTGCCTGGAACTCATCTCTTTTTGTGGAGTACAAAGCTACTGCATCATAATAAACGGCATTATCTCTGATCTTGGTTCTGCAAATCGGGCGAACAAGAACATTCCGGTAGTCGGTTCCGACCTCTTTAAGGATCCGGGGAGCTTCAGATGGTACAACTTTATACAATACAGTCAGGTCAACAATTACCTCAAGTCCATCAGCCGATAAGACACGAATTGCATCATCGCCGGTTTTTGTTCCTTCATCGGTAACGCCAGACATAGTATAGTTTTCTGTTCTTACATCGAACATTACAACTTTTACCATAGGGTTAATAACATTCAATCCGCTCTCAAGAATATTAGTGTTCACTTTTCCAAAAAGTTTCTGTACTCCGACCTGTCCCGGCTCAACCTGAACAACAGAAGAAATAGAGAGACCAACCAGTACAACAATTACTCCGGCGGTTTTTAATAAAGATTTGTAAGGACGCAACGGAGTGTTAACTCCTGTTGCAATAAAACCAAGAACCAAAACTAAAATTCCCAATAGTATTATAGACATAACTTTAATATTTTAAGTTTAATTAATCTGTTTGAACTACTCCACGAAGATAAGCAGAAAAACGACAAAACGTAAATTTAAAATTTTCTCCAGACCAAAGAAGCTGTCAGTGTAATACATTCAGAATATTTAAAATGATTAAAGAACAAAATATTTCAGACCTGAATAATCACTAAAAATACTGGTTTATAGGTTTTTACAGAAAAGATAAAAATTATTGTTATTTTCTTAACAATAATTTAACGCTCAACATAACGTTATCTTTTAAATTAAGATGTATTTTGCCTCCATGAGAAAAAAGAGAAGGACACTATTAACTCTGATATTTTTCGTAACATTTTTCTTCTGCACCGGTTTGGAAGGACAATCGGTACTATTCCATTCATTCAGTATGGAAATTCCTTTAGCCACAACTAATTCTGAAGATATTTTCAGTCAGGATCCTGACCCTTCCGGAGAGGACCAGATAATTGAATCGAATAAGCCATACCTCACAGAGGATGCTGTTACCAGGATTTCCGGAATCCAGCTCTTATCTCTTGATCTGAATCTCTGTTATTCAGTCTGGCAACCACCAAAACTTTTCGTGTAAAAGTTGCAGAGGTAAATAATATCTGCGCAAATCAGACTTATACTTTCCGAATACGGACATAATCTTTCATGAAGAGAGATGGTTCCGGCATATTAATTTTAATCTTAAAATCACTAGTGTCCGGTTAAGGACGGTTAAAAGTAATGTAATTTATTAATATATAGTACCTTAATTAAGGTCAAAAGTTTTTACGACTTGAATTTATACTTTCGCTCAAACAATATTTTGAGCGATTATGTACACCGGGAAA
>CAIJYD010000062.1 GCA_903824785.1 uncultured Bacteroidota bacterium
CGTCTCGTAATCTCTTGTTTCGTATCCATACTTATCATCCTGTTTTGTGTTGCTTGATCTTTGCCAAAGCAACGGGTTACTATTGATAAGTGGTATACTTTTCAACGAGAAGATGGTATACTTTTCAATTAATATATACAAGAATTTGAATTGATGCGCAAATCCTGATCAAAACTCATGAACATTAACCGGGTAATGTCCTTGCATGATAAATCAATAACCTGCTTGTATTTTTCCTGAAAATATTTTGCAATTGATTCAGCTTGCAGAGCTTGAAGTTTGATGTCAGGAATAATTTTTATTGTGCCCTTTAGCTTCTCACTGGGAGATAAAAAGCATGAATGAATAAGAGGGTCCTTTGATAGTTCTTCTTTTAATTGATAAGCATCCCTCGGTTTTATATCATCAATATCAACTTGGATCAATCCGGAATGACGTAAAACATCTGATGCTTTATGTGAACCATTTGTAGTGCAACTAATTGTAGATGCGGGCAGCTTTCGTTTAAGGAGATCCCTCTCTTTCTTGTCAGCCGTAGAACGGATTTTAAGTATTTGCTTTGCCCATTTTCCGTTCCTTATGTCATTCAAAAGAATTTCAATTGGTATATCCGCTGTCTTTTGTTTTGAAATAACTGAATCGAAGAAAGATACAACATGCTCATTCATAGTTATAAGGTCGATTTATTGGCTTCAAGGATTTGATCAATATCGGCACTTGAATAATAAATGGTTTTCCCGATTTTTGTAAATGGTAGTTCCTTGCTGTTCCTTAACTGCTGCTGTTTTCCTTTAGAAATTCCAAAAAGATCTTCAATATCTTTAGTCTTGTACCACTTCCTGGAGAATTCAAGAGTTTTACTGCTTATAAGTTGTTCGAACTTATTTTGCAAATTGGTTTCAAGCAACTTAAAATCGTCTTTGGTAACAAATTCAAAATTCATAATTGAAATGATTTAAGTTTATTTTATGTCCCAAAGCTATATTCTAATCAATAAAAAAAAGCTATCGATAATAGTCGATAGCTTTTTATAATAATCAGATATACTGAATTATGTGTTAGATTTGAGAGGTGATATTTTTTTCAACAAATTTTTCTTAACGGATGAAATATTGAGTTCATCTGGAATATGAGGATAGTTTTTTCCATTCTTTTCATAATATAAATATAAAATCCCCAAAAGCTTAAATTCTTGTATCTCGCTTTCTGCCAGTAGAAATCCATAATTTTTGAATATGTTTTTTGTGGTATTTAATCTATAATTATATTTTTCATAATCATTAATATTACAACTTCCCTGAATCTGTAATGCAACGCTTATTTTTTTCAATATATCTTCATCGATCATATAAGAGTTCTCATTCTTTGTTATTTTAACCGTTCCACTTTTTTTACCTATTAATTCTGCAATTGCTTTGTGCCAATTCCCAATTTCATTATTAGACTTATTATAATCGAAAAATGTGTATTCTAATAGACAAAAAAATGGAAGATAGCTTTTTGTGGTTCTTCCTTGTAATCGGTAAATAACAATGTACAACTTTCAGTAAGAACGGATGTACAACTTTTGGTAACACTAATGTACAGTTTTCTTTCTTCTGGGGCATGCCCCAG
>CAIJYD010000063.1 GCA_903824785.1 uncultured Bacteroidota bacterium
CGTCTCGTAATCTCTTGTTTCGTATCCATACTTATCATCCTGTTTTGTGTTGCTTGATCTTTGCCAAAGCAACGGGTTACTATTGATAAGTGGTATACTTTTCAACGAGAAGATGGTATACTTTTCAATTAATATATACAAAAGTCTGAATGCAAGTTGTTTAACAGGGGTTATCGTCACCCCGGCCGATGTTTTTACACTATTGTCAAGCTGAAGCTCCGAATAACCTTCTCCGTTCATTATTGCAAAATCGCCTTTCCAGATCTCATTGAATTTATAGAATATTCCAAGTCCGAGATCTGCTACAAAACCATATCCGTTTATAGATTGATAGGTATTGGCAATATATCGTTTTCCCCAGCATTTTTGCTGAAAATCATACAGGTGCGTGCCTGTGATTCCAAGCGACATATTTAGCTTGTCTTTTGAATATGTGATAGATGCTTCTCTGAAAAATGCGTATCTGCGGTGAACTGCTCCTGAAGAAAGTTCCTCCGGATTACCGACAGTAACAATTATTGTTCCTGAAAAATCTCCCGGAGGAAGAAAATTGTAACCAAAGTATGCCCTGTTCAATCCGAAACCGGTTGTTTTGGTAGTATCATTAAGGTTATAATGAAAGTCAGTAAAGATCTCTGCGATTGGCTTTCCACTGTTTTCTGTTGTCTGCGAATAACTTACCTGACTGATAGATAATGCGGTAATCAGTAATAAAAGTATTTTTTTCATCCGGACAAAATTATTTTTAAGAGGTCGGATGAAGCTCGCATGTTGGTTTTGTACATACAAGTTTGTTATTTTTGTAATACATGCTCTGTTCATTGGTAAATTAGACAATCTGATGCCTGAATAATTCTCAATTTTGATTCATTCCGGGCTCAGATTTACTTCAAATTTTCGAATTATTCAAATTAAGTTGGCAAAGATAATATCAGCGAATTAATTCCTTTAAAATGTCTCTTATTTTTTCACAGATAAGTTTTTATTTTATGAACGGTTACACTGTTGAACAGCATTGAGATAGTCGGAATTCGGTCATAAATGTGTAACTTGCGGCTTAAATAAACAGAGATATGTCCATTGAATCAGATAAAAAAGCAGCAGACTTTCTATTAATTTCTTCTCAGTTTAAGCTGGGTAGCCTTGTAACAGAATCGTCACATCCGGAAACAGTTAATCTTTCAAATCTGGCAAAAAACAATCTGCCTGAAGCTATTTCAATTCTGAAAGAACTTGACAGGCAGACTGTCAGGGTTTTGTCGGAGAAGCTGGTGCAAATCTGCTCTCTTAAAGATATAATAGGTGAAACATTAAAATCGGGAAATAATATATTTTTCTGTGGATGCGGAGCTACAGGTCGTCTCTCTCTTACTATAGAAACTCTGTGGAGACAGGTTTATGCAGCTGATAATTTGAAAGATAGAGTCTTCAGTTTTATGGCTGGCGGTGATGTTGCACTCATTCGTTCAATAGAAAATTTTGAGGACTATCCATTATATGGCGCCCGGCAGTTAATTGAAGCCGGCTTTAAGGATGGCGATCTTCTGATCGGTACAACCGAAGGCGGCGAAACTCCCTTTGTTATTGGTGCTGTGGAAAAAGCTTCACAGATATCTGAAAGGAAGCCCTTCTTCCTCTATTGCAATCCGGATGATATGTTATTCGAAGTAGCAGAAAGATCGAAACTGGTTATTCAGAATCCTGATATAGAAAAAATTAATCTCACAGTAGGTCCGATGGCGATCACCGGAAGCACCAGAATGCAGTCGTCAACTATTCTGCTTGCCGCTGCAGGGATTGCACTATTTTATTATAATAATACAGACCAGTCAATAGCAGACGCAATAGATGAATTTGTAAAGTACTGGGATTCTGTGGATAATCAGTTTATTGAGAAGTTCATTGTTCAGGAAACGGAGTATTATAAGAATGGTGACTACCTGTTGTATGAGACAGATAATCAGCTGGGTATTACAATAATTACGGACACCACAGAGCGTTCTCCTACTTTTAGTCTGTTGCCTTTTGAGAATGTGAATGAGCCCGGGCAGAATATGTCGCTCTGTTATCTCTATCTGCCTGATTCAAAAAATAGTGAAGAGGCATGGGGAAAATTATTATGGAGAGCTCCGAGGACCCTTGAATGGCCCGATATAAATGGAATAGCTTCAAGGAAACGGTTGCTTGGATTTGATTTCAGCGGCAAGGTCCTTCAGAGACGGCAGGAACATGAGAATAAAGCACAGCAACACAGGTTTAAAATACTTTATGATAAATCCGGAATAAGCTTTAATCTTGGTACAACAAGCCATTTTTTAACTTCTCCTTTTTCAAACCCGCTTTTCACACACCTAATTCTCAAGATGCTTCTCAACGCTCATTCAACCCTTATTATGGGCAGATTAGGCCGATATGAAGGAAACGTTATGACCTATGTAAGGGCAAGCAATAATAAACTGATAGACAGAGCCGTGCGTTATATCGACCTGCTTCTGAAGAAAAAGAATATCGACCTTTCCTACAGTGATCTGACCCATATTCTTTTCAGTATGATTGAAAAGACACCTCCGGATCATTCAATTGTACTGGAAACAGTTGCAGAGATAGAGAATATGAAGAGGTAAAACAAAGAGGCTGTCATCTTTTGCGAGACAGCCTCCTGATTGTGAAAATGCAGCGAACATTTTCCCCTGAAGATCATTATTCATCTCCGGCCTGATCGTCTTTACCAGCTTCCTTCCCTGACCGTAGAAGAACGAGGTCGCTAAGAACAATCTCGGTGATGTTCTTCGTTATCCCCTTTTTGTCTTCATAAGTGCGGTAAACAATCCGTCCTTCTACCGCCACCTCTTTGCCTTTTTTAAGATATTTTCCTGCAATATCAGCCAGTCCGTTCCATGCTACAATGTTGTGCCAGGTTGTTTCATTTACTCTCTGCCCATCGCCGTTTTTGTAACCATCTTTCGTGGCAATAGTGAAATGGACCAGTTTTTTTCCTGATTCTGTAGTTTTGGTTTCCGGATCCTGACCAAGATTTCCGATGAGTGTGACTCTGTTTGCTAATGAATTCATGACTTTAAGTTTTAAATTTGACATCAGTTTAATTACCTGACAAACTTAAGCCACCCATGGAAACTGTATCGGTAATTAATTAATTATATACGTTTAAAACTCATTTATAATCGTTTGTATCCGTTTAAAAACGACTTTTTATTTACAGATCAAATTGATACACCTGAATTGAATTTTTTATATCTTTATCAAAACATTAGTGCTGTGGAAAAGAAATGTCTCGATTGTGGCGACAGTCTCCGTGGCCGCACCGATAAAAAATTCTGTTCTGATCAATGCCGTAACAGTTATAACAACAAGCTTAACCGCGATTCAAATAATTTTGTTAGAAACGTACACGGATTGTTAAGAAAGAACAGGAGAATCCTTTCAGATCTCTATTCTGAAGGTAAGGTTAGAGTTCATAAAGATGCTCTGTTTGCCCTTGGCTATAACTTCAGCTTCTTTACCCATATTATTGAAACATCGCAGGGTCGTACGTTTCATTATTGCTTTGAATATGGCTATTGTGAAACAGAAGATGATTTTCTGGAGTTAAAACAGAATAGTCAGTACATTGAATATCAGTAATTCCATTTGCCGGATTATATAACTGGAATGGTGGCTGCAAAATAATATCGCTTTTCCTGCGTTCTAAATTTATTAGTAAAAAGTGCTCTTAGTTGCAACCTTTTCGTTCAGTTCGATGTTATCTGATTGTTTATTACATTTTTTTTATATTTGTTGAAGATTTATTTTAAAAATTAAAACCTTAAAATGATGAAAAAATTATTAGCAATTGCCTTAGTGTTTGTTATATCAATTCCGGCTTTTTCCCAGCTTAAATTCGGACTTAAAGCAGGAGCGGGTACAACAGGTCTTACAATGGAAACACTTAAAACAATTACCTCAGGTACAACCTCTTATACTGTGAACGCACTTACTGATGCTAAGTATGGTTTTCACGGAGGTGTATTTTTCAGACTTACCGTTTTTGGAATTTATCTTCAGCCCGAATTTTTACTCTCAACAAGAACAAACGAATATACAGTTAAAAATGTTCAGACCTCGGCATCATCTATTGTCAAACAGAACTTCAATAAACTGGATATTCCGGTTATGGTTGGTTTAAAACTTGGTCCGGTTCGTCTGAATGCCGGTCCGGCAGCCTCTCTACTGATCAATTCACCGAAAGCACTTATAGATAACACCGATTTTAAGAATACTTACAGTAAAATGACAATAGGTTACCAGGCAGGGGTGGGTCTCGATATTCTGAAGTTTCTTACAATAGACCTGAGGTATGAAGGCAGTCTGAAAAAATATCAGAATCAGATCCAGAATCTTGCAGGAACCACTTTCAATCTTGATGACAGGCCAAATGCTTTCCTGTTAAGTCTGGGGTTATTGTTCTAAGATAGAACTCTAAAGAACGTACAGGGATATGTCGCGGCATCTCCCTGTTTATTTTTTACATAGACTATGCTGTTATTTGGATAACAGCATCTTAGCTGCCACCAGCAAGAGCAGAACACCGAATATTTTTTTCAGAGCCGCCTGTGGCAGATTTAGAGCCAGTTTAGATCCAAAATATGATCCAACCAGGAATGCTGCCGCAAGAACTATGGCAAATTTAATGTCAACCTGACCGGCCTTATAGTAGTTGTATGCAGCAATTATCCCTATCGGAGGAAGCATCACGGCCAGGCTCGTTCCCTGCGCCATCTGCTGACTGAATCCCATAAAGAAAACAAGAGCAGGTATCATTATTATAGCTCCGCCTATTCCAAGCATTCCGGCCATTGCCCCTGTTACTATTCCTATCCCGATAAGGATCAAAAGCATTGAAGTTGACATTTTTTTATATTTTTAGTTTGAAAATCAATCTTCAAATTTATTAAAAAATACGGGCTTGCAACTACAGCCCTGTTTTCCCTGAAATAAAAGTTGAAAGTTGCATGACTTGCACGACTTGCACGACTTGCAGACTTGCACGACTTGCACGACTTGCATGACTTGCATGACTTGCATGACAGTAGTCTGTTATGGCCTGACTAATACGATATCATAAATATTTGGTTCTTAAGACAATCTTTTTAATTTTGTATAATGGTTGACAGACAATGAAGAAAAAGGTATTACTAAGTCTTTTATCAGCTTTCGGAATACTATCCATTTTGCTTTTAATAGTGGTGTGGAGAAATCTTTTCGGCCTGAATATCACTACGGACTCAAAAGCAAGGGTTCTGTATATACCAACAGGCTCTTCTTATGAACAGGCATTGGATACAATCGAATCAAATTTACTTATTAAAAAACCTCCTCTTCTTGACTGGGTAGCGAAAAGAAAAAATTACCCTTCCCTTGTGAAACCGGGAAAGTATGTGATAAATAAAGATTTAAGCTATTCCTCCCTGATAAATATTCTTAGGGCGGGCAGGCAGACTCCTGTTAAAATTACATTCAATAATATCCGCACTTTAAATCAGCTAGCCGGGAAGATTGGCAGGCAGATTGAAGCTGATTCCACTATGATAATGAGGTTTCTATCGGATGGTTCCAATTATATTCAGGATGGTTTTAATAAGGAAAATATTATTTCACTTTTCATTCCCGACACTTATGAGTTTTACTGGAATACTGATGCCGCAGGACTTTATACACGGATGCTGAAGGAGTACAGGTTATTCTGGAATAAGGACCGGTTAGCTAAAGCAGAGGAAAAGGGACTTGATCCGAAAGAGGTTTCAATTCTTGCATCAATTATTGATGATGAAGTAGTTAAGGCAGTAGAGAAACCCCGGATAGCAGGTGTCTACCTTAACCGGCTGAAAAGAGGTATTCCACTTCAGGCTTGTCCGACTATAAAGTTTGCACTTAATGATTTTACGATCACACGGGTCTTGTATAAGCACCTTCAGACAGACTCACCTTATAATACTTACCGGCACAAAGGATTTCCGCCGGGTCCCATTGGGTGTCCCTCTATTGAAGGTATAGATGCTGTCCTTAATGCTGAAAAGCACGATTTTCTCTTTTTTGCAGCTAAGTCTGACTTCTCGGGAACTCATAATTTTTCGAGGACACTTTCCGAGCATAACCATTATGCTGCAATTTATCAGAAAGAGCTGAATAAGAGAAAGATATTCAAATAGTTCTTAAGGAAGACCGACTCGAATCTTCGTTTTCATATTATCTCATGTAATTACTGTCATTGTTATTAAAATCATGGTTATATTTATGCATCGTACAGAATTGTATAGGGGCTGATGTGTAATATCTTATTTTAATCTTTAAAAATCATGAATCAGGTAAAACATAAGTTAATAAGAGCAATACGGAATATTACAATTATTTTTATTCTGGTTCAGTTGCCTGGTTGTGAAAAGGCTATTCCTAAATCTTCAGTAAATGTATATTATGAACAGATACCGGGTAGCAAAAATCATAGCCCTAATGGAACATGGTGGGGGTATAATCAAAGCAAAATTGTGCGGTACAGGACAACTGCTTCAAATGTCTTTCATACCTTTAACACTATTAAGCTGATAAAAGACCTTTAATCATTAACACAATGAAAAAACTGAGCTTTGTTATAATCTTTAATCTCTGGTGTATTTTACTCGTTGCTCAAAATGCCGACAGTATCTGGATAGTAAATAACTACACCAAAATGGAACGGCAAATAACCATGAGGGACGGTATAAAATTATTTACATCCATTTATGCTCCAAAAGACAATTCGGAACCTCATCCTATATTATTAACACGTACTCCATACTCATGTTCGCCTTATGGAAAAGATAAATGGAATGGTAGTTACTGGCACTCATATTTAAAAGCTTACTTCAGGGAAGGTTATATAATGGTAACACAGGATGTACGAGGCAGATGGATGAGTGAAGGCGATTTTGTTGATATCAGACCTTTTAATCCTGACAAAAAGACCAATAAGGATACCGATGAAGCCAGTGACGCGTGGGATGCAATTGACTGGTTAATAAAAAATATCCCGAACAATAACGGCAAGGTTGGCGTGGTAGGGATCTCTTATCCCGGATTTTATTCCACAATGGCTGCTGCAAGCAATCATCCGGCATTGGTCGCTGTAAGTCCGCAGGCACCTGTTACCAATTGGTTTATTGGTGACGATTTCCACCACAACGGCGCTCTTTTTCTTATGGATGCATTCAGCTTCTATTCCCCTCTTGGCAGCGGCTTTGGTCTTCCGCGCAGGAAGCCAACTTCAGTCCCACCAAAAACAAACGGTTTTCCTGTTCACGACAGTTATAAATTTTACCTTAAAACCGGCCCGCTTCCGGCTTTTTCGAAATTAATGGGCGACAGTGTACGATTCTGGAAAGATCTCTGTGCCCATCCGGACTACGATTCGTGGTGGCAAGCCCGTGATGCCCGAAATGCTACAAAAAAAATACAACCTGCCATGCTATGGGTTGGCGGCCTGTTTGATGCAGAAGATAACTGGGGCGCCTGGAATTCCTACCGGGCAGCGGAGATAAATAATCCCGGCAAAGAATTCAATAAACTTGTTATGGGACCGTGGTATCATTCGCAATGGGCAAACAATGACGGGACTCACCTCGGTAATATTTACTTTGGAAGCAACACATCGCTGTGGTTCCAGCAAAACATTGAAATCCCATTTTTCAACCACTTCCTCAAAGGAACCGGTGACCTTTCAGAAATTTCAGAAGCTACTGTTTTTATGTCAGGTGAAAATAACTGGAGACATTATGATCAGTGGCCTCCTGCTGAAAAGAAGGATAAAATTTTGTATCTTCAGGAGAATGGAAAATTGGATTGGACTCAACCAAAATCCCTTACAAGTTTCAGCGATTACATAAGTGATCCTTCAAAACCTGTTCCTTATACCGAGGATGTTCATTTTGGAAGAACACGCGAGTATATGACCGATGATCAGCGTTTTGCCGAGCGCAGACCAGATGTGCTTACCTTCAAAACGGATCTGTTGACTGAAGATGTTAATGTTACAGGAATCGTCACAGCTGACCTGCTGACCTCAATTTCAACAACTGATGCTGATTTTGTTGTTAAACTGATTGATCTCTTTCCCGATAGCCTCTCATATAATAATGTTGATATTTATTCTGATACAGATCCTGTTATTAAATATCCGATGGGTGGTTATGAGATGCTCGTTCATGCTGAGGTACTCCGGGGCCGTTACAGGAATAGTCTTGAGAATCCAGAACCATTTACACCCGGCAAAATTGAAAGGGTAAAATTCAATATCGGCGATGTCGCCCATACATTTAAAAGGGGCCATCACATTATGGTTCAGATACAAAGCAGCTGGTTTCCACTTGTTGACCGTAACCCTCAAAAGTTTGTAAACATTTATGAGGCAAATCAGAAAGATTTCCAGAAGGCTTCAATTCGTATTTATCATGATGAAAAGAATCCAAGCAATATCTTGTTGCCGGTATTAAAAAATTAAACCTCAATTTCATGCCAGTGGGCTCCAACGGAGGTTTACCATTAACCAGATTTGGCCTGGCTGGGAATGGTACCTGTCAGGCAGTTCATTCCTGTTAAGACGGTGTTTTCCATCTGGTTCTTATTTACCAGAACCCTTTTCCTGATGATAAATATCAGGTTCCGATTCTTATTGATGGACAAAAAGATAATATCTCAAGTATTATAAGTACTATTGCCTCCGATGGGGGGGTATATTTATTTAATTATCTCAAATTTAGGGTTACGTTTAGCGTTTCCATTCTACCGTTTATTTGGTTTTATGAGTTTGATCTTTTTATCTGGAAAATATTGGAACAGGGAGGACCAGTTCTAACTAAGGGATAAGCTTGTTTCCGCACATGTGTGCGATATTTTCACTGACTTTTTTTATTCCTGTTTAGGTAGTATCCCTGTTTTATTTATTTATTTCAACCTAGGCATAAGCTTATTGCTTCTGGAAGAGATATTTAGAAATAAGTGTCAATTATTTTTTTTTAGTCGAAAATCTTTGGCATATACTTTGGTTAATAAAGTTAAAATAAGAAGAATACGACAGTTTTTTGTCTGGGGTATCCACTTAGTTATATATTTTTTCAAAACGGAAAAGGAATTGTTCAGGCAGTACGTTTTTTAAGCGGCAAAATTTTGAAAGGTTACAATTTGAATGAACCATTAACAGCTAACACAGTTTGTATATGAAAACTAATAATTATCTGCTGAAAAGAGTTATGCTTTTTTCATTGTTGTCATGCCTGTTATTTGCCTCTGCATTTTCACAAACACAGATGACAACATTACCTGCCGGTTCATTTATCATTAACATGGGTGTAGTTCCACAGACTGTAGGGAACGCCCTGAAACCTTACGGGATGATATATGATTTGATTTCAAATAATAAAATTCCGATTAAATGGATTATTGCGCCGGGGAAAGTAAAAGACGGAGTAGATTTTACTTATAACGGGGTTGATTACAAAGGTGGTCCTTTTATTGTTCCTGCGGAATACAGGACAACAGCAGTAAATGCCAGAATTGTTTACTGGCAATCACTGGGAGTTATAGGTTTAACCACTACTGCTCCGATTGAGGTTCCTGTGGCCATGACACTTCTTGTATCATCGGTACCAAGGTGGACAATGGATTTATTGAATGGAAAGGTAGCAGTACCTTATTTTACAAATGCCGGAATTCCTCCAAGTGCATATTCCCTTACAAAAAAGCCTCAGGAACTGGGCTATTGTGATGATATTTTTGTTATGCCACATGCATATCCGCAATGGTCAACACATAGTAATCTCTATTTCTGGAACCTTACCTACCATGGTTCAATCTGGTTATCCTGCACTGCCGGAAGCGAACTGGAAGATATGTTCAACCCTTCTGATCATACACAACAGACGAATTTCCTTACTGAAAAGGATAACTTGGTGCCTTTTCCTTCAGGTACCGTTACTACTATTGAGAATGCCCTGTATTTATATAGTTCTCACACCAGTGGAACACCACCATATACATACACATCACCCGGCGATCAGTTTATGCAGTTTATGGGCACCATTGATGCTGCTACCCAGAACGGTCTGGAACAGATTTATATACCAAAGGCGCCTGGATGGAGAGCCTCAACCACTATAGGAGCTTTCGACCCGGACCATGTTAAAAAAGTTGATGATGGACTAAATCACAGGGCGGCTGTAATTGCTTATGGCCGGGGATTTGGCGATCCAAACCGGGGTTACGTTATGATAGAAGCTGCTCATTCACTTAATAATTCACAACTTCCTGCTAATATAGCAGCACAGCGGATCTTCTTTAATTTCTCTTTTATGGCAGGTAAGAATTCCAGTCTTGCCCCCGATGTAAGCGGAATCCCGGCAAGTGTGGTAACCGGCACTCCGACACCAGTATCCTTCACCTTTCCTGTTGGGTCAAACCCGAGCGAATTTACTGTTTCATGGTATTCTGCCTGTGGCGGAACTTTTGCCGGCGATCCGGCATATCCTTCAGATAAAACCAGAGCAATATTTACACCTCCTTCTGTTACAACAACAACAAACTGTCCTATTACTGTTGTTATTACAGATGTCTGCGGCAGAGTTTTTAACACATCAAAAGCTTCGGTTGTTTCGTGCGAAATGCAGGTAGCGACTTCATTATCATCATCCTATAATGCTGGATCCAATGGAGCGATTACGATGAATGTTTCAGGTGCTGCAGGACCCTTTCTGTGGAGCTGGACCCGCACAGGAGGAGGAACAGGTTCAGGAACAGGAACAACCATCACCGGTTTATCGGCCGGCACTTATACAATAACCCTTATTGGCGGAAATGGGTCCGGCGGTTCAATAACCTTTACAGTAACTGTCGCCTCCAGCCCGGCAATAGATGCACTGGTAGTATCTCATGCCAATGTGCTTTGCAACGCACTTGCAACTGGCAGTATTACAGTAAATAATGCGACCGGAGGCACCAGCCCTTTTACTTACCGCTGGAATGATGCGGTAACAACACAAAACCGCAGTGGTCTCACTGCAGGCACGTATTCTGTAACGGTTACAGATGCAAATGGCAGTACAGCAGCGTCAGGTAATATCGTAATAACTCAGCCTTCAGTAATGGAGATTACACCAACTGTAACAAATGTAAGTTGTTATGGGAACAGTACTGGGGCTATCTCTCTGGCGGTTAGCGGTGGAACCCCCGGGTCTGATCCCCTGTATACTTATGCCTGGAACGACGGCGTAACAACCAAAGACAGAACCAGTCTTGCTGCAGGCACCTATTCGGTTATTGTTACCGATGCCAGTAGCTGTACCAAAACGTACACCGGTATAACTGTTTCGCAACCGGCGGCTTCGCTTAGTCTGAGTGCCACTTCAGTAAATGTTGCCTGTTATGGCGGCTCATCAGGTTCTATCGATATGACACCTTCAGGCGGTACTTCTTCCTATTCTTACGACTGGGGTGGAGGTATTACCACACAAGACCGTACAGGTTTATCCGTTGGAAATTATACTGTTACAGTTACTGATGCAAAAAGTTGTACTGCGGTAATATCAAAAACTATTACTCAGCCAACGGCTCTAAGCCTGAGCACGGTGCTTACGAACGAACTGTGCCCCGGAGCAGCCGATGGAGCAATTGTACTTACAGTAACAGGCGGTACAGGTGCTTATACATATTCCTGGACCGGTCCGGATACATTTACGCCAACTCCGAAAACAACAAAAAACATTTCCCTGTTACAGGACGGTGCTTATACAGTGTTCGTTACAGATGCCAGCGGTTGTACTGCCACTGTTACTGTAACTATCAATACGACTAACAGCAGTCCTGTTGCACCGACAGAAATCAAGTATTAAAACTGAAACTCAAATTGTACTCAATATAGATCAGTATGAGGAAAAATTACGATGATATTACGAATTCAGAGAAAAGGGATGCCTTTGCAGGTTCTTTGAAACGATCAGAATATATTTCATGGATCCGAAAGATCGGCTTGAGTATGATCGTCGGGCTATTGCTTACAGGGGTAGCTGAAGCAGTAACCTACTATTCAAGAACAACAGGTAACTGGAATTCAAATTCAACCTGGTCCACTTCAAGCGGTGGTTCTGCCGGTTCTGCTTTTCCTGTTGCCGGGGATATTGTAATAATTGAAAGAGGATATACAGTTACAGTAACTGCTGATGCTTTATGTACTTCCATAACCTTCTCAGGAACGAATTCATCCAATGCCCTTGTAATTAATAGTTCGGTATCCCTTACCGTATCCGGTGCTGTTACCTTAAATAGTGATTCCGGTTCAGATACGAAATGTGGGATTTCAGGAGCTGGAACATTGAATTGCGCAACTGTCAGTGTGGGTCAGTCAGGAACGAATCCAAGTAGTAACAGGTCAACTACGATGACCTTAACCTTACTTTATTTTAATTGTTCTGAAACATTTACACTTAATGCAACACGTAACAATTCAAAAAATAATAATCCAAATGTTAACTTACAAAGCGGAGTTTTATCAATCACCGGAGCTTTAACCACAGTTAATGCTAGCAGTTCCAATACTTCCACATTCAATATGAACTCAGGTGCTGCTTCGGCAACACTGAATCTTGGCACAAGCCCATCTTTATCTGCTAACGGCTCTAACACGATAACTTTTAGAGGGGGAACCCAAACAGTCAATTATAATGGAGCAGCGGAAACAATAATAGCTACTACCTATAATAATTTAACACTTTCAGGCACTTTAGCAAAAACTTTCCCTTCGGGTACAACTACTGTTAGCGGTATTCTTTCGAGGGAAGAAACAGCTACTGCCACGGTTACCGGAACACTTTCTTATGGTCAGGCAGCTACCTTGCAATATAAAGGATCAGCTGCTCAAACTACGGGTTCAGAATTCCCGGCAACGTTTAGTGGATCAGGTGGAGTAATAATTGCCAACACAAGCGGAAATGCG
Source organism: uncultured Bacteroidota bacterium (assembly GCA_903824785.1). GTDB lineage: Bacteria > Bacteroidota > Bacteroidia > Bacteroidales > VadinHA17 > LD21. The sequence goes on from CAIJYD010000063.1 coordinate 13,013, forward strand.
GTTACTCTCAGTGGTGCAAAAACCATTAATGCTTTGCTGACAATAAACAGTAGTGCGAAACTTAATCTTGGAACCTCTCTTACTCATTCAGCAAACAGTCTGATTCTTGGTGGAGCAGGACAGATAGCAGGCACTTATAGTTATTCTGGTCTTGGTGGACCAACATATTTTGCGAATGCGACGGGAACTCTTACGGTATCCTCTACTTTGAATACCTGGACTGGAGCAACAAGTACCGATTGGCATGTTGCAACCAACTGGTCGGCCGGAACAGTTCCGGTTTCTTCAACGAGCGTTACAATTCCTTCAGGAGGAAATCAACCTCTTATTGGCGCTGCTGCACTCTGCAGCAATATTACCATTCTTGGAGGCGCAATATTGACTATTAATGGCTCAAACACCCTGACTGTCAGTGGTAACTGGATAAATAGTGGAACTTTTACACGAAATACAAGCACTGTAAACTTTAACGGTACTGCACAAAGCATCGGAGCAGGGCCATTTTATAACCTGACATTGTCAAATAGTAACACGAAAACATTAACAGGTGTTACGGTTAATGGGGTTCTCTCCATGGAAGGGAGTGCAACTGTTTCCACAGCGCCAACATATGGCTCTTCTGCTACACTTCAATACAATACCACTTCATCGCGTACTTCAGGATCGGAATGGCTAAGCACATTTGCGGCTACCGGTGGTGTTATTATTGCCGGCACAGGAGAAATAAAGCTAAATAATGATAAAGTCTTTAACACAAGCGTTCCTTTAACAATCAATAGTGGAGCCTCACTCAACACTGACGGTTCCAATAATAGGAGTTTGACATTTGGTGGTAACTTTACAAAAAATGGCACTGGAGTATTAACCGCCAATTCATCTTCAATAACTATTACAGGCACAATGGCATCGCAGAGCATTGCCGGCTTTACAACTACCGGTAATATTTCTATGACCAAATCAGGAGGTACGGCAACATTTGCAGGTAATGTGAACGGAGCTAAATTTACGATTAATGGAACAGGAGGAACTCTAAATCTTGGCGTTGGATTGACACATAGTTTTTCAGATGTGATAACTCTGACCAAGGGAACATTAAACGGAGGCTCAAGTACATTAAACGTTAACAAATCAAGCACAACGGCATGGGGCGGAACAGGATCTCTATTTGTTGCAGGCTCCGGAACTGTGAATTTTGGAGCATCCGGTAACCAAACTCTTTCTGCCACGACAACAATTTTTAATAACCTTAAACTTTCATCAACAAGCACAAAAACGTTTTCAAATGCCAATACTGTTAATGGTATTTTTTCTATTGAAGGAACGGCAACTCCGGTATTAACAGGAGCCCTTATATACGGAACATCAGCAACCCTTCAATATAAGACCACAGACACCCGAACCGCCGGCACTGAATGGCCGGTATCATTTAATGCAGCGGGAGGAGTAATAATTGCAAACTCATCAGGATCAGTTACCATGAATTCTGCTAAAGTTTTCAATACGGCAGTTCCTCTTACTATCAATTCGGGTGCAACCTTAGTCACAAATAATTTACAATTGACCTTGGGAGGCAACTTTGTACGGACAGGCACTTTTACTGCAGGCAGCTCCATTATAGCTATTACAGGAACTATGGCTGCCCAGAGTATAGGTGCTTTTTCGACTACAGGTGCTGTTACTATGACAAAAACATCGGGTACTGCAACTTTTACAGGTGTTGTGGGGGGAGGTTCTCTGGCACTAAATGGAGCAGGAACTTTAAAGCTATCCGCTGCAAATACCTACTCAGGGGCAACTACATTGAATGCAGGAACTTTGATTTTTGCTGCCTCGAATGCTCTAACTTCCTCATCTATTGTTTTAAATGGCGGAACTTTGAAGTCCGGAATTACCACAGGTTATAGCGCTACAACCAATGCAACATTAAATATGTCTTCCAACTCCACTTTGGCATTGGGTACAGGGGCACATTCTCTGACCTCTGCTACAGGAAGTCCGGGTTGGTCGAATTATGCAACTCTTACCATTACAGGATGGACTGGCAGTTATAATGGAACAACAGGTTCTGCCGGCAAAATTTTTGCAGGTGCAGCAAATAGCGGATTAACTGCACAACAGTTAAGTCAGATTCAATTTAAGAACGGAAGTAGCTATTATCAGGCCAGCATATTAGAAACCGGAGAAGTTGTACCCACTGCAACACCACTAACCTTTTTCAATTTAAGCTATTCAAGTCCCAATACCTACATTTCAACTTCAGCCATTACGCCCTTGTCACCAACCATAACAGGTACACCAACAGGTTATTCTGTTAGTCCGGCATTGCCAGCCGGCTTGAGCATTAATGCGACTACCGGTGTTATCAGCGGAAGTCCGACAACAACTTCAGCTATAAATACTTATGTTGTAACTGCTACAAATGGGGTAAATACTACTCTTTTTGGTGTGGTAATCTCAGTTCACATACCAACAACTTATTATGCGAAAGCAACAGGAAACTGGGATGCACCAGGAACATGGTCGCTTGTATCAGGTGCAAGTAGTTCTGTATCAGCAACTACAGTACCTGTTGCAGGTGATATAGCTTCTATTGGAGATGCCGCTGCCGATGGGGTCCGGACTGTGACTATTCCTTCCGGCTATAGCGCCGGAGCTGCAACTGTTAATCTGGGCTCTTCAGTCGCTTACGCCAATAATTTAACCCTTGCCGATCTTACCTCTTCACTTGCTGTTAGTGGTAACATAACCATAACCAGATCAGGCACCAGCAGTATTACGAATTCTTTAAATGTAAATGCCGGTGCTGTGACTGTTGGTGGAAATTTAACCATGTCGGGGAATGATAATACTACTTCAAGAATAACGCGGATCGTAACTACTACCGGGACCTTGACTATTGCAGGCAATCTTACTTTACCCTCAAGTATTGCAGCAAATAATGTGATTGATATGTCGGGGGGTGCAGGAACCTTAAATCTGGGAGGAGCTTTTACTTTAGGATTGGGAACACTTACTCCAGGTACAACGAGCACCTTTAACTTTAATGGAAGTGCTGCACAAAACATACCAATAGGAGTAAGTAGTATTGTTTATAATAACATCACAGTAAATAATTCCAATGGTAGTGGTGCAACATTTATTACCAATGGAATTACAAATACAAGAGTAACCGGAGATCTGAGTGTTCAGAGCGGTATTCTGAATAACGGAGGATTGGCAATCACCCTGGCATCCGACAAAAGTTTTAGTCTGTTGAATAGTGCAACTTTTAATCTTTCAGGTACATCAACAATGGCTGCAGTTTCCGGAGCAGGAACTAAAACTTTTGGTGCCACAAGTACGACGAATTATGCCGGAACCGGTCAGACAGTAACCAATGAAACTTATGGACACCTTATTTTAAGCGGCAGTGGTGCAAAAGCAATTTCAGCGGGAGCGACTACACAGGGAGATTTTACGATTTCAGGGAGTGCAGCAGTCACTGCCGGTGGTATATTGACCATTGCAGGAAATGTTATTTTAGGCAGCGGTACTTCATTTACTGCCGGTGCTTATAATCACATTATAAATGGAAACTGGACAAACAACGGAACAACTTTTACCAATACAGGAAGTACAATTTCTTTTTCAAACTCAGTTGATCAGACAATAACTGGTTCAGCAACTACTGTTTTCAATAATCTGACTGTAATAAAAGATCCTGCAAAGTTGATTATCTCCACCGCAACCAAAGTAGCCGGTACTCTTACCATGACATCAGGGAATATTCA
>CAIJYD010000064.1 GCA_903824785.1 uncultured Bacteroidota bacterium
CAAATAGCCCAAGTGGATTAATGTTTTTCATTTTGCTTATATTTATACTGTAAAACTAAGCAAATATATCTATTATATTATAGTTATGTTATTAACATTCAAATGATTATATTAACAATAGGTTTTTAGAGATGCCCTTAAGTATAAATAAATTGATTTCCGTCTAAGAAACAGAATACAATAAGGTTATTAATATCTCTATTTTTTAGCAGGGCTGATTCCTCTTTGCTTTGCAGCTGACTCAAGCCGCTGCTGCCATTTAGATTTCTTAACAGGTTTTTTCTTATTCTCTTCAAGAGTAGCCAGCACTGCATCGGCGTTAATGAATCTTTTCGAGATTATGTTTTGCCCGTAGGTTATCATATTTGCAAGAAAATAGTAATAGGTAAGCCCTGCCGAAAAATTGTTCAGTATAAGCATGAACATAACGGGCATCATATACATCATCAGCTTCATTCCCGGCTGATCTGAGCCTGGTGTTGATCCGGTCATCTTCATCGTCAGTAAAGTGGAACCTGTCATGAGAAGCGTAAAAAGGCTGACATGGTTACCATACATCGGGATCATAAAAGGAAGCGTCAGTATTGAATCGTATGTTGAAAGGTCGGTAGCCCAAAGGAAGTGTTCCTGTCTTAATTCGATTGATACAGGGAAAAACCTGAACATTGCAAAGAGAATAGGCATCTGAAGGAGCATTGGTATACAACCTCCCATCGGGTTTACCCCTGCCCTTTTATACAGGTCCATTGTGGCCTGTTGTTTTCTCATTGCATCTTCCTTCTTTGGGAACTTTTTACCAAGCTCTTCAACCATTGGCTTCAGGACCTGCATTTTGGCTGTTGACTGGTACGATTTGAAAGTAAGAGGAAACAGAACAATTTTAATTATTAAGGTAAGTATCAGAATAATTATACCATAACTACCTATAAAATTGTCAAGCCAGTTAAAGATCGGGATTATTGCAAACCTGTTTATCCATCCGATAATATTCTTTCCAAGAAATACAAGTTTCTCAAGCTGAAGCCCCTCTTTTTTAAGTACAGTGATGCTGTTTGGTCCGTAATACAACTTCATGCTTATTGCATTGGAGGAAGCAGGATTGTAGGGCACTCCCAACTCAGATGTATAATATCTGATATATTTCGGGGAGGTAAGAGTACGTGTCGAAGATATTGAACCATTCAGAAAAAAATCGTTTGTCAGAATCACCGTTGAAAAAAACTGATCCTGAAAGGCAACCCAGCTGAGCTTGGTAGTAATATCAACTTTCTCCAGCTCTTTTGACGATCTCAGTTTCAGGCCATCCACATCATCCTGAAAATATTTATATTTAATTGTTGAATAATTCTCTTCATTCTCCCGTCCTTTTTCCTGCTGAGGTAGATACATTCTCCAATCAAAAGTCAGACTGTTTTGATTTGATGCAATAATGCCTTCCATCGACTTGAAGGTAACATTAAAGTCAACCATATACTTATCGGGTGCAAGAGTGTATTTATATTCGATGTACTTATCCGCTCCGGCTATCAACCTGAGACTTACACTCTGTGTTTGTGAAGCTGCATTGAAGGATTTCTGATCAGAAACCGGTTTAAAAAAGAGGTTGTTTGTCTGAACCGCTTTATTGTCTGTAGTGAAAAATTTAAAGCCAAATACGGTTGAATCACCTGAAAACAGTATCAGCGGAAGTGAGTCGTATGTTCTGTATTCTTTTAACCTTGCTGAATATACGCGTCCACCCTTTAGAGATATTTTAAGCTCAACTTTATTATTTTCAAGAGTGATAAAATCATTTTCACCCAGAGCTGACTCTGCAAAAATTCCGAATTGATTTATATCAGAAGTACTTCCGGGAATTGTTTCTGAAACGATTTCTGGTTTAGGCTGCTCCTGAGTTACAGTTTCAGTTTTTTGTTTTTCGGTTGTAATTCCCAGTTTCAGGTTAATTTCATTGATTTTTGAAATAGCATCGGCCTGATTTGGCTTAAATCTCAGTGCGTTAATATATTCAGCTCTTGCATTTTCAAATTCTCCTGTGGCGTAATAAGATTCTGCGACGACAACAGCCTCCTCATACCCCTTATTCATCTTACTGTTGTTATACAGGCTGAACCCGATAAATATCGCAAATATCAGAATAATGCCTGTTATTGTATTTCTATCCATTATTTCAGGTTGATTAATTTATTATTTTTTTCCAGTTTATTATGACGAATACATTGATTCATCCAATTAAAATCATTGATTTTTAAGCGATTCAGTCCCCTTTTCGCAATTACCGGTAGTTATATACTGAATTATTGATTTAAATCAGCCGATGCATGCCTTTATAAAATTAACAAACAATGGATGCGGGCTGATAACTGTGCTGCTATATTCAGGATGAAACTGCACACCTACAAACCATTTATGATCAGTAATTTCCATTATTTCTACAAGATTTGAATCGGGGTTTATGCCAACCGGTGCCATTCCGTTTTTCTTAAATTCTTCAAAATATTTATCATTAAATTCATACCGGTGCCGGTGTCTTTCAATTATTTCTGTTTTCCCGTATGCCTCATAAGCTTTTGAATTTTTGGCTATAACACATTTATAACCGCCAAGTCTCATTGTACCTCCTTTGTCGATAATACTTTTCTGTTCCTCCATAAGGTCAATAACCGGGTATTTTGTTTTATGGTTTATTTCGGTAGAATGAGCACCGTCGAGTTTGAGTACATTCCTGGCAAATTCAATGACAGCACATTGCATACCCAGACAAATTCCCAGAAAAGGAATATTGTTTTCCCTGGCATACTTTGCCGTTAAAATTTTCCCTTCAATGCCGCGCGATCCGAATCCGGGCGCCACGAGGATCCCATTCAGTCCTCCTAATTTTTTTTCAACATTATTTTCAAAAATATCTTCAGAATGAATATAGACAACCTCAATAGCACATTCATTCATTGCCCCGCTGTGTATGAATGATTCTGCAATAGATTTATATGCATCGGGAAGCTCCACATATTTTCCTACCAGCCCGACCTTTATGGAATGTTTCGGATTCTTAAGTTTTGTAAGAAATTCTCTCCACTCTGCAAGATCTGGTTCAGCGTCAAAAGGAAGAGCAAGTTTTCGAAGTACTGTTTTATCAAGTCCCTGTTCAACCATTTTAATTGGAACTTCGTAGATGGTTGATACATCAACTGACTCAATTACAGCACTTTCTTCAACGTTACAAAAGAGAGCAACTTTCCTTTTTATATCCTGATTAAGAGGTCTTTCAGTTCTGAGAACCAGAACATCGGGTTGAATTCCTGTTTCAAGAAGCTCTTTAACTGAATGTTGTGTTGGTTTAGTTTTTGATTCTCCGGTTGATGAAAGATATGGTACCAAAGTAAGATGAACTACCAGACAGTTTTGTGTTCCAAGTTCCCACTTTAGCTGACGCACAGATTCAATATATGGAAGCGATTCAATATCACCAACCGTTCCGCCTATTTCCGTTATTACAATATCAAATTTATTACCGGAGGTTACCAGTTTTATTCTTCTTTTAATCTCATCAGTGATATGAGGTATTACCTGAACAGTCTTTCCAAGATAATCGCCTTTTCTTTCTTTATTGATAACTGACTGATAAATGCGTCCGGTAGTCACATTATTTGCCTGGCTTGTGGGGACATTCAAAAATCTTTCGTAGTGGCCAAGGTCGAGGTCTGTTTCGGCACCGTCGAGAGTTACATAACACTCACCATGTTCATAAGGGTTAAGAGTCCCGGGATCGACATTAATATACGGGTCGAGTTTCTGAATTGTTACCGAATAGCCTCTCGCCTGCAATAGTTTTGCAAGGGAAGCGGAAATAATTCCTTTCCCCAGTGAGGAGGTTACTCCGCCGGTAACGAATACGTATTTAACGTCTGCCAATGCAAGAATGTTTTAAAGTTTTACTTTTCGATTCTGTTTATATTAATCATCAAGACCTGACTGGTCAATAATCCTGACTTTTTCTTCAAGTGTCTTAATCAACTTCTTAGCGCTGTCAATTTTATCGTTTACCTCTTTGATCATAGCATCAGCATTTTTTGATTTTGCAAAAAAGCCGATGTTATTTTCCCAAAGCACGATGTCGCTTTCCATTTGTTTTATTTTTGTAAAGAATTTATCCCTTTCATTCCTTACTTTTCTTGAAGCTTTTGGATTTGTTTTAAGGCTATCGAGTTTTGTTTTATACTTAAGAATGTTCTTATCATCATCTCCTATTTTCAGTCTGTCAAACTCCTTATTCAGAGCATTCCTGTATCGTGTAGTTATTTCATCCTTCATATTAAAAGGAACGAATCCGATATCTGTCCATTTTCTCTGAAGCTCTTTGAGACGTTCGAATGCTGCGTGTACGTCACCACCCGTTTCAAACTTCTCTAGCTCTTCAATTATTGCCGTTTTTGCTTTCAGGTTATCCTCGTAGGATGTGTCGAGTTCAGCAAAGAACTGAGTCTTTTTGTTAAAAAAATGATCGCAAGCTTTCCGGAATCTTTTCCAGCTTCTTTCTGATTGTTTACGCGGAACAGGGCCAATCTCTTTCCACTCCTTCTGAAGTTTGATAAGAGCATCTGATGTGGCCTTCCATTCAACGCTTTCCTGAAGTGCTTCGGCCTGTACACATAGTTCTGTTTTAAGCTGAAGATTAGTGAGCTGAATCTCTTTATTATCGGCATAAAACCCTCTTTTTTTCTCAAAGAAAGTGTCGCATGCATCGCGGAATCTCTGATAAACCTTATTGTTTTGTTTTTTAGGAGCAAATCCGATAGTCCTCCACATTTTCTGGAATTCCACCACTTTTTCAGCCCTCTCATCAAACTCCTTGAAATTCTTCATTTCAAGTAAATTGATCGCTTCAACTTCATCGCAAATGGCTATTTTTGCATCGAGGTTCTTGCGCTGATCATCTTTTTGTTTCTCAAAATATTCGTGGTGCCTTTTGTTGATTTGAGCCGTGGCTTCCTTAAAACGCTCCCAGATATCGTTTTTTGATTCCTGAGGTACGGGTCCTATTTCGCGCCACTGATTATGAAAATCCTGCAATGATCTGAATGCATTGACAGGGTTTGGTTCAAGCAGTAGTTCTTCGGCTCTTTCACATAAAAGGATCTTAACTTCGAGGTTCTTCTTAAGGTCGAGATCTCTAAGCTCTTTATTTATCTTAATATAATCGTAGAATATCTCAACATAGTGATGGTAGTTCTCCCAAATGTCTTTTAATGAAGCCTGGGGAACCACTCCTATTGCATGCCATTCGTTCTGAAGAGCTCTGAAATCGTGAAATGTCTTATTTATCGATTCTTCCCTGTTGACTAAATCCTTGATCTTATCAATGATGTCATATTTTTTCTTCAGGTTATCATATTTTTCTGCTTCCTGAATTTTATTATAGTCGGTCTTCTTTTCTTTATATTTCTCGAGAAGAAATTTTACCTTAATATCTTCAGGATCGACCCATGATCTGTATTCTTCAATTTTGCCGCCTTCAGCAAGATATTTGTTCTTTCTTTCATCAGCTTCAAGCTTAAATTTCTTGAACAGAAAGACTTTTATACGCTCCACATCATCCCTGATCTCTGCAGGAGGCCTGTTTTCAATAATAAGAACAAGTGTCTCTATGAGTTCATGTTTGGTGTATCCTGAATAATCAACAGGAGGAAGTTCTATATCATCAAAAGAGTGATCATTTGATGGTTCTGAATCGATCTTTTCAGCTATTACAGAGGGAACAGGATCTATTATATCCTCTTCTGTTTCATTGACTTCAATCGATTCTGCTACAGATTCTTCTGCAGGTTTTTCACTATCGGCTGCAGGGTCGGTTTCCTGTGTGCCAACTTCTTGTATGGTATCCTCAGTTTCGGCAGCATTTTCATTAGCCCCGAATTGTTCTTCACGAACAGAGTCATCCGGATTTTTCTTGGTCATAATCAATCCTTTTATGTTTCAGCTCATTAACGGTAATAATCACCATGACTTTTCATGGGATTTTCAGAGTACGAAAATATTGAAATATTTAATAATACTCAAAGTTTTAGGATAAATAAATGTGAGAATCAGATATAATGAGATAAGGAAGTGAATTTAAGGGTAGTGATAATCTGTTTTCCGGGTAATAATTACCTGTTTTTGAAAAGAAGAATTATATTTGAAAAAGAATTATGAGGCTAAATAAATATTCTGTTTAGCTTGAAATATTAAGCTGTTTGCCATATGGATAAAAAACAAATTATAATTTATGCTGCCGCTATGGTCTTTTTGGCATTCCGGCTGTATCAGAAATATTATCTGAAAAAGGATAAAAACAAATCTGGAACCGCACCAGATTCCTCGAAAGACTCTATGGTTACATCATCCTCAAAAGAAGATGATTATGAGCCATATTCCAAAAAATAAATCAAATCAGTTTTTAAACTGATTAATTCATAAACTTTAAATTAAGCATAATTTTTCACTTTTGTGGGTATCATTATCCTGCATGTTGGATATTTCAGTGATGTTGACCCTCCAAAACGGCTATGGTTTCAAACCATAATACTTAGAATCGTCAAAACA
>CAIJYD010000065.1 GCA_903824785.1 uncultured Bacteroidota bacterium
AGCCAGAACCCTACTACCACTGATAGTAAAACTTCAGACGGAACAGGCACAGGAGAATTTACAAGTGCAATTACAGGATTATCGTCATTAACACTTTATTATATACGTGCTTATGCAACTAATAGTGCTGGAACATCTTATGGCACTCAGGTTAGTTTTACAACACTTCAGGCAGGTCAGATCTCTGATATTGATGGTAATGTTTACAACACCGTTACTATTGGAACACAGGTATGGATGGCTGGGAACCTTTAAACCACCAAGAATAACGATGGCACAACAATTCAAAACGTAACCGATAATACTGCATGGGGAGCTTCGACCACTGGCGCTTATAGTTGGTATAATAATGATGCAACTACCTATAAAGCAACTTATGGAGCATTGTATAACTGGTATGCTGTCGACAATAATGCTACGACTAAGGTGGCAAGTAATGGAGGCAAAAATGTTTGTCCTGTAGGCTGGCACATACCTACCGATGGTGAGTGGACTACTTTATCAACATATTTGGGAGGTGATTATGCAGGCGGTAAGCTTAAAGAAACAGGTACAACACATTGGACATCCCCTAATACCGGAGCGACAAATAGTACTGGTTTTACAGCTCTTCCGGGTGGCAACCGTGACTCTGGTGGTACATACGCCTACACAGGAACCAACGGTAACTGGTGGAGTTCTACTGAGAAAAGCACAACAGAGGCATGGTACATTGGCATTAGATACAATGATACCTATTCCCTTGTCAATAAATATAATCATGTTAAGGTAAATGGTTTTTCGGTTCGCTGTTTGAAGGATTGAAGTGCGCCCAGACGCACACCAAATAACCGGGACAAACTTATCCCGGTTAATATAAGTGAGTTTGCTGTAATCAAGATGATGGGCTGAAAACAAGTCATCTCATTTTGGAACGCTTTTATCTCAATAACCTCTTCATGATCGCCCAAAACAAACTCCCTTAGTTGAAACGGGCTTTTATGCAGGCGTTCAAAAACATCTGAAAGCAGAAGATCAAACCAAAGAGAATCGGGAAACAATGCTTTCAACAAGGTGCTTTTGCCTGTTTGTCGTGCACCGCACAAAAAGATAAAAATGGTTAGTTAATTCAAATTTCTTCCGGAATTTAAAATGGATAAACGCTTTTTATAGCTTCCTGCAGCCTTGGTAAATTTCCAAATTCCCGCGCAAAAGTTTTCTCGTCGAGACATTTAATGCCACTTGAATATACACAAAAGAGATTTCTCCCCTTTCCGGGCTTTTTTGGGTTTTTTCGCGTGATGTGTATGAATGATACCCGGGGGGGTCTTTTTCTGAGTTACAATCTTTGTTATGTCAAAAACCATTTCCACAACGGGATGAATTCAATTTCACCTTCAAAACCGAACCAGGAATGTTTTTCGGTTCGTTCGAAATCATTGGTAATAACCAAAAGCCTTTCGCATTTTAATTCTTCACTTGCCTTTAGGAGTGACCGTATCTCTCTTTCCATGACCTTTGGTTCGGAAATTGAATAACAAACCTGGATTAGTTTTGTAATCTGCCGATTTTCCTGAACAACAAAATCTACCTCTTCCTGCTTTTGGTTCTTGTAATAGAAAAGTTTTATGTTACCTGCCATTTCTTCTCTTTTTAGTTCACTGGCAACAGCATTCTCAAATAGTTTCCCGATATTTCTACTGAAAGAGAAAGCCTTTGCCTGATAATAACCGGTATCATAACAATAGATTTTCTTACCAGAACTTTTTTGGGCTGTTATTTTGTACGAAAAGCGGGGTACCGAAAAAATAAGAAAAGCCTCCTCAAGATAGCCTATGTATTTCTCAACCGTGTGAATGCTGTTGAAATTAGCGAGCTTCTGAATGGAAGTATTTGAAAATTCACCTGCAATATTGGAGATCAGGATTTGGGCAAGATCAATCAGAGCATTTGGGAAGCGTACCTTGTATCGCTTCACAATATCTTTGAGAATAATTGAATCAAAAAGTGTGGAAAGGTATTCAGACGGATCATAATTTTTTACCCATAACTCAGGAAATCCACCTTTCATCACATAGTCGAGACATCGTTGCTGTCTGTCAATGGTAGTTACACTTTCGGGAAACAGATGCATCACCTCCTTAAAGGAAAAAGGGAACAAGGCTGTCATATAATGACGCCCTGTCAGATGTGTTGCCAGGTCACTGCTCAGTAAATGTGAGTTACTTCCGGTAAGTATTAACTTAAAACCTTCCCTGTATAGCCGGTTAGCAATGATCTCCCATTGGTCCACATTTTGTATTTCATCGAAAAAAAGGATGTGAGGATCAGAATAAACTGCCTTGACGGCAGAAATAATCTTATCAAAATTGTCAACTTTTAATAATCTTTCTTCGTCAAAATTAACATAACCGACTCCCTTTCCGGATTTGGTTGTGTGCATCGAAAAGAAGGATTTACCGGCTCTTCTGGGGCCAATTACCACATTTATAAGATCTGTATCAAATCCTTTAAGGGTAGTTTCACGGGAAAGATAACTCTCCTTTAGTTTCCGTTCCAGTTCTGCTTTTTGTCCGGAAATAATATCTTGTATCATATTCGCAGTATTTAGCTTATACTGCGCAAATATAGTTAAAAATCCAGCATTAAAGACTATAATTGTATCAGATTTGGGCAAGTTAAGGGGAAATTGCTCGATTTCTCCCCTTTCCGGGCTTCTTACGTTTTTCTTTCGGCTAAGATCAAAACCTTCCAAAACCTGTAAGGGGCTCTCAGAATAAATGGCTATATGACGTTCATCCGGGGTAGGTAAACGGAGTAATAGCATTATACAGCTTGGTCCGTTAGAAATGCAATGGAGCTGTGTTTCCATTAATAAATAAAACAAAAAAGCCGCCCGAAAGCAGCTTTTGTGGAGATTGGGAGAATCGAACTCCCGACCTTGTGACTGCCAGTCACACGCTCTAGCCAACTGAGCTAAACCCCCGTAAATAAGAACAATCATAAAATTCGTACGCTCTAGCCTCCCGATAGCTATCGGGATGAGCTAAACCCCCGTAAATAAGAACCATCATAAAATTCGTACGCTCCAGCCTCCCGATAGCT
>CAIJYD010000066.1 GCA_903824785.1 uncultured Bacteroidota bacterium
GAATAAAGGAAGGTACCTTCCTTTATTCAATGCAGCTAACAACAAACAACAAGAATCTTTTTATCTTTATCGAGTGATATATTATTTAACTGAAATGGTGGTATATAATTGAATTGAAATTTACAATAAAACAAGGCTATTAACCGCATTATAAAATTAATGGAGAAAATAATTCAAGAAATAGATGCATGTGGATTCAGATATTTGAGTCAGATCCCAGAATTTAAGGAGGGATTACCCTTCGGTATATTAAACAAAGTAATTACTGATGTTGGTGGAACTTTCGCTGCTCTAAACTGTGATTGTAATTATATAGTAGTCACCCCTACGATTGACCTGGTACAGAGCATTCAGGCAGACACAAATAACAAACATGAGGTTTTCGGAGTTTACGGTGGCATATTTTATGGAAGCTTCAGGGACTATATATACAAAAATGATACTCATAAAATCGTTGTGACTTATGACAGCCTTCCAAAAGTGGTGAAGTGGTTAGATAAAAACAACTGTCAAAGTGCAAAATACAAGGTACTTATTGATGAATATCATTTATTACTGGAGGATATGGAATTTAGGTCTGATGCTATCCTGAACCTGATGGAGCAGGTTAAACACTTCGATCACTATACATTTATGAGTGCAACGCCAATAGCGGAAAACTTCTTACCTCAGGCCCTTGAAGAGCTCCCTTATACCTCTATTAAATGGGATAAGGTCGTACACCTTCAGCCTAAACGAATTGAGGCGTCCTCAGTGTATCAGTCAACTGTATTACTTATACAGGAATTTCAGAAAGGTATGAGCCTGAGATATAACGAAACTGATGATGTGGTCAAAGTGGAACAGCTTTTCATTTTCCTGAATAGTGTTAAGGGTATAAAACAGATCATAGAAACTGCTGAACTCACTGAGGATGATGCAAAAGTTGTTTGCTCCAATAATGTACGGAATGCTGAGCTAATGGGTAATATACCAATCAGTAAGGTAACAGATCCAAACGCCCCAATTAACTTCTATACAAAGAAAGGCTTTCAGGGCTGTAATCTTTTCAGCAATAACGCCCTTGTTGTGGTTGTTTCGGATGGTCACAAAAAACACACCCTTATTGATATTTCAACAACCTTACACCAGATCGCCGGACGTCTAAGGGCAAACAGCGAGTTTGATAATATCCTCAAAAATCATATCTGGCATATCTATTCCACGACGAAAATATTCAGGACGGATGAGGAATTCATCGAGGAATTAAGGGTACTGTTACAGGATACAGACACCTTGTCAACCATGTATCAGAGAGCAACGGCAGACGAAAAGGCACTACTATTGAAAAAGAATTTTGCATTTGATGAACTTCTTTGTTATTACAGTAAGGCTGAGGATAAATTTATCTATTCTGAAGACAAGGCAAAATTTATGAAGTACAATCATAATCTTGTCAATCATATTTATTCGGACGGCTTATTAATCCAAGGTGAATATGCTCAGGCAGGGTATGACACTCAGGACAGCGACTTTTATAGAGACGATGAGGGTATTGTTCTGAAAAAAATAACTACAGTAGGATTCCGGGAGCTTTTACAGCTATATATTGAACTCAGGAAAGACGGGACTAATGAAACAATGATTGTCCGGTATGAGATGGAAAACCCTTTGTTTAAACCTGCATATGACCAACTCGGAGAAAGCGGAATTAAGACCTGCACATGGATGGAACGCAAGATAAAGGAAAGAGTAATAGCAACGTCACCAGAAACCATTATGTTAATATGTAATGAGTTCTTTAATCAGGTCGGGAATGAGAAATTTATATCCAAAGCTAAGGCAAAAGTAATCTTGCAGGACATATATAAAAAGTTTCAGATTACAGGCGTGACCCCTTCCTTATCGGTCCTAAAAGGATCAAGATGGTACACTATAACTCCTACAAAAAAGAGAGTAGACGGTAAGGATACAAACGGCATAATCCTGAAACAGATAAGATCAGAGCTAACACTATCCAGACGAATGAAAAAGAAGTAGTTAACCCCTTTTTTTGAACTCAAGTCTCCTTAAAAAGCTGAAAAGCATTATATAGATAATATCACTAGTGGGCATTAGATTTTAAAATTTGTTCTTTGAAATTATGAAGTAATCGCAATTGTAGATGTTTTTTGTAGCGTGACGATTTGAATGAAAAGTTGGATTTTTGCTTTGAATAAAACATTAATCCATGAATCAA
>CAIJYD010000067.1 GCA_903824785.1 uncultured Bacteroidota bacterium
GAGAACCTTTATTGATAATACTCATAAGTTCTTCTACCTCGCTTTTTGTTAGTTTAACTGTATAACGTATCATTTGTATGGTTTTTACAAAGATACAAATAATATTTGATTTACGTCACATTATACTTAACTTAACACTAGGAGCTTCTTTCGCCGGACTTATTGCCTATGAAGATATGAGTGCTGCGACATTTCTTTCTCAGCAACCTGAGGTCGATTCAACACGAATTGCCGCTGTGGGTCTGTCTGTCGGATCATTCAGGACCTGGCAGATTGCAGCATTATCTCCGCACATCGCCGCCGGAGTAGCGGTATGCTGGATGTCAACGCGCGTTGCTCTAATGTCAACCGGGAACAACCAAACAGGCGGTCAATCGGCATTCACATGCACCCATCCGGGTCTCGGACCATACCTCGATTATCCGGATGTTGCAAGCATTGCCTGCCCGAAACCCATGATGATTATCAATGGCAATGATGATGATCTTTTCCCCCTGGAATCAATTAAGGAAGCATATGCAAAAATGCACAAGGTCTGGGGTTCACAAAATGTATCAGAGAAATTAATTACAAAGTTATATGATGCACCTCATGAATTCAACCTGGCAATGCAGAAGGATGCTTTTTCGTGGCTTGATCTGGTGCTCAAAAATAAATCGCGTTAATTATTCATAAATCACTCCACAGAAA
This sequence comes from uncultured Bacteroidota bacterium, assembly GCA_903824785.1. Taxonomy (GTDB): domain Bacteria; phylum Bacteroidota; class Bacteroidia; order Bacteroidales; family VadinHA17; genus LD21. The sequence goes on from CAIJYD010000067.1 coordinate 691, forward strand.
AATCATGAATATTAAAACCTTTAAAAAAGATAAAAAATATATCCAGTCTTAATCCTTCCACTTATAAAAGGTAAAAGAGATCTTTCCTATAATATCATAATTATCTGCCAAATTTTTAAATCAGTTTGTCAGCAACTAAATTTATTGATTTTTCTGCTACAATCAAGAATATGCTCTTGTAAGCGAGATCGTCCTTAATAATTACAGTATGTTAATGAGGTCTTTCTTAATGCTTTTTTTAATTCTCTTATTTTTCAGGGCACCAGTTGTTACTAGGTCAAATTTGACACCAAGAATTCCAGAAAGAACATTTTCTAATTTAATAAGTGTCAACAAAGGAGGAGCCTCTTTGAACTCAACTAAGATATCAATATCGTTATCCTTTTTTTATCTCCTCGGGCAAAGGAACCAAAGATACCAACCTTAATGCGGTTTGTATTCAACTACCAATGGTCGTATCTGACCACTGATAGCAGCCTGATTTTTTAGTATTATTATTTGAACCCACCTGGGCCGCGCTTTAATGGCACAATCAGTATTCCTGTTAGTATTTTATTCAATTATCTTTCGGAGAGCAATTTAAAAAGTGGTTCATTGATATAATAATTTGCTGTCCCCATTTTCTTTTTTGTCAGGATTTTGTCATCTGCAAGCTGATTCAGATAATTGGCTGCAGTAATCCTTGAGACATTCAGATCCTGTTGAATAAACTCAATTTTTGTGTACGGATGTTTAAAAAGGTTATTGAGTAAATCCTGACTGTAGAATTTATAATTGTCTCGTAATATGCGTTTATAATTCATCATTAGCTCACGAATCTGTATGATCAGGTCAATAGTCTCCCTTGAAGTTTGATCCACAGCTTTTATCATAAAAAGGAGCCATTCTTCCCAGTTATTCTTTGTTCTTACTTCTTGCAGAAGTTTGTAATAGTCTGATTTGTTTTTAATTATGTAACTGCTTAAGTAAAGAATCGGAAGGTCCTGAAGTTTTTCCTGTATAAGGTACAGAATATTAATTATCCTGCCTGTTCTGCCATTCCCATCATAAAACGGGTGAATGCTCTCAAATTGATAATGAATAATTGCCATCTTTACAAGAGGGTCCAGGTCATTTGATTCCTTATTATTGATGAATTTCTCAAGATTGGTCATTAAATCTTTGATCTCTTCAGGGCCTTGTGGGGGAGTGTAAATTATCTCTCCTGTTGAACTGTTTTTTAAAGTTGTCCCTGGAAGCTTACGAAATCCGGCTTTGTTACCCTCAAGGATTTCCTGAATATTTAATACAATCCGGTTGGTTAGTAGTCCGGTTTTTGAAACAAGATCAAATCCGGTTTTTGTAGCAGCAATATAGTTTTGTACTTCCTTAGCATTAAGTGATTTAAACGAATAAAGGTTCAATTCTGATTTGAAAAGATCATCATGTGTAGTTATTATATTTTCAATCGCAGAACTGTCCTTGGCTTCCTGAAGCCCCAAGGTATTAATTAGTATACTTTGGTTTGGCATTGTCGAAGCGATACCTTTTAGTTCAGCCAGAGCGGCATGTGCAGATGGAAGGCTTTTCAATACTCTCTTTGTTTCTACATCCAATTTCAGTGGAAGTGGGAGCAGCTTTTTACCTGAATTTGTCATATATATTGAAAAGGTGAATTACTATTCAAAACATTCTTGCTGTGTAAAGGAAACTCGATTTTGTATACAAAGGTAATATTCTTTGTAAAGAAAATCAAATAATCTATACATATGATGAGATGAATGATAATTTTTTTGAAATATCTTTTCATTTGTGGGGTGTCAGATTGAGGTGCTCTAATTTCAAATTCAAGAGCGTGAATTTCGTAATGAAGTAAGAAAGATTTTTGTTCAACTACCAAAGGTCGTATCTGACCACTGTTTGCAGCCTGATTTGTAGGATTTATATTTGAACTGTATATATTAATTGAAAAGTATACCATCTTCTCGTTGAAAAGTATACCACTTATCAATAGTAACCCGTTGCTTTGGCAAAGATCAAGCAACACAAAACAGGATGATAAGTATGGATACGAAACAAGAGATTACGAGA
>CAIJYD010000068.1 GCA_903824785.1 uncultured Bacteroidota bacterium
GTTTTCAGTTCCACGTGGAACCATATTTGATAATTTAATTTTAGAAGGTGAGGCACACCGTAAAAACTGACTAACAAAATGAAAAAAGAACAACTTCAGGAGATGTTTAACGAGATGTTAAACCGCAAATTAAATGAATCTTGGGAAAAACCTTGGTTTGTTCCAGTAAACAAAAATTCAGCCGTAACTAATTACAAGACCGGCCACCAGTACAAAAACGGGAATTTTATTTTTCTTCTTTTTGCTTCAATGTTTAAAGGTTTCAGCACTCTTCAATTTATGACTTTTAAACAGGGCTTAAGCCTTGGTTATCTGGTCAACAAAGGGAGTGAAGGTTTACCGGTATATTTTTACAGTTTTTCTTTTTTCAAGATGATAAACGGACAAAGGAAAAATTTACCTGAAAGCCCATATAACACCTGGACAACAGCGCAATTAAATGAGGCTAAAATTACAAAGCTTCCATTTATTAAAATTCACCATGTTTTTAATGTTGCTCAGTTTTCAAATGTCCAGACCGGGGAAAGCTTACAAACAGTGATCAATAACACTTTGTTAAATGAAACAGAAAGCAAGGGAATTATTAATTCAAATCCTGAAAGAATTCTGGAAGGTTGCGAAAAAGTTCTTTCTTCATGGGAATGCAAAATTAGCCTGGTCCCCGGTTCAGATCGTTGTTTTTATAGTCCGATAAATGATATTATTCAACTTACTGACAGACCACAATTTAAAAACAATGAGTTTTTTTATGCTACGATGTTACACGAAGTAACACACAGCACCGGCCATGATATCAGGACAGGAAGAATTAAGAAGTTTAAAGAGAGCTATAAAGACCATAAACAGGCCTATGCAATTGAAGAACTGGTGGCAGAAATAAGCTCCGCTTTCATTATGGCCAGCAATAATTTTGCTCCTGAACAGCAAAAAATTAACTCAGCTGTTTATCTGCAGGGCTGGAAAGAGAGCCTGAAAGAAGATGAAAATCTGGCTTTCAAAGTTTGCGGTGAAGCTTATAAGGCTATCAGTTATATAGCTGAAAGATTCCCGGAAGCAGTACCGTATTTCAATATTAATTCTGAAAGCCATAACGAGGTTGCAGAAGTGGAAGAAGTTGAAATGGTCAGTTAAAAAAAAGCGGGGGTGGGAACCCCATCCCCGCTTACTTTTTTTTACTTTTAATTATAAAAAGGTGAGACACACCGGAAAAACTGTGTAAAGCATGGAAAATATGGAAAATGTGAAACAAGAAAGAAGATCCTTAAACGATGAGTTTTTAGGATTCCGGGGATCTGAAAATTATTACAGACATTCAAACCTTTTTTCAAAATTCTTTTTAACTGATGGGGTAAAGCATATAGCTGATAAAATAGGGCTGTGCTGGTTTTTAGACACGGTTTTGTCTTATCAAGGTGAAAGAGTGGTTAAGGCTATAAAGTTTCAAATTTGGACCCTTGAGAGGATTACAGAGGGAGAAAACGCCGGGCAATGGAAGGTTGTCATGTATTTAGATAAAACGCCTGTTATAAAGCAGCTTTTTAGTTCAATTTCGTTAACTGATGATTACGAGGAAAATTTTGACGTTTTTAAAATCTACCTGGCTGATAATGTTCTGTTTCTTCCGTCAGAAAACTAGGCGGGCGGATGGCCAGCCGTTAACATCGAGAAACGGCTGGCCATTAATGTTTTTGACCATGGGACGATAAAAATCTTAAATTTGTAGAAACAATGGAACTTTATATGAAAGGGGTAATTTTTAGAAACGACTGGCACTTGCTTAAAACAACGCAGATCGATAGTCTTTTTAGTGAGCATTTTGCTGATGTTGCAGTTCAACCTGGTATTGATATAGTAAAACGATTAAAAATCTTGGAGGTTTGCACCCTTGAGATCCTGGAGGATCGCAGCAGCTCCACTGTTTACCGTATCCGACAGACTGATGAAGTCTTCCATGTCTTCCAGCCTGAAGGGAAACTATTTAGTTATACAACTGAAGATTACTACCTGCAGAAGCCAATTGATGAACTTGTGAAAGAGTACTCTAAGAAAGATCCAATCTTTAAAATTGAAAAGGTCAGTGATTTCAAAGAAATCATTCATCATTTAAAATCTCCAAAATTCCGGGCTCTGTTTGTTGATGGCACCTATGATAAGATGGAATGGATCGATCAGCCCCCGGAAGATATATCTCAAATAGAGAAACTTATGAAAAAGATGGGAGCTTTTTACACATCTTACGTTAAAAAATAGTGGTATGCCCAAGAGGAATTTTAATACAAACTTAACCAAGCAGGAGAGGGAGCGGATCGGGGAGCTCGTTAAAACTTTACGGAATGATTCAGGAATAAGTCAGAAGGATCTTGCCTTTAAGGTTGGTGTTTCTCCGGCACGGATCAGCCAGATCGAAAAGGGAACGTTAGACTACAGGATAGATACGTTGATAGTTATCCTTGATCACTTTGGACTTAAAATAAGTTTTATTTGATAACACTTTTCAGAACTACCCAAAATTTTCAGCAACTGCAAGAATCTCGGTCCCTGACCTCTATTGTTAGGTAAATGCAAAAGCCGTGTTTATTGACCAATCTCGCTAGAAATGGTACAATTTACATTTATGGCAAAACAACATATACTTAACTCCAGATTTTAGTGATTAATATTATCCTATCCTTTATGGTCAAGTCAAATGGTTTTTCCACCGAAAATTATTATCGAAAATATTTTCAACAATATTTTCAACAATGAATATGGTATATTAACACATTATTTCTAATTACATATTGCATTTTAACATTTTATTACTAACTTTGCAAAACATTTCTACAATTTGGAAGTTTATATAGATGATAAGGAACTTGAAAAACTATATGAAACCGGAAATTCAAGGAAATTGAAATTAAGACCGGACATTATAGAAAAATATTTTGCGACGATTCAAAAAATAGACGCTGCAAATGATATTTATGATCTATGGAACGATCCCTCACTTAATTTTGAAAAATACAAAAAGCATTACTCAATGCGATTATCAGGCAAATATCGTCTTGAAACTGAAGTAAAATGGTTAAATGAAGAAAAATCAATTGGAGAGTTTCACCTCTTTAAGATTTCAAACCACTACGAAGATTAAAAAAACATTGACGCATGGCATCAATTAAAACCCTTAGAGCAGCAAAAAAACTTGGGCCAGGATATTTTATCAGAGAACAGATGGAAATCCGTGGCTGGATACAGGAAGAACTGGCAGATGTATTGGGAATATCTACCAAGCACCTTAGCAGCATATTGCAGGATAAGCAAGCGTTAAGTATTGAAAATGCTAAAAAACTAAGTATCACTTTCAATACTTCACCTCAATATTGGCTTAACTTAGATAACGACTACCGGTTATGGCTTGAACACGAAAAAGAAGAACTTACTGATGTCGTTGAAGCTAAGGCAGTTATTTATAGTAGGATGCCAGTACGTGATATGATGAAAAAAGGTTGGTTAACCCCAACTCGAGACACCAAAGTACTAATTCAAGATGTTAAAGATTTTTGGGGCATTACAGAATTAAATTTTCAATTTTTGGAAGAGTCAGTTATGCCGCTTTGCAAAAAGTCTGAAGCTTTTAATCAATTTAATGCTGCTTATGCTGCAACTTGGTTCCAAATGGCTAAGAAAGTAAGTACAGATTATGAAGTGCCAGTTTATAATAGACAGTCACTGGAGACTTTGTATAAAGACATTTCCGATTATACTATATTAGAAAATGGAATAACTGATTTCTTAAACGATTTAACTAGTACTGGTGTAAAATTCTTTGTACTTCCACACCTTGAAAAAACATATCTTGACGGAGCAGCTTTTCTTCATGAAGACAATCCTGTAATTGTATACACAGCTAGATATAAAAGGGTCGATAATTTCTGGTTTACAGTAGCTCACGAAATTGCTCATGTCTTGAAGCACCTTAATGATAAAATTCCTTTCGTATTAGATAACTTTCGCGAGGAGTCCACAGACAGGAAGGAGCTTGAGGCCAACACTTTAGCCTCTAAACATTTGAAACATCCTGAAATACTAGAATTTCTTCAGTTGTATTTCGACTACCTAACTGTTTCAAAAATTGGAGAATGTGCAGAGACGGTCAAAGTTCACCCAGCTATTATCATTGGAGCGTTGGCATTTAACAAAACTATTTCGTTTCGAAATATCAATCTCTTTAATGAGAATGTACTTGAGTTGATACCAAGTGATTTTTTACATGATTCACTTTTTGTTCAAAATGATTATGCGTCAAATTGAAAAAGTCAGAAAGGTTTCAATTTACTTACATAGCTAAACAACAAATATTTAACTCCGGCTTTTAGTGGTCAAGACCACTGGTTTTTTTAGGTGGTTGAAAGTAATAATGATTAATATGAGATTTTGGTTTACCATTAAAACTGACTCTTATATGAAAAAATCACATTCCAAATAATATCATCATCATCATGTTCATTTATCAACCAATAGAAATCAATTCCTTCAGGGACACTAAAATCATGATTATGTCCATGAGGACGTTTCATGTTGTTTAATTTAGAGGCTGCATGGACAAATTGACTAGATAAATGTCCATGCATGGCGCTAATAGCAGTAAACATATTAATCGCATGGACATAATTACCATGCGTTTGACCATGCGCTTTTCAATCTGTCTTATATACATATCTATAATTATTCGATTTGGGGTTCTCACCATTATCATCAATTAAACGGAGATCTTTCATCTTCTTTAACTGATTAAAGGCCTTCTTTCTTTCAAATTTAAAATGATCTTCATATTCCTTTCTTGATACTTCTTTATGTGTTTTTACAAAATCATACCCGACGAGTTCTTCATCATTAAGCTGAGAAATAGCATCATTATCACTCATATCACGAACAGCATCAGCGGTACGAGGGAAAGTAACAACAAGATTAGGATCTTCAAACGTAATAACAGGCAAAGGCAGGTTGTATTTTTCCCTCATTTCTCTGTATGTATCCATTCCAACGCCAACTTCCTCCATATATCCCATAAGATTGAATACATAGGCTAGTGTTTTATTACGGCTTATAGAGGTTGCAGTAAAATTTTGTAAGTCTTCTAGCTTTATTGGGGGAACTTGGTTTACCCGGACTTTTAACAACTATTTTGTCAGGGGTAATTTCTAATTGAACCTTAGCTCCATCTATGCCATAATCACGATGAATAATAGCATTAATAAGAACTTCATCAATTACTTCGATGGGGAAGGAGGGAATTTTTGAACGGCCAAAACTTGACCTGTCAAAACTTTCTGGTATTACTGTTTTAACCCAGGCTTCCACTTTCTCTGGAATCAGAACCAAAGCATCATCAAAACTTTGAACATCTGTTTCTCCATTGCCAAAATCCACTTTAGTTTTAACTGCTGATTGAGGAAATTTAAGACGTGGTTGCTTCCCGAAAAGCAAAATAGCATTGCCGGTAGGAATATTTGCTTTTAATTTTTCATCATATTCAATCAACTCCATCTGTAAAAGCTCGTCAATAAATTCAGGAGAATTAATTTTCAGATTACTTTTAGATTTATCGAGAAACTTCTGAAGTGCCTCAAGAGAGAGATCTTCAAGTTTTGTTTTTTCAGCTTTTGCATTAAGGACACCTGTTTTGTTTAGCTTAAAAGCAATTGCTTCTTTCTTGCGCCGATGCGCACCTTTGAGAAAATCTTCGTTGAATTTTTCAATTTCTTTGTGAAGATCTTTATCAAATTGGTGAACTATGATGCCATAGGATTCAAGATATTCTATTCCATGGTGATCAACTTTAGGATCAGGGTCTTCAATACCAAACCAAACTTCAGATACACGTGCATTTACAATTCTCTCAGAACAACTTAATTTGGGAGCATTTCTGGAACCCGGAGCACAAGGTTCAAGGGTAGCGAATAGCCATGAACCAGTAATATTTTTACTGCGATTCTTTTTATCAAGCACTGTATATTCTGCATGATCTCCTTCTCTAAACTCGCCCCGACAAGCTGTATCAACTGTGCCATTTGGAAATACAAGAACTGCTCCAACAAGAGGACTTGATTTATCTTTCCTATTTTCGTGAAGAGAATTTTTCATGACTTCAATTGCCATTTCCATATATTCACGAGGTTGTTTTCTGTTGTTGTCTGACATATTAAAATTCATTTTTTGTTGGCCTTATAAGTGAGGTGACCAAATTGTAAATTATTATTTATCACTGACATATAGTAGGTTAAAAGAACATTATTTCTAATAAAGGTTGTTTTTTCATTTCTTCCAATCATATTTTAATAAACCGCATGAGCAACGAATTTCATTCTTAACTGTATCAAAGTTTTTAATTGAAATGAAACTCTCACATTTTTCCTCAGAGCAATAAAACAATTTTACTAATTTCTTTATATCCTCCCAGAAAACCTCAAGATCAGAAATGTTCTCCTTAAAAGAACTATCATGAGATGCTTTATTCCCAATAAGTAAAGGCGAGGCAAGCAATGAATCAATATTGTTTTTAGTTTTAAGACTTGCTGGAGAATGCTTGTTAATTTTACTCTGAACACCACAAAGTAATTCGTTCATCATTCTATCTTCATTCCGGTCATTTAACCTGAATGGTAGGTCGGCTTCAACATTGAGTGCTATTTGTTTTAGTTGTCTTTCTCCATACTTTCTAATATCATTACCAAGCCCGTCAATATTTTTTGATTTAAACTTTTCTTCGATGTTAGTTCTTAAATCAACAAGAGGTATTTCAAAGCCAACACCATTTTCAGCAGACCATGATAATGATTTAATGATCCAGTTTTTTCGTTTTGCTTCACTTGAAGCAATATCAAAAAAATCTTTTTCGTGGGTGAGTAAAACA